>NZ_JAMDLG010000001.1:889785-1527683 GCF_023721715.1 Parasegetibacter sp. NRK P23
CTTCAATACTTAATGGAAAGCATAATAAGTTCCCTTATAACTTTGGGGAAATCAGTAATCCTTAGTTTCGAACCTTTCACATCCTTCCATTGCCTGATTGGCGCTTCTATTCCATCATACAGCATGTCGGCCGCTTTCAGACGAAGAAAAATCTCCACATCAAAAAGCCAGCTGCAGGTGAATTTGTTATGGAACCCTATTTCTGCCGTTTTCCTATTGAATATTTTAGCGCCGCACTGTGTATCGTAAATCCTGAGACCAAACCTGAAACCGAGGATGGTTGAAATAACCCTGCCCACAATATGTCTCCAGGGTTTTCTATCTATTTTGCTGTCCAGTTTTTTAATTCTTGCGGCAAAGGCAAATGGACGCTTCCTTTCCAACAGTTCCTCATAAAGCCTTATGTATTCGTAGGAAGGCGTTGAAAAATCGGCATCAAGATAGCCTACAAAATCTATCTCTTCCAATTGGAGCAATGATAATATGCCCTCCCGCACAGCATTGGCTTTACCGCCATTTTTTTTAAGCAAAAGCACCTTTACATTTCTACCAAACCTGGCCGCCAGTTTATTCAACACCTCACGGGTGCCATCCGTACTTCCGTCATCCACAAAACATAGGCATACTTCAGGTAAACGTGTGATCAATTCGCCAACTTCCGCATGGTCCAGCCTTAGTTCCTCGTTATAACAAGGAATAACAATTCCTAATTTCTGCATATACAATAGCATGAAAGCCCCGGAATTCTAATACCAACTTTACCCAGCAATCGTCCAACCCAAAAATCAGCGCGAAGTACCGCTGAAATTAATTTCGTCTTCAATGCGCCCCCATTCCAATTGTCTATTGAATAATCCTTCTTCCTCAACATTACTTTTTCTATTGTCCGCAGAACTAAAAGGGTTAAAAAGAAATACCCGGAGTCAACAACCTCGAATCCAGCGTTGGTCAACAATTTTTTAAACCCCTTCCTATTGTACCGGCGGTAGTGCCCCAGCAATACATCGTGATTGGTAAACACTTGCTGAAATGCCGGTACCGTAAAAACAAAATATCTCTTCTGTCCTTTATTTTCATTGTCTGGTGGAAAATATTTCAATATTTCATTTTCATCTTTTAAGTGCTCCAGTACATCCATACAAAGATATAATCCCTCTCCTGCACCTCCTTCTCTTGCAATAAAAGCATCAATGGAGGAGTGGAAATTTATTTTAGAGTCGGGGTTATTCTCTGCCAGGCGCATAACAATTTCCTCCGTAAAAGCATTATCAATGGCGTGATATCTCTTTGCCAGCCCTTTTCCGGCAAGCCAGTTTATGACAAAAGCATCCCCGCTGCCTATATCCACAAGTGTAGCCTGCGGCTCTTTTATATTCGCCCTGATGAGGTTCCACACTACATTAACCCTGGCCAGCTCCCAAGGATGCCTTGCATAACCCTCCTTTTCATTCAACCTTTTAAACTCCGAAATATCCATATTCCAACTTTAATTTGTAAATAAGGGACAACATAGCTTTACTTCAAAATAGCGAAAACTTACCAGCGACGCCTTTGTCATTTATCACCGCCGCAAACTATACCTTTGCCGGATCAGAAAGCGGCCAAAAATAGCCCAATAATATTATATTTATAAATCCACAGGTCTAATAAAAATACTTAAGTATGGTACATGTTCAGAAATTTAGCACGTTAAGGATTACAATAATTTCTGCACTTTTTCTTACCATTCTTATTTCCAAGCTCAATCTCAATAGCTTCTGTATTATCCTACTGGCACTGTGCTGGCTATACGAAAGAAACTTCAGGGAGAAAATAAGCACCCTTTACGCCAGTAAAATATTCTGGTTTTTCCTTGCTTTTTTTGCGGTTCAGGTGTATGGCTTTTTTTTAGGAGAAAATTCTTCACGCGCCTGGAAGGGGCTTGAATCCAAAGCAGGGCTTATCGTTTTACCGATCCTCTTTCTTTCCGGAAGTTTCCCATCAGCAAAAGAAAGAAAGATAATCATGACGATTTATTCTATACTGATGACCCTGTTCCTGCTTTTCATGCTGGCTATTGCAGGTTACAAGTTCTTGATGGAAAGAGATCCTGGCATATTTTTCTACCATGAACTGCTATTGCCCGTTCATCAAAACGCTATCTACATTTCCGGGTTCACCTACATCAGTTTCTGCTTTATTCTCTTTGAAGGAAAAAACTTATGGCCATCGCAACAATTCATACGATGGAGAAGCGCCTGGTTGATGCTCCTGTTTTGCTTTCTCCTTTTATTATCTTCAAAACTGATCATCTCCATCACTTTCGTAACCCTTATTATCGCTTTCTATCGTATTGCAGCAGAAAAAAAACGTTCTCCGCTCATCCTCACCGTTAGTCTCATTATTTTCTCCTTAACCTTCATCAGTTCCATCATTCTTACACCGCCTATCAATAAACGATTCAAAGAAATAATCCAGACCGACTACAAAAAAATCACACAGGAAAAGTTTGATCCCAATACCTATTTTTCCGGGCTGGAATTCAGGTTATTGTTATGGAGATTCGGATTTGATATTGCTGAGCATGAAAACACCCTGCTCTTTGGGGTGGGCCCTTCCAATTCCCAACCACTGCTACAAAAGAAATACCTGGAGATGAATATGTACAGCGGTGAAAAAGGAACGGATAATGTTGGATACCTTTCGTTCAATTACCACAACCAATACCTGCAAACGCTGGTGGATTCAGGTTTGGTTGGTCTGGCAGTGCTCCTGCTTCTTTGCGCCAGTATGGTAAAAATGGCATTCTCTTCAGGCACCGTTGTCCTTAAATGTATTTCGTTACTTATTATAATCATGTTTCTTACAGAATCCATGCTGGAGCGCCAGTATGGCATAATACTTACATTGGTTCCATACTTGATCTATTATCCTTCTTCCAAATATAAGACATCAAAATATGCGTACACTACTTCAATACCTCAAACCCCATAAATGGTTGGTCGCCCTGGCGCTCCTGCTTTCCGCCATCAATATGGTGTTTTCCCTTTTTGAACCCATGATCTTCGGAAAGATCATCGACCTTTTCGCGTCCAAAGCCAACGAGCTCAGCAAACAACAATACATCAACGGCGTCCTTTACTGGCTCGGAATAGGTGTGGGCGCCGCTATGGTGAGCCGCATCGCGAAAGCCTTCCAGGATTACTTCATGAATGTGGTGGTACAGAAATTCGGGGCGAAAATATTCACCGACGGCCTCCGCCACTCCATGGGACTCCCATTCCAGGAATTCGAGGACCAGCGCAGCGGGGAAACACTTTCTATTCTGGAAAAAGTACGGTCGGATACCGAGCGCTTCATCATGTACTTCATCAACATTCTTTTCCCCACCATCACCGGCATCATTTTCGTGATCTGGTACGCCACCAGCAAACACTGGCTGCTGGCCCCAACTTATTTCGGGGGCATTATCATACTCGCCGTACTCACAAGTCTGCTGAGCCGGAAAATCAAGGTGATCCAGAAGAACATCGTGAAAGAAACCACCACCCTGGCGGGAAGTACCACGGAAAGTTTGAGGAACATCGAGATCGTGAAGAGCCTGGGGCTGGCGGAACAGGAAGTGAGCCGCATCAATAAGAATACGTATAAGATACTTGGCCTTGAACTCACCAAAGTGAAAAAGGTACGCAGCATCAGTTTCATCCAGGGCACTTTCGTGAACCTGTTGCGTACGGTCATCCTGTTCCTGCTGCTTTATTTCATCTTCGGCGGAAGTCTTACCGTGGGCGATTTCGTGGCCATGCAGATCTATTCCTTCTTTATCTTCGGTCCTTTGCAGGAACTCGGGAACGTCATCATGGCGTACCGCGAAGCGGAAGCCTCCCTCAACAATTTCACCAACCTGATGCAGAAAGAGCCGGAACACGAACCGGACAAACCCGTTCCCTTGGGCGCCGTGGAAACCCTCGCTTATGAAAACGTAGGCTTCCAGCACCGGACCGCTCCCTACAAAGCCATCGATGGCATCAGTTTCCAGGTAAAAACCGGCGAAACCATCGCCTTTGTTGGCCCCTCAGGCTCGGGAAAAACCACGCTCGTGAAGTTATTATTGGGCCTGTACCGCCCGCAGGAAGGAAGGATTCTTTACAACAACGCGAATGGCGCAGACATCAGTTTCAACCAACTCCGCGGACAAATAGGTTTCGTGTCCCAGGACACCCAACTGTTCGCCGGCACCATCAAAGAGAACCTCCTGTTCGTAAACCCCACCGCATCAGATGAAGACCTGATGGAGGTATTGCAGCAAGCCTCCTGCCAGAACCTGCTGGCCCGGGCCGAAAACGGCCTGGATACATTGATCGGTGAAGGCGGCATCAAAATTTCAGGCGGCGAAAAACAACGGCTCTCCATTGCGAGGGCGCTGCTCCGGAAACCACACCTGCTCATCTTTGATGAAGCGACTTCCGCACTGGATTCCATTACGGAAGAAGAGATCACCAAAACCATCCGGAAAGTTTCTTCCAAAAGGGAACAGATCACGATACTCATCGCGCACCGCCTTTCAACGATTTTGCACGCAGACCGGATTTTCGTACTGGAAAAAGGAAAGATCGTGGAAATGGGTACGCACCACGAATTGCTGGGCGAGAAAGGGTTGTATTACGCGATGTGGCGGCAGCAGATCGGGGAACGGAATACAGTGGCGGAGAAGGTGTAGCAGGAAAGAATTTTCACGCGAAGACGCAAAGGAGCAAGGACGCAAAGCCTTAACAGGTTGGCTGGGGCTAAATTTTGTGTAAACGTTGTTGCCGAAAAATATTTGCACTAAGCTGCCGTACAGCCGCTCCTTGCGTCCTTGCTCCTGCGAGGCATGAAGCAGTGCGTTGCGAAGTGCACAGCACAAAGCAATCGCGTGAAAAAAATTATTGCACTCTAAAATCAAAATCCAACTCCACATCCGTCTCTCCCACGCCTATCCCGTCACCTGCCTGTTTCATGCCATCAGGCTTATGCTTCAGCGCTACTTTTACCGTACCTGAACCAGCGGTAGCTGATGTTGTCCACCGGGAAGTGAGGCCCAGGGGTAATCCGTTGGCATCGGTACTCAGTTGGTTGATCGTGGCGAGGGAGGCAGGGGTGGGCACAAAGTAAATCTGGTGCTCATGACCTTCTTCTGCAATCTCCTCCGTAATATTATCCGCGGGTGATACTGATTCGTTCAGGAAAGATATCGCACAGGTATACACTTTATTCGGCGCCAGCACGATCTCATCGAATTGCGTGGGTTCATTTCCGCCTTCACCATCAGGATCTTTGAAGGAAAATGTTAAGGGTGTTGATGAACCACCCACTTCAGTGAACGTGAGCGTTACGGAAGTAATCAGTTCTTCCTCGTTCAGTTCGGTTTTGTCTTTTTTGCAGGAGCTCAAAGTAGCGGCTCCGAGAAAGGCCAGCAGGCTCAGCGAAAGGATTTTTCTTTTCATATTGCTGTATTTGTTATTTTTTATGGAAAGGAATTTTAACACGGAGTGAAACATCACGCCCACGTTCATCCGTAAAATAGCGGAAGGCGTTGAGGTAATCGCGGTACCTGGTATTGAAAGCGTTTTGCACGCCAAGAATCAGTTGAATGGGTTGTTTGCCCCAGCGGATGGTGGTCGCGGCTTCCGCGCCCGCCAGGAAATATCCTGAAGGGGGTGGCGCGAAATCGGATGCCATGGTGGTGGAGCCGTCGGGCTGCTTCACTTCTATATTGCCGGTACCAGGCGTACGGGATTGCCGGAGCACCTGCTGCGCCAGTAACTTCACATAACTTTCTTTCCAGAATTTGCCGTCGGAGAAGGTATAAGTAACCTCTCCTTCAAAGCGGTCGGCGGGCATCTGGATGAGCCAGTCGTTGGCCAGTTTGTCTTTTGCACGAAGCAGACTTACCTTCCCCAATACGGACAAATGTTTGTTGTAAGCATAGGTAATGGAGAGATCGGTACCGGTCAGCCTTGCGTCTGTTTGCGCGTATTCGAATACGGGGAATGCTCCTCTAACCGTAAGCTGGTAAGGAAACCCTGGACGCAGGTAGATAAAGCCATTAATGTCCTTATAATAAACTGTCCAGTCTAGTAACCAATGTCCTTTGTTGAAGTTGAAGTTTCCCTGAATGGTATTGGCGCGTTCCGGGGTAAGTGAAGCATCGCCTTTTTCCAGGCGCAGCACACCATGGTGCAGCCCGTCGCTGTACAGTTCATTGATGGCGGGCGGTCGCCAGGCGGAAGAAACACCCATGGTAAACTGCGCTTCGGTAGAAAGACGGTAGGTGGCCCCGAAATTTCCGGATATGCTGGTGTAGTTTTTCTCATCGAAGATCACACTGTTATCGTTGTTGCTGATGTTGTACAACTTTCTGTGATCGGCCCGCACACCACCTTCCAGCAGCCATTTGTTCTTATCCCATCTTTCAATCCAGAAAGCGCCGAGGTTCAGCGCCTCATAGTTTGGAATGAAAAAACGCTGTTCATAGCTATTGTATTGATAGTTCGCGGTAACCCCCATGGTTCCACGCAGTCCGAGTAAATGATAGTGGTCCCACACCAGTTCGGAACCGAGTGTATACAAATCAAGCCGCATCAGGGGACGCACGCTGTTGGAAGAGCGGGCGGGATCATATTCATCCCTGTGGTTGTATTGCCCGGAGAGGGTGAGGTTCAGCCTGCCGATATCACCGGTTTGCAGGAAGGATTTCACCTTCAGCAACCGGTGTTGAATCTCCTGCCGGGGCCGGTCGATGGTGTAGGAGAAGTCTTTTTGCTGGTAGAATTCCGTCGGTTCGCCCCGTTCAATGGCGTTCTCCAGGTCGGTGAGGTTCCCCATGTGCGCACCGCTAAAAATACCTATCGTATTGTTGAATTGACTGTAAAAAAGTTCCGCGCCTTTGGTGGGTGTGTTCCATCCCGCGGTAGCGGAAAAGTTGACTTCTTTGTTACCGGAATTGGTGAGCCAGTAATTTGGCGTTCTGGCGTCTCCCCCTCGTTTCAGCGTTCCTTGTAAGCGCCAGCTGAACGGCCGGAACCTGGCGCTGTTGCCCTCCAGAATACCAGAAATCACTCCTTGCCGGTTGTTGCTGAATGCCGCGAGATTGAGTTCACCGGAAATGCCCGGCACATTAGGTAGTAAACGCGGTTCCACTAAAATCACCCCGCCAAGTCCATCGCTGCCGTAACGCATGGAACCCGCTCCTTTCACAACCGAAATCCGGTTGGCGAGATAGGGGTCCACTTCAGGCGCGTGTTCACTGCCCCATTGCTGTCCTTCGATCCTGATCCCGTTGTTCAGCACCAGTACGCGGTTGCTGTGTAATCCATGGATGACGGGCTTATAAATGTTATTACCCGTTTGCAAAGTGCTTACCCCGGCTATGCGCTTTACGGCCTCCCCCAGGGAAAGGCCTCGTGTAGCTTCCAGTTCAGCCCCTTTCAATTCCCCCACCTGCGCGGTGGTCTTCTGTTTTCCGGCACCTGTTACAGTAACTTCGGCCAGCTCATTGTGGCGATGGGGCAAAGCGATGTTCTTGGTAAGATCGTCATTGAGGTGAATATGAAGTGAAACGGGATCACAACCAATATGGGACACAATAAGGTTGTAATTCCCCGGACAAAGTCCTTCCAGGAGAAAGTTGCCTTGTTCATCCGTTTCCACGGTTTTCTTCAGTTCCAGCAGGGTAACCGTGGCGGAACTTAGTTTTTCACGGGTGTCCGCATCCTGCACCGTACCCTTCAAACGAAGAATACACTGGGCGGAAGCCAGATTTCCCATTGCCACTAAAATTACCAGGACCAACCAGTTTTTTGAAACCACGATTCAAATTTGAAGGTACAAAACTAAGGATTTGACTTAAATATGCAACACTATTTCATTTTTTATTAATGGAAGTAAAGAATGGGGTAATAAATTGCCGGTCCCAAACGAACAGGTATGGCGCTCCCTTATTTTTACCAGGAACAATATGCAGGCGAAAAAAACTGGATATTGGACGAAGACACCAGCAAGCATTGTGTACAGGTACTGCGGATGGAAGCCGGTGAAAAACTGGTGCTCACCAACGGGAAAGGACTACTTGCTACCGTTCAGATCACGGATCCGCACAAAAAGAAATGCGGCGTCACCCTTGTTTCGGTGGAAAATATCCCTGCCCCGGCCCACAAACAACTGATCGGGATCTCTCTTTTAAAGAATGCTTCGCGGTTCGAATGGTTCCTGGAGAAGGCAACTGAACTCGGCATTAACGGTATTGTACCCTTGTTGTGTAAAAGAACGGAGCGTCAACATTTCAGGGAAGAAAGGCTGAAGGGCATTCTCATTGCCGCGATGCTCCAGTCGCAGAAAGCCTGGCTTCCAGAGTTATATACTCCCCAATCCATAGAAGAAGTCGTTAAAATACCCGCTGAAAAAAAGTTCATAGCCCACTGCATGGACAGTGAAAAAACGCCCTTAAAAATGATGGTAACCCCGGCCGTTTCCCAGTATTTATTAATCGGCCCCGAAGGGGATTTCACGGAAGAAGAAGTAATATCAGCCAGCAACGCAGGCTTTCAACCCGTCTCCCTGGGCAATTTCCGGCTCCGCACCGAAACCGCCGGCATCTACGGTGCAGTAACACTTATGATGTAGGTGGTCACAAAACCGCTCCTTGCGTCTCCGCTTCCTTGCGTCCTTGCGTGAAAAAAAATCAAAGTCCCTTACAAATCTTCCCCGCAATCCCTGGCCCCTCATAAATGAACCCCGTCCAAACCTGCACCAGTTCAGCCCCTGCATTCAGTTTCTCCCGGGCATCCTCACCCGTAAAAATGCCGCCTGCGGCAATCACCGGAATCGATCCGCCTGTTTCTGAACAGATGTATTGCACCACTTCTGTACTCCTTTGCCGCACGGGTTTTCCACTTAATCCTCCTGCGCCAATGGCTTCCACTTCGGAAGCAGGCGTCTTCAGTCCTTCCCGGCTTATCGTCGTATTCGTGGCTACCAGTCCATCCAACCGGATTTCGGTGGCGAGTGAAATAATATCATCAAGTTGTCCCTGGGTGAGGTCCGGCGCTATTTTCAGCAGGAGCGGCCTTGGCGTGGACGATTGTACGTTAATCGTCTGAAGATGGGAGAGTATTTTCCGGAGCGCGTCCTTTTCCTGTAATTCGCGCAAACCGGGTGTATTGGGAGAACTTACATTCACCACAAAGTAGTCCACCACATCGGCGAGTTCTGTAAAGCAACGTTCATAATCTTTCCAGGCGTCTTCATTGGGCGTAACCTTGTTTTTACCGATATTTCCCCCGATGATCATGGGCAGTTCACCTGGCTTCAATCCTTTTTGTTCCTGGTTCTTCCATTCGGCGAGCCGGCGTGCGGCCACTTTTACCCCATCGTTGTTAAAACCCATGCGGTTGATGAGCGCGCCATCTTTCGGTAAACGGAACAGGCGCGGCTTCTCATTGCCATCCTGTGGTTTCGGTGTAACCGTTCCTATTTCCACGGAGCCGAAGCCCAATGCACGCAGTTCCCGGAGGTAGCGGGCATTTTTATCGAACCCGGCGGCCAGTCCTACCGGATTTCTGAAAGTAAGTCCGAAAACTTTTTTGGCCAGCGATGCCGGCGGTGTCATCGACGCGGCAATGGCGTTCTTCGCGGGCGCTATCCCACAAACGCCTTGTAAACTGTTCATCGCCAGATAGTGAACAGTTTCAGGATCAACGAGGAAAAGCAGGTTTCTGAGCAGTGAATACATAATGGCTGCGAAGATAGCCAGACTATCGCTAAAAAATTTTAAGTTGTTTATGCAACTTTTCCGAAATTTGTTTAGTTTTATAGGAGTGACCTTATCCGAGTCTCCAATACTTTTATAAAAATTTCACCATGCAGGAAGCCTACATCATAGCTGGTTTCAGAACCGCGGTCGGGAAATCGAAGCGCGGGGGATTCAGGTTTACACGGCCTGATGACCTTGCCGTGGAAGTGATCAAAGGATTGATGGCCAGCGTTCCTGCGCTTGACCCTGCCAGGGTTGACGATGTGATCGTGGGGAATGCGGTGCCGGAAGCGGAACAGGGTTTACAGGTGGGAAGAATCATAGCAGCAAGGGCTTTGGGTATCGAAGTTCCGGGCATGACGGTGAACAGGTATTGCGCCTCCGGACTGGAAACCATCGCCATCGCCACCGCCAAGATCAGGAGCGGACAGGCGGAATGTATTGTGGCAGGCGGAACGGAAAGCATGAGCCTGGTGCCTACCGCAGGATGGAAAACAGCCCCGGCTTATTCCATCGCATCAGAAGAACCGGATTATTACCTGAGCATGGGGCTTACAGCAGAAGCAGTGGCAAAAGAATACAATGTAAGCAGGGAAGACCAGGACCAGTTCGCGTTGCAATCACACGAAAAAGCCATAAATGCAATCCAAAAAGGCATTTTTAAGGAGGGAATTCTACCCATAACCGTGGAGCATGTATATTTGGACCCCTCGGGTAAAAAACAAAAAGCTTCTTTTGTTGTTGACACGGACGAGGGTCCCAGACCTGATACTACGCTCGAGGCACTGGGAAAATTGAAGCCGGTATTCGCTGCGGGAGGAATGGTAACAGCGGGCAACTCGTCTCAAACAAGTGATGGAGCCGCTTTCGTGATCGTGATGGGAGAAAAAATGGTGAATGAACTGGGGTTAAAACCAATCGCCCGCCTTATCGCCTGCGCCTCTGCAGGGGTTCATCCCAGGATCATGGGAATAGGCCCTGTGGCAGCTATCCCTAAGGCGCTCAGGCAGGCAGGACTGCAACAAAGCCAGATCGATCTCGTGGAACTCAATGAGGCTTTCGCTTCGCAGTCGCTGGCAGTAATACGAACGCTTGACCTCGACCCCTCCATCGTTAACATCAATGGAGGCGCCATTGCGCTCGGTCACCCATTGGGATGCACCGGTTGCAAACTGACTGTACAACTTACGCACGATCTGAAACGACTGAATAAAAAATATGGGATCGTTTCCGCTTGCGTTGGCGGAGGACAAGGCATCGCCGGCATTATAGAGAACATCAACTAGCTCACATATACGCGACACATGAGAAAACGGGAAACCAGTCTTCGGACTGGTTTCTCAATTTTTGGCCATTACTGAATTGATCTCAGCTTGTTGAACTTAAAAGACGGCGGTGCATTCAACCGCTGCACAATATCCCCTGTTTGGGTAGTATTTTTATCAATAGTGAATAGTTTTCTCCTATATTTGATCTAATATTTTAGCCGGATCTGTATAAAAGAATGAAGATCAATATTCTGATTACCGAAGACCACGAAATGTACCTGGAAGGACTGGCCCTGTTGCTGAACAAACAGGAGCACTTCTCCGTTTCCGGCACCTTCCACAATGGCACCCAATTGCTGGAGCACCTGCCGGATGAAAACGCGCACCTGCTGCTACTTGATGTACACCTCCCGGATATTGAAGCCGAAACTTTATTAAAGCAGATCCGCGTTAAGCAGCCCGACATACGCATTCTCTACCTCACCATGATGCGTGGCACCCGTAACGTTCACAAACTGATCAGGCATGGAATAGGAGGTTATATTTTAAAGAATGCCCCCATTGCTGAATTGTGCGAGGCCATTGCAACCGTTGCCAATGGCGGCAGCTATTTCAGCAAGGAAATAGACGTTTCCGACGGGAACGACGACTTCCGCCAAACCATCACGGTAAACGATGTGAAGATCGATGATATCCTCACCAAAAGGGAAATAGAAGTACTGAAGCTCGTTTGCAAAGAATACAGCAATTCAGAAATCGCCGACAAGCTCTTTCTGAGTGTAGGCACTGTTGAAACACACCGGAAAAACATCATCGCCAAACTAGGGGTAAACAACACCGTTGGACTGGTGAAATACGCACTCCGAAACAAGCTAATAGATTGATTGCAGCCTATGCTTACCTCCAGGTGGTTCATCGCCGTCCTTTTACTGATCGCCGCACAACAGAAGAGTCTGGCGCAGAAAGACACGGGGTACCTCAAAGCGCTGTACGACCGCGCACTGGATTTTGATGAGAGCAAACTGGACTCACTGTTATCCTGCGCAGATTATATCGAAAAAACAGGCGCCGAAATAAACTTCCCGGCAGCAAAGGTACTGGCCCTGCGGCTCAAAGGCATCTACCAGGAATATTCAGAAGAATACGATGAAGCCGCCAACAGCTACCTGCGCACACTCGAAGAATCCCGGAAACTCCAAAATACCGATTACGAAAGCGCCGCCCTCAGCGACCTGGCCATTCTCTACTCCAGACTGAAGCAACCCGTAAAGGCCATGGAGATGTACCGGAAAAGCCTGGATATCTCAAGGGCGCGGGGAGAACTTGGTGGTCTCATCACCGCTTACAGCAATATCGGCGCACTACACAACCAGGTGAACAGATACGACAGCGCCCTCCACTACCTTTCTTACGCGCAGGAACTTTCTCGTCAGGTGAATGGCTATATCGAATTGTCGACCCTTTACAACAACCTTGGGAACGTTCATTTCAAATCAGGCAACCTTGACTCAGCCCTGTACTATTTCAGAACGAACCTCTCCCAGCATATCCTGGAAAACGACGAAAGCGGCCTCTGGATCGACTACCTGAACATCGCGGATGTATTCATCGAAAAGGAACAGTTCGACTCCGCGCTTCATTACGCGAACAACTCCCTGAAAATGGCGATCACACTCCATTCCAGGACAAAAGAAGCCGACAGCTACGCCATCCTCGCCAAATACTACGAAAGGAAACACAGTTACCCCGAAGCTTTTACCTACCTCCAGAAATGGTACAGCCTTGATACGGCCCTCGTGAACAGTGAAACCAACCGCAGGATAGCCGATCTCCAGGAAAAATACAATGCGCAGAAAAGAGAAAACGACAACCGCAAACTGACCGCCGACCTCTTCGTTAATAAACAAAGGCAACGTTACATCTGGCTGCTGGCCTTCGCTTTCCTGCTCATTGCCGTGGTGGCCGGCTTTGCCTTCATCACCAAAAGAAGGGCCAACAAGCACCTCGCCCGCACCAATGCGCTTATCCTCGAAAAAAACGAAAAACTCGCCATCCTGAACCAGGAAAAAAACGCGCTCATCAGCATCGTTTCGCACGACCTGAGCAGTCCGTTCGTAAACGTGATGATGTGGGGACAACTACTTCAGATCAACGCAGAAAATCTGACGGAGGAGCAACACACCGCGGTAAAGCGCATCCTCACCTCCGCCGCAAAAGGCGAACAACTGATCCGAAACATCCTTGACGTGGAAAAAGCGGAAACCAACGGCCATCTCCTGCACCTAGAAAAGAACGATATGGAACAGGTGCTGCTGAAAGTACTGGAAGAATACAAAGCCAGGGCGGAAAAAAAGAATATCTCACTGGTGTTCACCCGGTCGGGCAATGATTTCTCCTTACTTACCGACGCGTATCTTGTCACCAGGATCATGGAGAACCTTTTGTCGAACGCGATCAAATTCAGTAACCCTGACACTTCAGTGAAGATACACCTGGAAAAAACGGAAAATGATCGTGTGCGCATCACCGTTGAAGATGAAGGTGTGGGCATTCCGGAGGAAGAGCTGCCTTATCTGTTCACCAAATACAGCCGCATTTCCTCTACGCCAACCGGTGGGGAGCACTCAACCGGCCTGGGGCTTTCCATTGTAAAAAGATTGGTGGAAGAACTCAACGGTACCATCAGCTGCACCAGCAAAGAAGGCGCTGGCACAGCATTTCACGTCACTTTATAACCAGGAAGTTAGAACGGTGTTTCTTCATCCAGGTCCAGGTCGTTCATCTTACTGCCTTTCTGGATGAATAATTTCGCATCGGCGCCATCTCCGTCCTTAACTGGTTTCCAGGAGCCGCTGGTGGTAAAATCATTGAAGCTGTCCTGCTCCATTTCAACGAACTTCTGAATATTAAGGTGTGCCCGTAATTTCACCGTATCAAGAGAACCGTTCCTGTGTTTCGCGATCTTGATGTGCGTTTCCCCCCGGTTGTCTTCTCCCATTTCATTCGCGGTGATATCATAGTATTCGGGGCGGTAGATGAACATGACCATATCGGCATCCTGTTCGATGGCGCCCGATTCCCGGAGGTCACTCAACTGTGGTATTTTTTGTCCGTCTTTTCTGGATTCCACGGCCCGGCTCAACTGGGACAGCGCCAGCACGGGCACATCCAGTTCTTTGGCCAGTTGCTTCAGCGAGCGTGATATCTGGCTGATCTCCTGTTCACGGTTGGTATTTTTTCCTTCCCCGCTGCTGCTCATCAACTGCAGGTAGTCGATGATGATCATGCCAAGGTTCTCTTTGTTCTTCAAGCGGCGGCATTTTGCGCGCAGTTCGAAGATATTGAGCGACGCGGTATCATCGATAAAAATCGGGGCCTGTGCTAGACGTTGAATGCCTTTCGCATACAACTGTTTCATTTCATGGTCCTCCATTTTACCGCGGGAGATTTTTTCGAGCAGAATCTCACTTTCCGCGGAGAGAATCCTTGATACCAACTGCGCGGCGCTCATCTCCAGACTGAACAACGCCACCGCGGTTGGCCTGGTGGGGTGCAACGCCGCGTTACGTGCCAGGTTAAGGGCGAAAGCGGTTTTACCCACGGCGGGACGGGCGGCGAGGATGATCAGGTCCGATTTCTGCCAGCCATAGGTCAGCTTATCCAGGCTTGGGAACCCGGACGGTACACCGGTGATCTCTTCCTGCCTGCTGCGCAGGTCCTCGATCCTTTGCACCGCTTTTACAAGCACTGAGTCTATTTTGTTGAACTCTTTCCGGAGGTGATTATTGGTAATGTGAAACAGTTTTCCTTCAGCATCGTCCAGCAGATCGAATACATCGGTGGAATCTTCGTAGGCATCGGCGATGATTTCCCCGCTAACGCGGATCAGTTCCCGCTGGATGAATTTCTGCAAAATGATCCTCGCGTGTGTTTCAATATTCGCGGCGCTTACCACGGCATTGGTGAGCCGGGTAACAAAATAAGGGCCGCCCACCATCTCCAGTTCTTCCTTCTTTCTCAATTCTTCCACCACGGTGAGAATATCAATGGGCATACTCTTCGCGGCCAGGGACTGCATGGCTTTGAAAATGCGCTGGTGCGCCTCCACATAAAAACATTCCGATTTCAGGATCTCGATTACCGTGTCGAAAGCGGATTTCTCCAGCATCACCGCCCCCAAAACGGCTTCTTCCAGGTCCTTGGCCTGGGGCGGAACCTTTCCATATACCATGGTGGAAACGTCAACGGAGGACTTGCGGCGTGCTTTACGGTCTTTATTGAGATTTGTAAGGTCCATGAGTTAAACTGAATCTGCGTGAATGTTAATTTATCAAATCGTTACGGTTTTGTTACCGGAAGGTTACCTGCATTTTGGCAGGACGGCGAATATAATGGGGTTCCTATTCTCCAAAAAATAATTCTGCTT
The DNA here is from genome assembly GCF_023721715.1 of Parasegetibacter sp. NRK P23. NCBI lineage: Bacteria > Pseudomonadati > Bacteroidota > Chitinophagia > Chitinophagales > Chitinophagaceae > Parasegetibacter > Parasegetibacter sp. NRK P23. Next base: position 905,252 of record NZ_JAMDLG010000001.1, read on the forward strand.
TGAAAAGTATTTCACAGCTATTTCACGGGTAATCCACATCCATTACCCGGCTTTTAAACAAGAATCATGCACTTATCCCCAATTTAAAAAAGTTTTCACCTCGTGTCAAAAAGAAATGCACACATCCTGTGCGTAAGTTTTAGCCGTGAATATTTTGGTGAAATGGGGTTACCTACCGTTGTGCGTTTCAGCGTTTTTTTTGAGTTAAATCAATGCTGAAACAGCGGTCAGGTAAGGGGAAACACATATAAGCAACAGTAAAAAATGAAGTTCTTCGAATGCAGTTACACATTTAATAAAAGAGAATATGTTTTTTGGGAGGCATAAAGGAGATAGATGGTAGTTTCAGTTCATTCCACTGCTAATCTTCAATGGCTTCAATGCCCTGCGCTTTTAATTGCTCAAGGTGATCCTTCATGGCTTTTAATTGTTCCGGAGCATGTCCGGTCCAGGTTGTTAATTCGCCTACCACACGAAGCGCTTGCAATGACCTGTAAGACTTTGTAGGATTTCCGGGAACTTTTTATCTGTAAGATTAGGATCATCCTCCATGGGTCCGGTTGGCTCAACAATATAAATCCGCCCGGGTCCTTCCCCCTGCGCCAGTTCAGCACCCCAAACCGCGGCATCCAGCGTAGCCGTTAAGTACACGTATTTTGCTATTTTTCTTCGCCCGTAGTTGGACGAAAAGCCAGGCTCAATCAGATCTCCGGGATTTAACGCCGCTTTTGTGCCATGATAGAATTTTTCAGAAAATTCAATACCATTCGCTTTTTCAGAAGGTGTATGCATTCGGGGAACTTTGTAATGATTAACGGGCGATTGACCAATTCATCAGCCAATACGTTGCAGGTCGGTAGTGTAAGACGAAGCGCTCGTTCAGCTACCCGATACCGTAACTTAATTGAGTTTAAAAGGAACGATCATTTCAAACACGGGGATATTCACATCGAAAGAGGATTTGGAAAGCAGGTTCTCCATCTGGTAAGTGCCGTACATTTTCCCCATTTCCGTGCGCAGGTTGCAGCCACTCACATATTGGTACTTTTCTCCCGGCTGCAGGGTTGGCTGAACGCCTACCACGCCTTCCCCCTCCACTTCTCGGTGGGTGCCGTTGCTATCGGCGATGAACCAGTGCCGGCGTTGCAATTTTACGGGATATGTATTGTGGTTTTCGATGGTGATCCGGTAGGCGAACATGAATTCACCCGACATGGGATTGGAATAGTCGGGTTGATAAAACGTTTCCACACTAACTTCAACGCCTTCGGAGATTTTAGATACCATCTTCAACGTTTTTTCTAAAATTAACCAAATTTAAAATTTAAGGCCGATAAATAACGCATCCTGAAATAATTTTCAATGCTACCTTTGCACCACTTTCACTTTACGACATCAAAAACACCATGATATGAAAATTGCCGTAGCCAAAGGAGATGGAATAGGACCGGAGATAATGGATGCTGTTCTTTCTGTTTTCAACGCCGCCAAAGTTTCGCTGGAATACGAATTTGTTGATATGGGTAAATGGGTATTCGACAAAGGTTTTTCCAATGGAATGACCCCTGAAGCCCAGCAATCTATTGAAACCCTGGGCATCCTTTTCAAAGGCCCCATGGAAACCCCCAAGGGAAAGGGCGTGAAAAGCGTGAACGTGACCGCCCGTAAAACCTGGAACACCTACGCCAACAAGCGTGTTTTCCAAACATTGTCCGGTGTGGACACCGTTTTCAGCAAGGCAGGCATTCCCATCGACATCACCATTGTGCGCGAGAACATTGAGGATACCTATGGTGGCGTAGAGCACATGCTCACCCGCGACGTTGCCCTCAGCCGTCGTTTCATCACACGCCCCGGCAGCTTACAGGTGATCCGCTACGCTTTCGAGATGGCGAAAAAGAAAGGCGCGCGCCGCATCACCTGCGGACACAAGGCCAATATCATGAAGATCACCGATGGCCTCTTTCTGGAATGCTTCTACGAAGTAGCCAAAGAATACCCAGAACTCAAAGCCGACGACGTGATCGTGGACGATCTCTGCATGAAACTCGTTACGCGCCCTGATACTTTTGATGTGGTGGTACTCACCAACCTCCAGGGCGATATCGTTTCCGACCTTTGCGCCGGTCTTGTAGGTGGACTTGGGTTCGCGCCTTCCGCCAATATCGGCGACCATATCTGCATTTTCGAAGCCGTTCACGGCACCGCACCTGATATTGCCGGTAAAAACATCGCCAACCCAACCGCCCTGCTGCTCAGCGGACTTTCTCTCCTGCAGCACATCGGGTTATATGATACCGCCTCCATGATCGAGAACGCCCTGCTTTACACCCTGGAAAGCGGTGTTCATACAGGCGACTTCGGTGATAAAACAAAACCCTCTCTCAACACAACTGAGTTCGCGCAGGCCATCATCGGCAACTTCGGCAAGAAGCCTGCCAACAATCCCAAACCAGGCAGCACCGACCAACCCACCAGTTGCACGGTCTTTAACCTGGAAGAGAATCCTATGCTGGAATCCGCCGCTGGCGCAAGCGAAAAGATCGTTGGTGTGGACATGTTCATCGAGAGCAATATCCAACCCGAAGAACTGGCCCAGAAATGCCTGCGTCATGCCGGTGTTAAGTTCAAACTGGTGAACATCAGCAACCGCGGGACCCAGGTTTGGCCCACCGGCTCCAAATTCACCAACCTGGTGAACCAATACAACGCGCGCTTTGAAAGCATCGACACCACACCACTCAACCAACAGGATGTGATTGGTCTGTATGTAAGTCTGAGCGGAGATTTCAAAATATGTTCCCTTGAGCTCCTGAATAAAGTCGGGGAGAAAAGCGGTTATTCATTGGCGCAGGGCCAATAATAGTTTTCCGATAATCTGATTGCGGAGTTGATGTGAGTGATCTTGCTCATTTCAACTCCGTTCTTATTTTACATCAACGTATCCTTCTTTTTTAAGAAAGGCTTTCAATTTCTCCCGGTGATCCCCCTGTACGATGATCTCTCCATCCTTCGCGGAGCCACCCGTTCCGCAATGGTTCTTCAGTTTTTTACCTAATGCTTCGAGGTCCTCCTCTTTTCCTATGAACCCGAGTACAACCGTAACCGTTTTTCCGCCGCGGTGTTTCGTCTCCAACTGAATCCTTAACCGCTGCGCGGCTTTCGGCAGGGTTTCCACTACTTCAGCTTCCTCTTCTATCTTAAAACCCGGATCGGTGGAGTAAACGATCCCTGTTCCGGTAATTTTCTTTTTTGCCATCTTTTCAAGCATTACATTAAACAGCTTTCAAACTAAGGTCCAGGCTTCTGGCCTGGTGGATCAATGCGCCCACACTTACAAAATCCACGTTGGTGGCGGCGTAGTCCAGGAGATTGTCAAGGTTTATTCCGCCACTGGCTTCTGTTTCCAATCTTCCATCTATCAGTTCCATGGCTTCTTTCAGCAACGATGGCGAGAAATTATCGAGCATAACCCTGTTCACTTTTCCGGACGCCAGCACCTTCTGTACATCTTCCAATGACCGCGTTTCTATCTCAATCTCAAGTGGCAGTTGCAACCGTTGTACATAAACATAGGCTTTTTCAATGGCCATTTCAATCCCCCCGCAATAGTCGATATGATTGTCTTTGAGCATAATCATATCATACAGTCCCATTCTATGGTTCACCCCTCCTCCTATGCGCACCGCTTCTTTTTCAAGCAACCGGAAGTTGGGCGTGGTTTTCCTGGTATCCAGCACGCGTGTGTGCCATCCTTCCAGTTTGCCGACATACTGCCTTGTTAGTGTTGCGATACCACTCATGCGTTGCATGCAGTTCAACGCAAGTCTTTCACAGGACAAAATCGTATGCACACTGGCTTCCACTTCAAACGCTGTTTCTCCGGCCTTCATGGGTTCCCCGTCTTTTTTATGGGGCGTAAAAACGGAGGAACTATCCTGCATGGCGAAGATTTTCCTGGCCACTTCAAGCCCGGCCAATACCCCGTCTTCTTTGATCTTCAGCACTGCTTTCCCCCTGGCATCTGCCGGAATACAACTTAAAGTAGAATGATCCCCATCCCCGATGTCTTCTGCCAAAGCTGCTGTGACCAAAGCCGCCAATTGTTCGTCGAACGTTCTCATAAAGCAAAGCTACATAAAACGTGCGCAACCGAAGAGAGAGAAAAACACCGATAACATACCGTTTTTTAACGGAGCACTCCTGTACAAAGGTTTGTTTAATACCTTCAATACAGTTCCAACCATACTTCCGCAAATCTTCCATCCATTCAATGATAAAAAAGAGCGGCGCATCTTTTACGATGCGCCGCTCCAATCAAACGATATATAAACGGATCAGGCTCCGCTGTTCTCCAATCGTATTTCCTGGAGCAATTGCTTTTCTCCTTTTTGTTTCAGGAATATCGTGGCCCGGTACTGGCCATTTTTAGTTTGCAGAATACCGATACAAAACTGGCTTCCCCCGTTCTCCCCTTTGTGTTTCACTTCAAAACTCTTTACTGCATTGGTCGTGAAGAAATCTTTCATTACCAGTTCCGCCTGACTTTTACTGTAAGAATTGCTTTTCGCGGGAAGGGAAATATCCACGTAAGTATCGAAAAATTTGGACAATTGGGCCGCATTCCCTGACTTCATGGCGCTTACGACGCCATCAAGGGTCTGAAAGTTGGTGAATGCGGTAAGCAGCAACACCGGCAAAAGGATTAAGGCGCTCCGGTAAAGATATTTCATGATACTGATTTTAACCCTGAGGTACCCAAAAACATGCCAGATTAGGATTTTTCCGGGCTTTTCACGACCTAAATATAGCTGTTTCCTCCGTCAAAATTCTGTAAATGAGTTAGTTTTGATTTCATGGAAAAGAAAAAAGCAATACTGGTTATCATGGATGGCTGGGGTTTGGGCCAGGTTCCCACCGCGGATGCCATCAGCAGCGCAAATACGCCATTTGTAGATAGTTTGTACGGAAAATATCCCAACACCACCCTTGTTACCTGCGGGGAAGAAGTGGGATTGCCTGAAGGGCAGATGGGCAACAGCGAAGTGGGACACCTCAACCTGGGGGCGGGACGCATCGTTTACCAGGAACTTCAGCGCATTAACGTTGCCGTTAAATCCGGTGAAATGTTCACCAACCCTGTGCTGCTGAAAGCGATCGACTATGCACGCACACAACAGAAGCCACTTCACCTGATGGGCCTGGTAAGCGATGGCGGGGTACACTCCCACATCAACCACCTGATGGCGCTCACCAGCTTCCTGGCCACGCAGAACGTTCCACAGGTATATATACACGTATTTACGGATGGAAGGGATACGGATCCAAAAGGAGGACTGGGTTATGTTACTACCCTGGAAGAGCACCTTACCCGTACAACCGGGAAAATAGCCACCGTCTCCGGAAGGTATTACGCCATGGACCGCGACAAACGCTGGGAACGCGTGAAACTCGCTTACGACGCATTGGTAAATGGAAGAGGAAACAAAGCCGCGTCAGCCATCGAAGCCATTACTTCTTCCTATGCTGAAGACAAAACCGACGAATTCATCCTCCCCACCAATATCACCGGAGCCGACGGCCTGCCCATCGCCACCATCGCCGACGGCGATGCCGTGATCTGCTTCAACTTCAGAACGGACCGCTGCCGCGAGATCACACAGGTGCTTACGCAGGAAGACTTCCCTGAACTGGGCATGCACAAAAAAACATTGCACTATACCACCATCACGGAATACGATAAAACCTTCAAAGACGTATCCGTTATGTTTGAAAACGATAACCTCACCAACACACTAGGAGAAGTGATCGCCGCACACGGCCTCAAACAAATCCGCATCGCCGAAACGGAGAAATACCCCCACGTCACCTTCTTCTTCAGCGGTGGCCGGGAACTTCCCTTCCCAGGCGAAGAAAGAATCCTGAAACCTTCGCCCAAAGTGGCCACTTATGACCTGAAACCTGAAATGAGCGCTTACGACCTTACCGACGCGATCGTTCCTGAAATTCAAAACCAAACCGCCGATTTCATCTGCCTGAATTTCGCCAACGCCGATATGGTGGGCCATACAGGGATTTTTGAAGCCGCCATGAAAGCCGCGGAAACCGTAGACAACTGCGTTCAACGCGTGGTAACCGCCGCCCTGGAAAACGGCTATACCGTGTTTCTAACAGCAGATCATGGCAACGCCGATTATATGCGGAACGAAGACGGATCACCCAATACCGCGCATACGCTGAACCTGGTGCCGTTGTTCGTTATTGATAAAAACTGGCATGGCACCTTGCAGCCAGGAAAACTGGGTGATATCGCGCCTTCTATCTTAACGATGATGGGTCTTCCTATCCCCCCGCAAATGACCGGCAAGGTGCTGGTTTCGGCATAAATAAACCGTATGAAAAAAAGAATACTGACAGGCCTGCTGGTCGCTTTTCTACTGATGCAGTTCTTCCGGCCGGAAGCCAACAGCACAACTGCTCCGCAGCCCAATGCCCTTTCGGCAGGTTATGCCGTGCCGGAAGCCGCAGCCATTATTCTGAAGAAGTCCTGTAACGACTGTCACTCCAACAATACCAGTTATCCCTGGTATGCGCACGTGCAGCCCGTTGGCTGGTGGCTCGCGGACCATATTAAGGATGGGAAGAACGAATTGAATTTCGATGAGTTCCTCACCTATGGCCTGAAAAAACAGGATCACAAGCTGGAAGAAGTGATAGAAGAAGTGAAAAAAGGCCATATGCCGCTACCGTCTTATGTGCGCATGCACAAAAGTGCCGCGCTCACCAAAGCGGAAAAAGAAGCGATTGTAGCCTGGGCCGATAAAACCCGGAAAGAAATACAGAACAAAATGCTGGTAGCGGGTGAACGTAAAACACCATAATATTCCAACTTTCAGCGGGGCAATGCTGCTACTCCTACTGGCGGCCGCCCCGCTTTTTCTTTCCCTCGCATTCCTGGGCAGGCAGGCCATGATACGCCATGAAATGGAAGAACGGCTGGAAAAAGAGGCGCTCACCACCATCTTTGTACCCAGGGGCCGGTTGTATTGGGTGAAGAAGAACAAAGAGATACAGCTTGGAAAAGATTTGTTTGATGTGAAAAAAATCGTTCCGGTGGCAAAAGGGTACCTCGTTACCGGCTTGTACGATTATGATGAAAAACATATTCACCGGCAATTAAGTAACGCGATAGAAGGCCAGGCGGAAGAAGAACAACAAGATGCTTTTGGCACCTGGCTCTTTAAACAACAGTATACCTGCCCTGACCAGGAGCCGGCCATGCCCGTTGAAAGCACTGCAATCCTTAAGCTGTACAACATTTATCCGACCGGATATTTTCAGAAAAATGAACAAAAGGTGCCCACCCCTCCTCCCCGGCATCCGTTTTCTTAAACACACACTGCTGTTCATTTTTTCAAACCAATACTAACATGGATTACAGAAGAATTATATGCTCCTGTACAGCCATGGGCATGTTCTTTTTTGCCCAGGCACAGGATAAAAAGAGCAAGGATTCCTTGTGGAACGAACTGGATGAAGTAGTTGTTTCCTACAACAAATGGGAGCAAAACCTGAATGAGGTCCCCAATAAGATCGCGCGCATCAATATGAAACTCGCTGCCTTGCAACACCCGCAAACAGCGGCCGACCTGCTGGGTGCTTCGGGCTCAGTATTCATTCAGAAAAGCCAGATGGGCGGCGGAAGCCCGATGATACGCGGTTTTGCCACCAACCGTGTACTTATTGTAGTGGATGGCGTGCGCATGAACAACGCCATTTACCGCAGCGGTAACCTCCAGAACGTGATCTCGCTTGATGCGCTGGCTACTGAAAACGCGGAAGTGATCTTCGGGCCGGGAAGTCTTATTTATGGAAGCGATGCCATTGGTGGTGTAATGGATTTTCATTCCTTCACGCCGAAACTATCGTCCAATGAGGACTTGTTCGTTAAAGCGAATGTGCTCACCCGTTATGCTTCCGCGAACAAGGAAAAAACCGTTCATGCCGACGTGAATTTCGGGGAGAAAAAAATATCTTTTCTTTCCAGCTTCACCTACAGTGATTTCGGCGACATGAAGATGGGAAAGAACGGCGGCCAGGACAGCTACCTTCGCCCCAATTCCGTGGAATGGATCAACGGGAAAGACAGTGTGGTCACTAACCCGGACCCGCGTGTCCAGTTGCAAAGCGGTTACCATCAGCTCAACCTGTTGCAGAAAATCCGTATCCGCCCCAACGATCATTGGGACCTCGGTTATGCCTACCATTATTCCGCTACGGGTAATGTGCCCCGTTATGACCGGTTGATTGAAACGAGCGGCGGCTTACCCACCTTCGCCCAATGGTATTATGGCCCGCAACGCTGGGAAATGCACCAGGCACAGGCAGCTTACACTGGCAGAACCGCGCTGTTCGACAACATGAAGGCCGTATTTGCCTACCAGGATTATGAAGAAAGTCGCCACGACCGGCGCAGAAACAATGCCAACCTCCGCAACCTCACTGAAACCGTGGAAGCTGTTTCCGCCAACTTCGATTTCCTGAAAATGCTCGACCCGCATACAAGCCTGTTTTATGGCGCAGAATACGTTTTCAATGAAGTGGGCTCAACAGGAAACAGGGTGAACACCACCAACGGAACAGTTTCAGGTGTGGCTTCCCGTTATCCTAACGGATCAAAGTGGCAATCAGCGGCCGCTTACATCAGTTTGAAAAAACGGGTAAACCCGAAACTTGTGCTGTCCACCGGCCTCCGGTACAACCATGTTTCACTGAAGAGCAGGTTCGATACTACTTACTTCAAAACACCATTCCTGGAAGCGGACATCAGCAAAGGGGCTCTTACAGGCAATATTGGTATCACCTACCGCACAACGGAAAACTCACACCTTTTCTTCAATGTATCTACCGGGTTCAGAAGTCCGAACGTGGACGATATCGGGAAGATATTTGAATCGGTTACCGGAAGACTGACGGTGCCGAACGCGAACCTGTCATCGGAATACGCGTGGAACGGCGAGTTGGGCTGGAACATCAAAAAAGAGAGAAGGTATAGTTTCGACATCACCGCCTTCTTCACCTATCTGGATAACGCCATCGCACGGAGAGCTTTCCGGTTGAATGGCAGCGACAGCCTAGAATTCAATGGCGGCATGGTGTTCACGGAAGCCCTTCAGAACGTGGCACACGCCAAAGTATGGGGCGTGCAGGGTGCTTTTTCTGTGTTTATTGCCCCGAGAATATCCTGGAGCATCCAGGGCAATTGGACGAAAGGAGAAGAAACGGACGACGCGGAAGACAAGAACGTTCCACTACGCCACGCGGCCCCCTTCTTCGGGAACAGCCACCTGCGTTTTATGCGTGGCAAATGGCTGTTCGACCTGTATGGCATCTACAATGCCGCGATCCGTTACGAGGACTTGGCGCCCACCGAGCAGGTGAAAACCTTCATCTACGCAAAGGACGCGAACGGCAACCCTTATTCACCTTCCTGGTACACCATCAACCTGAAGGGAAGTTGCGAGATCAACCGCCATATTTCTGTTTCCGGAGGCTGGGAAAACATGACCAACCAAAGGTACAGGCCTTATTCATCCGGCATTGTGGCCGCGGGTTCCAACCTCGTACTCTCCGTAAAAGCTTCCATTTAAAACACCAACCATGCAGCAGAACACTTCAGCACAGATAGCCCGCAAAACGAGATGGCACAGAAAATGGCACCGGAACATCGCCATTATAGGAGCTGCTTTCCTATTGTTCACCTCCGTTACCGGCCTGCTGCTGGCCTGGAAAAAAAATAGCGGGGGATACCTGCTGGCGGAATCAAAGAAGGGGAGCAGCCCCCTTCTTTCCCAATGGCTCTCTTTTGAAACGCTTTCTTCCAAAGCCATTACGGCGCTTCGCGAAAAACACGGTAATACTATTGATACCGTGATCAGCCGGATCGATGCGCGGCCGGATAAAGGAATGGTCAAGTTCATTTTCGAGAACCATTACCACGCGCTCCAGGTAGATGCCGTTACGGGAAATATACTTTTGTACGAGGAACGGCGCGCCGACTTTATTGAACAGTTGCACGACGGCAGCATCATTGATAAGCTGTTGAGCGCCAATGGTCTGGGTAAACTCACCTACTCCACCATTGGAGGAATAAGCCTCCTCCTGCTCACCATTACCGGGTTCTGGCTCTGGTATAACCCGAAAAGAATCCGGAAGAGAAAGGCAGAAATTCAGCCCTGAAACTTAAACGGAGGCAGCATATTCTGAAAATTATTGTCTAACTTGTATGGTAACCAAATGTCGTATATGACGGAGGAAGCCATTCTTACCGGTTGCTTAAGAAATGATGCAACCGCCCAAAAGGAGTTATACAACCGCTACAGCCCGAAAATGTTGTCGGTGTGTTTCAGGTACGCCCACAACAGGGAAGACGCGGAAGATATGCTCCAGGAGGGTTTCATTAAAGTGTTCTCGCAAATCCACACCTTCCAGGGCAAAGGCGCTTTTGAAGGTTGGGTGAGAAGGGTGATTGTGCATACCTGCATCAACATTCTGAAGAAGAACAAAAAGTTCAATGAAAGTGTGGACATTATTCACGCTTCGGGCGTGCAGGTAAGGGAGGAATCCGTTCCGTCGATCATCCAGGCCAAGCAGGTTATCGATTGCATCAGGATACTCCCGATCGGATACCGGACGGTACTCAACCTGTATGCCATTGAAGGCTACAACCACAAGGAGATCGCAGAGATGCTGGACATTGAGGAAAGCACGAGCCGCTCGCAGTACACCAGGGCCCGCGCCATGCTGGAAGATATTCTTGTGAAAAAAAGAATTATGCAGAAACCACGGGAAAAAGCAGGCTGGTTCGCCGCGCTTACCGGGAGATCCTGAGACCTTGAAACGAGACCGGCATGGAGAGAGACTTTTACACAGATGATTTTGAACAATATCTAAGGGAAAAAACAGACGAATACCGGATGTTCCCCTCTGATACTGTTTGGAAAAAAATTCACCGCCAACTGCATGTGTACAGGCGCTGGACCATGTTCGGTATATCCGCCCTGCTGCTGGGCGCCACTTTCCTCGGAGGCAGGTTTTTCCTGAGCGGCACTGAAAATATCCTAGCCGATGCCGCCAACAACCAGGTAACACCTTCTCCACTTTCCACTACAAATTCAGAAGAAGAAGCGGAGAAAAAAACCGCAAAGAAAGAGCCTGGTAAAGAAGCGGCAAAATACATAGCGCCCAACCAACTCATTATTGCCATCAACAACATCAGGGAAAGGAAACTTTCCAATATGCTTTTCCAGGACATCGCGGAAAAGAACGATCCCAACATGAAGGTGGCCTGGCTTCGTCCCGCGGAAGTGGATAGTCCGGCTATTGTAGCCGCTGAGGTTCCGGAAGAAAAAGAACTGCCAGCCCCTGTTGTTGCGCAGATAGAACTGAAAACCACGGCTTCCTTCCCCGTTAAAACACCGGAATCACAACCTGTTCCTCATCTGGAAGCCGCTCATATTGAAAAACCTTCCGCCCTGAGCGCTCCGCTTCAACAGGCACTTACGGTACCGGTAAACGGAACAATGGATATTGCTTCCGTAAAACTGTTGGAAGACAAGCCATTCCTTTCTGAAGAAGACAAAAGACATATAGATAATTTCGCGCTGAACTATATCCCCCCTCAGCGAAAGAAACTAAGTGTCCAGTTCTACGTAACGCCTACGGTTAGTTACAGAAGGTTAACCGATTGGGGGAAAAACATCAACCTCAATTCCGCGCCAACCAACCTCACCACGCAAGCCCACTACGATATTGACAAATACGTGAACCATAAGCCATCATTTGGCTTTGAAGCCGGTTCCAATATGCTCGTAAAACTGATGCCCGGCTTAACCTTGAAAACCGGTCTTCAATTCAATTTCTCCCGCTTCCAGGTGCACGCTTATAATGCGGCGCCGGAAACAGCAATCGTGGCTATGAGCACCACTACCGGCAACCAGCCCGACACGATGCTCAGCAGCAGCAGGCTCAGGAACTATTTCGGCTATTCGAGGGCGGAAGTCCAGAACCAATACATGCAACTTTCCATGCCGGTGGGGCTGGAACTCCGCGTGGCGGGCACCAATAAATTCAGTTTCAACGTGGCAGGTGCCGTTCAGCCCACCTACCTGCTGGGCAGCAACAGCTACATGCTGAGTTCCGATTACAAACATTACGTGAAAGCGCCGGACGACCTGATGCGCCGCTGGAACCTGCACACCAATCTCGAAGCTTATTTCGCCTTCGAAAAGAACGGGCTTCGCTGGCAAATGGGGCCACAATTCAGGTACCAGATGCTTTCGAGTTATGAGAACAGGTATCCTATACGGGAATACGTGATCGATTATGGTTTCAAGATCGGCGTAAGCAAAATTTTCAAATAAAAATTATCCTTCCCCGCCCCCTATTTCCTTAATTTTGGGGCATGCGAATAACAGTGATTATAGCCCTGGTGTTCCTATACGCCTGCCAGGGAACCCCATTGAAAACGGAAGCCGGTGATATCATGAAAGACAGTATCGCAGCCTCCAAAGAATACTATCCCATTCCCGCCTTTATTACCGAGGAACTGAAATACGCCCAGGAAAACCCAACGGCCATTACCAGGTATATTACGATTGGCAATAAAGTGGATTCCGGGTTCGTGCCTTACGATACACTGGAGGCATTCGCCACCGCATTCATGGGAATTGACCTGAACGATGCCACCTTTAAAAGAGATGTGGTAGAAAAAACTTTCATGGATGAATCCATCGGACTGGTCACGCTCAGCTATACCATAGACAACGACAAAACACCATTGCGCCGGGCCGATATACTCGTGAAAGAAGGGGAAGTGAAGAGTAAAGTGAACAGTATTTACCTTGAAAAAGTGGCGGAAAATAACGGCACCACTACCGTGAAAAAACTGTACTGGAAATCCAGGCAGAACTGCATGGTTATTGAACAGGAAACAGATGCCTCCGGCAATGAAAAAATGATCCAGACCAAACTGGTATGGAACGCCGGCGAATAGCTATATCATGACCGCACAGGAATACCAGCAGATCGCACATACCATCCCGCACCAACCCGGTATCTATAAATACTATGATAAACAGGGCACACTGTTGTATGTGGGAAAAGCAAAGAACCTGCGGAAAAGGACTGGGTCTTATTTCACAAAAAGTTATCCCAACTACAAAACAAAGGAGTTGGTCACCCGCATCCACCGGGTGGAATTCACCATCGTAGACAGTGAGCAGGATGCCTTCCTGCTTGAAAACGCCCTGATCAAACAATACCGGCCGAAGTACAATATCGACCTGAAGGATGATAAATCGTATCCCTTCATTGTCATTAAAAAAGAACATTTCCCGAGGGTGTTCCTTACGCGCAATAAAATCAACGATGGCTCGGAATACCTGGGGCCATTCACTTCCGTCGGCAGAGTGCGGGAGTTGCTGAACTTCATCCGGCTCAACATCCCGTTGCGGACCTGTAAACTGAATCTTTCCCCGGCGAATATCCGGGCAGGAAAGTTTAAAGTATGCCTGGAATACCATCTTGGCAACTGTAAGGGCCCCTGTGAGGCCTTGCAGACCGAAGAAGATTACCAGGCCGGACTGCTGCAGATCCGGCAGATATTGAAAGGGAACGTTTCCCCCGTGATCCAGCAGTTTAAGGAGCAGATGCAGGCTTTCGCGCAGGACATGGCCTTTGAAAAAGCCGAGATGATGCGCAAGAAAATTGAACACCTCGAAAATTACAATGCCCGCTCCGTAGTAGTAAGCAGGTACCTCACAAATATTGATGTGTTCTCGCTGCTCAAAGAAGACGAATGGGCCTACGTAAACTACCTGATGGTGCAGAACGGTACCATCGTTCAAACCCATACCATCCGACTGGAAACACACCTGGAAGAGACGGATGAAGAAGTACTCGTGTTTGCGATACAGCAGCTCAGAGAAACCTTCAACAGTCTGGCGGATGAGATAGTCGTCCCCTTCCCTATTGAGTTCCCGCTCGAAGCGATTACGATTACTGTACCCAAGGCCGGCGACAAGAAAAAACTGGTAGAATTATCGTTAAAAAACGTGAACTATTTCCGTGAAGAAATCCGGAAGAGAAAGATCCTTCAACTGGAAGGAAAGGATGACCAGGAAAAGAAAAAAGTCCTGTACCAGCTCCAGGAAGAACTTCAATTGCCCGAACTGCCGGTTCATATAGAATGCTTCGATAACTCCAATTTCCAGGGCAGCTACCCGGTTTCGGCCATGGTATGTTTCAGGAACGGCATCCCCAGCAAAAAAGACTACCGCCACTACAACGTGAAAACCGTGGAGGGCATCAATGATTTCGCCACCATGAAAGAAGTGGTTTTCAGGCGTTATAAGCGCCTCCGGGACGAGGAGCAGTCTTTTCCTCAACTGGTCATCATTGATGGTGGTAAAGGACAATTAGGCGCCGCTATGGAGAGCATAAGGGAGCTGGGACTCGTAGGTAAAATGACCCTCGTGGGGCTTGCTAAAAACGAAGAAGAACTGTTCTTCCCCGGCGATTCGGAATCCATTAAGCTCCCCTATAATGGCGACTCCCTAAGACTGATCAGGCGTATCCGGGATGAAGTGCACCGCTTCGGCATCACCTTCCACCGCAACCAACGCAGCAAAGGTACTTTCAGTAATGAACTGGAACAGATACCAGGTATCGGTAAACAAACGGCCGAAAACCTTTTAAAGCATTTCCGCTCGGTTAAAAATGTAAAGAACGCCTCGGAAGAAGAGCTCATTAAGGTAGTGGGTGTTGCGCGCGCTAAGCTCATCCGCACACATTTCTCCGCTGAAAACACGGAAGAATAGAAGAGAAATTCACCTGAAAAAAGTATGTATAAAATGGCTGCAGTACAAGTGCTGTAGGGAGAACATGCGCTATGCCGCAAAATAAAGGGCATAAAAAAAGGGGCCAGGATAGACATCCAGCCCCGTTTTTAAAATCCAATATCCTATGAAAAACCGTTGTAAAAATAGTAAAAGAATCACAACTTCCAATACCCGCATGTGGGTATTTTGATATTTTTTTTTATTAAGGTTTTTACTCATAGATGCAGCGTTTGAAAGAACCCGCTACACAGCCCGGAAAATAAGGGAGTGGTGCCAGATGTTTTGGCGTGATGGTATTTTTTAGCAAACCTGCTACCGGGAACAAAAGTGGACGAACCTTAATTTGCATGGCAGGTTGCTGAAACCAAACCGAATGACAAAGGCGAGTAGCATCCGCTGAAAAGCCAGTGGTTTAGAGGGACTAGAAGTTTGTTATAAGGAAGAATAAAAAAGCGGCGCCATCTTTTGGATAGCGCCGCTTCTATAATGAAAGAACCAGTGTTGTAATTAATAGGACCAGAGATCCTGCTCGTAGTTGAAGATGCGTTCTTTTACGGCATCTCCTTCCAGCAAACGAAGGATGGGATCTTTTACGTAATCCGCGATGTAACGATCATAGGGGTTATCCATAGTCGTCTTGATGATCCTCGCGCTGAACATCCTGCTTTCGAACAATTCTTCCCAGCTCATGCGGGCGCCGATGTTCTTTCCGTTGAACACCTCATAACGTGCCAGCATGGGGCGCAGATCGGGATAATACACCCAGAAAATCGGGGTAACATCACGGAACGAGCCATCTGAATTATAAATGTTCTTCAGCGGAGCGATGCCGAGTATCCTTGTGTAAAGGCGGGAAGATTCCTTATCGAACACCACATCTTCTTTGATCCAGTATTTCTCGATGGCCTCAGGGTTGAATTCATCGATGATGATAGAATCTTTGAAGATATCTTTAGATCCGTCGGGATCGGCGTTCCAGTCGCGCACCTGAACAGTCTTGGGTTCACCTACCAAAGTTTTGGTGATCTCCCCCATCGTGATGGGCGTGGTGAAGCGGTCGTCGATCGGACTGAAAGCGGTGATGCTGTCGTTCGGATTCTTCAACGCGTTCAGCAGGATACTTATAAAGCGCTGGTTGCCATTGTCTTCGTTGGCTTTGTTCACGAAGGGCATGTTGATTTTTTCCCGAACATCAAGTTCCCTCCACACCCTTTGGCGGTATACGGCATCATCTTCGCGGATGTGCTCGTAAGCCAGTGGTGTTCTTTCCTTCACCAGGTTCCTTTCGATGGCGTTGTCGTTCCGCAATGATTTGCGGATCGTATCCAGCTTCAGTTCCGGGGGAGGTGGTGGCAACTTTTTCACTGTATCCGCGGGTGGCGGTGTATTCTGCACGGCATTGTTGTTGGCTGCAGTATTGTTGGTCGTGGGAGTTCTACGGGTCGTAGGTCTAGGTCTGCGGCCCGTCTGTGCATCGGCAGTTTCAGCTACACCGGCTACCAGCGTAAGCAACAACAGTGATTTGATGATTCGGTTCTTCATTATACAAACGAGTTATTTCAAATTAAAGAAAATACCGGGAATAGCGCGGATCTTTCCGTCCGGACCTTGTACCCTGATCTCATCGAAGAAGATAGAGGTACCTGGTGTTGCGCGGTTGATCAATCCCGCGGCGTTTCCGCTCCAGCGGGGACCATCGTTGGCGAACTGCTGATAAGAAGCGATCTCTCCGCCTTTCGCGCCCAGCACATAGCTGATCACTTTAAAAGGCGCGTCGAAATCAGAATCTTTCAGTTTAGCGATCAGCCCCCCCTGCGCCTTGAAGTTCGCGGAGGCCATAGCGCCACCACCTGAACCGCCTACCATTACAACGGGATCCGGCAGTACTTTACACCTCATAGAGAAAGGCGTGGATTTGCCATCAGCGGTTACGATAATTTCAGCTGGACCGGTCTTGTTGGGGATCGCGATGTAACGGTCACCACCAACTTTTCTCAGTTCACCACCGGTGAAACGTACACTTACTTTTTCTGAACCCACGCTACCACCAGAGATGGTGAGCGGGTTCTCAACTCCCTGGTACAGCACGTTCATTTTCTCAAGGAAGATGGAAGCGCCGGAGGGGGAGCCCACAGTGTATTCAATTACTTTAGAAATAGAAGCTGTTGTGCCATCAGGCTTGGTGTAGGTAATGTTTACAGGTACTTTGTGAGAACCAACACCATCCACTCTTGATTTCCATACAGCGGCACCGTCAGCGTTCAAAGGCTGGGCAGCACCATTAATGGTAATGGAAGGCTTTGATTTACTACTGAATGCACCCACACCTGCCGTAATTTCCAGTTCCTGACCAGGCATGAGGTAAGTAGAGTTTGTTCCGGCGAAAGCCTGGAAGGCATCATACACCACTTGTACCTGTCCGATCTGTGAGTGGAAATAATCCACCAACTGTGCTTCTGAACTTTTAACATCGTTCTGGAACTTGCTCAGGATAGTGATCGCTGCAATAGACGGGGTCATTCTGAAATAAGCAGCTGACCAGTCTTTGTTCGCGGAAGAGCCTGTTTCAGATTTAGGCGGATTCAGGTCCAGCGGCAATGATTTTGCGAACTCGGCCTGCTTGGTTTTATCCTGCACAAGCGCAAGCATATTCTTTTTATATGCTTCCAGTTTGGCGAGCAGTTCCTTACCTTTTCCGCCTTCCACCATTACACGGGTGGGGGCATCCAGGTTATCTTCCTTGAAAGATTCAACGCCATCATGCACCTCCAGACCCGATTCTTTTTTCAGGTTCTGTTTCAGGTCCTCGATATAAGAATAGAGCGCTTCTGATTCTTTCTTCGCGTTATCCGCGAAAGGTTTCCATTTTTCCGCGCGCTCCCTTGTTTCGCTGTCTTTCAGCTTCGCTTCAAAGGAGCCGTAGGTCATGTTGTTTTTGTCGGTAATGATGCGGTTGGCTTCTCCGATACTGGCGTTTACAGTCCGGAAAGCGATGATCACCTCAGCGGATACATTCAGTGCCAGCAGGGCTGTAAGCACCAAATACATCATGTTGATCATCTTCTGCCTGGGCTCTTTAGGTAGGGCCATATCTTAAACTATTTAAAGTAATTATTGTACGGTTGGTTTTTCAGGATCGGGATTCTAAAGCAAACATCTAATACTGAGAGAAAATGGCGCTTTTAGCACACCCTTTGAATCATTAAGAACGGCCTTGCATAGCGTTCAGCATATTGCCATATACCTGGTTCAGGTTGCTCAGGTTTTTAGCCAGTACGCCGATCTGCTCTTGTGTTTTCTTGGCATCTTCCACGCTGCCCTGCAGTGCCTGCGAAGCGCTGGAAAGGTTACCGTAGAACTTGTTCATCGCTTTCAGGTGGTTATTGGTATCCTGCAGTTCCAGTTCGTAAATAGTGTTCAGTGAGCCGAGGTTCTTGGTCATCAGTTGTACCTGCTCGTGGAATTGTTTTGTACCATCAGCGGCCTGGTTGAAAGCACCGAGTGAACTTGCGGCGCCCAGGTAAGCTTCTTTTACGGTACCCAGTGCGGCGGCGGCTTCTTTTGTTTTAGCGGTATAATCGCTGGTAGCGGCCACTACATTGGTCATGTCTTTCATCTGGGTAACAGTGGTACCCAGGCTTTTGAAACTTTCGCTGAGTTTTTGCAGATTGGCGGGTGTGATGTCCGCGTCCTGCATCATGTTGTCCAGTTTCGCGAGAGCGGGGTTGGAAGAACCCTGGGAAATTTTCGGCAGTGCAGCGATAAGGGGTTCCATATCGTTACCTGGAGGTGGGAGCAATGCGTAAACGATGAAGATACCTGCTTCGGTAAGAAGACCTACGGTGAGCATGATGTCGGCAAAAGGCTTGTGAAGGATTTTTGCCCAGGCTCCGAAGATTACTACTGCGGCGCCCACACACACGATAACGTTTACGATTCTGTCAACTGATTTAGATTGTCCGGCCATGATTAGATGTTTTGATTTTTGACAAAGGGGTATTGATTTAAAATTCAGACGAAATTTAAACGGTTAGAATGGTTAAAAATTGTTCCGGGGTCCGGGATTTTTACTTAGCGCTGCTGAACGGGAGGCAGGTCGATCACACAACGGAAACCGATGTATGATTTGGTTGTATCCTGGTATTCGTAAGAGCGGGTTCCTGTTTGCAGGAAGAAGCCTACATCTTTCCAGCTACCGCCGCGCAATACTTTACGTTTCATGCGGGGAGGATCTGTATCCTTTGCATTCCAACGAATGTCAGGGTTCATATCGTGCTGAAAATTGTACCCGCCTTCATAGTACAGGGAAGAGGTCCACTCCGCTACGTTTCCGGCCATGTTGTACAGACCGAAATCGTTGGGCCAGTAGGCATCTGCACGTACAGTGTAGAATCCACCATCTTCTGGATAGTTACCGCGGCCGGGTTTAAAGTTGGCCAGCAGACATCCTTTCTTGTTTCTCAGGTAATAGTTACCCCAGGGGAACATAGATTGTGAGCGACCACCGCGGGCAGCGTATTCCCACTCAGCTTCCGTTGGCAAACGGAAATCAGACTCAGTAATTCTTTTCTTGCTTTCGAGGAAACTGTTGAGGTATTTTGTCCTCCATTCGCAGAAAGCCACAGCCTGCTTCCAGTTGATGCCCACTACAGGATAGTTTCCATAAGCGGGGTGGCTGAAATAACGTTTGGTCATAGGCTCATTGTAGGAATAGGAGAAGTCTCTGATCCAGCAAAGCGTATCGGGGTAAATCCTGGTATCTGTTTTAATGATGAAGGCTGAAACAGGGCGACTGGCGTTCTCTCTTTTCGCCGCTTCTTTCAGGTCGAAGGTTTCGGAGTGGTAGATCATTTTAGCGGGATCCAACACTTTCTTACCGAAAATCCTGTTTTCAGGAGTCACCATGATGGCTTCCAGCTTTTCCATGGTGGCCTTATCACCGTACTTAATGGTTTTCGCTTTGGTCCAGTCAACGAACTCTTCGCCATCCACCTGCTTCACGAAACCCAGTTGTTTCGCGGCGATAGAGTCGCGGACATAGCTCACGAACTGACGGTATTCGTTGTTGGTAATTTCAGTAGCATCCATCCAGAAGCCGTTGATAGACACCTGTTTGTTGCGTGCGGTAAAGGCATAGTTCATATCCTCATCGCTGGGGCCCATGTGAAAGGTCCCTGGTGGAATATATACCATACCCGGCGGCTTAGGTAATACGTATTTACTACCAGGAGCAACGCCGTGCAACTGGCCATCGTTGGGGAGTCCGGAGGACTTGCCCAGCTTTCCGCAGCTTGCAGCCAGCAGTGCTAGTGTGGCTACGGCCATAAGATTGGCTAGGTTTTTCATTTTCATGTACTTAAAGGGTATTGGGCAAATATAATGTTTCTCAAACATCAGCTTTACAAGATTAGCGTTTAAAATTTAATTTTTCCAATCAGGTTCAACGCAATTGTATTAACGATAGGCAAGAATGTATTATTGTTTAGGATTAACATAATTTTACATTATTGATTCACAAGTAATTGCATTAACTCCTCTACCGTAAAAACCGGCTGTTTACAGGCGTATTGTTCACACAGGAAAATACGTGAACCTGCTTCCGTTGGTTTGCCCGCCATTAAGGGGTATTGATCATCTCCCTGCGCCGCCGCCTGCACCACCTTTCCGGGAATGTATTTCAATAATAGTTCCTTCAAATGCTTTTCCCAACCGGCGCCCAGTATTACAATCTCCTTTAATCCGTTCAGCTGTACCATCAGGCAATCCGCCCATTCACCGAACGAAGTCGGATACCGCGAAGCCGTTTGCCCGAAACCTTCCAGCATTTTTGAGGCGCGCATGCCCCAGTCCTCTTTCCCCAACAACACGGATAAGCGCAATAAGTTGCCGCAGAGTACAGCATTTCCTGATGGAACGGCGCCATCGTAGGTTTCCTTTTTCCTGATCACCACATCATCCTGAGTGGCGGACGTATAATAACAGAAAACACCTTCCTCATCGGAAAAATCCTTTAGTATAACCCCGGTGAGCACTCCGGCCTTCTGCAACCAGGTATTATCTCCGGTGAGTTCCTGCAGGTCGAGCAAGCCGCGCACCCAGAAAGAAAGGTCGTCCAGAAACGCGGGATACCTGGCCTCCCCGTTCTTTGCGGTATGCAGGTAAGTATGGTTCCCCGCATCAAACTGTTGCTCCAGGAAACCGGCCAGGGTCAGCGCCTCCTGCTTCCAGGCCTCCTCGCCGAAAACACCCGCAGCTTTGCACAATGCCGAAAGCATCAACGCATTCCAGCTCAGCAGTATTTTATCGTCCAGGCCGGGACGCACTCTTTTCGACCGGGCAGCCAGGAGATTGCCTTTAACTTCATTGAGCCGTTCCTCCCACTCTTCTTCCGACATCCCGTTTTGCGCGGCAAACTCCGCTACTGTGTTTTTCAACCGGAGGATATTGGTATGCTCCCAATTCCCTTCGGGCGAGACATCATAGAAAACCGCGGCTAAGGGCGCATCAGGGCCTGCTGATTTCATAAAATCGTCATACGACCACACATAAAATTTCCCTTCCACACCTTCGCTGTCTGCATCCAATGCCGCGTAATATCCTCCATCCGACGCACGCATTTCTCTTTGTAAAAAAGCGATCGTTTCGCGCACCACCTCTTCATACCGCTTATTTCCTGAAAGCTGAAAGGCTTCGCAAAGCACATAAATCAGCAGCGCATTGTCGTACAGCATCTTCTCAAAATGCGGGGCAAGCCATTCATTGTCCACGGAATATCTCGCGAAGCCGCCGCCGATCTGGTCGTAAATACCTCCGGCACACATTTTATCCAGGCTTAGCAGAGCCTGCTTCAGCGCCTGCTCATCCTTGTAAAGATGGGCATAACGCAGTAGATATCGTATAGAAAATGTTTGAGGAAACTTAGGGGCACGGCCGAAGCCGCCTTCTGTAGTATCCGCCTGTTGCATGATATTGTTTTTCATCCGGTGCAGCCAGTCTGTGTCGGCGGACTCCGATTGCTTTCCCGCGCCAAATGTGTTTGCATTCAGCAGGTGTGCCGTCAGGTTTTCGGCCTGCGACTCTATTTCGTGTCTTCTTTCGTTGAACGCGGCGGATATCCCCGCAAGCACGTCCAGCCAGGAAGCCCGGTTATGCATCGGTTGCGGCGGAAAATAAGTCCCGCCGTAAAATGGTTTACGGTCGGGAGTAAGGAATACATTCAGCGGCCATCCCCCACTCCCGGTGATCGCCTGAACGGCATCCATATAAATATGGTCCAGGTCAGGGCGTTCTTCCCGGTCAATCTTGATGTTGATGAAGTGCTGGTTCATGAAAGCAGCCACTTCTTCATTTTCAAAACTCTCTCTTTCCATCACATGGCACCAATGGCACGCGGAATAACCTATACTTACGAGGATCGGCTTCTGCTCCGTTTGTGCCCGCAACAAAGCTTCAGGCCCCCATGGATACCAATCTACAGGATTGTGCGCATGTTGCAGTAAATATGGACTTGATTCTGAAATGAGCCGGTTGGTATGCATGAAAATCCTTTTAATGCGTGAGTTACAATATTAGGGATTTTCGTTTTTACCGGTCTTCGGTATTAAAACGGTGTATCACGAAGAAAAACACGTAGGGTTGTACAATTATACAACGCACATACCAGCAATATTTATACCGCAGTTATTTTGCCGCGAGGAACTTCTCCAGTGCCGCCACCATAGATGGCATCTGGGGTTGCGGTGCTTTGATGTCAAGCCGGAGGCCCGCTTCTTCCACCGCTTTAGAAGTATTCACGCCGAAGGCGCCAATGTGTGTGCCATTTTGTTTGAACTGCGGACAGTTATCAAACAGGCTCTTCACGCCACTGGGGGTGAAAAAGCAGATCACATCAAAGTCTTTACTGCCGAGCACTTCCTTCACATCGCCATTGGAAACGGTGCGGTACATATAAGGCGTGGCGTATTCGCAATTATGGGATTTAAGCCAGGTGCAGATATCATTGTCCTGCTGGCCTTCGGAAACAGGGTAAAGGAATTTCTCGTTCTCTTTGTGTTTGTTGATCACATCGAACATGCTCTTGTTCGTGCCATCAGCACCGTAGAAAACTTTTCTTTTCCTGTAGAGAATAAACTTCTGGAGGTACAGCGCAACGGCTTCGGTAACGCAGAAATATTTGGTATCCTGGGATACGCTCACTTTCATTTCTTCACAAATGCGGAAAAAGTGATCGATTGCATTCCTGCTGGTAAAGATAACGGCCGTAAATTGCTGGATATCAATTTTCTGCTTCCTGAATTCCTTAGAAGGAACCCCTTCCAACCTGATAAAGGGATGAAACTCCAACTCTACGTTAAAGCGCTTCGCCAGTTCGAAGTATGGCGACTTGTCGCTTTCAGGCCTCGGTTGGGTAATCAGGATTTTCTTTACTGATCCGGCTACATCCGCCGCTTTTTTCGCCCCGTTCTTTAGCATTTGTTATTGAGCTAAGTTTACGTAAAGTTTAATTCTCTCACATATATCCGGACAACGCCTTGTAAATAATCAGCAATGGCGCAATCTCGAAAGCGCAAAGGTACAAAAAAAAGTGAAAGCGACTTACTTTAACCTCTCTCGCAACGGCTGTCCATGCTAAAAAGTAGCGGAAAATGAACAGTCCGGCAATCAGTAGCCAGGAGATGGTGATGGCGAAATCGAGCACGGGTTGGGCGGTAAACGCAATAAGAATGACGGCCGGCAGCAAGGCCAGTCCCAGAATCTTGTTTACGGTGAATACGATAAAACTGTAGGTTTCCATCCCCTCCTGCACCGCGAATATCCATCCTGCCAGTTTAAGCACCAGGAATTTCAAAAGATATAGCATGGCCAGAGCGGCCACACACAGCCCGGTGAGGGTCCAGAAGCTGTTACGCGGCACCCTTTCATAATGATGCAGCAACAGGCTCACGTACACTCCGCCGGTAAGCACGAAGAAAAAATTCATCAGCAGCGAAGCAAGGGGCGTTTGCTGCATCTGTTCCCGCAACTGCTTCTGGCGGAAAGAAGTATTTCTGAATACCAGCCTGAACAGGTCCTGGAAATATTTCCCGAACGCGACCCTGAGTATCCCCAATAAAAAGAGCAGTCCGCATACCAGGTAAAAGAACTGGTCCTTATCCGGCGCAACGCGGTGTTCCATCGGCAGCCGGAGCACATTGCCTTTATTGTTCCCAATCAGTTCGTTCGCCTGCACGGTTTTCCAATACGCCTTCCGGTAATCGAGCAGTTCCGACGGTTTTTTAGGGACCACCGGCGGAGCCACAACGGAATCTTTCAGAACCGTGGTATCGCCTGCAACCATTTGCTGTACCGTGTCGCGGACAGTGGAATCCACGCTGTTCAGCAACGTACTGTCCTGCGCACGCAGTGCGTCCGTTCCTCCCAACAGGCATACAACAATAAAACAGCGGATAAAAAGAGACATAGGCGTAATGCCGGCAAAAATATGCGTTCCTGTCAGAAATAATTCACGTAACCGAAATGGATTTTGGATTGCCGTACATCGAAGGGAAGATCACCCCGCTTTCCGGCGGCCCAGGAAAGGTTAAATATCCCGGCTTTCGTTTCAAAGGCCATACCTAATCCCGCACCGATATAAGCGACCGTGCCCGCCCCTGCCATTGCCGCGGACCGGCTCCTGTTCTGCGTTAGCGCCATATCCGTAAAAGCCGCGAAATAGGAGTCGCGCCCTACCAGGTAACGGTATTCACCTGTGAATACGCCGTAACGGGAAACGAAAATACTTTGCTCATCGAACCCTCTCAGTAAACGGTAGCCACCGATCTGGAAAAGTTCATTCCTGAAAATATCCGGACTTTCCAGCCAGGCACCGTTAAAAGCCGCTTTGAACGTGGATTGTCTGCCCAAAGGGAAATATTTATTGAGTGATGTCCTGGCGATGAACTGGTACGAATTCAGTTGAAGGCTGTCGTAAAGCGAAGAAAAATCGAAGTTGGGATCTTTAATCTCAATGATGCCGTTGTTTTCCCTGATCGTCTTCTGACCTGCCGTTACCATGGTCTCCCAGGCAAAGCCTTTGCGTGGGTTATTGCGGTAATCCGTTTTGTTGCTGCTGTACGATACCCCCAATGTGAGCACGCTCATATCGATCTGTTCGGGGAGCTGACGGGTAAGAAAAACAGTATTCGTATCTACCGTGAGCAGGTTGGTACGGAAGGTCTGGATGAATATCTTTCCTGTTTTTTCCGCGCTGGCAAGGTATTGTACGCCCGCCGAAGCCTGGAGATTGAGAAAAGACGAATCCTTTTTGAACAGTTCAAAAGAAAAATCAATCCCGAGGTTGGAGTTGGCAATGTAAGGATGGGCATAATTCAAATGGAGCCGTGGCGATTGTACCTGCAATTGCTGCCAGTTCAAACCGATGGATTCGCCCTGCTGCAAGGCATTTTTCAACTGGATATTCGCTTCTCCGGTTACGAGAAACCGCTTTCCTCCCGGCTGATCACTTCCCGGCAGGAACCCGATGAGCACATCTACCTGACTGCTTTTTTTGGGCGCGAGGTACATATCGAGGACCGCGCCGGTAGACAGCATCGACAATTGCCAGGGTTGTGTTTCTTCCAGGAAAGGCAGTTCGCGCATGCGCTTGCTCACCTGTTCCAGTTTCGCGGAGCGGTACAACACACCGTTCGGCAACTCCAGGTATTTCTGTAAGAACCGGTTGTTGATTTTTCCTTCCCCGAAAACACGGATACTATCAATGGTGTACCTACGGCCGCTGTCCAGTTGTAACTTCGCGGAAACCACGCCACTATTGAGTTGCAGACTGTCAAGGGTTACGGCGGCGAAGGGGTAACCGTTGTTGTTCATCCAATCCACGATCTTTTGTTGCAAAGCGCTCATCGCGCCGGGATCATATACTTTTTGATGATTAGCACCACGCCATCCCGCAGCTTCCAATATGGCGCGGGGAACATTTCCCGGATCCAGCTCACCCCATTTCCAGGCTTCTCCAACAAACACTTTCAGGTATGCAGCCGTGGAATCGATCCTGACGGAATCGATGGAGGCCGTTATGAAGCCCATTTTTCTGAAAGTGGCTGGTAATTGCCCGATATAACCGGCGCATGCTTCTTTTGAAAGGAAGGAAAGCGGCATTTTCACCTGCTCCAGCAGTAACACACTATCTTTGCCGGAGCAATCCAGTTGCAGGGGATAAGGTTGGCTGGCAACCTGCGCCCGGCACACTACGGCCCCTATGCTGGTGAGGAGCAGCAGGAGCAGTATTCTATTCATTCCTCGCAAAAATATCCTGAACAAATTGGCCGGTATTTATATTCATATTCCATTCTGCAAACGGGCTTGTCATTACTGCAATTTCCATTTCTCCACCACCCGTACGCATGAGAACGAAATTAGGGAAGCTTTATTGAAAGAAGTGTCGCTTCAAAGCGCTTATCTGGGAAAAGAACCGGTGCGCACCATTTATTTCGGGGGAGGAACACCTTCGCTGATGCCGGATTTGTTTCTGAAAGAAATGTTGTCCGCCATACGAGCCAATTTCCAGGTTGATCCTGATCCGGAGATTACGCTGGAAGCGAACCCTGACGACATCCAACCCGGCACCGTTGAATCCTGGGTCGCATTGGGCATCAACAGGCTTAGTATTGGTGTGCAATCTTTTTTTGATGCCGACCTGGAATGGATGAACCGCGCCCACAATGCGGGAATGGCCGAAGACGCGATACGCATGGCCCAACAGGCGGGCATCCGCAACATCTCTATCGATCTGATTTATGGAGGGCCCACACTTCCGGACGAAAACTGGATCGCCAACCTGGAGAAAGCCGCTCAGTTGGAAGTACCGCACCTCTCCTGCTACGCGCTTACCGTAGAACCCAGTACCGCACTGGATCTTATGATACTGAAAGGGAAAAAAGAAGCTGTGGATCCTGACCGGCAGGCACGGCATTTCGAACTGCTGCAGTCGAAAGCCCCGGAATTTGGTTTTGAACACTATGAAATATCCAACCTGGCGAAGCCGGGATTCCGGAGCAAACACAACACCGCTTACTGGCAGGGTGTTCCCTACCTGGGCATCGGCCCCTCGGCCCATTCGTTCAATGGGAAAAGCCGGCAGTGGAACGTGGCAAACAACGCGCTTTACCTGACTTCCATACAAAGCGGGACCGTTCCTTTCGAAGAAGAAATACTCACGAAAGCCAACAGGCTGAACGAATACATCATGACCAGCCTACGCACCATGGAAGGACTTTCACTGGAACGCTACGCTGCAATAGCAGGAACAACAGCGGTTCAGGAACTGCTGAAAGCAACCGCCCCACATATCGCAAATGGAAATGCCATACTTACACAAACGCATATCCGTATAACAGAAAAAGGCCGGTTCCTGGCCGACGGGATCGCGTCTGACCTGTTTGTGGAAGAATAATCTGTTAGTGGAAGAATAAAACTTACATCAACCCGCCTTCTATCAGTCTGAAACCTTCACGGGGAGACATTTTCTCCCATAAAATCCGGTAGATGGCTTCTGCAATGGGTATCTCCGCCTGGAAGCCGCGGTTGAGTTCATGAATACAACGGCTCGCATTGTAGCCTTCGGCCACCATATTCATTTCCAGCTGTGCTGCTTTTACGGAATATCCCTTACCGATCATATTGCCGAAAGTACGGTTGCGGCTGTAAAGAGAGTAACAGGTTACCAGCAAATCGCCGAGGTACACGGAGGCTGCGTAATTCGCCTTCCTCCTGTGTGAAACCGGATCTTCCTCTTCATGCACGCCCACTTCAATGCGCGGCACACCTGCCTTCCGGAGAAAACAGGCCATTTCGTCGGCACTATTCGCGATCAGTACACTAAGGAAATTATCGCCATAGTCCAATCCGTGGGCTATCCCGGCGCCTACCGCGTAAATATTTTTCAGGATGGCCGCGTATTGCACCCCGTTGATATCCGTATTCACCACGGTGTTCAGGTATTCCGTCGCGAAATACGAAGCGATATCTGCCGCGGCCTGTTCGTTGACACCTGAGAAAGTAAGGTAGGAAAGTTTCTCTTTGGCCACCTCTTCGGCGTGGCAGGGGCCCATCACGGCGAAATAATCCTGGAGGGGAAAATCAAAGGCCTGGAAGAGGTATTCGTTCAGCAACTGGTTTTGCTCGGGAAGAATACCTTTCACGGCTGAAATGATTTTTTTGCCGGCAAGATTTTCTCTCGAAAGCTGGCGAAATGCATCCGTTACATAAGCGGATGGCGTTGCTACGACGATGCAATCGGACGCCGCGACCACTTCTCTCACATCGCAGCTTAACCGAAGCAGCGCAGGGTTAAAATTCACCGAACTAAGATAGTGCGGATTATGATGCCGTTTCTTCAGATGATCTATCGTCTCCTGGTGGCGTACGCACCAGTTGATGGTGTGTCCGTTATCCGTAAGCAGTTTCACGAGTGCGGTGGCCCAACTTCCACTGCCCAGCATTCCCAATTGCATTGCGCTAAGTTTTAGGCGGCGAAGTTCCTACATTATTTCTTCACCTCAAAAAGCTTGTCCTTTGGCACCACGTTTACCTTCATGCCATCGCGCAAAGTCTTGCTGACCGTGGAATATGGTCCGGTGATCACTTCTTCCCCACCTTTGAGTCCGGAAGTCACCTGTATATAATTAATGTCCTGGATGCCTGTTTTCACCACGATTTTCTTCACCGTATTATCAGCCTGACGTACAAATACTACTTCATCGGGATCATCGGAAACCGTTGTTCCCGCGTTGCCCTGTTCTTCACTACCCTCTTCTTTTTTCTTTTCAGAAGGTTTATCGCTGCCTTTTTCGCGGGTCGTCACCGCGTTAATGGGTACGCTCAACACGTTATCGATTCTTTTGGTCTGAATATCAGCGCTGGCGCTCATACCCGGGCGGAAGGGGAAACTTTTAGGGCGGGATGGATCAATCAGGTCCTTGTAACTTTCCGGCAACAGGCGCACATGTACTTTGTAGTTGGTTACTTCGTTGGTAGCGGCGGTGGCGGTAGCTGAAGTAGTGCTGCTGGCGATCTGGGTTACGATCCCTTTGAATTTCCTGTTGGTATAGGCGTCCACTTCCACGATGGCGGAATCGCCGAGGTGTACTTTGGGAATATCGTTTTCACTCACATCCACCTGCACTTCAATGGTATTCATATCGGCGATGCGCATCATTTCGGTACCCGCCATTTGTGCGGTACCCACTACGCGCTCCCCCTTTTTAACGGCGAGCAGCGACACCACGCCATCCATGGGTGCCACGATCGTGGTTCTGCCGAGGTTCTTATCGGCGCCGCTCAACTGTGCCTGTGCGTTCTGAACGCTGGCCTCGCTGCTGCGGATGCCCTGCAATGCAGCGTTGTAAGTAGCTTCAGCAGACAAATATGCACTTTGCGCGGTTTCGAATTCCGAGCGGGAAATCACTTTCTGGTCCAGCAATGTTTTTTGCCTGTCGTAAGCTGCTTTCGCCTGCTCCATGGCGGCTTTCTGCCCGGCGAGCTGTGCTTTGGCGTTCTGCACGGAAGCGAGTTGCTGCGTTACATTGGCCGCGGCCTGGTCGCGTTGCGTGGTATAGATATCGGCATAGATGCGCGCGAGCACCTGCCCTTTGCGTACGCTGTCGCCTTCCTGTACCGTAAGTTCAGTGATCTCCCCGGAGATATCGGGACTCACTTTCACTTCAATTTCAGGATATACTTTACCGCTGGCGTTCACCGATTCAATGATGGTGCGGGGTGCGGCTTTCTCTGCGGACACTTTGGTTCCCTCGTCCTTACCCAGCACACCGGCTTTTTTCAGCACGATGAGCAGCACGATCAGGGCTACGATAATGATAATGATCCAGCGCAATTTCTTGTTCATAATAATACTGTTATGATGGTTTTCTCAAGTGTGTGGTTACAGTTTAAGCCCCTGACCTTTGTAGAATTCGAGTACTTTCATTTTGAAAACGTATTCGAACTGGGCGGATAAGAGGTTTATTTTGGCGGAAGAGAAATTGTTCTGGGCGATGATCAGATCAATTGTATTCAATAAGCCCACTTCATATCTCTTTTTAGAGAACTCGTATGTCTTCTGAGATGTCTCCACAGCCTTTTTCTGGGCATTGTATTTTTCAAGTGCGGTAGTGGCGTCTACATAAGCCTGGTAAACATCGCGTTTAAGGTTGAAATTGATCTGCTCCAATTGCAGGGCGACATTTTTCGTGTTCAGTACAGATTTCTGATAATTCCCCCTGAATGTATACCCTTGAAACAGCGGGATATTGATACCAATACCAATACTCTCTGCGATATTCTCACTCAATTGATCCATATAGGGAACTTTCTCAATCTGTCCGGAAGCGTTCATTTGCCTGTATAAACTAAAATACTGGGTACTGATTCCTCCGCTGGCAGAAATAGTGGGCCACTGCATTGCCTTATTGGCTTTCACATAATACTCTGCGGATTGAAGTCGCAGCTTATTGCTCTTTTGGGAGGGCTGATTATTAACTGCGATATTGTACACAAGGTCAGGCTGCAGTTCACTGATAGGATCCAGGGGTATCTGATCTACAGGAGGCACCGCCAGTTCAAACGGGGTGGCAACATCAAGGTTCATCAGCGCCTTGAGCTGAAGTATGGCGGTGTTTACTGCACCATAAGCCGTTACAACAGCGGACGTATCTCTTGCCACTTGTGCTTCCAATTCAGCAGCACTCAGTTCCGGCAGGGAACCAGCCTCTACAAGTTTGCGGGTGTTATCCAATTGAGATTTTGTGAGTTCCAGTTGCACATCGGCAACCCTGCGCTGTTCAACGGCAAGCAGCGCATCCAGGTATGCCGCAGCCACGCTCAATGATGTATTGTAACGCAAAGCATTCACATCTTCTCTGGTGGCTTCAACTTCTAAAGCCGTTCCTTTTGTGTTGTAACGGTTGCTGAACCAATTGAAAAGCGTAACCCCGGATTGTAGCCCGTAACTGGATCCAAAGGAGTTTTGCGTAACGATCTCCTGGGTCGCGAAATCACGGGTTCGTCCAAATCCCCATTGCTGCCCGGAGTTAAATCCAAGCGTTGGGAGCTGCCCCATCCGGCTTTGTTTCAGATTTACTTCGGCGACTTTGATATCAAGCTGTGCCTGCTTGATCGAAATATTATTTGCCACTGCGTAATCCACGCATTTTTTTAAATCCCATTTTTCCTGCGCCATTCCCTGGAAGGCGGCCAGCATAGTGATAAGGGTTAAAGGCAACAGTTGTCTTTTTCTCATGCAACAAATTTAAGTGTTCCCGGTACCTGTGAACGCTAATATTGATAAGCGGTTAATGGTTTACACCGCCAAATTAACAAATTGTCATTATTCTCCGCATTTCTATTCGTTCCAGGTCACTTTTTCAAAAGCCTGCTCCAGGTCCGCCCATAAGTAATCCGGTTCTTCCAGGCCCAC
The DNA here is from genome assembly GCF_023721715.1 of Parasegetibacter sp. NRK P23. Lineage (NCBI taxonomy): Bacteria > Pseudomonadati > Bacteroidota > Chitinophagia > Chitinophagales > Chitinophagaceae > Parasegetibacter > Parasegetibacter sp. NRK P23. The sequence goes on from NZ_JAMDLG010000001.1 coordinate 936,620, forward strand.
GTAAAGCCGTAGCATACGATGCGCTTCGTTGGCGGGATCGAAATCGGCCGGTTCCAGTGAAGCGCACCTGGGCATGATAAGCGATTCGTGCCCACCCCAACTTACGGCCATCATGATATGTTTCAATGATTCACAGAATGTGGAAACCTGGGCGTGGCTATGCGCTTTCACCACAAAGGTGAGCAATCCGCAGCAACCCTTCATCTGTTTTTTAGCCAGTTCGTATTGGGAAAATGACTGATGGAAGGGGTAGATTATCCTCGAAACCGCAGGGTGTTTTTCCAGTTTGTCTATCAATTCAACGGCTGAAGCAGCGCTTTTTTCCAGGCGCAGGGGCAGGGTTCTTAACCCCCGCAGCAACAGCCAGGCATTAAAAGGCTGAATACCCGCGCCGATATTCAGGTATTCGCTTTCAAAGATCCGGCGCATCATGGCGCGTGTTCCGGTAAGCACGCCCCCGAGGGTATCGCTGTGGCCGGAAATATATTTGGTGGCGGTTTGCATGGCAATATCAATACCGAGTTCAAGCGGGCGCTGCCAGAGCGGTGTGCAATAGGTATTATCTATGATGGTAACGATGCCGCGGGGACGGGCAATACCCGCTATAAAAGCAAGGTCCTGCAACTCATAGGTCCAGCTGTTGGGCGATTCCAGGTAAATCACTTTTGTTTCCGGGCGGATGGCCGCCTCCACTTCCGCATTGCTGGTGCCGTCCACATAAGTGGTGCGTACACCAAAACGCGGAAAAATATCGTCGAACATTTTCTGCGACCAGGTATAGGGTTTCCTCACAGAAACAATATGATCACCGGATTTCACCTGGGCAAACACGGCGGCGAAGCTGGCGGCGGCGCCGTTGTTGAAAACGAGCGCATCTTCTGCGCCATCCAGGGCGGCCAGCTTCTTCCGCAGCATTTCCACAGTCGGATTCAGTCCCCTGCTGTAAAGGTATCCGCTGTATTCATCCGCAAAAAGTTCTTTCAATTCCGCTACGGTGGCGGCTTTGAAATTGCTGGTCTGCATAATGGGCGGGGCCACGGCATTGTAATACAGTTCCCGCTCTTCGCCCAGTTCATTTAATATAAAAGAGATGTCCATCTATATATTTTTTGAACCCTTCCAACCGGTTCTTTTCATGATAAAAAACAACAACAGGAAAAAGAGAAATATCCCCAAACCGTTCACTGCCGCCATGGGATCATCCAGGAAAATACTGACCGCCACAAACAGGTATGCCGCTATGAACAACAACGGTTGCAACGGATACCAGCCCATTCTATACACCTGGCTATTGCCTTCTCCCTCCTTTCTTATCCGCAACACAAAGATGGTTGCCGCTGAAGTGGCCATACCGATACTGTCAATAAATATCGTATAGTTCAGTATTTTATCGAAGGTCTGGGCGTAAAAAAGCGTAACGATACACAGTGCGGCAAACACCGAGAGCGCAGTGATCACCACCTGTGTTTTACCGTTTTTTTTCTGAAAGAATCCTGGTAAAACACCGTCTTCGCTCATCGCGAAGATCACCCTGGGGTTACTCATAAGCAACACGTTCACATAGGCCAGTACGGAAAGAAAGAGCAATACAGACAATACCGTGAATCCTTGTTCCCCGAAAAGTTGCCCTGCCAGTATGGCCGCGATGGATTCGGCGCTTCCAAGGTTTTGGAACCCGATGATATGAACATAGGTGATATTAATAAGAAGGTACAACCCAATGATGATGGCCAGTCCCAGGAAAATCCCTTTGGGCATTACGGAGGCTGGATTTTTTACATCCCCCCCGAAATTGATCGTTTGCTGGTAACCGCCATAAGTAAAGGACACCGCGATAAGGCAAATCCCAAATGCTTTTATCATCGGCAACCAGCCATTGTGCGCTGCGACATTTGTGGTATTCGTAGCAGTTCCTCCGGAAACGGGATCGGCCAGAAAAAGCGCTGAGATCAGCAACAGCACGAGTCCGATCTTTATGATGGTAAGCACATTTTGGGTACGTGCGCTCATCTTCAGTCCCATCAGGTTCACCCCATAAAAAACAATGATACTTCCTGCGGCGATGAGTAACCTTATCGCCGTAATATCCGGGCGGTCAGGGAAAAGCACCGCGGCGATGTATTCCGCGCCAATCAGCGCAACCCCTGCTACCGAAGCCGCATTGGAAACAAGGATGATACAATTGATAGAGAAGGCCAGGGAAGGATGATAGGCATACGAGAATATTTTATAGTAGCCTCCGGCTACGGGCAACCGCGAACCTATTTCCGCGAAGGTGAGTGCGCCACACAGGGCCACTATGCCTCCGGCGATCCAGGCGGCGAAGAATATCCAGGGAACACCCGCGCTGGCGGCCACTTTTACCGGTGTTTTGAAGATGCCCATCCCGATAACAAGACTCACCACAATCATGGTGAGGTCGAAAAGGTTCAGTTGTTTGGTTGTTCGCATGTGTTGGTGCCGGGAAATTACGGTAAAGTTTTAAAAAACACGGCACCCGGCAAAACACCGGGTACCGTGTTTTTCGGTTGGAACGAAAGGTGAAAATACTGTTGAAGGGAACAAACTCAGAACGAAGGAAAAGCGCGCTTTTGGGGTGAACCGGTGCCACCGACGTTGTTTTCTACCGGTGTTGGCAGGAAAAAACTTTGCGACCTCCGTTATTTTCTTCCGGACAAAAGGTGAAAACACACTGATGCACTCGACTCAACACGTGCACCCATTATTTTCCATTTGCTAATTCCAAAGGGTATTCCCATCTTTGCGGCGACTTTGGTTCCCCCTTACCGGGGGATTAAAAGGGAAGTCCGGTGCAAATCCGGCGCTATCCCCGTAGCTGTAAGTTCCTGGAGGAAGCATTTCCTCCACGTGTTGGATCTTCATACCACTGGATACTGCTCTCAATAACGCGGCCGCGTAAAGATGTAATCTTTTGAGAAGCACTCCGGGAAGGTGTTCAACATGGAACGAGCCAGAAGACCTGCCAGGGTCCGTTGTTATCACGAGCTTTCGGGTGAAAAGCCGGAGATGGAAATACTTTATTGCAAAGCGTTTTACATTTCTGTTATTCATTTTTCCGGGGGTTCATAGTATTCATTTTAAAAGCACTATGACCATGAAACATTTATTCCTAGCAGGCGCGGCCCTGGCTTTCTTTTCTAACGCCAACGCACAGCAGGACACAAGCGGCACTTCCATGAACGAAGTGGTCGTTACCGCTACGAAGTTTTCAAGAAAAGCTTCCGAAACAGGAAAGGTTCTTACCGTAATCAGTAAAGAAGTACTGGAAAGAAGCGCGGGTAAAGACATCGCGCAGTTGCTGACCGAACAGGCAGGCATCGTAGTGAACGGCGCTACCAGCAACCCTGGTAAAGACAAATCCCTCTACCTCCGTGGTGCCAAGAACGACTATACGGTTTTCCTGGTAAACGGCGTTCCCGTCAACGATCCAACCGGTGTAGGCGGCGCATTTGACATGCGGCTGTTCCCAATCGACCAGATCGAGCGGATTGAAATTCTGAAAGGTGCGCAATCTACCTTGTATGGCTCTGATGCCATTGCCGGCGTTATTAACATCATCACCAAAAAAGGAGCAGGCAAACCCGCTCAATTGTACGGCAACCTCGCAGCAGGTTCCTTCGGAACCTTTAAAGCAACTGCTGGCCTGAATGGCACAACAGATAAGGTGTCCTACAATATCGGCTTCGTGCACAACGAAACCAAAGGCATCAGCGAAGCCCTAGACAAAACAGGAACCGGCAACTTCGATAAAGATGGCTTCCGCAACAACGCCATCAACCTGAGTATTGATGGAGAAGTTATGCCTGGACTGTCAGTGAAACCTTTCTTCCGGTACAGTTATTTCAGCGGAGCGTACGACGACGGCTCTTATGCCGACGCAGCCAATTCCTATAAATCCAGCCTGCTTTCCACCGGATCTCAATTCCAATGGAAACATGAAAAAGGCAATGTGAACGCATTGTTCGGATACGATGAAGTAACCCGCGACTATATTTCAGCCTACCCCTCCGAATTTGATGGCAGGAACCATACTTTGGATGTTTACGGCAACTATCAATTCAGTCCGAATTTCGAAGTGCTGGCTGGCTTCGACCAACGCTGGTACCGCACCATTCTGCCGGTGATCACGAAGGAGAAAATGCACTCCTCCAGTCCTTATATAAGTGTATTCCTTAAGAATATCTTCAACACGCTGAATATGGAGTTGGGCGGAAGGTATATTTCAAATTCTGAATTCGGCAGCCACTTCACCTATAATATCAATCCTTCGGTACTGCTGAACAATAACGTGAAACTGTTCGCCAATCTATCTACGGCTTTCAAGGCCCCGAGCTTATCGCAGTTGTACGGTCAATGGGGCGCGAACCCTGATCTTCAGCCCGAGGAATCCGTTACCGGAGAGGCAGGTGTGCAGCTTTCTTTCCTTCAGGACAAAATCAATACCCGGATCACCGGATTCACCCGCCACATTGATGATGTTATGATCTACGGCGCGAACGGATACATCAACTTCGACAAACAGGAAGACTATGGGTTTGAAATAGAACCCACGTTGAAACTTACCAAAAACCTCCAGGTAAACCTGTTTTACACTTTTGTTAATGGAGAAGTATCCACGCAAACCAGTGGTAAAGACACCTCCTACTTCAACTTACTGCGCAGGCCCAAACATTCAGGTGGCATTACCGCATCGTACCAGCTTACGAAAAAACTTTTTGTAAGCACCAATTACTACACGTACAGCAAACGTACGGATATGGATTTCTCTTCCTGGCCCTCCACACAGGTGAACCTGGGCGCGTATGGACTTTGGAACGCCTACGCCGAATACGCCTTCATTCCCGCCAGATTGAAAGTATTCGCCGATGTGAAGAACATCCTCGACAAACAATACGAAGAAGTACTTGGTTACAGTACCCAGGGCTTCAACATTACAGCCGGAATCAGTTTTAAACTATAAGTCATGCCTAAAAACATTCAACTCCCTACCTTTATCCTCCTGCTTTTTGTGAGCGTGGTAGCGGCTTCCCGCGTGGCGTTCGGCTTGGGCGGCTCCCCTATGAGCACCCTCTCTCCCATTGGCGCGATGGCGCTTTTCGGCGGTGCTTATTTCACGGAAAAGTGGAAAGGATACCTGTTCCCGCTGCTCACTTTGTGGATCAGCGATGTCCTGCTCAACAGGCTCGTATTCTTCAATGAATGGCAGTTGTTCTACGATGGCAGCGTATGGACTTACGCAGCTTTCGCGATGATGACCTTCACAGGTTCTCTCCTGAAAAAGATCAACTTCAGGAACGTGTTCGCCGCCACCCTGTTCATCACCCTCATCCATTGGGTTGTGACCGATATCGGGGTATGGCAATCGGCGTATGCTTTGTATCCAAAAACAGGGATGGGGTTTGTTGAATGCCTGATCGCCGCCATTCCTTATGAATTGAATTTCCTCGCCGGAACGCTTGTCTATGGAACCATCATGTTCGGTTCTGCCGAATACATGATCCGCAGAAGATCGCTCCAGGCGCAAAACGCATAAAATAATCCTATGCCAACCATTAGTTCTTTCCTTCCCGCCGCCACACAGATGATCTATGATATGGGCCTGCAGCACCTGCTGAAAGGCGTCACCTTTGAATGCCCTTCCGTTGCGGCCGGTCAGCCGAAAGTCGTGCGGTGCGTGCTGGAAGGAAAGAACTATTCCAGCATAGAGATCGACCGCATCTTCTCTGCGAGCAAAGCCGAAGGCCGAAGTTTATATTATGTGGATGATGCGCTGTTGCAGTCTATCGCACCCGATATCATCTTCACGCAGGATGTTTGTGAAGTATGCCAGATAGATACCGTTTGTACCGCCACAGCCGTTGCCAAACTGGAAAAACAACCAGAACTTATCGCACTCACGCCGCAAAGTCTGGAAGACGTATTCGCCACCGCTATTCAAATTGCTACCGCGGTGGGCATGGAAGAACACGCATACCGCTACCTGGGCGCCCTCACCAAAAGAATGGACCATATTACGGATACGCTGCGCAAACACCGTGCGCCCGTGCGCCGCGTGCTGCTGATGGAATGGATTGAACCGGTGTACAATTGCGGCCACTGGATCCCGCACCAGATCGGTTATGCCGGTGGTGTGGATATGTTGAGCAACCCTTCAGGCGATAGCATTGTTACACCCTGGGAAAAAATCCGCCGGTACGATCCGGAAGTGCTGGTGATCGCCCCCTGCGGGTTCACTACGGAAAGATCATTGGAAGAAATGCACCTGCTCACCCAACTTCCCGGATGGGAAGAACTCCTGGCGGTAAAAACAAACCGCGTTTTCCTCGCCGACTTCGATCTTTTTACCCAACCCAGCGCCTCTACACTGGTGAACGGGATTGAACTACTCGCCGGACTTTTTCACCCCGAAATATTACCCGTTCCGGAAGCGCTCACCAAACATTTCAGGACTATCGGATCCGTACACGCGTAAACTAGTTTCATGGCCAATGTTACATTCATCACGGGAGGGGCACGCAGCGGAAAAAGCAGTTACGCGCAGGAAAGAGCGCTCGCGCAAAGCATCTCTCCTGTTTACGTCGCCACCGCGAAAGTATGGGATGATTCCTTTCAGAAAAGAGTGGACCGGCACCGCAACGACCGAAACGACCGATGGAGAACATTCGAAAAGATGACCCACCTTTCGGAACTTCCCCTTCAGAAAGAAACCATAGTGATCGATTGTGTTACCTTATGGCTCACCAACCTCTTCTCACAGGAGCAAAACAACATTGAAAAATGTTTGCAACTCCTAAAGCAAGACATGGCGCAACTGCTGAAAACAGACAACCATTTCTTCATCGTATCCAATGAAATCGGCATGGGACTGCATGCACATACCGAAGCGGGCCTTCTTTTTACCGACCTTCAGGGCTGGGCCAACCAATACATCGCTTCCGTAGCGCAGGAAGTGGTATTCATGGTGAGCGGTATCCCGCTTCCCATTAAACGCCCCTGATCAAACACCAACGCATGAAAACATATTTCAACTGGAGTGGCGGAAAAGATTCATCCATCGCCCTGTTCAGAATGATGGAAGCCGGCAATACGCCCGAGTTACTGCTTACCTCCGTAAATGCTATGCACAACCGCGTTTCCATGCACGGCGTACGAAGGGAATTGCTGGAAATACAGACTATGGAAACCGGTATCCCACTGGAAACACTGGAACTGCCGGAACAACCCGATATGAATACCTACAATACTTTGATGGGAGAGAAAATGAATAGCCTGAAACAGCGCGGCTTCAGCAAAGCGGTTTTCGGTGATATTTTTCTGGAGGACCTGAAAAAATACAGAGAAGAAAAACTGGCAGCGGCGGGCATTGAAGCCGTGTTCCCCATCTGGAAAGAAGACACCCGTTCCCTGGCCGAATATTTCATCAACGAAGGATTCAAAGCGATCATTGTTTGTGTGAATGAAAGGTGGCTCGACAGCTCCTTCTGCGGAAGGGAACTGGACCATTCCTTTTTGAATGACCTTCCTCCAGATGTTGACCCCTGCGGGGAAAACGGAGAATTTCATTCCTACGTATATGCGGGACCGGTATTCCGCAACGCTATCCCCGTTAAAAAAGGAGCATTGGTACACCGTACTTACCCCGTCCCATCCGGCAATGATGCGGACAATTGTTATACCACGCCCGTAAAAGAACAGTACGGGTTTTATTTCCAGGATTTATTACTGTAATTTTCCCCTCATGAAATGGCACATCAATGCACCGGACACACAAATTCTTCCTCAGCTTCAACACGCGATCAACAACAAAACGAAACCTCCCGGCGCATTGGGTAAACTGGAAAACACCGCCCTGCAATGCGGACTGATTCAGCAAACGCTTTCGCCTTCTATCCGCCAACCACATATATTGGTTTTCGCTGCCGACCACGGCATCGCCGCTACCGGGCTGGTCAATCCTTACCCGCAGGAAGTGACCGCGCAAATGGTACAGAACTTCTTATCGGGCGGAGCAGCGATTAATGTATTGTGCCGCACCAACAACATCTCCCTTAAAGTGGTGAACGCGGGGGTGAAAGAAAGTTTTCCTTTTACCGACCCTGCTCACCTGCTCATCAATATTCCCATCGACCAGGGAACGAAGAATTACCTCGAAGAACCGGCAATGACACCCGAACAATGCACCCACGCGCTGGAAACCGGGGCCACACTGGTGGAAGGGCTTTTCAGTACTGGTTGCAATACCATCGGGTTGGGAGAAATGGGCATAGGAAACAGTTCCTCCGCCGCACTCATGATGCACGCACTTACAGGTATACCGTTATCAGAATGTACCGGAAGGGGAACGGGCGCCAATGATGACTTCCTGGAGCAGAAAAGAAAAACACTGGAACTTGTAGCGGAGAAACACCGATTGAATACCCTGAAAAATCACCCATTGAAAGTACTGGAATATACCGGTGGTTTTGAGCTCGCCATGATGACCGGCGCTTATTGTAAAGCGGCGGAACTGGGCATGATCCTGCTCGTGGATGGGTTCATCGCCACCACCGCGTGGCTGATCGCTTACAGGATGTATCCGTCCATAAAGCATTACAGTATTTTCACCCATTGCTCCGCGGAAAAAGGCCATGCGCAATTATTGAATGAAGTGGGCGGCATACCTTTGCTTCACCTGGATATGCGGCTGGGAGAAGGAACAGGCGCAGCTATGGCAATGCCCATCATAAAAGCATCGGTAGATATACTCAACGACATGGCGAGTTTCTCCTCCGCAGGCGTTTCCGGGAAAAGAGATTGATTGACTATTCAGAAAAGGAGATGGTATGAAAAAGGAGTTGATGGTATTTTTTAACGCGGTCATGTTTCTCACCCGCATCAGGGTGCCCGCATTCGTGCAGCACCAGCCGGAGTTTTTGCAGCAAACCCCGCGCTATTATCCCCTTACGGGAATGATCGTGGGTGTATTGGCTACTTTATCTTTCCTGGTGGTGAACAGGTATGTCTCATCCGATCTGGCTATCGTAGCCTATATGATCACCAGCATACTGACCACAGGAGCTTTCCACGAAGACGGCTTCGCCGATGTGTGTGACGCCTTCGGCGGCGGATGGACCAAAGAAAAGATACTCACCATCATGAAAGACAGCAGGCTCGGCACCTTCGGCGTTACCGGGCTGATCGCTGTATTGTGTACAAAGTTTCTCCTGATCAGATCGTTGCCCCTGTTCAGTCCGGAATCTGTTGCAGCGGGTGGCAACCCCATCAGCGGCTATTTGTTTATCACCGGTGTATTTCTCGGGGCGCATGGCATCAGCCGGCTGATGCCGCTGCTTACGCTTCAGCGTTTTGAATATGTAGCCGATCCGGACCAAAGTAAATCAAAGCCGATGGCCAACAGGAGACCAGGCTGGACCAACCTGCTGATTGGGCTGCTGACCATTGTTCCCGTTTTTTACCTAACGGGATGGATCTTCGCCTGGGTACTGCTCCCAATGGTGCTCGTCACGCTTGAAATGAGCCGCTACTTTAAAAAATGGATCGGAGGATATACCGGAGATTGCCTGGGAGCTATACAACAGCTCACAGAAATCATTTTTTACCTGGGCATCCTCCTCACCTGGAAATACTTTGTATAATGGGCATCTACCTGATACGACACACCACACCACTGGTGGAAAAAGGCACCTGCTACGGACAACTGGACCTCGATGTTACGGAAGCTTTCCACGAAGAAGCGGCATTGATCAAAGCAACGCTGCCTCCAGGTATCGGGAAGGTATTTACCAGTCCGTTACAACGCTGCCGGAAACTGGCCGAACACCTTTTCCCCACACACGAACTGAACCATGAGCCCGCGCTCATGGAGATCAACTGCGGGATTTGGGAAGGACTGCATTGGGACAATATACCACCCGAAGAAGTGCGTCCGTGGATGGATGATTTCGTCAACATAAAAATACCGGGCGGCGAAAACTACGTGGAAGTATATGAAAGGACCGTATCCCGGTTCAATGAAATTATTGCTCAACACCCATCCTGCGCCATCATCACCCATGGCGGGGTGATCAGAAGCATACTTTCCCATATCACCGATACAGCGTTGAAAGACTCCTTCTCGAAGTTCCAGTTGAATTACGGGTGCGTGGTAAAAGTACAGCATACGGAAGATGGCCTGGAACATGAAGTGATCCAGAACATTTTCAGAACGAAGGAGCAGCACAAACCATCCTCCGTATAATGCCCCGTTTTACCTAAATTGTGTAAAACACCCACGCATGAACGTTCAGATCGACACCATCCTCACACTCACCTTCACCCTGTTCGCGGTGATAGACATCGTGGGTTCGGTCCCATTGCTCATCTCGCTGAAAGAAAAACTCGGGGGTATCCGGGAGTTCAGGGCCACCGCCATTTCCGGCGGACTGATGATCCTCTTCCTGTTTGCAGGAGAAAGTTTCCTTAACCTCCTTGGGGTGGATGTACGCTCCTTCGCGGTGGCAGGCTCCATCGTGATCTTCATCCTGGGCCTTGAAATGATCCTCGGCATCGAGTTCTTCAAAAGCGAAGGCGATGCTAAATCGGGGACAGTGGTTCCTATTGCGTTCCCGCTGATCGCCGGTTCCGGAACCCTCACCACCATCATCTCCCTCCGCGCCAATAACGACGAAGTTCCTATCCTGATCGCCATCGTCCTCAACCTGGTGATCGTTTATACCGTGCTCAAATCGCTGAACCTCATAGAAAAATTACTCGGAAAAGCAGGATTGCTTGCCGTACGTAAATTTTTTGGCGTAGTTTTGCTGGCCATCGCGGTAAAAATATTCAGTTCGAATGTTGGAGAACTGATCAAATAAGGGCCTTGTAGTACAATGGATAGTATAAGAGTTTCCGAAGCTCCAGATCCAGGTTCGATTCCTGGCGAGGCCACCAGACCCCATTTTCGCAAAAAATCGAACTTCTTCTAAAAGCGTTCATTAGAACGCTTTTTTCTTTGAAACACGCGCCAGCAAAGGGTGGCTGATGTATGGCCAAAGGCGCAGTTTGACTTCAGTCCAGAGCACCTGCTGCCCGTTTCAAAATCACATCCCGCAAACGGTCCTGGTGCGCATCGCCCCACTGCCCCAATGCGCTAATCACAGGGATCAATGTTTTACCAAATTCGGTGAGGCTGTACTCCACTTTCGGTGGTACAACCGGATAGATTTTTCTCGTCACCAATTCGTGGTCCTCTAATTCTTTCAATTGCACATTCAACACACGCCTTGTGGCATCCGGGATTTTTCGTTGCAATTCGCTGGGGCGTTTGTGTCCCTGATCAATAAACCACAACAAACGGACTTTCCATTTGCCGTAAAGCACTTCGCCAATCAAATCAAGTCCGCAATTCAGGCTGGGAGATGTCTTTCTTTCATACATGGAGCAAAGTTATACATACAGCTCATTTTCTGCAATAGGGGATAAATTTATCCCTATATGAATCGTAACCCCGTACTTGTTTTGACCTCCTTTACGCCTCAATTTTGCCCTATTATCAATTCATAAAACAAGACTAAAAAATGGAACAGTTCAATTTCAACAATGAGTTGTCAGGCAAGATTGCCCTGGTAACAGGCGGCACGAAAGGCGCAGGAAGCGCTATTGCAGAAAGGCTGGTACGGGCAGGCGCAACGGTGATTATTACAGCAAGAAACGCCCCTGAAAAAGAAAACGGCAACATGCACTTTATCGCTGTAGATTTAAGCAAGGCAGAAGGAGCGGCAAAAGTAGTGGGCGAGGTTTTGTCAACTTATGGAAGGCTGGATATTCTTGTGAACAACCTGGGTTCTTCCGCCACACCCGCCGGTGGTTTCGCCTCGTTAACCGACGAAGACTGGGTATCAACATTACAAGCCAACCTGCTTGCCCCAGTTCGGCTTGACAGAGGATTTTTACCGCAAATGATCGAACAAAAAAGCGGGGTCATTATTCATATTGCATCCATCCAGGGCAAATTGCCTTTGTATGATTCCACGTTACCTTATGCCGCGGCGAAAGCCGGCTTAAGAAATTACAGCAAAAGCTTATCCAACGAAGTCTCTCCCAAAGGTGTCCGGGTCCTGACCGTTTCGCCCGGATGGATCAATACAACAGCATCCGTGGCATGGTTAGGCGAGATTGCCAGAAATGCCAACATTACCGTAGAACAAGCTCAGCAAAACGTGATGGACGCACTGGGTGGAATACCTTATGGCAGACCCGCCGAACCGGAAGAAGTAGCCGAATTGATTGGCTTTCTGGTATCGCCAAGAGCCGCTTATCTCACAGGAACGGAGTACGTTATTGATGGCGGCACCGTACCAACCATTTAATCATTATTTAAAAGCTTACAAAATGAACTTACCTAAAGTGATATCTGATTTAGTAAAGGCACAAAACGATTTTGACAGTAAAGCCTACACTGCCTGTTTTTCCGAAACAGCCGTGGTAGTTGATGAGGGGAAAACCCACAACGGAAGAAAAGAGATAGAACATTGGATCGATGATGCAAACAAGCAATACAAAGCCGTAATGAACCCTGTGGGCTTTGAGGAAAAAGAAAACGAAACCCTTTTGAAGGCGGAAGTTTCAGGAGACTTTCCCGGAAGTCCGATTGTGTTGACATACCATTTACAAATCACTGATGAATTAATTCAGTACTTAAAAATTACAGGTTAACCAGGAATGGCTAGTTTTAGCCATTCTTTTTAAACCAAGAAAATAAATATACCATGTCTTATTGCGCGGCCATAGCAACCATGCAGCCAGGAGAAAAAAAATTGCTGCACAAAAACTATCACGACAAGCACTATGGTTTTCCAATTGATGACGATAATGAATTGTTTGGAAGGTTGATCTTAGAAATCAATCAGGCCGGATTGAGCTGGGAGACGATTCTGAAAAAAGAAGCATCTTTCAGAAAAGCCTACAGCAATTTCAATATCAAAAAGATGGCCGCATATACGGAGACGGACAGGGAAAGACTGCTGGCTGATGCAGGAATCATCCGGAACAAACTGAAAATAAATGCCGCCATCGAAAACGCAAAAACAATTCTTGCTTTGCAAGCAGCGTATGGCTCATTTGAAAAATGGCTGAAACACCATCATCCGAAAACCAAAGAAGAATGGGTGAAATTATTTAAGAAGACATTTCGTTTTACTGGCGGTGAAATCGTGAATGAATTCCTGATGAGCATTGGCTATTTACCAGGAGCGCATGCCGAAACTTGTCCTATTTATAAAAAAATCTTACAACAGAAGCCTATGTGGGCGAGACATTAGCCCAGGGGTAATTACGGAATAAGTAAATCAAACGAAAAGGAGCATTACATCAACTAAAAAAAGATTTATTTTTCTTAACATAACCCCGCCTGTTCAACCATCCCCATCATTGAACACAAACTTTGTTACACAAACAATTTCTCCTGTTTAACCTTCCTCCCATTTTACACTTGCTTAGTTCAAAAAAACACCACAACTGAACCCGTAAATTGTTGGAATTTATTTTTATCGCATTCTCCTGAAGTCCGCCACCAACAACCTTTTCAGCCAATCCGCTGTTTATTTTTACAAATTCAAAATCATGAAATCAGTAAAAAAAATCGCCTTGTTCCTTACCATGAGTTTATTCTCTCTGGGTGCTATCGCCCAGGCAAAATCTGATATCGTAACCATCGCGGCCGGTTCAGCGGACCACACCACATTGGTGGCCGCGGTAAAAGCCGCCGGACTGGTGGAAACGCTGAAAAGCAAAGGCCCCTTCACTGTATTCGCCCCCGTAAACGCCGCTTTCAACAAACTGCCCGACGGCACAGTAGAGAGCCTGTTGAAACCAGAAAACAAAGCCCAGCTGACCGGCATTCTTACTTACCATGTTGTAGCAGGAAACCTGGACGCCAAAGCAGTACTGGCAGCCATTCAAAAAGGGGGTGGCAAAGCGGTGCTCACCACAGTTGCCGGAAGTAAACTCACCGCTTCACTGGAAGATGGAAAAGTAACGCTAACGGATGGCAATGGCGGCAAAGCGATTGTTACCGCTACCGATTTGAAAGCCACTAATGGCGTGATCCACGTAATTGATACGGTGGTGCTTCCCGCCGCGGAATAGTTCAATCAGCATTCGGGAAATATGTAGCTGAAGTTTCACGTTAATAAAACAGGGTGTATCAAAATTACGGTACACCCTGTTTTTATTCAGGCCAGCGCATTTTAGTTTGTGGGATGCACGGCATTTCGTTTCAGTTTTTGTCATCCGCTTTTAAAGGAATATTGCGGTGGTGCAAATCCTTTGGAATACCATCAGTTAAACGCCTCCCTGAACGCTACAGGAGAAACATTCGTTTTCGTCTTGAAAAATTTGCTGAATGATTGTGGATGTTCGAATCCCAGCTCATACGCAATTTCACTCACGGATAAACTGGTGGTGGACAATTTCTCCTTCGCCTTATCGATTAACTTTTCGTGGATCAGTTGTTGCGTACTCTGCCCCGTAAGTGTTTTGAGCAATCCGCGCAAGTAACTGGGCGATACATTCAATTTATCAGAGATAAATTCCACCGTGGGTAATCCTTTATTCAGCAGGTCATCGCTGTTGAAGTAACCTTCGAGCATATCGTTGAGCCGGTCCAGTATCTGGTGGTTGGTGATTTTACGGGTGATGAACTGGCGTTGATAGAATCGCTCCGCGTAGTTCAGTAAAGTGTCTAGGTGCGCGATGATGATGCCCTGCGTGAATTTATCAATATTCCCGCTGCATTCCTGCCGTATATTGTCAACGATGGCATTGATGATCGATTGCTCCTTGTCCGATAAAAACAGGGCTTCATTTACCGCGTATGAAAAGTATTCGTATTGCTTGATTTTTTTCGCAAGCGGTGTTCCCCAGAAAAAATCAGGGTGAACCAGGAGCATCCAGCCAACGGGCCGTTCATGCGGATCGTGCTGCTGGCCGCTTATGACCTGGTTCGGCGCCACAAATGCCATGAAGCCATCGTCAAAATCATATTTCTGCTGGCCATACATCAGGTTATTACAATTCCTCTTTACGGAAATCATGTAGAAATCCAGCACGGCACTTAGACCGGGTGCAGATTTCATAGCACCACACTCGATAATACTGATGAGCGGATGTGATGGCGGCGCGAAGTCCTGCATTTTATGCGCTTGCGCGATAGAACTTACTCTTATGGGTGTATTCATTTTTTCTTTTTAAGATTTGAAAGGATATTTTAGCCAGATCAACACCAGGGGCAGGGCAAGAAACGGGATTTCTATCAGGGCCGTCCTGGTATCGCCGGCTTTCAGCGAAAGCGCCATGATCAGCAGGATAATGATAGCGTTGAGTAAATTTCCGAGAAAGAAAGTGCGCGAAAAAAACAACATCACCCCGATAAGGATCGACAATGCACCCAAATAGGGCAGCGCGGCTTTGGTAACACCTAACCGCTCCATCATTTGCCATTGTTCCGGACTCATTGGCCGGAAGGTATCGATGCCGTGCTTAATGCTGAGCCCGGCCGATACAAAAAGAAGTACTATACTAACGATTTTCAAAAGAGCGTTTTTATAAAGTTATTAAATGAAGGTGCTGTCGCGGTGACATTTTTTTGCTTACCTGGAAACAGGCCAACGCACACAAGATACTTGCCACGGGCCCGATCAGCAATCCCCAGCGCAGACCGTTTTCAATGTTGGCCCCGGTGGCGTAGTCGCTGATCAGCCCCACCAGCAAAGGTGCCAGGGCAGGCCCCACCAGGCTGGTGCCCAGCAACAGCATACTGCTGGAGAAGGCCTGTTTACCGGTTCCCGCAATGAGGTGTCCCACACCAAACGCGAAGGGCTGCGCGAACGCGAATGAAAACATGCCCGGAACCAGCAACGCGATGGCCAGGTTCGCGGAGGGCATAAACAACGCCGTGGTGGTACAAACCGCCGCCACCATAAATACGATAGCCGGCTGGTGTATTATTTTAACGGAATTATTCGCGACCGCTATGTCGAACAACCTGCCACCAACAAGGGTGGCTACGATGCCCATCAATCCCTGCAACAGTCCGAATTTCAGTCCCACCTCACTGGTGCTGAGCCCGTATGTCCGGATCAGGAACGGTGAAGTAAACACGTAAAATGGCGCCGAAGCAAAACCGACCAGATTGGCGGAAATGAACAGCCATAAAAAAGCCGGTTTTTTCAGGAGATTCCTGGCCGGGGCAATAAATCCTTCCATGCGCGCCCTGTTCAGTAACTGTCCATTACTTCGTTTCGCCAGCAGCATTGTTACCAATAGCGCAATGCCCAACCCCAGCGCTCCGGCAGCCATAAACGTGTTCCTCCACCCGATCCTGTCTCCGGCCCAGCCTCCCAGCGCGAAGCCCAGCATGGTGCCCAGCGGGATTCCCATCGAAAACAACCCGATCGCCCGGCCCCGGAACGATGCCGGAATTTTCTGCACGATCAACGCATGGCTCGCGGGCGTCCCCCCGGCTTCACCAAGCGCCACCCCCACACGCAACAACGAGAGCATCAAAAAACCGGAGGCCAGACCCGCCAAACCAGTCATGGCGCTCCAGACAACAACACACCAAACCAATACTTTTCCTGCTCCGCCCCTATCCGATATCCTGGCCAAGGGCAGGGCCGCCAGCGAATAACACACCGCGAAAGCCAATCCGGTAATCAATCCCAATTGTGTATCGCTGAGGCCAAGTTCCTTTTTTATGGATTCTCCCAATATAAAGGGCAGTATCCTGTCCACCTGGCTGAATATGCTCACCAGTACAAGCGTGGTTAGAAAGGCCGCTCTTTTCCAGCCGGATAAATAAGCGCTGCTTTCAATGTTGTTGTTCGTCATCAACCGGTTGATTTTGATTTTTTATAAGATGGTTACCACGCGCCGCTATTGCTCCGTGAAATAATCCGCACCGGCCCTGCCCGCCTGCTTTAGCAGGAATCCGGGCGCAACCCTGCTTAATACACGGATCAGCTTCGACAAGCCGGGATATACGGTGTGCCTGTCTCTTTTCATACCATTAATTGCGGCCTCCACAATTTTTTCCGGGGTCATCAGCATTTTTTCATTTACCGACCTGTCTCCCGTAAACTTATGGTTCAGCGGGGTGTTGGAACCTGGCGCCACCAATTCCATCACCTTCACGTTCGTATGCTTCAACTGAATTCTTAGCGTTTGCGTATAAGCGCGTAAACCAGATTTGCTTGCGCTGTAGATGGGCGCGATCGGGAAAGCCATCAGGGCAATACCCGAAGTTACATTTACGATCGCCGCGTTGGCCATTGTTTTCAGGTGGGGAAGGAACTGCTGCACCATCCTCACCGGTCCGGTAAGGTTGATGTCGATCTCACGCGTGATATCGGTGAGTTCATGGTTGTGGTGAAGGCTTATTTTACGCATTTCGCCCGCATTGTTGATGAGCATATTGAGTCCGGGAAACTGATCGATTACCTGGTGGTAAAGCGCCCGGATATCTTCCGCTTTCGCCACATCGCTTCTGTATGCATGAATGCCGGGCAGAAGCGTTTTTACTTCGTTTAGTTTATTCTGATCCCTTCCCGTGATGATCACCGTATTGCCCAATGCCAGGAAACGTTTGGCGAACTCCAGGCCAAAACCGCTTGTGCCGCCTGTTATGAGGATGGTATTATTGGTTAGTCTCATTGATTGATGATTAAGGTAAAAAACTGCTGTTACAATTCTATGCGTACGCCAAATGTTGGAAACACCCCCAGTCCCACATTATACACCCCACCTGTTTGCGGGAGGAATATCTCCGTATTCACGTTGAACTGGTTGTTGATATTCGCCAGATCGATAAACGCGGAGAACATCCCCTTTTTCATCAGTACATTGTAATCGACACGAAGATCCAGGCTCACATAATCGTTCAGCCTTCTTCCGTTTACGGCGGTTATTTCCTGGGCGTAACGCAGCACATCGGTATTGTTCAGCACATCTGCATGAACGATGTATTCATCGGCAGGGCGGCCCGTACTGTACCTGAATTTCCCCGAGAAAATCCATTTGTTGTTGGGTTTATAGCTGCCCAGTAAGGAGAAGTTGTGTGGAATACTGAAAGTGTAATCGTACTCGCCAAGACCATTATTGTCGTCCCTTTTACTTTCCTTGTAAGAATAGCTTACCTGTCCGTACCATTTCTGGGAAAGTCTTTTCGTAAGACTGATGTCCGCACCGTACGCATATCCGGTACCGTTATTATTGAGGTAACTCTGCACGCGGTTGGGCTGTACCACCACGTCATCGAATTGCTTGTGCCAGCCTTCCACCACCAGCTTCATATCTGTCGAGAACTGGTACTTGTACCCGAGTATATTCTGGAAGGTGCGTTCGTTCTTCAGGTTATTGGCGGCGCTCTGCCCCGCGATGTCGGAGAAAGCCGCATCCTGGTAATAGATGCCCGAAGCGAAGTTGATGCTGTTTTTTTCATTCAGCAATACGCTGCCGCTCAGTCTGGGTGAGATGGTATGCTGTTCGGTAAAGCCGGTATAATCGTAACGGACACCCGGGTTAAGCGTAAACCCGTTCGCGACTTTCCAGGAAAGCGTTACATAGCCGGAACCGTTGAAAGCATTGTCGTCGAACCTGGCGTTGTACAGCGCGGGATTCAATACCTGGTAGTATTGATCCGGTGCGGACCTTGTATCGGTGCTCCTGAAGGTGTAAACGGTATCGGTACGCTTTAAACGTCTTTCATAATCCAGGTTCATCATGGCGGCATCTATACCCGCGGTAAGTGTGACCTTGTTAAAGCGTTTGGTGTAAATGGAGCGGTAGCCGATTTCCTGCTGGTTGTTTTTGATGGTTCTCAGGTCATCTTCAAAGCGGCCATACTTCGGATCCAGCACCACACCTTCGTGATCCAGTAAGGGCGTAAAATGACCGAAGCTGTTGTCCACGGTGGAGGAACGGAAATAGAGTACATTTTTAATATAACTGCTGTTGTTGATCAACGTGCGCAGGTTCAGGCCTACCAGTCCCTTGCTGCCCCTGTGGTTAAAGAGCATGGTGCCCGCGCTGTTGTCTTCCTGTATGTTGTAGCCGGACTCAATATCGTCAATGCTCCTGGAGGGCGCCTCCGGATTGAACATGGCGATGAACGTGAGTTTGTTTTTGGCATTGAGTTGGGTGGTCGTTTTTACGAGGTAGTCGCCAAAGCCGATGCTAACGGGATTCGTTTGCTGCAATATCCTTTGAAGCAACGCGAAATTCTGGTAGCGCGCGGAAGCGAAAACACTGGTTTTACTGGAGAGTGGTCCATCGGCGATGAGTGTGGCGCCCAGCAGGTCGAACTGACCGGCGAACGACCAGTTTTCCCTGTTCCCTTCTTTTATACCCAGCCCCAGGTAAGAGGACGACCTACGCCCATAAACAGCGTCGAATCCACCATTCTGGAACTGCACATTGTCGATGATCCTGGGGGCGAATATGCTGAACCGCCCGCCATTGGGATCATTAAAGCCAGAGTTGAACCCTTCCGCTTCCAGGTGCGACAAATTGAACACCGGCATGTCGTCTACCATATACACGTTGTCCTGCGTACCTTGTCCGCGGGCGGCGATGGCTGAAAATTGCGCGCCGCTGCTTACCACGCCCGGTAAGCTCGACAAAGCCCGCATGATATCGCCCTGCGCGCCGGGATTGCGGAAAATCTCTTCCCTCGAATAGGAGAAAGTAGATACAGGTGTAAGTGGATTGTTCTCGCCCCTGAAAGCTTTCACCACCACATCGTTCAACTTCGCCACAGCTTCCATCAACTCGATTTCGAGGTAGGTGGTTTTATTAGGCGCCACCAGCAGTTCACTGATGTTCTTTTCCTGAAAGCCAATACTGGAAACGGTTACAGAAAATGTTCCCGCGGGAATATTGCGGATTTCAAAATTGCCCAGCGAATCGGTTACGGTGCCGGATTTTGTGTTTCCGATCTGAACGGAAGCCCCGGCAATGGGCTGTTTGGTCCCCTGGTCGATCACCTTTCCTTTGAAGCCACCCGGCGACTGCGCCTGAGACAGCACACTCACCATGCAGAGCAACATCGTGAATACGAGGTTTTCGGTTGTGTTCTTTCGTATCATCATTTGTTTGATTTTTGATGATACAAAAATGCCCTGCGCGAAAACAACGCATGAAGCCTAAACGACTATTGTTGTAGCCAAAAGTGATTGAAACAGTTTTTCTCCTGCCATCGTTCTTCCTAAAGGCCAGCTAAAACATGTCCCCTCTTTACCCCGTGGCTACTGCGTAATTATATCCACTTCAGCATAGCCCGCCCGGTTATTATCCGCCGTATTTTTCAGCGCCTGCAGTTTAATGTAACGCGCCTTCCGCACCTGGAACTTTTTGGTTTGCCAAAGCGGATTATTCCTGATATTGGAAAACTCTCCTTCATCTGCAAGTGTCCAATTCGCCCCATCATCTGAAACATAGAACCGGTAATGCGTAATGATGCCCGAACCCCATTTGCCCTGCTCCGGCAAATACCGGAAGCCTGCCACCGCATGTTCTTCCCCAAGGTCAATGACCAGTTCATTGGGAATACCATCTTTTCGCTGCTGGTGCCACGCGGTGGTGCTATTACCATCCAATACCGCGTACGCTTTGGTATCATTCGTTCCAACGAGTTTCCATTTGCTTTTTGAAACATCGAATTTTTCCATGGTTACCGGACCCGCTTGCCCGGAGGCTGGATCAACGGCTATCGACCTGATTTCCATTTTTCCATCGGCCTGAAATGCACCGGAATATTTTTTCGAACGGGTAGTAGGCACTTTTCCATCCAACGTATAATAGAAAACGGGACCAATATCGTTTGTAGTGATGCTTACTTTCCCCGACTGATCTCTTGTAACCGATGGCGCGTTTAAAAACAAAGGCGCATTGTACAACCCGATGGTTGAAATGGCAGGACACGCCTTCGCATCTTTTATATTGAAACGCAGCTTTGAAGCTTTCACCCCGGGAAAACGAAGGATACGTTTGTACCCGATGGTAGTTCCGGCCGCGACCTCCTTCCAGCTACCATCCGCAAAAACCTCCACGGTAAACGACTTTACGCGTTGCCCAAGCGAAATACGCTCCTGCACCAGGAACCTGTTGAACACCACCGGCGCGGGAAGGTCCAGCACCAGCGAAGCGGTTGTAACGCCATCATCAGTGGCCCAATAGGTAGCAGGATTTTTATCAATTGCCATAGCTGCACCGAACCGCTTATCGTTTCCCCGGACATGTTCAGCGCTGGCCGAAGCTTTCAACGCCAGATTGTTGGCGAAGGTCTTCTTCACGGCGGCGGCCATTTCCAGCGCCGCAAGTTCATCTGTTTTATGGATCAGGCCGTTCGGCATAATGGGAAAATTGAGCAGCAGGGTTCCGTTGCGCCCGATAGAATGGTAATACGTATCCATCAGTTGCGGCACGGTCTTTACTTTGGTGTCTTCATCAGGATGGTAAAACCATTCTGGCCGGATGGACGTATTCACTTCGGCGGGCACCCAGGCATCGCCGTTTTCCAGGCCAAAATGCAGCATACCCCAATCGGGTTCCCCCTTCTTGTTGAGCAGACTCCAGTTGGTTTCTCCCACATAGCCTTCTTCCGTTCCCACCCAGCGCAAATCGGCACGGTCGCCACCATCGTTCCAGATCACGCAATCTGGCTGAAGTCTCCTGATGATCTTATAGGTTTCCGGCCACTGGTAGTAGGTGGCTCTGTCGATCTTCCTGTTCTCATCGGCTCCGCCGTAATATCCCGTTCCTCCATTCGCGCCATCGAACCATATTTCGAAGATGGGGCCGTATTGGGTAAGCAATTCCCGGATCTGATTCCTGAAATAGGTGATGTATTCCGGCTTCCCGTAATCAGGATGGTTTCTATCCCAGGGAGATACATAAATCCCCAGTTTCAACCCATATTCTTTACAGGCATCCGCCAACTCACGCACCACATCACCCTTACCGTTTTTCCAGGGCGCATTCTTAACGGAGTACGCCGTATATTTCGATGGCCATAGGCAAAATCCGCTGTGGTGCTTCGCCGTAACGATGATGCCTTTCATGCCCGCCTGTTTGCAGATCCGCGCCCATTGCCTGCAATCCAGTTTTTCGGGATTGAACAGGTTGATGTCTTCGTTGCCATAGCCCCAGGACTGGTCGGTATAGGTATTCAGGGAAAAATGCACAAATGCGTAATATTCCATTTCCTGCCACCGCAATTGGTTAACGGTGGGGATGGGCCCGACAGGAGCCGGCGCTTTTGTTTGCGCGAATGTTGGGCATGCTGCAAACAGGGCAAGCAAACCCATTATAAAAGACCGTCTAATCATGTTGCTGTTATTTTCTTCCGCTGCATTTATTATTTACTGTTACCGCATCTTTCGGATCACCAATTTAATGCTTCCGCTGAATATCTTAGAACTGGTTCAATCCGTCAAAATAATTCAGCATTACCTATCATGCTTTTTTCATGCCCAATTTTCAGCAAACAGTCCGTTCCGTTTGTAGCCTTTCTGACAAACCTGGTGCATTCTCCCGGAGGAGCGGTAACCAAACAACAACCAGGGATAAACGCCGCAACGATATGGTTTCCCCTGGACCAGGTTACATTCATCTTTTATACTTTACTTCTTGCTTTTAATAAGTTTCACCAATACCACGTCGTTCTCCCTGATGTCCAGTTCGTGGGAGAAATCTTTTCCGGATTTCACTGATATCCTGCCGGTGAATACGGGGCTGCCATGGTTTTCATTCTTCAATTGCCGCACCTGGTGTTTGTTCAACTGATCGGGTCTTCCCATATCGATATAAGCAGTATGAGCGTCGTTGATACGATAGCCCACTTTATATACTTCCATGGTATAATTTCCCGCGGGGATGTTGGAGATATTTATTTTTACGGAGCCTTTTGATTTTGCCGGAAGGTCCTGGATATAGTACTTCTGATTGTGCACGGAATCACCGGGATGGGTATTCGTAAAATCCCAGAGCAGCAACTGAACATCGCCCTGCTCATTTTTACATGCCCATGAACGGGTGTCGGTATTTACCAGTTCGGTTCCACCGAGTTTATTAAGGTACTGGTATGCGTAGAAAGCGGGTTTGTTAATGCCCTGAATGGTGAGCAGCCCGAAGCCACCGTGAAACGGTGTGAAGCGCGGACCGGGTTCTTCGAAGATATCGGTGAACACCCAATACGACATGGATTGCGCCGCATCACCCACCTGTTTCAGTTTGTCGAGGATGTAGGCTGCTTCGTGGTAACTGTCGTGCAATGGATCGGCGGGTGTATAAGAAGAACTCCATTCCGTATAATGCAGTTCCAGGTGCTTCATGGCTGATTCGGAGATCTCTTTCCTGGACTGCATCACATCTCCGCTTACAGAAAGAGAATCTTTGCTGAGCACCGTTCCACCCTGCCCGAATTCATCCAGGAATCCCTGTTTCACGCCATATGCGTGGGTGCTGATGAAATCGATGGGTATATTGTTTTTATGGCAGAAGTCTATCATTTCCGGTTCCCATGCCGCGCCTGCCGTTCCTGGTCCACCCACCCTGTAAGCCTTGTTCACTTTTTTCACCGCGTTGGCGGCATATTGGTACAATTTGAAATAATCGGCCTGGGAGCCGGTCCAGAACCCGGGGGAAAGGTTGGGTTCGTTCCATACCTCAAAATACCAGGTCTTCACTTCTTCTTCGCCATACCTTTCTTCGAAATGACGCACCAGGTTTTCCACCAGGCCCGCCCATTTTTCATAATCCCGGGGCGGCGTAACATTGCCTTTCCACCAGAAGATCGTTTCGGGACCGCTGGCCAGCGCATTGGGCATAAAACCGAGTTCCACGAATGGTTTCATGCCAATGCTGTGCAGGAAATCGAACAGCGCATCCACGTACATAAAACTGTATTTCGGTTGACCTTTACTGTCAGTTGTATAAACAGCCATATCATCGGTGAGCAGGCCGTGCATCCTGATGTATTTAAACCCGCACTGTTCCTTTACATAGGCCAGTTGCTGCTGCCAGTCGGCGCGCAACCCTTCGTTGGCCCTGCCTGCGCCTACGCATTCCTTGAACATGGTGTTCATGGCACCCTTTGGCTTGTTGTAGTTTACTTCGATGGCACGCTGGCCATAGCTTGTAAGGGTCAGCAAAAAGCCTGTTGCTGCTGCCAGCATTTTTCTAAATTCCTTTCGGGGCATAAAATTTTATCTTTTTGAATAAAAAATTTCAATGAATTGTGTCGTCAAAAAAGCATATTGCCTGTTGCGCCTATTTGTACAAGTTGCAGTTGCTGCTGCTTCATTCAACACAAGCTTTCAGAACACTTTCCAAACCAATACTCCGGCTGGTTTCAGCGTTTTTTCCCCCACAAGTATCTTACTGTTCTCCGGCAAGTTCATCGTGTAGCTTTCCGAAGCGTAGTTTACGGCCATATAAAAACCATCCCGCCAATAAACATAAACACCTTCAGGATAATTTTCAGTACTGGCACCCGCATCGTTAAGCGTTTGCTGCAATACAGTTTTTTCGAGTTCCGCATCGTCGGTATCTACCCCGACATAGGTTACAGAACCCTTTCCTGACTTACGTTTCACGATGGCGGCCATACCTTTGTAAAACTGGTCATTATAGGTTGCGACGATTTCAGTTCCCTCGAATGGCGCTAATAGGTCGGCCCAGTTGTTCCATTTATAGTGGCTGCCGTTCAATACAATGTCGCCTTTCCCATGGCCTGATAACATATCGGTTGCTTTTACCCGTGCGCCGATTAACTTTGAGATGGGCGCGGCTATCGGCCCCTCCCAAAAATGTCCATCACGATTTTTGACAGCGGTGCGGCAGGTAACCAATAAATGTCCGCCATTGGCTGCATAGTCCGCCCATTTTTTTACGAGCGCTTCATCGGCGAGTTCATAAGCCGGTATTATCACAAATTTGTAAGCCGACAGGTCGGCTGTTTCGGGCACAACATCAACAGGGGCTCCCAGCGACTTTGCCATTTCAATATATTTCACGGGAAAATTCCATGTATCCCATTGGTGGGTTTGTTTTTGCCGGTCGATGCTCCAATAGTTTTCGACGTTCCAAACAATGGCTGTTGACCTGGCCTTCATTTGTTGGGGCATGGCCTCACCTGGCCTGTACTGTTGGCGCAATTCTTTTACCTCCTTCATAAACCGCCTGTAGTCCTCTCCCCCCGGCGAAGGCGTAACACCATCGGTAAGCATGATACCCGCATGGTATTGCTCGGAACTGTAGTTGATTTGCCGGAAACGGTAGGAACAGGCGATTCGCCCGCCCGCCGCAAACGTGTGGTAGAGCCACATACGCACTGTTCCTGGTAAGAGCAGCGGGTTGTAACTTCCCCAATTAACCGGACCGGGCTGCATCTCCATTACACCTGATACTCCCCCAACAGATTTGTAATAATCAGCTGCAAAAAGAACGGCCCTGGCGTTCCCCAGCCTGAAGCCCTGGTTACCGATATTATCGCCGCCGCCGTTCGGATAAGCGGTGTAAGTGGCAAAATCCAGCTTACGGGTACGCATGGCATCGGCACCGGTACATACTGCGGTGTAATTGGTGGTGATGAACTGGGTTTCAGCGATATGGCTCCGCAGGGCCGCGGCCTGCATGTCGAGAAATTCCGCCTGGGTATCGGCGGAGTATCGTTTGAAATCGAGCAAGGCATGTGGATTGTTGCCCCACCAGCCCACCAGGTTGGTATTGGGTATAATAACCTGTCCAAAATTATTGAACCACTGACTCCAAAAAGCCGTTCCCCAGGCTTTATTCAGCGCACCAATGGTTTTGTATTTCTTTTGCAGCCATATTCTAAAGGCCGCCTGTGACGCGGGACTATAATCAGCCACGGCGCCGGGCTCGTTGTCTACCTGCCAGCCGATTACATGCGGATTCGTTCCATAACGCCGGGCCATAGCCGCCACTACTTTGCGCACGCCATCTCGGTATTTTTCGCTCACCATCGAGCCCAGTCCGCGGGTGCCATTTTCAGCCCTGATGTAGTGCCCATCCATTATAAAGGTTTCAGGATAATTTACACGCATCCAGGTTGGGGTGGTAGCCGAAGGCGTACACAACAATACCTTCAGGCGATACTTTATACACAGGTTCACTACTTTATCGAGCCAGGAAAAATCAAATACCCCTTCGGTTGGTTCCATTTTGTACCAGGCGAATTCAGCCAGGTGCACAAATTCGAATCCCATGTTCGCTATGGTGGAAATATCTCTTTCCCACTGGCTTTCCGGCCAGTGTTCAGGGTAGTAATATATTCCTGTATTTACCAGGTCGGCATCTTTAAAAAACGGTGATGATGTTGGTTGGGCCGCAGTAAAAAGGACCGTGGTAACAAAGGAAAGAAGCAGCGGAAAAACTCTCATCATAACGGATTCATTTTTATACATTGCCGGACATTCGGGTTTAGAGCATTTGTTGAAACGGATGGGGCATGCTCATTTTTTACTTCCCTTTGTTAAAGCATCAATAGTTCTTTTGTCTTTCAGGTTAAAGTGCAGCCTGTCTATGGCCCCGCCGGTATCCCACCAAAAGGGTTTCAAACCGTGGGCAATGGCTTCACGGGTTACAAAAGCTATCCAATGGTCTATGGCATCGTTGTGCCTGGCCATGTCTGCGGGTTGGCGTCCGGGTTTGGTTCGTCTGAAAGCGCCGTATTCTCCCATGATAACCGGTATACCTTTGTCTGTGAACTTCGCTTTCATCTTACCGAACAACTTCAGGATATCCTTTTCTTCTCCTCCGTTGGCATTGCGGGAGGGTTCGAGCGTGGAATGGTGGCCGGCGCCCCAGTAATAAACCATGTTCCCCCAATCGGCATCACCATCCATCAGACAAAATTGAAAAGGGGTATAAAAGTGCACTTCCACCATCATGCGGTCCTTTACCTTATCGGCGGGCAGGCGAACAAACAGGCTGTCGGTTTTTTCAATATCGGTACATGGCCCCTGCACTACCAGTACCCTGTAACTGTTTCTGCCTCCTGTGGCGCGCACCGCATCCACAAAAGTCTGGTGGTAGGTGTCCAGGATGGTCATCTGTGTGGCATTTTCAGCGGGCGGCTCATTGGAGCCCGCAAACATCAGGTGTTCATCAAAATCGCGCATGGTGGTGGCAATCTGTTCCCAAAGCGCTTTTTGCCTTGCGTTTACCGAATCCTGTTTTTCCCTGCTGATGTTGTGGTCGAGCCAGCCGCCATCCCAATGGATGTTCAGCAATACATACAAATCATTTTTCACACAGTAGCCCACCACTTCTTTTACCCGTTTCAGCCAGTCCGGATCGATTCTGGCAGTGCCTTCATCAACCAAATGATGCCAGTTCCAGGCGCAGGGCAATCTTATCGCGGTGAACCCCAGCTTCTTTACCGTTTTTATATATACTTCTGTTATCACCGGGCTTCCCCAGCCGGTTTCGCCGCCCGGGGCTTCAAAAGTATTGCCGATGTTCCAACCCAACCTGAACTTTGCGGCCAGCTGTACCGCGTTACTGCTCATCCCGGTACTATCGGGCGCTTTAGGCGATACATTATAGGATGGATAAACAGGTTGTTTTGAAGGGTATTCCTTTTTTACGGAGAATCCTGAACAAACCAAAAAAGCAGCGATACTGATTGTACAAAATACCTTGTGGATACACATACGAACACGTTTTCAATTCATCTTTTAGGAGAACCAATACAACTTCGAACACCCTACTCTGTTAGAGCGCCGCTTTGATGGCATCCAGTGTTTGCTGATCCCTGACTGCATTGGTCACCCGGTCAAAAACGCCGCCGGTTTCCCAGAAAAACGGCTTGGCACCAATGGCGAGACATTGTTTGGTCAGAAAGGTGTACCACGCGTTTACCGAAGCATTGTGTTTTGCCAGGTCAAGTGGTTCGTGTCCATTCGATGTGCCTTTTCTCCTGTTGGCGGAGTATTCCCCCATCAACAGGGGAATGCCTTTGTCCACATATTCTTCCTTAAGTTTTTTGAAACTGGCCAGTTGTTCTGCTTCCTCGCCATAGTTGGCGTTGCGGTAAGCGCTGTCGATAGTGGAATGGTTGCCGGCACCCCAGTAGTAGAAGATATAACCCCATCCACCTTCGGAAGGATCGGCATTGAGGATCGAAAAATTGCTTGGTGTGTAATTGTGAAATTCAAACGCCAAGCGGTTGGGGGTGGGGTCGGTTGGGAAATACCTGTCTGGTTGAATAAACTCTTCCGGGCCCTGGATGGCGATCGTCCTGTACGTATTTTTCCCGCCCGTGGCGCGCACCGCATTGATGCAGGCCTGGTGATAGGCCACCAGGTTTTTGGCTTCCAGGTCATTCTGTACATTAAAAGGTTCGTTGGCGCTGGCAAACATCACGTGCTCGTCGAAGTCGCGCATGGCCGTGGCGATCTGTTCCCAGTAAGCGGTCTGGCGGGCAATCACCATATCTTTTTTACTTTCAGCCGTATTGCCCGCACCTTCCAGCCATCCACCATCCCAATGGATATTTAACAACACATACATATCGTTGCTTACGCACCACTGTACTACTTTTTTTACCGAGTCCATCCAGAGCTGTGGGATTTTAGCGGTCGCGTTATCGCCGCCATGCAAATACCATCCGCATGGGATCCGAATGCCGTTAAAACCCTGTTGTTTTAGCATTTTGAAATAGGGCTCTGTTGGCGCAGGATTGATGTTCACCAATTCCAGTGTGTTCCCGAGGTTCACCCCCAAACTGATTTTCGCGATCAGTTGCGCGGCGGTACTGCCCATTCCTGTTGCATCCGGCGGCAGCGGCGAAGTATTATACCCTGGAAAGATATATGGGAACTGATAAACGGTTATTCTTCTGGAAACACCATCACTGGTATTTACCGTGATGTGCTTCGTTCTGCTGGCACCAGTTTTGTTGGTATCCGACACCGCAATCTGTAAGGCGGCATCGCCCGCGTTGCCCGAAACAGCATTCAGTTTGATCCAACCCAGCCCGGCCGTATCTATGCTCCAGGTCGTGTTGCTGCTGAAGCTGATGGAACGAACGCCACCGGTAGCTGCTACCGAGTCGGTTAGGTTTTCCAGTGTAAACTGTCCGTCATCATTTGTTTTCTTGCAGGATGCCGTAGAAAAAAACACTACAACTAAGGTGATTAAACCCGTGAGAATATTTTTCATTTTCATGTATTATTTTTTGGAATGAACAGGGAGCAGGAGCTCATGGCCATGAATCGCTTACTTATTGTTTTATCCTTACAACCCTGATATTGTCGAACGCCGCGTGATAACCTGTTGGATTGGTGGCCCCGCTGAAATTTTTCATATACAGGAACATACCTGTTTTACCGGAGTTCCCCACCAGACTGGACAAGGTGGTTACCGGTGTGCCGCGACCATCGCCCAGGGTTGTGCTTTTAAGCCGGAAAGCGGAAAGCGGGATGGTAACGGTTACCCATCCGTTGGTTTTAAAATCCACCGCGCCGGATGGCGTACTCCAGGGTTCGTAGCGGTACATGATGTTTTCGGTGAATTCGCTTTGAATGCACAGCGTTGCGCCGTTCCAGGGTTTGGGCACGTTCATTTCAAATTTTACGGCCCAGTTATCAGGCGTTTCAGTAAGGTTGGCGGCAGGCACCCATTGCGCGCTGCCTAAACGGATGGAAGTGCTGCCATTGTTGCCATCGCCACTGCTTAAAGGTCCGCTGATCAGCGACATAAACATACTGGTATTCACGGCAAACAAAGGATCGGTATAGATCCATCCTCCATTGCGGCTTGCGTCATCAACACTTAAATTGGCGCCACCCCACCATTGGTAACCGAACTGGTCGCCCCACTCCATGTTGCCTATCATGCCGGTCAGCTTATCGTTTACGTTAAACAGGGTGGTTGCAACGCCATATAAGGTCTCCATCCGCACCACTCCGGCATTGTTGAGCGCCGGACATTTGAATGCGATGTAGGAGAAATCGTCTGCGGTGCGGTAATTGGCAACAGCAACATCGTTCCCGCCAAAACTTACCGATTGCACATCTTTAAACGCGGCACCGTGAATGTAAACGGAATCACCCACATTGGGATTTTCGTTGGAAATCGCGTAAATACTGGGTTTACCTACCGAATAAATTTGGGTAGTGGTAGCCGTGCCCCCTTTGGCTACTACCGTAATGGTACCTCCCGGCACCTGTGCCAGTGGCGGACATACAAACCTGATAAAACCGCCAAGCGAATCAACACCATACTCCGTAATGGTGGCGCCGGCAAACTTTACATTTTGCACCAGGAAGAACCCCGATCCATAAATATAGACGGAGTCGCCGGGGAAAAAGGTTTCGTTGCCAAGACCGGTAATAACCGGCATGGGATAATTGTAGTTGAAAGAGAAAACGGTGCTGCCGCTTGTGGTGGTATATTTAATTGTATTCAGCAGTTCATCCGGAACAGTGTTGAAGGGAATGGACGCGGGAATTTGCACCACGGCCATTTCACCCGAAAACATGCCGTAATTAAACTGCGCGGGCACGCCGGCGAAAAGTATTTCCACCGCTTCCCTCAAATTTTCCCCATGAATCACCACCCATTGTCCGGTGCTGATGCTGGTAAGCAGGGTATCCTCCGGCGCGGGCGCATAGTTGCGGATGGATGTAATTTTGGGCGGTCCGCCGGCAGTATCTTTTTTACATGCCTGCAGCATCAGCATACCCAGCAACAGCATGGCGAAGATTGCGGGGAAGCCTGAAATATTTAGTATTTTATTCTTCATAACCTTAATCTTAATGATGTTGAAAAATTAGTAATAAGGAACCGCGGCTTCCGCCAGTTTAGGGTTGGCCGTTAACTCCGCCGCCGGTATCTGCATTTTAAACGCCGCAACAGTGGCAGGTACAATGCTCGTGCTTATTGCCGCCGGTGTGGCTAACCCGTTGGTATATTCAAAAGTTGTTCTTTGCTGGTTGTTGATGATTGAAACAGCTTTTTCCGGATTCCAGTATGAGAGACGAACCAGGTCTAACCAGTACTGTCCCTCGAATGCAAATTCAATCCGCCTTTCTTTTAGTAGGATATCCATGTTGATGGTTGTAACGGGGTCAACACCGGCCCTCTTTCTCACTTTATTAAAAAACTTCAACGCCTCGGGGTCGGCCGTAGTAGTATTGTTACCTAAAATCGCTTCAGCATACACCAGGTAAACATCGGCGAGCCGCAGCAGAGCATCGTGTTCAATGGATGCGGTATAGGTCATGGTGGGCGCATTGTTGTCCTTCTCGTTTCCGATAATGTGTTTTTTCATGCTTTGCCCGGTCGCCTTATAACCGCCGCCCGCCGCGTTCAGTTCCGGGTAATAATCCCCGTTCATCATAAACGAAGCCTTTCTTCTTACCGAATCCTGGGCCGAATAGTTCAAATACAAATCATAAGTAGGGGCCAGCGGCGTCCACGCGCCATTGCGCTGGGGGTTAATATCATTGGAGGGAGAATAGGTAAGGTTCAGGTTTCCTTCCTGCCAACCTATTCCCGCGCCGGTTGCCCACTGCAAGGCGAACAGCGCTTCCGGATTGTCGTTATATTGCGACATGAATAAATTGGCGTAGTTGTTCAATAAGTTCAACCCACTTTTGTTGCAAACATTACCACCATATTTTATGGCGCTGTCCAGGTATTGTTGGTTGCGGGTTCCGCCTGTTTGCCCCAGGCCGGCCATCGTCAGGTAAACCTTTGCCAGCATGCCTTGTGCCGACCAGGTGGTAAGCCTTCCCTTTTCATCCGTCAGTGGCAAACTACCCGCAGCGAAACTAAGGTCCTGCACAACGAACTTGTATACATCTGCTACGATGATGCGGTTTAAAAGCGGATCCTGAATCAGTTTGCTGTTGTCTTCGATAATCGGCACCTCACCCCAAACCATAGCGAGGTAATAATAGGCCATCGCCCTGATGAACTTCGCTTCGCCTATCGCCGCGTTTTTATCTGAGGCGCTGATGGAAGCACTGGCGTTTTTATCGATGGAGTTGATCACGGTATTGCATTGCCCGATCAGGTTATACATTCCTTTCCAGCCACCAAGTATCACAGCGTTGCCGGCCGTAATGGTACGGGTGTACAACTGTACAAAATCGCCGTACCAGGCGAAATAGGCATTGCCACTTAAAATTTCTCCCAAAGGCAAGTTTGCCTCTTTGTGCCAGATGCCCCA
The DNA here is from genome assembly GCF_023721715.1 of Parasegetibacter sp. NRK P23. Taxonomy (NCBI): domain Bacteria; kingdom Pseudomonadati; phylum Bacteroidota; class Chitinophagia; order Chitinophagales; family Chitinophagaceae; genus Parasegetibacter; species Parasegetibacter sp. NRK P23. The sequence continues at coordinate 968,880 of NZ_JAMDLG010000001.1, forward strand.
GGGAGATCCACCGTAAAGGCTCGCTGTAGCCAACCTCAGTTCGCCGGTTGTTTTATAAAAATTATCCGAACTGATCTGTGAAAGAGAAGGGCGATCGAGAAAACTTTTTTTGCAGGCAACTGAAGCAACAACAATCGCAAGCAGCATATATCTATTCATACGTTTCATGGTCACAAAATTTATTATTGGTTTAAATTCAGGCTCAACCCAAATGTGAAGGTTCTGGGCTGTGGATAGAAGCCGCCATCCCAACCGGCCTGGAGCGGGTTCCATGAACCAATTTCCGGATCCATCCCCGTGTAGTCGGTAATGATGAACGCGTTCGCCACGGTAAAATAGACCCTCAGCGCATTGATGTGCGCTTTCGATAATACACTTGCGGGAATCCTGTACCCCAGCGTGATATTGCGGCACCGCACAAAGGAGCCGTCTTCAATATAGAGATCGGAAGGACGATTATTTTCATTGGTATTGTCATTCCTCAACCCAACAATTCTTGTATCGGGATTGCTGACATAGGCGTTGTAAATATTGGCCGTGGAAAGGTTCGGATCCACATATTCCACCCGGGCATAATTCAAAACCGATTTAAAATAATTGGCATTGCTCTGGGGGTTGGTTTGCGAAATGGTCAACTGGTTAAACACTTTGTTTCCTATACTTGATGCCAGGAAAATATTCAGGTCGAAATTTTTGTACTGGAATGAATTGTTGAATCCCAATTGAACTTTGGGCAGCGGAGAGCCTAAGAAAGTCTGGTCCCTGGTATCAATAATGCCATCGCCGTTCAGGTCCTTATACATTCTGTCGCCATACCATATTCCACCGCCGCTGGGTGAGACAGGGTAAGCTACTCCACTTTGGTTTACCGGCAGCGCATGGGTTTTAAAATCTTCCGGGGTGGCGAATACACCGTCAAACACATACCCGTAAAATCCGCCCATCGCGCGTCCAGGAACCGTTTTGGCGAAAACGTAAGAATTGAAAGTTTGGGAAAGGTTGGCCGCATCGCCACCGGCGCCTAAACTCAATACTTCGTTCACATTGCGCGAAACGGTGATATCGGTTTTCCAGGTAAAGTGTTTCCGGCTGATGTTGGTGGAACTGATTCTGAAATCGAATCCTTTGTTGCGCACGGCGCCCACATTCACAAATGGCGCCTGCATGGCTCCCGGCGACCATGCGGTAGTGGTTCCGGAATACAAAGGCAATGGCAGTTTCAGCAGCAGGCCGTCTGTCTCACGGTTATAAACATCCAGCGAAAAACTGATTCTCCAGTTGAAGAACGCGCCGTCGATACCCGCATTGGCGTATTTCGTTTTTTCCCATGACACAAAGGGGTTGGCCAGATTGTATTGAAACTGCGCCGAACCCGACAGCCCATTGCTCACCGAAGAAAGTGATGTTACAAACGTATTACCGGGTATGCCCTGGTTATTGGTAACGCCGTAGCCTAAACGCAATTTCAATTCGCTGATGAAACTTTTATCTTTTAAAAAATCCTCATTGTTCATTTTCCAGGCGAACGCGCCGGAGTAGGTATTTACCCAGCGCCTTCCGGGCGCAAAATTGGAAGAACCGTCGGCCCGTAAATTTCCTGTAAGCAGGTATTTGTCGTGCCAGCCCAGGTTAATCCTTCCAAAATAAGATTCAAGGGCAGGGCCCGAACCGGGCGCGCCGCCATTGGTAGCGGTATTGGCATCACCCGAGCTGATCGCCTGCACTACGTTGGACGGGAAGTTTTGCCTTCCCGCGGAAACATTGTCTGAAGTATTCAATTGCGCCTCATGGCCGGCCAATACATTCAAGTTCCAATCCGAGAAGGAACGGTTGTAGGTAAGGAAACTCCTGAATACAGTGTACAAGCTATGTCCCATAGAGGAGGACGCGGAATTCACGTTGTTCTCTACTCTGCCAAAATTGTACGTGGGGTTGAATGCGTTCTGTTTGTTAAAATCAAAATTGAGGGACACCTCATTCCTGAACGACAAGTCTTTGGTAAACTGAATATCTGCGTACATGTTGCCAAACAACTGGTATCTTTTGTTGGTACGTGTATTTAAGGTGGCAAGCCCGACGGGATTGGGAACAGCCGTAATCCAGCCCGATGTATTGGTGATGCCGCCAAAAGTTCCATCGAGGTTTTTTACAGGAATATCCGGCGTTAAACTCAGGGCATTGGAAATAACGCTGGACGTAGTGGCGTTCACATTCTCATCAACATGCGCCAATTGGAGGCTTGTACCTATTTTGAGCCAGCTGGTGGTTTTATTGTCTAAATTCAAACGAACGGAATACCTTTTAAAATCAGAACCCAGCGCTATCCCTTCCTGGTTAAAATAAGAAGCCGACAACAGATATTGGGTACGCAAATCGCCACCGTTTACCGTAATCGTGTGGTTGTGCATCGGGGCCGAGCGGAACAATGCCGATTGCCAATCAGTACCGGTCCCTACATATTTGGGATTTACAAATTCCGGTCTTGCGTCAAAGCCCCATATGATGGCTCTTTCATTCAGCAGCGTGGCGAACTCCTGCAGGTTAACCGTCGGCAATTTTTTAGGTATTTTCTGATAGCCGAAATACGCGTCATAGAAAACAGAAGGCGGGCCGGCTTTTCCTCTTTTGGTAGTAATTACAATTACGCCATTGGTGGCCTGCGAACCGTAGATGGCCGTTGCTGAAGCATCCTTTAATACATCAATGGATTCAATTTCGTTGGGGTTGATGGTATTCAGCGGATTCGAGCCGCTTCCGGGATCACCTGGCGATGGAATAATCACCCCGTCAATTACATATAAGGGCGCGTTGTTGCCGCTGATGGATGATACGCCGCGCACCTGAACGGAAACGCCGCCACCGGGTTGTCCGGATATTTGTTGTACCACCACACCGGCTACTTTGCCTTGCAGGGCCTGGTCAATGGTAGTGGGCTGTGAGCGGCGTAACTCTTCGCCGGAGATAGAGGAAATGGAGCCGGTAAGGTCTTTTCGCCTGACCTTGCCGTAGCCGATCACCACCACATCATCCAGTTGCGAGATGGTCTCGGAAAGTTTCACCTGAATGGAACTTCCCTGCCCTACTTTCACTTCCTTCGAAAGGAAGCCTACCATCGTAATCACCAGTACCTCACCAGGGTTTACATCAATCGTAAAGCGGCCATTGTCGTCGGTAACGGCATGCCGGTTCGTGTTCTTTACGGTAACGGTAGCGCCTTTCGCGGGTTCCGAAGAACGTTCGCCGGTGATCCGGCCATTTAATTTTAAAGTCTGGGAAAACGCTTCCATAAACGGAAGCGCGCATACTGCAAGAAGCAGTAATAATGACAAGCGGGTCGTTTGGTTTAATTTCATATACCTAATCGTTAATGTCCGGGAAAACCGGGGTTAAAAACCTCTGTTCATATCAGCAAACTGTATATAGAAAAAGTTGTTACTCAGGTCCTGCTTTACTGCTTTAACCGCACTGTCAATTCCTTTCCGGTGTACACCACTTCCTTCTGCCCCCGTGCATTGGCATCGAACGCCTGTGCTTTTCCCGGTGTGATCAACCGGATGCGGAAATATCTTTTTTTCAACATGCCCTCAAAACTTCCATTCCGTTCTCCTATCGAAAGTGTGTTGGCGCTGTGGCTGTACTTCATTTCAATGGTGGAAAAAGCACCTTTCTCGTAATCGTATTGTTTCCCATCATCTTCATATAATTTGAAAGACGCATCCTTCCCACCGTAGATGGTGAGCGTGATGGTATCGGCGGGTTTCTCCATTGCATACTGCAAGGCGGGACCTGTTGGCAGAATGGAACCTTCTCTCACGAATATGGGCATACGTTCGTAAGGTGCCGCGGCTTCAATGGTTTGTCCGCCTTCAAAGTATTTTCCTGCATACAGGTCGAACCAGCCATTCCCTTCAGGAAGGTATACTTTCCGGCTCCGCTGTTGGTAGCCATATACCGGGTTAATGAGTAAGGAAGGGCCGAACATGTATTGATCGGCAATGTTCAGCACAGCGGTATCATGGGCAAAATCCATCGCCAGCCCGCGCATCATAGTATAGTTGTCGTGGTAAACAGCGCCCGCCAGTGCATACAGGTAAGGCATGAGGCGGTAACGGAGTTGGTTGTAATAGACAAAACTTTTATAAGCGGCATGTTGCCCGGGCGCGATGTTGTAAATTTCCCGGTATGGGAACTGACCATGGGCCCGGAACAACGGCACGAATGCACCGAACTGGTACCAGCGGGTATTCAACTCGCGCCATTCTTCCAGGCTCTCCGCGTTGGGGTTTTCAAATTTTTCCGGCACCACAAAACCACCGATGTCCATGGTCCAGTAAGGCAATCCCGACATGGAGAAATTCAATCCTGCCGTGATCTGGTTTTTCATATCCATCCAGGTGGAACCAATGTCACCGCTCCATATCGCCGCGGCATACCGCTGGGAGCCTGCGAAACCTGAACGGGTAAGCAGGAACACTCGCTTATCGGGATCGGTGGAGCGTTGCCCCTCGTAAATGCCTTTCGCGTTTTGCAGGGGATAGGCGTTCAGGTATTCAGCGGCGGCACCGATGGCGGTGGGACTCATTTGCAATTTCCGTTGCACCGGGTCCACGTTGGAAAGAATGTCTGGTTCGCTGGCATCCATCCACCAGGCGTCAATGCCTTTGGTGTAGATTTTATTCCGGATCAGTTCCCAGAAGCCTTTGCGGGCCCCTTCATTGAACGCGTCGTAGAATGTGGACACATAGCCTTTTCCGATCCAGTCGCGCTGGCGGTCGGCGATATTCTTCTTGTAGAGCCATCCGTTCCGGTCGAATGTTCTGTAGGCCTCGATGCCTTCATAGAACTTCGGCCAAACGGAGATCATGATCTGCGTATTGTATTTGTTGTGCAGTACATTGATCATGCTGTCGGGCGAAGGGAAACGTGCCGCATCAAATTCCTGGCTGCCCCATTCGGCTTCTTTCCAGTAGCTCCAGTCCAGCACAATATTATCAAGCGGTATTTTCCGTTTCCTGAATTCCGCAACCGCATCGAGTAGTTCTTCCTGCGTTTTGTACCGTTCCCTGCTTTGCCAGAAACCGAGGGCCCATTTGGGTACGATGGGGACCTTCCCGGTAAGTGTTCTGTAACCGGCAATCACCTCATCCATGTTGTTGCCGTGGATGAAATAATAATCGATCAGGTGGCCCGCTTCAGAAGAAAAGCTGAAGCTGTTCTTTTCCTCTGGTGAAAGTGGTTCGTGCCATTGCGCGGAAAGATAAGATTCGCCGCCTTCGGGTACCCATTCGATGCGGATGGGCGTTTGCTCCCCGCTTTTAAGGTGAACGGGCAGCAATACAGTTGCAGGGTTCCAGGCTTTTCTCCAATGTGCAAGCACGAGCTCATTGTTCAGCCACACTTTTAATGTTCCGCCGAAAACAAACCGGAACTGGTGCAGCCCGGATAGCGTGCTGGAAAGACTACCCTTCCAGGTAACCACACCTTTCGCAGGATCAAATTCTTTCGGAAGCTTCAGTTTTGATTCGCCCAGAAAAGCCATTTCTATTGTTGTCTCTGCTCTTTCCAACACGATCTCTCCCGGCTTCATTTTGTTGTTGGCATACGCGGCGGTGAGCCAGCCGGGCTCGTTGTTGGCGGAATACAATTGCAGGGCGGAAAGCGGGTGTGCAGGACGCACATCGCCGGCTTTGGTAAGGGAATAATTGTCCCAGAGGATGCCGTAATTTTTTGCGGACAATAAAAACGGAACGGCCACTTCGGTATTGTTCTGGAAGAAATTCACCTGGTGTCCTTTGTAATTCATGATGCCGTCCTGGTGCTGACCAAGGCCATAATAAGCATCGTCTTCTGTGGTCTGGAAAGTCTGGGTGAGTCCGTAGTATCTTTTACCATCGAATACGGCAGGCTGGAAACTTCTTCCGCCAACGGCCTTTTCGGCAATGATTTTATTACCATTATTATCGTAGAAGGAAACCGCGCCGTTCTTCGCATCCACTTTCGCGGTGAGTTTTTTTGTTTTCAGTTCCAGCAGGTCTTCGGAAGGAACCACGTCCCAGGCCAGGCCGGGCTGCCTGGAATAAACAGTGATCAGACTGGTTGTTTGAACGATCTCTTTCCCGGGTGCCGCGGTTACCCGGATAATGTGGTCGGCTATCACCTCCAGTTTCACGGCGTTAGATGTACCCGTGAACATGGGATCCGTGAATACAATAACGCCTGTTTCCGTTTTGATGAAGGAAGGGGGTGCAGACAAAACGGCATGTAAACAGCCGGTAAGAAAAAGTGTAGTAAACAGCAATCGTAATTTCATAAACAGCAATCTTAATCCTGGTCGAATGCTTCAAAACTACAAAAGCCGGGTTCGGAACACCGTCGTCAATTGTTGCATATTGGTATACGAAATGTTGCAACGGAATGATTTTCAGCGGAAATCAAGTTATACAATGCGCATGACCCTGAAAATCTGGGTAAATCACGATTGCCCGCGGCGGCGAAGGGACACTGGCATCCTTACTAATTTAAGGAACGCCTAGCGGCAAAAATGTCAGCGTTGAAACGGCTCAACGCTCCTCCTCGTTTTGCGAGGAGGCGTATTTGGAGGGGATCACTTTAAACTCTTCTTTGAAGGCTTTGGCGAAATGTTTCGGATTATTGAACCCCACCTCGTAAGCCACCTCTGAAACCGACATGCCACTTTTTAGCAGCAGCTGCGCCGCCCTTTTCATCCGGATGGAGCGGATGAACTCGATCGGGGTCTTGCCGGTCAGCGAAAGGATTTTCCGGTATAAAGTAACGCGGTTCATAAACATGTCGTGGCTGAAATCCTCCACCGAGAAGTCTGCGTTGTCCATGTTTTTTTCCACCAGTTCCAGGGCCTGGCGCAGGAATTTTTCATCCACCGGGGTGATCGTCACTTCGCCGGGATCTACTTCTAGCTGTTTCTGGAAGCGTTTTTGTAAAAGTTTCTGCTGGGCGATCAGGTTCCGAATCCGGGAGGCCAGTATTTCGAAGGTGAAGGGTTTGGTCACATAATCGTTCACCCCCACTTTCAGGCCTTCCAATTGTTTTTCTTCGCTGCCCATGGCCGTGAGCAGGATTATGGGGATATGCGCGGTAACGGTTTCACTTTTCAGTTTCGCCGCCATTTCAATGCCATCCATCTGTGGCATCATCACATCACTCACCACCAGGTCGGGCATCAGGCTCCTGGCTTTTTCGAATCCTTCTTTGCCGTTTGTGGCCTCTTCTACCTCGTAGGTTGCCTTCAGGTTCTCTTTCAGGTAAAAACGGATGTCTTCGTTGTCTTCCACCACCAGCACCATTTTCTTCCGGCCATTCCGGGGCGTTTCTTCTGACAGTATTTTTTCAGCATCTTCCTCGAGTACGGAAACGGAACTGGCTTTTATGGTGGAATCGTTAATCTTTTTCGCGGGAATCAGTACACTGAAAGTGGTGCCTTTATCGGGTGCACTCTTCACAGAAATCACACCCTGGTGCAGCTTCACGAACTCTTTTGTAATGGCCAGCCCAATGCCTGTGCCCTGGTTCACCATCGTTTCCGGCACATCGGTCTGGAAGAATCTTTCGAATATCTTTTCCTGCTTGTCGGCGGCGATACCGATGCCCGTGTCCTTCACTTCTATGGTAAGTGTGCCTTCGGCGGCTTCGCCTGCCGGTGGATGGTAGGTAAGCGCCAGGTTCACACGCCCGTTTTCATTGGTGTATTTGAACGCGTTGGAAAGGAGGTTGAACAGTATTTTTTCGATCTTATCCTTGTCGAAGTAGATTTCCAGGTGGTCTATATTGGATTGAAAGGAAAAGCCCATGTTCTTTTTCTCCGCGATGTCTAGAAAGGAATCGCTGATGTCTTTGCTGAAGGCGATGATATCGCCTATAGCAGGGTGCAGTTTAATTTCCTGCACTTCCATTTTACGGAAGTCGAGCAATTGATTCACCAGGCTCAGAAGACGTTTGGCGTTCCGTTGTACCAGGCTGAGTTGCTTTTTCTGTTCTTCATTCGTGGTTTGCCGGATGATTTTATCCAGCGGAGAAATGATCAGACTCAGCGGCGTGCGGAACTCGTGGCTCACATTGGTGAAGAACTTCGTTTTCAGTTGCTCCACGGCCTGGGCACGTATGGCTTCCCTGCGCTTTTGCTGCACTTCATACCGCATGTGGATGCGTTCCAGGATGATCCTTCTTGCGAGCCAGAATAACCCCGCGGCGATCAGGAGGTAAATGATATACGCCACGGTGGTTCTCCAGAAAGGCGGGAGTATGTTTATCTTCAGTGATTTTTCCGGACTCCAGGCCCCGTCCCTGTTCAGCACCTTCACTTTAAAGAAATAGGATCCCGGGCTGAGGTTGGTGTAAGTGGCCCTGCGCTGGTCGCCTGAAACATAAATCCAGTCGGCATTAAAGCCCTCCATTTTGTAAGCGTATTTGTCGATGGCGCCCTGCCTGAAATCCAGCGAAGTGAACTCGATGGAGAATACGTTCTCTTTGTATTTCAGCACGATGTTTTCGAGGTGCGACAATGCGTTCGGGAGCAATACGCGCCCGTCAACGCCTTCTCCGGGCGATACACTTCTGCCCAGCAACTGAAATCCCGTTAGCACGATATCGGGTCTGCGCTCCTGCTTTCTGATCTTTCCCGGATCAATGATGTTGAAGCCGGAAGGCCCGCCGAAGATCAGTTCCCCCCGGGCTGTTTTCAAAGCCGCGTTCTCATTGAATTCCCTGTTCTGCAGGTTGTTCGATTCATCGTAGTTCACTGCTGTGAAATCCTGGCCCGCGCTGTTTTTTTCACGCAGCAGGTTGCACAATCCGTTTGGTGTGGAGACCCATATTGTACCGGCATTGTCTTCCAGCACATCCAGTATCATGTTATCCGGTAAACCGTTGGCTGTGGTGAGTACGCGGAATGTATTCGATTTCGGGGTCAGGATATTCAACCCTTCCCGGGTACCCACCCAGGTGTTGCCTGCCCTGTCTTCCAGGATGCAGGTGATGTTGTTGTTGCTTAACCCATTTTCCTGCTTTGCCTCCCGCCGGTACGTGGCAGCTACCGACTGGTCATTTTTCAGTACGATGATGCCTCCGGTAGTTCCGATCCAGATATTTCCGGCTTTATCCTGCCTGATGCTCGAAACATATTCTGACGGAATTGCGAGGGCCTCATCCGTTACATAATCAACATGCGTGAACTTTCCCGATTCACGGTCGAGCAGGTCGACCCCTCCGCCCAATGTACCTACCCATAAGTTGTGTGCGCGGTCTTCAAACAACTCCCACACATTGTCGTTCGATAAGCTGGCGGTATCTCCTTCCCGGTGCCGGTAGTGGGTGAATTTTTTTCCGTCGAAACTGCTTAGCCCCCCGAAGAAAGTACCCACCCACAGCACACCTTTGTGGTCCATGATAAGACTTACCACCACGTTGTTGTTCAGGCTGTTGCCATTGGCAGGATCGTGAAGGTATTGCTTGAAAGCATTCCGTTTTCTATCAAAAAAGATCAACCCTCCGCCATTGGTGCCGATCCATATATTGCCGTCCTTATCTTCCACGAAACGGTTCACATCATCGTAAGGCAGGCTGTTCCTTGATTCCTGGCGCCTGAAAAGGGGGAAAAGCGTAATGCCGCTGTTCAGGTAACTGACACCCTGTTTATACGTACCGAGCCAGATACCGCCCCGGTCATCTTTGTACATGGCGGTGATGCTGTTCTGGCTAAGGCTTCGCGGATCCTTGGGGTCGTTCAACAGATAAGTGACCCTGAAACCCTCTTTCTTGCTGATCAGGTTCACACCTCCGTGGTCGGTGGCCACCCATATCATGCCGTTCTCATCTTCCACGATCTGGGTCACGAGGTCGGTGTTCAGTTTACCAACGGCTGAACGTTCATTGAAAGGTGTGATTTTGTTTGATCCTGGCTGAAACAAGAGCGCTCCGCTGTTGGTGGCCCATAGCCATAGGTCGCCGTCGCGGTCCTCAAAAACGTGGTAGAAGTGCGTGCCGGGGTTAGTTTCCTTCAGTGCGGCAGACTGCAACAACAACTTCCCTGTTTTAATAGCGTACAACCTGAGCATGCCATTTTGCAGCACTACCCATAACTTTCCGTCACGGGTTTCGGTTACTGAAGCCACTTTTTCTCCATCGCCCGAACCGAACCTCCCCCTTTCGGGCGCAACGTTTTTCCCCTCCTTATAAAAATAGAGTTCTCCATTTTCATATACGATCCAATACCTTCCTTCCCGGCCTTTGGTAATGGAACTGATATTCCCCACCGGCAATGCGAGCCCCTTTAAAAAGGCATCCATATCATCATCGAACTGCTCCCTGGCCGGATCGTAAATACAGGGCCCTCCCGCTGTTTTCACGAAAATTTTTCCGCCAGGCGCCTCGTATAAGGCTGAAATATTGTTGTCGCGGAGCGAGGTACTATCATTGTACCGCTTCCGGAACACCTTGCAGGCGTAACCATCGTAGCGGTTAAGACCGGCCATGGTGCCGAACCACATAAAACCGTCGGCATCTTTCAGTACGGCGGTAACATGGTTGTGGGAAAGCCCGGTGTAAATATTGAGTTTGGAGAAATTGTACTGATCCACCTGCGCAAATGCCGCGAAAGAAAGCAATAGGAAAGAAACTAAAATATGGCCACGCATCTTTTCAGGTTTGTTGCTGGAAACTTCACTCCCGGCCCTCTGTTCTTCCAGGCAGCGGCATCCGTTAAAGCAGTTAATTGACTGTTTAAGATAGGTGATTTAGCATAGAAATAGACGGAGATGCACAAATAGGACAGTAGAAAGTCAATTTTCAGGAAGAAGATGGAAAGTTAAATATGGATTTTTTTATTTAACTCTGGCTCTGAAAGATTAAATAAGTCTCCCTTCAATAACAATATGCACCTGGAAATTGAAAGTTTATCAGGTTACCGCCTATCACTTCATTGAATTGAAAATTCTTAAGGAAACAACCGGCCTTAAAAGGAACCGGCATTTCGTGTTCGAAGAATACCTGGCCATCTTCCACAGCTAGCCAGGTTATTCCTTCATGCCACACAATGCTTTCACCTTCCACAACCACTTTATCTTCATCAAAAAATCATCCATATCACAAACGAGTTCTTTCCGGTGCATCATCCGCAGCCGGGCAATATCCGCTTTGCCGCCGGTATTTCGCTCCAGTTGTTCCAACGCCAGTAAACACATGGCATTCATGGCGTGGAATGTGATGATGTTTTTTTTCTTTCCCTTAACGTGATAAGGTAAGGCGGCGAGTTGCCCGTTCAATAAACGGACTTCATCCAGCAGCCATTTACGCAGTTTACAGTAATCACCATACAGGTTGGGAACGGTGTATACGTTGTGCTGTACATCCTTGTAAACATCAAATACATCGTTGGTGAATTGCAGCAACCCGGCTACACGGCGCATCATGTCTAATTCATCAGCGGAAGGGAAGTGTTCCAGCAACCGGTAAAACAACTGAAAAGAGTGGTAACTCTTTCCGATCATGATTTCAGTGAGCGCCGCTTCGGAAACAGTAATATCCTTTTGCTCCAGCGATCGTTGCTGCCAGTGAAAAACCTGTAAGAACTGTTCTTTAAAAGAAACAGGATCCTTCAAACTTTCAAGAATGGAACAGTAAAGCGTGCAAACGATTATTTCTTTCGGATGCGCAGGCTGAAAGCCTTGGGGATTGGCAGTAAGCGATCGTATTCTTTCCGCATCAATACCTTCTTCAAAAAGATCATCATAAAAAGGAGAGAGCAAACTGAGGCGCAGTATATTTTCTTCTTCTCTCCTGCTCAACTTCCAACCGTTCCGTTCATAAAAACTTCCGCAGATAAAGTGCAGGGAGAGCTCCCAGTATTTCCGGATCCGGACCAGGTTGGAAGGGTTGAGCTGATTTTTTCCGGGAAGAAGCGGCGCCAGCAATTCCTGTACCCTTGTCTCAAAATAAGGTTCATGGCGTTTCATGGTGCGCCAAAGCCGGAAAAGATGCGTCAGGATACCGGGAATGGTTACCCGATATTCAGGGGAGAAAGGAGTACTCCTGTTATGGAAGATGGTTTCGGAACGATCAACTGACATCGGACCGAAGATAAGATTTTCACCTACCTTTCCATTTTATTCCCCATGATAAAAAGATTGCCGATCCTTTTCATCATTTTTTCGCTGCAGCTCACTTTCGTATGCAAGGCATCGGAAGACACTACGCTTTCGTTCCGCCAAATCCCCTACCCTTCCGGCAGAATGCTTTTTGATACCTACCAGGACAGCCGCGGGTATACCTGGATCGCCTCCGCCAACGGCGCGGCAAGGTACAACGGCGCCCGGTTCATCCACTATTCCAAAAAAGACGGGCTTTCGGACCTTAATATCTTTTCATTTCATGAAGACAGCCGGCAAAGAATATGGGCGGCTACCTTTAACGGCGATCCCTGTTTTTTCCACAACGGCAAATGGTTTAATAAAGAGAATGCTCCATGGCTACAACCTATTGCGGGCAATGGCCCCATCCAAAATATCCTGGAACATGCGGATCACGTGGTGGTGGTATGCAGCAGGAAAATATTTTGGATTAGGGGCGATAACATCGTCCGCTCCATCGCCGTTGAAAAGTTGCAGCCTTACGCCAGAAAAATGGCCGGCGCCATCCTGTTCAATGGGAAGCTGGTGCTGGTTACGGATGCCGGATTTTACCTGCCGGCGGAAAAACGATTCATCACGTTACCGGCAACCATCCGCTTTCTGAACCAAAACACCAAAATGGCGGTATGGAACGGAAAATTATGCATCAGTCAAGATCGGGAAGTCTACTTTTTCAATGCTTCATTGCAACTTGAAACACAACTCAGCACCCCCGGCAATCAACTGGTCGTGAACATCCTCCCGGGGAAAGGAATTAAGGCGGGCCCTGAACAGGGCATACTGGTAGTATGCACGGAAAATGGCGTGTATGGGCTTTCAGCTATGGGCAAAGACGGTATGAAGCTACTGGCGGACGATGTTCCCTGGACGAGCTCCTTTCGTAAGGACAGAACAGGAAATGTGTGGGCCACCAGTTTAACCCGCGGACTTTTCCTCGCGGAGCAACATACATTCAGAAAAATTCAGCTGGAGGGCTGCGCACCGGAAGATATCTGCTCGCGGCTTGAAGTCATAAATGGCAAACTCTGGGCCGGAACAGAAGAAGGATGCGTTTTTAAAGAAGAAGGCCTGGGCTCCCGGCTGAGGTTCATCCACCAGGCACGTTTTTCAGAATCTTTAAAGCGGGTACGCGCTTTCCATGCGCACCACAACCGGGTTTACGCCGCGCTGGATGGCGCATTGCTGGTGACCGACACAACAACCAAGGCAACGGTGAGGGTACCGGGTGCCACCAAAGCCATCAGGATACTGAAGGATGATAGTCTGCTAATAGCCAGATCCGCGAAATTGGTGAAGGTGCCCGCACCCGATCCAGCACTTTCCGTTCAACCGCCGGGCGGCTATCCCGAACGGACCATACTCGAAGAGAAAGTACTTTGTATGGTACCTTCCGGCAACGACAGCACCTGGATAGGTTGCTGGGAAGGGATCAGGCTGTTGTTCAAAGACGGCGCCCTGCCCATACCAGCCGCGCTGAAGAGCATACGCTCCCCCGTTACGGCCATCGTTACTATGCCCGAAAACCAGTTGCTGATCGGCACCAGGGAAGAGGGGCTTATTCATTTCGATGGCCGGAAAATACAACACCTCAACAATGGCGAAAGAGACGGCTACTGGGTACACCAGGTGATTCCCGCCGACGGCCCCAGGCAATGGTGGGTAGCCAGCAACGCGGGATTATCGGCTGTGGCGTACAAAGAAGGAAAGTTCATCCTTGAAAAAAGTTATGGCATTCCTTATGAGGGACCGCTCCTCAGTATTGCTTCGCACAAAGGCGCACTCTGGCTGGCCACTGAAAATGGGGTGTACACGCTTCCACTTCAAAAAAAAGCAGCGCCCGGCCCAAAGGTATTTTGGGAAGAAATGGAATTAGAAGATTCGGTGTACATGCTTCAGTATTCGAACACCATACCACGGCTGGCGCACTTTCAGAACAACATCACCCTTCGGTTTACGCCTTTGTATTTTTCCATAGTGCATGCACCGGTTTTCAGGTTTAAAATAACGCCGGGGAACAATCAATGGGCAACAACCGTGCGGCCCGAAATCCAATTCCGGCAACTGGCGCCGGGAACATATGATATCGCGGTACAGGCGCGTAGACCCGATTCCGCCTTCGGGCCCTCCGCAACACTTCGACTGTACATTGCCCCGCCCTGGTGGGGCACCTGGTGGTTCCGTGTTTTGGTGGGAATAGCGGCCCTGGGCCTGATGGTGCTGTTTTTCAAAACAAAGATGAATCGGCTCCGAAAGAAAAACGCCGCCGCCCAACAACAGATCGTGCAGGAAAAAGAACGCGTCACCCTTCAGCACCAGTTGCTTCAATGGCAGCAGGAAGCGGAGAAAGCACAACTGACGCCCCATTTTGTTTTTAATGCGATCTATGCCTTACAAGGTTATTATGGCGCCGGAAAAATCACAGAGGGAAAGGCTTACGCGGAAAAATTCTCAGGACTTATAAGGGAGCAACTGCGGCTCTCCGGTAAAGAAAGGATCAGTTTAGAAGAAGAAGTGCGTTTGCTGCAAAACTATTGTGCATGGCGGAACATGAAAAAGCGGCATCCCGTTGAAATTCATTTTGAATACAAAGCACCCGGAGCTGCGCACCTATCCATCCCCACCATGTTGCTGCAGCCACTCATAGAAAACTGTTTCGATCATGGGTTTGAAGAAGACGCGCCGGGACAGCAGATTCATGTTCACATCAATCCAGATCGGTCCAAAGCGATGATCAACATTGAAATCACGGATAACGGAAAAGGATATACGTACACCAAGCATTCCGGTATGGAAGAAGCACAGTATAACACCAAAGAGGGATCGAACGGAAAGGGCGTCGCATTGGTTGGTAAACGCCTTGAGTTGCTTGGCGCGCTGGCCTGGGGAAACCGAAAACCTACCTGCCCGCTTTTCGAAATTGACCGAATGGATGAAAAGGGCGGTTGCCGGGTGGTTTTAAAAATTCCATGTAGCTTTGAAACGCATGAAAGCGTATGACATCTGCATCATAGAAGATGAACTGCCCGCGGCGCTGGCGTTGGAACAGGATATAAGGGCATCCTGCCCGCAGGCGGGACAGATATGGACGCACACGTCCCTACAGGATGGCGTGAACGCCATTGAGGCCCACGATCCAAAGATTGTACTGCTGGATATTCAGTTGGGAAAACGCAATGGCTTTGAATTGTTTGACGTCTTCCCTCAGCCTTCTTTCCAAACCATCATGGTAACCGCGTATGAATCATTCGCGTTGCGCGCCATCAAAGCACAAGTTGCCGATTATATCCTGAAACCGGTGGAAACAATACAACTTCAAGCGGCATTTAACGCCGCTATCTCAAGGCTGGATAGCAATATTAACAATACCAGTCAGTTGTTCCCTGAAAGAATAGCCATTCCGGCACAAGACAGGATTACACTGGTGGAGACGATGCAGGTACTATATTGCGAAGCGGAAGGAAACTACTGCCTAATCTACTTAAAGAACGGGGAAAAGATATGCGCCTCCTTTACTTTGGGCAGTATGATGCGTAGGCTGGACCCGGAACGATTCATCCGTGTGCACCAGAGTTACCTGATTGCGCGCGATAGTATTTACCGCTTCTTTCACGCCGAAGGCGGAAAAGTGGAACTGAAAAACGGCACCCTCATCCCTGTATCACGAAGCTACAAACAGGCATTCCTGCATTACTTAAAAAGTTTCCTGGAAAAATAGTTTACTCAGGGAGACCCACCAGCTACTCAATCAGACTTACGGCTTACGAAACGGCAAAACAGGTTTGCCGCAATGGGGATAGCTTTACGCTGCAACGTGCATTTAAAACCATTCCAGATGATTCCCCAGTCAGGCCAAACCTTTGTGAAAAGAATATTCCTTTACAACAGGCTTCACACTTTATCCGCCGTATTCACGCTTTGCAGCCTGTTCTTCGCTGTTAAGGGCGATGCCCAAACACCCCTTGCACAGGGCGATATCGCATTCGTAGCTTACAACTCAGATGGATCAGTAGATGATTTCGCATTCATGCTACTCAAAGATATTACCACAGGAACCACCATCACGTTTACGGACCACCTGTGGCAATATAGCACCGGCGGCTTTTACGAAAACACCTCGTTCGGGGCCTGCAATACCGAAACTTTTATGACATGGACGGCCAGTTCGGCACTTACCGTGGGCACCGTTGTAGTGATCTCCAACCCAGGCGCCACAGGTTCAACCAACCCTTCACAAGCTACGGCATCCACAGGCACATTGTTTGTACCAGGCTCCTGCCCCGATTTCTCTTTTCCAACTTCCGGAGACGTTCTGTTCGCCTACCAGGGCACTAAACCTGCCAACAACAGCGCCAACAACTGGATCGCCTGCATCAATATGGATGGCGGATGGCTCACTACAACTTCTACCTCCACCTCGGCCAGCGCCCAACCTACCAACCTTTCCAACGATCATATCATCCTTCTTACCCCGGAAGCGGATAACGCCGTTTACAAAGGAACACTCACTGGCAATGCAACGCAGTTAAAAACCGCCATCTACAACCTGGCCAACTGGGATACCGACGACGCCACACCTTTCACCCTTCCGCAGGACATTGGCTCATCCGCAATGCCCGTAAGCTGGGGCCCATTCAGCGCCACCTCCACCGCAACGGGTGTGGAACTCCGCTGGAGCACACACACGGAAGCCAATACGTCACACTTTGAAACAGAATTTTCCGCTGATGGTAAAAGTTTTACCACAGACAGCCGCGTAGCGGCGGCAGGCAACAGCACAACTGAAATTCATTACAAGGCGCTGATCCCGCATCAAAAACTTGCAGTGCCATCCACCCATTATTTCTTCCGGATCAAACAGGTGGATACAGATGGGCAATTCGACTACAGCACCACAAAAAAAATGGCCATCGCCACTCAGGAGAAACGTCTTCTTTCTGTGGCAAAACGCTCCTCGGGTAACGAAGTATTGCTTCAGCTGTCAAGACCGGGCTTACTGATCACCGTATTCGATATACAGGGAAGAAAGCTGGTGGAAAAACGGGCGTTGAGCTCCTCATATACGGTAAATACCAACGCTGTAGCAGGAAGTATACTGGTGTTGCATATAAGCGACGGCCAGGGGAGGAAAGAAGTGCATAAGGTGTCTGTTAAATAAGAAGCACGCAATACATACTTTTTAATTTCATTCCTCCAGTAGTTCGAGTATCTTTTCATTTTCAATGATAGTCATCCCCTGCCGGTCGCTGGTGATGCCTTCGGCCAGGGTGTAAGTATAGGAAGGCACATGCCCGTTCATTACCGTAGGCAGATAGGAGAACCGGATGGAATCGAACTCCTTTTTCAAGGCGTCGCCCACTTCTATGATATGGGTGGAGATGATGAAAAAACAATTCCTGTATTTAGAGAACGCCGTTGTTACCGCCAGGGTGGCATCATAAGCGTCTTTTACGTTCGTTCCTTTGAAGAGTTCATCGAATACCACGAGCAGTTTTTTCCCGCTGCTCACTTCCTCCGCTACTTTTTTCACCCGGAGTACTTCCGCGTAAAAATGACTGTACCCCATATCAAGGTTATCCGGCACGTTGATAGAAGTGTACATGCCATCACAAACGGAGAAGCGCATACCTTTCGCCGCCACGGGAAAGCCGGCATGCGCAAGGTAAGTGGCGATCCCGATGGATTTCATGAGGGTAGATTTCCCCGCCATATTCGCGCCCGTTAAAAACACCAGGTTGTGCGCGCTGTTCAGCGCCACAGGGTTCGGCACCGCTTTCCGGAGGCCGGGATGCCATAGGGCTTCCGCTTCCAGCACATTCATGGGCGCAGGCAGCGCCGTCGCGTAGGAAAATCCTCTTTCGCGCGCCACGGCACTCACGGCCATGTACACGTCTAATTGGTAAATGGTCTCCAGCACTTGCGCCATTTCCTTTCGCAGGGTATGGCGGAGCAGAAGATCGTACCGGGCCGCTTTCAGCAACGGGACTTCTTTGGAATGATACGCTTCGGAAAGCCAGTGTAACTTTTGATGGGAAAATATATTTCGTGCGGGCGCCACAAAACCGATCTTCAGTTCGTGCAGCAGTTCTTTTAACGCCACCAGGGCATTGATGGTGGCCCGAAGGCCGGTTTGCAGCGCAGAATATTGTTCATCCCGTAAAAAGGAATGCATCCACTTCTTCTTCGCCAACACAGTGGCCGAAGCAATGAAGCTGGCACTTGTCCCATTACCCAGGTAATTTTCTACGGGCAGAAAATCTTCCCGGTTGAACGGGAACTGAAAAGCATGTTCCTGGAAATAACGGAAGGTTGCACTCCGGGCATTGATGGCATCGGGATCGTGGAGGGGATGGTGGAACATTTCGTTGAGCAGTCTTTCCCCGCCAGCGGTTTTTACTTTATTGAACAGGGAATAGATGGAATTTGGCTTGAACTTCCCGGGCAGTCCGAGGTCATCCAGGGTTTGTTTGTCTGTTGTAAAACTCATGCTGATTTCTTTTCTTTCAATCCGGCTTCCAGTATATCGAGGATACCTTCGTTGTTGATGATGATCATGCCGTGCCTGTCGTCGGTGATTCCTTTTTCCAAGGTATAAGTGTACACGGGTTTGTTGCCGTTCATGCGGGTGGGCAGGTAAATGAAACGAATGTTGGCGCAGCTTTTTCCCAGCACTTCACCCGCTTCGATGATATGGGTGGAAACAAGGAAAAGACTGTTCCTGCGACGGGCGAATCCTTTGGTAATGGCGATGGTGGCTTCATAGGCATCCTTTACATTGGTGCCGCGGAACAGTTCATCGAATACGATGAACAGGTTCTTTCCCAGGCTCAGTTCGTGGGCCATTTTCTTCACCCGCAATACTTCCGCGTAAAAATGGCTGGCCCCCATCCCGAGGTTGTCCGGCAGGTTGATGGTGGTGTAGATGCCATCCATTACGGAGAATTCCATTTTCGTTGCGGCAACGGGAAACCCAACATGCGCAAGGTACATGGCAATGCTGATGGATTTCATAAAGGTGGATTTTCCCGCCATATTCGCACCCGTAAGAAACAGCACATTTTCCTCCGGAGAAATGTGCAGGGAGTTGGGAACGGCGTTGGGTACCCTGGGATGGTATACGCCTTCCACCACGGTATGGAGTACGTCTTTCGGCAAAGCCTGCGCGAAAACAAATCCCCGTTCACGCGCCACTTTCGCCACAGAAATATATACATCCAGCAGGTAGATATGCCGGAGCAGCAGTTGCACCCGATCGCGGTAGCGGAAACGCAGTAGCACATCATATTCCGCGATCAGTTCCAGCCCGGGTTTGCCTTTGTGTTGAAGCAAAGCTTCAAAAGCCGGATCTTTTAACACGTCTTCGAGTATGCGCTTTTCGTTTGCATAAAAATGTCCGGCTTCCAGTTTCAGGGATGAAATGAAAACCTGGCAGTCCTGAAAAATTTCCATCAATGCGGTCACGCCTTTCACGACCATCATGGTTTCGGTATCAGGCGCGATCATATTGCTCATTTTTTGGGTGAGCGATCTTTTTTCGTGCGAGATCCTGGTTCGGTCGTCCTGGTTGGCGAGGTAGGGTTCTATGGCGTCGAAATGCGCGTTGGGAAAAGGGAAACTGAGGTTGGAAGCGGAGAAGAACCGGATGATGCCCGCGCGGCGGTTGATGCCGTTGTGGTCCGAGAGCGGGTACCGGAACATTTCTTCCAACGCCGCCGCGCCCCCTCTTGTGGCGCAGCGGTTGAACATATTGTATATGGAATCTCCCCCATGTTTACCGAAGATGTTCAGGTCTTCCAGTGTTTGTTTATCGGTTGTGAACAACATGGTGGTCTATTTCCTTTTTCTGCGGATGAGTAAAATTGCAGCGAAAGCGATAAGCAATCCCGGAAGCACCCATAGGTAAAGCAGGCGCAGGGTCCCCACTTGTTCGGTGCTCACCTTCACCGCCGTATCATTTGTTTTGGGGCGGTAGCTGCTGATCGGGAATTCATCATAAGAAAGCCAGCTGAACAGGGAATTGGTAAAATGAAAGCCTGCCATACTCATGCTGCCGTTCTTCATAAAATCGGCATCTCCGGTAACCACGATGCGTTGTTCTTTCCCGTTGATGTTCCTTGAAAGAGATAATGCTGTTGGGTAGACTCCTTTGGTGTCGCCTTCTTCGGGAGAAAAAACGATCGTTCCCATATCACCCGGCCTTCCGCCCCGGCCTCTCGCACGGGAAGATGCAGGCTGGTCGGAGGTTTCCCGTACCACCGCGTGTTTTACGAGTGAAGGATATGGTTTTGTGTTCACCATGTTCACCTGGGTCGCGGGCGCTTTCTTCTTTGGATCAGCAGTATTTTCACGCCTGTTCTTTGCCGTATCCGTTTTTTCCGCAGGCAGTTCCTGTTCGTCATCTTTCCCGCCATAAATGCTTCCCATCATCATGGAGCCGTCCATCGCGGAAGTCATCATTTCAGGATCCAGTGCTTTTATCCTGTTCCAGGTGATCTTGTTATCCGTCACCAGCAATGGCTTTGCCGTGAAATTGGCTTTACCGGTATATACCAGTCCTGCCACACCGCCCATGGCTACTCTTTCAGCCATGGTATCCTCTTTTATCTCGGCCAGGTACTTCGACAAACCGGCGGCCTCTTTCGTTAAGTTCAGGCGTACTTTGTCGGGCGCGGCATCCTTATCGGCCTGCACCAGTCTGCCGGGCATCATTTCCACCCCAACTTCATCCAGTATGGGCTGCGTCACATTGCTTTTTCCCGGTTCACAGGCAATCAGGAGGTTTCCTCCGCTACTGATGTACTGGCGGAGTCGCACGAGGGCTGTTTCGCTCCACTCCAGTTTGGGGTCGGCAATTACGAGGCTGGAAATATCAGCGGGCACATCTCTGTTATCCAGTGAAACCGTATCCACATCAAACCCCTGGTTGATCAATGCGTAACGGAATCCTCTTGCGGTGGCAATTTTAGCGTATTCACGGTCGCCTCTTCTGAAAATACTTCTTTCCATGTTTCCGGTAACGAAAGCTACTTTGGGGAGTTTTGCCTGCATCAGTCTTTTGAATGCGGCAGACACTTCCGTTTCACCCGGCCATACGGTCTGGTCATCAAAAATGCGCAGGAAAGTAGTTTTATCCTTGTATTTCAATTGCATCACAAAACGGTTCATTTCGGGACGCAGGTCGATGATTTTCCGTATTTCCTCGGGCGTTTTTACATCTTTCATACTCATGCCGGTAGCTTTGGTGAGTTGCTGGGCTATTTCTTTCAGCGATTTATCGGGGTACCCCATGAGCATGGTCGTATTATCCAGGGTGCTGTCATAGAAATTGATCGCTTTGTGTACTTTGATGTTGTGTCCTTTTTTAAAGCGGTTGTACATTTCCCAGGTGGAAGCAACGCGGTTATAGGAGGCATCCATACCCATTCCCATGGAAGCCGCCAGCACGTTGTTGTAGGTGATCACTTCCAGGGGTTCATCGCCCAAGTCTTCAATAATTTTCTGCACATGCGGCAACACGGTATTCCGTTGGTGCAGCGAAGCATCGTGGTAACCAATAAGCCAGGGAAGAGAGAAGATATAACCGACAGATATACTGAGCGCCACCACAGCAGCATACCTTCCGGCTTTGAACGCTGCAGACTTCGATTCCATGCCCGATTTCAGTTTGTAAATACTCAGTCCAAGGAATATCGAAATGATCACGATGAAGTAGATCACATCTTTGGAAGAGATCAGCCCACGCAACATTTTTTCCGTACGCCCCGCGATGGAGAGATAGTAAGTAATATCCCGTACGAATTCGATACCCTGCCATACGGAGCCGATATAACTCAGTAATCCGATCATCACGAAAGTACATACCGCCGCAACAATCTGGTAGGTCGTGAGGCAGGACATGAACAGGCCGATGGCCGAATACACGCAAAGGAGCAGGTAGAAGCCGACCAGGCTGGTCATCAGCATTCCTTTGTCCGCTTCCTGGATATGGTAAATCCCGGAGCATACGAACAAGGCGACGATAAGCAGCAGCAGGAAGCTGTACACCATCATGGCGAGGTATTTCCCGAAAATGATCTCTCTTACTTTAATGGGAGAAGAATACAGCAACTTGATGGTACCGCTGGAAGTTTCCCGGCTGATCAATCCCATGGTAAGCAATGGAATGTACAGGTACAGGTTTTCCATGATGTGGGGGAACAGGCCGCTTTTCCCCACAAACAACCTTGCCGTGAGGTCAAAGATGTACCTGATCCTGATTCCGCCCATTTCCTGTTGTGTGGCAACGCCGTCGATCATGCCGAGGTAAACGATGCCGCTTTGTACCAGGAATACGATCAGCACGAACCACGCGATGGGCGAATAGAACAACATGCGTAGCTCTGTGCCCGCGACCCTGAAAATTGTTTTCATCCGATGATTATTTTGTTGGTGATTTCTTTTAGTTGAGTTTCTGATTGGAAAGTTGTTTGAATATCTCATCGAGGGCGCTCTTATCGAGACTGATCTCCCGGAGCCTCCATCCTTTCTGTACACTGGTGTTCACCATGCGTTCGGTGATTTCCTGGTCGCCGTTGAAATGGATGCGTACCTGTCTTTCGGTAAGAAAGTCCACATTGGTGACCCCTGGTATCTCGGCCAGTTCCGCCGTGGAAGGCGGGTTTTCGAAACGGATCAGCATACTGTGCGGCTCAACATAGTTGTTGAAGGCATCCATTGTATCAGAGAATACGATCCTGCCGCTTTCAATCATCTTGATTTCTTTGCAGAGGATCTGAATTTCGGAGAGGATATGGGAAGAAAAGATCACGGCCCTGTCTGAAGCGATCTCTTTGATCAGCGCCCTTACTTCTGTGATCTGGTTCGGGTCCAGTCCATTGGTGGGTTCATCCAGCACCACCAGTGCGGGCTTGTGTACGATGGCCTGCGCGATGCCTACCCGCTGGCGGTATCCTCCTGAGAGGTTGCGTATGAGGCGGTTGCTGAAATGGTCGATGCCGCAACGTTCCTTCGCTTCTTTGATGGCGGGCTTCATTTTATCTTTGGGGATGTGCCGGAGTGCAGCGCAGTAAGAGAGATATTCATCTACTGTAAGATCCATGTACAGCGGCGGATTCTGGGGAAGAAAGCCGATCTCTTTTTTTGCCAGTTCTGGCTGCTCGCGCAGGTTGATGCCGTTGATAAATACATCTCCTTCGGTTTGATTCAGCGCGCCACACAGAATGTTCATGGTGGTGGATTTGCCCGCGCCGTTGGAGCCGAGCAACCCTACAATGCCCTTTGCACCGATCTCCATATTGATATCACGGATGGCCCAGGCATTGGTGTAGCGATGGGATAGTTTTTCTATCCTTACAATTGCATTTTCCATGTTAAATTTTATAGTTCGTTGGTAATTGAAGGCGTTATCGTTCTCTGTAAGAAATACTGGTGATTTCTCCGAAACCCGTCCATTGTTTCTGGAGCACAAGCGCCTCGTTGGCATCGGGAACACTGTATTGTTCCAGTATACCATTGGAACCGGAAGCACCAGCCGGGTTATAGACACCTACATTGAGCCAGCGCGACCAAACGCCATAAGTAGCAGGGCTTCTATTGGGAGAAAACTGCTGGAACGCGAGGTAACTGATTTCGGAAGCACCTTTATCGAGCATGAGTTTGCTGCTTTCGAGGTACATATCATACTCGTACACTTTGCCGCCGACGCTGTAGAAAATATATTCGGGGTTTGCGCCCAGCGCGAAATGTGTGGCCTTGTCAATGTCCGTTCCTTTAAGTTGCTTAAAGTAAACCGGGAGTGAACCCGCCCTGAATTTCAGCAGGTAGTGGTTGGCGCCGCCCGGATCTTTGAGTATGGCGTAAGAGAACCCGGATGCGGATTCACCCATAAACACCAGTTCCTTCCCGGTGGGAAAATCGATCTCTCCGGGTCTGGAAGCGAAAGGCGGGTCCACCGCTGCGCTGTGTTGGAAAGAACGCAGCAGCGCGAAGGAGTTATTGTCCCGGTTGAACATCACCAGGTTATCAGAACCGTTGGAAGTTACATACGGTGCGGCTTTGAATTCAGGCTGCCCCACATATTTGTTTACTGGAAGGCTGTACACCGGCGCCAGTCCTCCGGCACGGAGGTATAGGTTGTGGTCAGACCAAAGGAAAATGGGAACGAAATAAGTATAGCTGTCCCACACCATATTTTGCGCCTTAAAATCCGGGGAGATATTGCCGGCAATTTCGTAGCGGATATTGTAGGTAGGCCGCCAATCAAATGTTTCGGGATGCACACGATTCGTTCCTGTTTCAGTAATCAGGTAGATGCCGAAAGTAGAATCGGAATAACTGAAAGCACTGGTAACCCTTGTACACACTACTTTGATGGGCGTTCCCTGTTCGGGCAGGGAAGAACCCATCTTCTTTAATACATCCGTGAACTGGTTGAAAGAACCGTTCACAGCGTCGTATGAAAGCATATCCAGCCTTGATTTTCCTTCTACATTGTTCAGTACCATGTAGCCTTCAAACACATCGGTGCGCACGAGCAGTGTAGTCCGTACTTTAAACACCACACCGGTTTTATTATCGGTTACGCGGTACTGCACCAGGTAAGTGCCCGGGAGTTCGTTGATCCTGACCTTCAGGTTTCTTTCCGTAGAAATCACCCTTTCTCCCACCATCTCCCTGAACAACGACCACTCGTAGCTGTAATCATCCCCGTTCGACATAGTACTGTTCAATACGGGCGTTATGGAGAGTGTGTCTCCTATAAAAACAGGTACGGTTGCATTTGGATCGATGCCTGAAAAACTGATTTCGTTGATATCCTTGTAGCTGTAATTTCCTTCGTCCTTGTAACAGGAGAGCAGGCAGCAAACCTGTGCGGCGAATATTATGCAGATGAATAAGCGCTTCATGTTAAAACTTTTTGAATGACATAAAAGAAAATGCATCAGGGGAACCTGTAGCCCATTTTCATGGGTGTGGTTCCATCGCTTTCGAAGATGGTGTTCCCGGCGAAAGCCTGATCGCTGAGGTAGCGCGCCATGAACGCACCATAGTAAGTGGCATCAAAACTCTGTTGATCGGTGGTGATGGCTGCAGACCAGAAATCGAGTGGCATTCCGGCAATCTGGTTGATAAGCCTTACTTTCTTCTCACTGAAATCGCCGAAATAAGAATAATAGTAATCGTTCCAGAAAGGACCCGCGCCCAGCCTATCCGTTAAGTTGATCCTGAAAGTATTCACCCAGATGGTATCGCCGTTGAGCGAAGTGGACTCCCTTGGATTCCGCGACCTGAATTTGATTTTCGTTTCAAAATTTTCGTTCTCTTCCAGGTGGAGCACGATTGAGACGCTTTTTGAAGTGAGGTCAGTCGCGCGCTTCAGTTTCACGAAAACGGAATCTTTCAGCCGGCCGGCACGTAATGTAAAAGAAGCAGGGAACTCATAGTGTGTTGATACGATAGCAGTGGAAGCCGGATCAACTGATATTCCGAAAGAGCGGTCCTGCGCTGCGGGGGAACCGGTAACGGCAACTGGGATACCAATCAATGTATCTTTTACCGCGCCCGGGCTGAAAGCAAATGAGAGGTTAAGGGAATCGGCATACCGCCCCAGGTAATCCTGCGCGGGGTTCGCACCCTCTATCATTTCAAAGTAAATATTATCGGGGGCCGCATAAGTGAGCAGCGGGTCCTTTTTACAGGAAGTACCCAACAGCACCGCTGCGGCGCATGTTACAAATAAACAGACAGTTATTTTCATCGTTCCTGGTTTATAGTTGTAGGATGATTATCGGGTGGTGGTTTCAGAAAGTGGCAACGGCACTTTGTAAACGGGTTCAACGGTAGCCCATGGATACGGCAGATCAGCCATAGGCACATCGTTCGCGTTGATTCTTTTGTAATAGAAAAATATTTGCCCTTCGCCCCAGAATTCTTTCTGGTATTCCTTCCTGATTTCAAGGGACAAAGTGGCTGTTCCCGGCAGGTTGGCCAATCCTCTTCTGCGGCGTTCCGTATTCAGGAAGTCCAATGCCTTGGCAGGATCAGTTTCGGTTTCCGCGAGGATGAGGTACAACTCCGATTTACGCACCAATGGCTGAACAAATTCCCAGGTATTTTTTGTAGCCTGCGGTGCGAACTTGTAAAAGGTACGGTAGCTTTTTCCACCACCTGTGAGCCATGTTTGCACCACGCGGTAATCCTGGAACATCCCTTCGAACAACTCGGTGAACCTTGACTCATACGGAACGTAAATACTCTGATCGGTCAGGGCCGGGTTAAAGAACTTGTCGTAGATATTGTACAATTGCGGATTGTACACGCCGAATAATATTTCCGGCGCGAAAACGCGGTCGGGATTGGATGCATTGTTCACCGCATCCGCTTCTACCCAGGGGAACCACTGTTCTCCTTCGGTGATGGCCGATTGCGCTTCCGCGTGTGCATCGCCCGTTCTGCCGGCCCAGAGGTAAGCCCTTGCCAGCAATGCCTTTACCGCGAAATAATTCAGGCGCTGGTTGCGGGCGCTGCTGTAAAAATCATGTTCGAACACCACGCCCTTTGTAATCACCGGATCGGCAGCCAGCAGTTGTTTCGCGGTGGTAAGATCGGCCAGCACTTTTTCCAATACTTCAGCGGCGGAGAGAATAGGTTGCATTTTCCCATCTGCTATTGTGTAGTAGGGAATAGCGGGAGATCCGTTGCCGGTGGAATATACAGGTCCGTATAAACGAAGCAGATCGAAATGAAGCATGCCACGGATGGCCATCGCCTCTCCTTTCAGCAATTTGCCATTCGCTTCCGATACTACATTTGCGGCGATCGAGTTGTCTATTTTAGAGAGGAACACATTAGTCGCGAGAATAGTGCCGTAAGCTTTCCGCCATATCGTATCCAGCATCTGGCCCGCATGCAGTGCCGTATAATTGTACCCCACGAACGAACTCATGTCCTGCGATCCATCCACAACGGGTTTAAAACGCTGTGCCATTAATTCTATTACGGAATTGGTGAGGAAGGACCCGTACAACGGGCGTGCCGCCAAATCGAGGTACAATCCGTTAAAAGCCTGGATCAGCGCCGATTCGCTGTTATATACCTGGTTCTCCGTATAGGAAGTTTCAGGTTGTACATCCAGGTATTTTTTGCAACTTCCCAGTAAGAGAAGCGCGCCAAGTAAAAACACAACGGGATATCTGCTATTCATAATCAGTTGGTTTTGGAATTAAAAGGATAGGTTAACACTCAGCCCGGCTGACCTTGAGAACGGATAATCCAATCCGCGTTCGGTAAGCACCGTTTCCACCCTGAAAATATCGTTCAGGTAAAAGTTCACGCCCAACCCCTGCAGGTGCAGTCGCTGCACCCAGGCCGCGTTCGTTCTCCAGGAGAGACTGAATGATTCTCCGATGAAATGACTGTCTTTCTGAATGAACCTGGATGACATGGCCGTAACGCCGCCAGCGCCCTGTATGGACTTGAATTCACTAACATCTCCGGGCTGCTGCCACCTGTCGTACAACGCGCGTCGGTCCAGGTTCCCCACCACACCATACCCGTTGGGTCCTGCACCAAGTGTCGTAGTACCCGCGTTCTCCACTTTCGAATACACGGCACTGTTGAAAACGTATCCCCCTGCCCTGTACCGGGCATTGGCATTGAAGGTGAAATCCTTGTAAGTGAAGGACGTTGTAACGATCCCTTCCATTTTCGGGCGGGTATTGCCCACTCTTACAATATCAGCGGGATCGTATATAAAAGTGATGTCGCCATTGGCTTTCCGGAACAATTCATTACCGGTTGCCGGGTCAATCCCGAGTGAGCGAACGGCCCACATATCATCCGGGCTGTATCCATCGTAATAGCGGCTGAGCCCGCGACTATCCTGCTCCGCTTTGTTGAGCGACTGAAGTTTATTGGAGAAACCGCCATACACACTGTTGTTCTTCACACCTGAAACCGCGATGGACCAGATGATCCTGTTCTTCAAGTCATAGATGGGAGAAAAACG
This sequence comes from Parasegetibacter sp. NRK P23, assembly GCF_023721715.1. Lineage (NCBI taxonomy): Bacteria > Pseudomonadati > Bacteroidota > Chitinophagia > Chitinophagales > Chitinophagaceae > Parasegetibacter > Parasegetibacter sp. NRK P23. The sequence continues at coordinate 997,041 of NZ_JAMDLG010000001.1, forward strand.
AAGGTTAAGGTTCCATCCCGTTGTAGTGAGGTTCCCCACATTGATCACATAATTGTTGTTTAGCGCCACTGAAGAAGGAACAGTGCCTTCGGCTCCTACCGACAATGGATCGGTGAGTTTCCTGAAATATTCCAGCGTACCGCTCACGCGGCTGTTCAGCATCCTGAACTCCACCCCATAGCTGCCCTGAAAAGTGCGCGACCATTCGAGATCGGGACTGCCCAATGAAGCGAGCGATAAGCCCTGTCCGAAATAATTACTGCCGGTACCTTCGTAAGCATATGTCGATACAGAAGTGAAGTTCCCCAGGTTCTGGTTCCCGGAATAACCAATGTTCCCTCTCAGCTTGAATACTTCCAGCCATTCCACACCCCGGAGAAAAGCCTCTTCATGCAGGTTCCAGCCAAACCCGGCCGACATAAACGGCTTGAATCTTTTGTTGCTGCCGAAAGCGCTCGCTCCACTCAGGGTATAAACACCATCTACCATAAACCGGTTGGCGAATACATAGTTGATACTGGTGGTGAGCCCTACGCCACGGCTTTTCATCCTCGTGGAAGCGGGCGTACTGAATGGTGTGAATCCGTATGCGAAAGCGGGATTGCCATTCGTTCCAAAAGGGAATCCCACCACGGAAAAGCCAACAGATTCGGAAGTGGTACTTTCCACCTGGCCACGCACGTTAGCGGATAGCCGGCTTTTACCGAACACCTGCCCATAAGAAAGAGAAAGATTGGAATTGAAAGTACTGCTCTGCAATTGCGTGTTGGTATAACTACCTTTCTTCTGCACTTCCACCTGGTCGAACATGCTATTGTCCGGAGGCGTGAATATCACGGCATTCCCGTTGCTCTTTGATGCCTGTATCCCTCCTTCCACGCGAAGGTTGTTGGTAAGGGAAAAACTACCGTTCAGGTTGTTGGTGAAGGCGAATGTTTTGCTATTGTTGATGCTGAACAAAGAAGCATTGTACAAGGGATTGATCACGCTGGTATCGTAAACGGCATCTACTTTTCTGTTGATGAAGCCGTTCGCATCCGTTTTTTTGTAGTAAGGATTCATGCTGGCATAGTTAGCGAAGGAGCCGTATGGCGACTCATTGGCATTGGTGCCGGAAACCATTGCGTTGTTGGTGATGTTCAGCTTTCCCTTGCGGTAAGTGACCAGGAAGTTCCCGCTCCAGCTATCCCTTCCGGAACCTTTCATCACGCCGTTTTTTTTGCTGTACACGCCGCCCGCGTTGAAGAACAGGTCGTTGCTTCCCCCATTCAACTGAAGGGAATGCCTGTTGGCGATGCCGGTTTGAACGGGTTCATGCAGCCAGTAAGTATTCACGCCGCGCAAAGCTTCCGCCAGGTAGAAATTATATCTTTCCTCCCTGAGCCAATAGCCCTGATCGGTTCCACCCGGATTGAGCAGGAACTTTTCCCATGTCATTTTTTCCGTGGAATTCATCAGGTTGTAACTGGAGAGGTCGGGTAGTTCCATCGTAAAGTCGGCCACATAACTTCCCTGTAACTTTCCCGGCACCGGCCTTTTTGTTTCTACCACTACCACACCGTTCGCCGCTTTAGAGCCGTACAATGCGGTGGAAGCAGCATCTTTGAGGATGGTGATTGTGGCGATACGGTTCATATCCAGGTCGTAGATCGTTTGCAGCGTTGTTTCGAACCCATCGAGGATAAACAATGGCTGGTTGGGATCTGCATTGAACTGGTCGTTCAGATTGGCATTGGTGAGGGTGGTGCGGCCCCTTACTTCAATAGTGGGCAAGCGGTTCGGGTTGGAGCCCTGGAGGTTGTTCTCCACAATGATAAAAGAAGGATCCAGTGTTTTAAGGCTTTCCAGGATATTTTTATTGCCCACCGAGCGGAGGTCTTTTCCGGTAAAAACGGATGCCGCTCCGGTAAAACTTTCTTTGCTCCTGCTGAACATCCCGTTGTTGATCACCACCTCTTCCAGTACGGTCTTAACAGGAAGCAGGTTGAATATAAACAGGCCCGTTGGGATTTTCCTAACTGAACCTGATTGCAACGCTACGGTTTGATCGTTGCCCATGCGCATCAACACACTCATGGGCACGCGCAACTTTTGAAAGCCGACGGAGGTGATCACGATATCATCATTGGGATCAATTCCCGCGATAGCGAAGTGACCTGTATTATCCGACCTCATCATTGTTTTGCCATCATTGAACCCGATAGATGCCGCTTCCACCGCTTCGTTGTTCTCAGCGTTCAGTACCAGACCTGTCATGTTTGCCACAACAACTGCGGTAGCTATAGCAACCCTGCCCGGCACCGTATCCTTCAAAGCCCCTGATTTTTGAGAAAGAAAAATAGTATTGTCGGCCACATTGTAAGTGAAGGGCTGATCCTTCAACACTTTATCCAGGAAGGTCTCCAGCGGCATTTTCCGTACGGAGACGGAAACTTTACGGGCATTTTCCAGGAATTCCGTGCGGCCCCATACCATGTAACCAGTTTGCTTTTCGATGGCGGAGAATACCTCTTTCATCGAGAGGTTCTTCCCCGACAGTGTAACAGTTTGGGAAACCGTTCTTGCGGAAATGTGCATGCAGCACACGAGCAGCAAAAAAGTAGTTAATCTCATAATTCGTAACGTTTGGTCGGTCAACCGGAATGCGCCTGGTTGCCATTTCAAACGAACACGTTCAGCCTTTGTAAGTGATGCCTCCGGCAGAAAGCGCGCGCTTGAATCAGAAACGGCAAGATCACTCCGGCTACAGTTAGTCCCGCCTGTGCCAGGTACCCGAAGGAACACCCGGGCAACCGATAAGCATCGGCGGGCAATAGCAGTTTTTTGCATAAATTGCATTGGTTTGGTTATTAAAAGTGAATCAGTCTTACGTTTAATCGGCCGAACTTTTTAGCCGGAAGTGGTCTCAAGCACTTCCGGTTTTTTTTGGCCAACCCGGTTCTTATTGCATAGTTGTCAGTATTATTTTTATTAACGGAATTAAGGGCTTACCATCAGTTTTCCTTCCGCGGTGAGCCTGCATTGCAGGCCGAATCCTTTCAGGGCGGTAAGCACCGTGGAAAGGTTCACTTTACGGCTCATTTTACCGAAAAAGTGGACGTCTGGTATTGTGCCTTCATACACCACTTCTATATCGTACCACCTTTCCAGCTGGCGCATGGTTTCTTTCAGATCGGCACCTTCAAAATTGAAGAGTCCGTTCTTCCAGGCCATCACTTTTTCGAGATCGGGTTCATTGCTTACGGAGATTTTTTGTCCGGCTATGCGTGCCTGTTGTCCGGGCTGCAACACGGCGAGTGTTCCTGTTTCAAGGTTGTTCACCCGCACGTGTCCCTCCAGCAAGGTGGTGTTTGTACCCGGCTCATCATGATACGCGTTCACGTTGAATTTTGTTCCCAGCACCTGCACTTCCGCCTGGTTGCCTGCTTTTACGAAGAATGGTTTCGATTTATCCGGCGCCACTTCAAAATACCCCTCTCCTGTAAGTTCTACCCGGCGTTCGTTTCCTGAGAAACTGGTGGGGTATTTTAAGGAACTGGCGGCATTGAGCCATACCCTGGTTCCGTCCGGGAGGGTCACGCTGAACTGGCGCCCTTTAGGTGTACGCATGATATTATAGACGATTGACCCGGTGGCTTCAGCGGCAGGATCATAGTTCAGTTGTCCATTACGAAGTACAACCACGGCGCCGCTCTGATTGGCGATTACGCCGTTACCCAGGCTGTCCAGCACTACTTCCGTACCATCGGCCAGCGTGAGTACGGCTCCTTCGGAACCCGGCGCCAGATCGGTTACTACCATTTGCGGCGTGGAAGTATCCGTAGCAGGATTCCTTTTTCCCCATAAATAAATCCCGGTAGCGAACAGCAATACTGCCGCGGCATATCGGAACCATTTTTTCCGGAAGAAGAAAATCGGGCGAACGGGCGCTTCCTGCATGCCATCCTGGCGCAATTCGTGTTGTATCTTTTCCCATCCCGACTCTTTTTTCAACTGGTACCTTTCGCGGATGGCCTGCATCAGGAAAACATCGTTGCCCAGGTCGGTTATCAATCGGGCATGTTCGGGAGAACGTGCGCCCCATTCCTCCAGTTGCCGCGACTCACGCACACTCAGCTCCTGCGCCTGGATGCGTTTATACAGCAGGTCAATAATGTCGCTATGAATAAGAATATCTGCCATGGTAAACGGAATGCCTTTTGGCGGCATCCGGTTCTAAGACGACAGCATTATCCTTTTGTGACAATTTTTAATAAAAAAATAAAATAGGGAGAAAAAGCCCAGGAGGCCGAGAGTTGGTTTTTAAGCAACACCGATTGTAAAAGCGCCACCGCACGCTCTTTTTGCTTTCTGACAGTAGCCTGGGGAACGTTGAGCAACGCGCTGACTTCAGTGTAAGTTTTCCCTTCAATAAACAACAGCTTCAGCACCGTTTTGTATTTGTCGGGTAACGCTTCCAGTTCAGCGATCACCTGTTGAAGCACTTCCTCGCGTACCAGTGCCGTTTCCTCCAGCACCTCTAACTGATCGGCCAGTTCCAGCGTTTCCTGTCGGAGGTGTTGCCTTTTCTTCGATTTCAGGAAATCGAAGGCTGCATTGCGTGCGGAAGTGTACAAATAAGTTTTAACGTGACTTACCTGGGGAAGGTCCGTTCTTTTTCTCCAAAGGCGGATAAAGAGTTCCTGCACCAGGTCTTCGGCCTCTGCAAGATCCCCTGTATAACTGGCCGCAAAAAAACAAAGCCTGGTGTAATACAGGTCGTACATAGCCCTGAAAGCGTCGGCATCGCCTTCCGCCATGCGCAACAGCAGTTCCTGCTCACTATGTTCATTTCCTGACTGCATAAACTTTACCGGGACGGGGACAGTTAATTTGGTTTTAAAGCCTTAACGGTTTGAAGGTAAGGATTTCTTCAAATACCCCATCTTTGCAAAAAATTTCTCTTGAACACCACATATTCCCGCTCCCGGTATTATTCGCTTATTCTCATCCTCGGCGCGCTCACGGCGTTGGGGCCTTTCTCCATAGACATGTACCTGCCCGGTTTCCCGGCCATCGCGGCCGATCTGAACACCACCGAGGCACAGGTTTCCCTCACGCTTTCCAGTTATTTCATCGGCATTACGGCCGGCCAATTGCTGTACGGTCCGCTCATTGACCGGTTTGGACGGAAGAACCCGTTGTACATCGGGCTCACCGCGTATATACTGGCTTCCGCGGGTTGTATGTACAGCAACAGCATTGAAAGCCTGATCGCGTTGCGGTTCATCCAGGCGGTAGGCAGTTGCGCCGCCGGTGTGGTGTCCATAGCTATGGTGCGCGATCTTTTCCCGATTGAGGAGAACGCGAAAATATTCTCGATGCTGATCCTGGTATTGGGCACGTCTCCGCTTATTGCGCCCACGGCAGGCGGTTATGTGACCAGTGCCTTCGGCTGGCACGCTGTGTTTTTCGTGCTCACACTAATGGGCATCGCACTGCTGGCCGGATGCATATTCGGTTTACCGGAAAGCCGCAAACCCGATCCTTCCGTTTCCCTGAAACCCAAACCTATACTATTGGGTTTTGCGGGCGTGCTGCGCGAACCCCGCTTCCTCGTGTACGTACTCACCGGCGCCATCGCTTTCGCCGCGTTGTTCGCTTATGTGGCCGGTTCACCCTACGTTTTCATGACCATCTTTAAGGTAAGTGATAAAGTATATGGCTGGATATTCGCGTTCTTATCGATTGGCTTTATCGGCGCGAGCCAGCTGAACAGGTTGTTCCTGCTGCATTTTTCCAGCAAACAGATTGTTACGGCCGCCATTGTGTGCCAAACCATTACGGGAACGGTATTTACCATCGCGGCCCTTTCGGGCTGGCTGGGCCTTTACAGCACCATCGCCTTCCTGTTCGTATTGCTTTGCTGTTTGGGCTGCATTAACCCCAACACCTCCGCACTGGCCATGGCCCCGTTTACGAAAAATGCAGGCAGCGCCTCGGCATTGATGGGCGCATTGCAAATGGGGATCGGTTCGCTCGCATCCGTGGCCATCAGCATCTTCAGCAACGGCACCATCGTTCCCCTGGCGGCGGTAATGGCGGGCGCCGCATTCGTTGCGCTGCTGGTATTGTGGAGCGGACAACGGAGCCTGGCTAAAAAAGAAAAGCCCGCCTTTGGAGCGGGAGCTTCTTAACCAAAACATACTGCTTATGAAAAACTCAACTTCTCTATGGTACAGGGATGAGGGGCCGTTTCGAAGCCGTAGCTTTTATTGATGTGCAAAGGTTCAGTTTTCTTTTTGAAATCACCACATGAAAGGGCGTACTTAACCAGCGGTTAACAGGCATAAAAAAAGCCGCTCCTTGCGGAACGGCCCGGACGGTATGTTTTGCAGGATCAGAATTTATAGGAGAGTGTGGTGCTGAATTGTCGCGGAGCAATAGGATTCACGCTATAATTCTCATGTACGATGTAATCCAGTTCATCGGTAATATTGGACAATTTGGCCAGCAGCGAGAGTTTCCTGAATGAATACCCCAGCGATACATCAAAAGTGGTGAAGTCGCCCAATTGAATGTTCCGGTTTACATTAGAAGCCTTGTTCGCCTGCGTATTGTTCCATCCCGCCACTCTCTTCCCTGTGTAAAACGTGGAAGCCCCGATCTTCAATCCTTTCAGACTGGTTCCGCTGAAGGTATAAAAAACGGTTCCGTTTGCCGTTTGCGCCGTATTGTTCACCAGACGTTCCCCTGTTACAAAGCTGTTGGAAGCGCCTGAAGTGCGGGTATAACGCATGTAGTTGTTGCTGTAACCACCAATGAAATAGATATTTTTTGAAAGAGACGCCGTAATGTCCACTTCAAAACCATCGCTGGTGGTCTGCCCCGTAAACTCTTTGATGTTGGTATTGCTGTTTACATTTCCGTTCGCATCCAGTTCGGCCATCTGGGCGAGGTTGTTGTTGATGATGCGGTAAACTGAAAAATTCGCGGAAAGTTTCCCATCGAAGAAGTCATTCTTCACGCCGGCTTCAAACTGATCGATGATGGAAGGTTTCAAAGCCTGGTTGTAGATGTCCACACCGGAGTTCACCACGAAGTTGTTGGAGTAGCTGATGAAAACGGAAGTTGTTTTCAGCGGGAGATATACCAGCCCGACCTTGGGAGAAAAAGCTTTATCGGTGCGTGGAGTTCCACCAAATGCCACACTATCTTTCAGCAAATAATTGACCGTAGTTTTAGCGGTTTCCTGGTACGACCAGCGCATACCTGCGAGCAGACGGAGTTTGGGCGTGATGGCCACCATATCCTGCAGGTAAACACCAAACCGGTAGCTGGGCGCCTGGCTGGTAGCGGTATCGGTGGTCACGGGCATATCGGTGCGCGGGGTGAATTTGGCGGGATCAAGCAGGTTGATCTTATCGTATGCGGTTCCTCCGGCAATCCTGAATTGCGTATTGACGGTAGTATTCTGGTCGCCGTCCACACCCAACAGTATTTTGTGATTGATTTTTCCCGTAGCGAAATCCCCGGTCAGGTTCATTTGCGCGGTGTAATAATCCTCTTCCTGTTTGGTCCTGGTGAGTGGTCTGCTCCAGTCGCCATTGGCGGCGGCCTGTATTCTTTCCGTTCCGAAATAGTTCCGGTTGTATTGCTGATAGGAACCGATGAAATTCACTTTCCAGTGCTCGCTGATCTTGTGTTCCACTTCGAAGGAAGAGGTCAGTTGTTTTATTTTGTTGTAGGCCCAAACGGTGTTGAAGAAACGGTTGCGGGGAATCATGTCTTCCGAAGGAATTTTTCCATCCACTGAACCCAAACCAAAATCGGGGGTGAAATCAGTGGCGAGGTAGTCTCCCAGCAACCTCAAGGTCGTTTTATCCGAGAGTTTGTACAACAGGGAGGGGTTCAGGTAACTTCTTTTCGAGTGTACCCCATCGCGGAAGCTCCCGGCTTTTTCGTAAGTGCCTACCAGCCTGTAAGCCAGCTTTTGAGAAAGCGGTCCGTATAAGTCGATCGTGGGCTTGTACAGATCGTAGCTTCCCACGCGCAACATTACTTCACCCCCATGGTGGAACTTCGGCTGCTTGGTCACCAGGTTCACTACGGCGCCACCGGATACACCGCCATACAACAGCGCGGCGCTTCCTTTTAATACTTCCACCGACTCAAGCGTGGACGCTTCGGGCATACTGCCTGTATTGGTACGGGAGCCATTCTTCAGTATATTATTTGAACCCAGGCTGTATCCACGCGCGTAAAATGTTTCAGTAACGGAACCTCTCGCGGTGCCTATGGCCACGCCGTTCACATTTTTCATAACGTCACTCAGTCTGCCCATTTGCTGATCGGCGATCACCTGCTGGCCGATCACCGAAACACTTTGGGGCAATTCACGCGGGGATGCCTGGAATTTACCAACGGAAACGGAAGTATTATTTATGGTCTTCTTTCCGTTCACCACTACTTCTTCCAGGTCGGTGGAAGCTTCGGCCAGTTCCACCAGTATTTCGGTCATCCCGGCATCTTTCAGTTCCACCACCCTATTTATGGTTTTCGCACCGACAAAAGAGATTTCCAGCAAATGAGTACCGGGTTTCAGGTTCTTCAATATGAACAGTCCTTCTTCGTTCGTAGCCACGCCCTTACGGGCATCTTTCAGCAACACATTCACGCCGGAGGCGGGGATACCGTCTGAAGTGGTGACCTTTCCTTTTAATGTGGCTTGCCCTAAGGATACCAGGCAACTGAAAATAAACGCAATGAGTAGTAGTGATTTTTGCACCTTTTTGAAATTTGCGCAAATTTGCTGCAAAACCGCCCATTCCATCTACGCGATCGGGAAATCCATTTACGAGATGCGGAAATTTTCTATCCCGCCTGTTTTTCCGCTGCTGCTCCTGTGATCCGGGAAAGATTAGCCAGCACGGAAACAATACCCCCGGTTAAAGCGAGAATCTTATCAAATACATCATTCTGGGTGAAGAAGATAAAAGTGAAAAACGCCACAGCCACCACCACGAGCACGAAGCGGAACACGCCCAATGGCGATGCACGGTTATATTTCCGGGTGATCTCCGCCATTTGCAGGGAATTCTTTTTGGTGAGCACGAACAGCCGGAACGAGGCGCTGAACAAACGGAGTATATCCAGTCTCCGGTGTGGCACCAGGATGCCCTTTTCCACCAGTTTGGTGATTTCGTAGCTGTTCTTGTAATTCATCAAGCCATCTAAAGCGAAATCGAACAAGAGGAATTTTTCCTTATCTGAGCAGTTTTCCCAAAGGAACTCGAAGAAGCTGCGGTGCCTGTCCACATTTTTCATGATGGCTCTTTCACGGTCATCGATGCGGTATTCCGGGCTACCGGTGTTCAGGAACGCATCGAATGATTCCTGTTCTTTCCACCGTGCCAGCAGGCTGGTGGCATTGCCCTTTTTGCCTGCGGCAGCCAGGTACTTCCAAAGAAAAAGCGAAAATGTCCCATACTTTATTACGCGGGCCAGGAGGTAAAGGATAATTAGGACGAATAGCGTTAAAGCAATACCCGCGGCCCCCATATCGAAATACACGAACCTCGGGCCCGTTTCCATTTTAACGAAAACGCCTTCTGCATTGCGTGTAGGAAAGGGTGGTTTGTACCAAAGCATCACGGTGTCCCTTTGGCGGTCGAAACTCCATTGTGCACCCGAGGCAAGATCGGGGAGAACGGGGTAGAACATGGGATCGTAAGCGCGGTTGGCCACTTTCGCTGAAAGCGCATAATAATGTGGTTCCGTGATGCGTGGGGCTGGAACGGGGGCGGCACCGGTGAAAAGACGGATGCGGAAAGGCGTGGGTGAAAAATAACCGTACGATTCCGTGATGCGCCGGGCGGAAGGCCGCGCGGCAGCCTGCTGCTCCCGTGGCATGGCATCCAGCAATGTTCCAATGGGAAACAATGCGTGATAAGTCGTATCCCTGCTCAACCTTTCTCCTACCCTTTCGGCCAGGTTCAGTTCCTGCTTCCTGATCTGTTGTTCAATCTCAATATTGTGGCTCATCCAGGTAAGCAAGGAAGGCGGCAATGCGCCCACCATCAGTACCAGAAGGAACAAGTAGGTGAAATAGAACAGTCGGTAACCCTTTTGTTTTAAGGGTGGCTTTTCCGGTTGCTTCCGGACCAGTTGAAAAAGAAACTTTCCCGGCAATACTTTCAGTGGAAAAACAATCACGATCCATTGAAAGAATTGCAAACAGAAAACAAGCATCCATTCGTACACCATCCCGCAGAACACCACACAGTTCAGGATAAAAATACCGGCTTGCAACAGGAGGTTCATGGTAAGCAATGTATGCCCGGAGAAAAAGGACCAGCGCATCCAGCGCCCCACGTTCCGCACCTTCCGCTCCCAGGCATAGACCAGCGCCAGCCCCGAAACGACCTGGAACGGCGATACCATGATCAGCGTGAACACCAACGCGTTGCCGTGTTCCAGTTTGGGCGCACACGCCATCGCCGTGATGATCCCCACCAGGGATACCAGTAAAAACACCGATCCTTTCAGGTAGAACGACCACAACTTCTCTGCGGGAATCGCCCAGCCCACCAGGTGTATCGGCGCGAACAACCTGGGGTGCGTACCCATTCTTTTCCCGAAGTACAACAACCAGCCCAATATGTACACGAGGTAAATGATGGCCACGTGCGCAATGGTAAACACCAGAATCTTCAGCACCACCGGCATCATAAAATCTTTCTTGTAATACGTAACCAGGAAATAAGGATACCCTTCCAGCGGCGTCATCAGCATGTCCACTTTCCGGCCGTAAAGATGTACGTCCGCCCGGAACACCGTTTTCCGCCCCTTTATTACTTCTTTCAACATGCCGGGATCGGGAAGTCTGTTGAAGAGGTTCTCCTTTAAATTTTTGCTTTCCTTCTCATGCACCTGCACCACCCCATCCGCATCCACTAACGCAAATCCATAGCCGAGCGGAAGCAGCGGATCGCACCAGGTGCCCATGCAGGTGGAAATGGCCATCACCCTTCCCTGCCAGAGGCTCTTCTTACTGACCACCATCCTGAACGCGCCGTTCACCCGGTTGCGCAACGCTTCCATCGCAAATTTTTTCGGGCTGAAGAAGCGGAGCATATTCATCCTGCCGTCCGCCACATCCCTGAAATAGGCCCTATCGCTTACGTCCAGGTTGCCAACACCTTCCATGCCCTTCTCCACTTTCATCTCCTGCCATCCTTTTTCGCTGATCCAGAAAACACGGTCGGTTTCGGTAGCGGTTTCCCTTTTCTCCATAGTGTCCAGCAACGCTTTCAACTCCTTTTCTTTCTGAAAGATCATTGCGGAATCGGGGTTAACCTTCGCGAAACTTTCCCCCACATTCACGTCCAGTGCATCCATCACTTTGAGTGTACGCCAGACTTCATAGTTGAAGCCACGTTTCATTTGTGCCGATAGCTCCCGAAGATTAGCCTCCGAGCGTACACTGCTGCCCGTTAGCATCAGGATATGTACTGTAAGTAAGGTAATGGCGGAAACACCTGTGAACAAAGCGCCCACGAACAATACGAAGCCTGAAAAGCGCACGGGCTCGTGCATACTCATTAAGGGGAGTTTCAGGATGGGTTGTGTAATGATGAGCAATACCAGCAGGGTCACCATGATGTAAATGAACCCATCCGGAAGCCGGTACAATTCGGCTTTGTAATCCGCTTCTTTCACCACGCCGCAGAGGAACATATTCTTTCCCCCCAATTCAAAGGGATAATAAAATATGCGGCTGGGTGTCTCATCCATGGAAAGAACGGTAGTGCCGGATGTGAACCTGTTTTCTTTTTTCAGAAAAGAATCCAGCACGAAATCCTTCGCGATGGAAACGCCGGCACTTTTAAAAACCACGTCCGCGTCGGCCACCAGCAGGTACTGGTCCAGAAACTCCTGTTGCTGGTCCATTTCCATGCGCAGCATAAAACTATCGAGTGCAAGGCGGTAACGAAAACGAACACCTTCTGCCCATTGCTTTTCAAAATAAAAACTGTTGTACCGTACACTGGTGAGCCGGAATGTATCGGCACTGAAGACCTCAGCTTCCCGCTTTTCTTTTCCCGGAATCGGAACCCGCTGCACAGTATGGCTTAATTTGTTCCGCTTCAACCAATCGTTGATGATATTGGGTACGGTATCTATTGACCATCTGCGTAATTGCTGCGTATCTATGGCGCGCTTCGTATATTCATTACAGAGGTATAGATAGTTCTCCGTTTCAGCTGAAATATTCGCGGCGCTGGAGCGGAGAATGCTGAACACATCCCTGTTCACGCGCTCCCGGTTGGAAGGCAGAATATTAAAATAAAGCAGCAGGAAAAATGCGCCCAGCAACGCGGTGAGCGCCACGATAAAATAGATGGAGCGTTTGCCTTTTGACAGGTTGGGGCGGTGCATTACCGTAGTTTTCCAAGCAGCCAGTTTTCCACCAGCCGCTTCCCGTTACCGAACATGATCTTTTGTGCACACTGCCGCAAAGCGGCCAGGTCGATGGTATTATTACTGCGCGGCAACACCGCAGGCCCTTCGTTTACTTTACGGTACGCCGTTTCCGCGACCGGAAGCCAGCGGAAGATGTTCTGTTCCAGCGCGGGCATCTGTGAAGCGTCGCGGCAAATTTTCACCGGGTCTATAAGCCCGTCGAAATCACTGCCGATGCAGATATGGTCCCAGGCATCCTGCATGTTGTTACCGATAATGTCTTTGTTCCAGGCGGCCACGGAAAGGATATGAATGATGTTGAGGCATAAACAAATCGGGTGCCTTTCTTTTTTGGTGGGGATGAGTTCAGACTCGGTAAGGGGTTCAGGCTCCGCCGCCGAAGGCGGTAACTGCAGGTGCGGGAAAAAATGACGGAATTCCGCCACGGAAAAAAACTCTTCGGCTTCCGCTTTTTTCAGTTTGATCATGGGTTCATAACCCAGTATCCGCACATCAAGCGACATCCCGATCAGTCCGCCGGAGCGCAGTATTTCAATGATGTCTTCATCCATCAGGTTGATGCTCCAGGGGTTGAACGTAAATTCCTTGTTGAGCAGTTTGCCCCACTCCCCCGCGGGTTTTCTTTCCGTCACCACGCTTACGCCCTGCAACCCATCCTGCTTCACGAGCCCGTGTTCTTCCAGTGCCGCCGTCCATTCCGCGATGGAATAACCGGTCACCCCCATGTGTGTGGCGATGATGGGAATATCGGAATAGCCATTACTGTTCCGGTATTCGTAAAAATCCAGTCTTGATTTCAACGACATGTGTTTTATATCGATGAGCACCGGTGTTTGTACCCCGTGCATCTGCATGTCGTATGCCGCCGAAACCAGTTTTTTCCCGTCTTCGTGCAAGCCGCTGCGGATGGGCATGAAAGCGGGGTGCTTCAGCAACTTCATCCCATAGGCATGGTTGGCGAGATGTTGCTCCGGGATAAACGACATGTGCGTGAGCGTGATGTAAAAAAGGTCCATATTCCGGTTCCAGAGCTCGTGGAAAAGCGCATGAAAACTGGACACCACATCACGATGATCCTTAGTTGCATCTCCGCTGAATTCAGGTTTACCGGGCTGCGCGATAAAGTAGCGGCTCAGGTTGTGTCCGCCTTCCATCCCAATCGCGAGGTAGAACTTGTTCTGATCGAATTGCACCGGCGCTTTGCGTGTCAGTATCTCTACCAACGCACCATCGTTCACATCAGAAAGGATGCGGTACATTTCGAGTTCTTTCTTAAAAAGAGCATAGTAAGATGTTTGCCCCTTCCTGATCGACTGTAACAAAGCCGGATCCATGGGCCTTGTAAGGTCGGAGCGCAGTACTTTTCCAATGAGGTTTCTCCCATCGGCGATGCCGTGTTCGATGGCGATGATGTTCGCGATGCCGAGTTTAACCCCGCCGCGGTGCATCTGGTTGTAAGAACACTGGCTCTCCAGGATGTGCAGCATATTCTCGTCAAGGAAATCAAGCACCGCATTGCGCAGGTCCATTTCCTGTCTTATTTCCGCGGCCTTTCTTTGCGAGGAGCGCGGCTCATCAAAAACGGTGATGAACTGTTTGAAAGCGGGGTGAAAATGAAAATCGAAGTAGGAGGCTGTTGACATGGCAATTCGTTTGTTTATTCGGAATAGGCATGGAAATAAGCTGAAAGCGCCTGGCGCGCTTTGGCGGCGTCGGCCATGGGAGTAGCTTCCAGGGCGCCGGTATTTTGTGGTTTCATCAACGCTTCCAACGCGGTGCGTCCCCTGCTGGAAACGCCGCCCTGCATGGATTCCACCGTACCTTTCGTGGTGAGTCTTTTGCCGAGGTTCCATAAGAAGGCGATGCCTTCACGGATACCGAGATCATCTTTGGGGTGCACGTTTTTATCTTTGTACGCATTCGTAAGTTTATCTTCGTGAGGTGGTTCGAATGCGATAAGCGCCGGAATATTCAGAATACCCTTTCCATAAAGATTTTCTTTCCAATCCGCGGCGGGCGCACGCGCTGTTTGCCGCAGGCAATACCGGAACGCTTCGGGTATCATCCATTTTTCCGAATAAGCGGCGAGTCTTTCATGGTGGGCGGCTTTCCACATGGCCGCGGCGGAGGCCACATGCGGGGTGGCGTAACTTGTTCCGCTGCCATACACCATAATTTCCCGGCCATCCTTATCAATGAACGGCACATAAACATCTTCGCCGGGGGCGGCCACATCCACTTCTTTCCCATAACTGGAACCCTTCCAGGGTTGCTCATCGGGGTTTACGGCGGCCACGGCAATGGTTCCGGGATATAGCGCTGGAGCTATCACCATTTCCACTTCATTGCCGGCGGCGCATACCCATATCAGTCCGGCATCATAAGCCATCTTCGCCACCCTCGCGATCATGGGGCGGGGATAACTTCCCATGCACATGAAGGCCACATCCACCTCGTTCAATACGGCATGGTTGATGGCATCGGCCAATTCTTTTCCCCTTCCGATCAATATAACGGATTTGGCTATGCGATAGGGAATAAGGGTTTGAAGTAATTTACCATTGCGCACCAGCATCCCGAGGTTACCGTCTCCGGTATACTGTGCATTCACACCTCCGATTACCAGGCTGGCGGTGCGGGTACCATGACCCGGGAACTTAAGCAGCCATTTACTGTGTGAATCAACGGCATCATCATCTTCATCAATGAAGTCCATGTCTTCCAGGAAATTGTACCCGTTCTTAACTTTGCCATGCAGAGAATACCCGGTATCAAGTTGCGCGATCTTCATGAAAGGGAGTAACTGGTCCACATTATCCCAGCATTTTTTCTCCCGGAGTTCCCGTTCGACGCGCTCGGCTTCCGTTTCATTTTTCACTATGAAAGGTGGATAAACGGCATCCCAGTTCCAGCGGCGCAGCCGCGCCAGGTCGTTGTTGTCGATATGTGGTTTGCTCAACTTCGCATCTTTCCATCGTTTTATAAACTCTGGTTCATTTTCCTTCGCGGAGCCATCGTTGAAAATGAAACTCTCCTCCTGCCCGGTGGCCATTCCTCCCATATTTGTTTCCGATAGTCCAACATCGGTATAGGCCGGAAGGTCGGGTGTGCAGCTTTCCACCTGCGGCAGGGCCTCCAGTGCTGCGGCCAGTTCATACGGAGGCGTGGCACTCCGCACCGTGAGGTATTTGTAGCGCCGCAGTTCGGGATCAGAACTGAGCGGGAACAACGGTTCCAGTTGCACAAAACCATCAATGTATTTGCCGGGATCTTCTATAAAATCATCGAACAAAGCATCGTTGCCGGAAAGTTCCATTTCAAAATACAGTGTACCACCTTGTGCAGGCGGCAAAGCATCGGCGGGAGCGCTTTCTGTTTTAACGGACCTGGCGGGTTGCGTACTGCGTGGTGCGGGCTCAGTCTGGGCCACACCCAATAATTGCTGGCGGTAGGGTTCCATATCAGGAGGAATTGAGATTGAACGAATTGCTTTTACGATGCTGCTTACGCGGATGCCTTCATTGCCGATCCAGTCTATCACATCGTCTGTATCACCAGCCTGCACGGGCAGGCCATCTTTGCGGAGCCACTGTCCTTTGTCGTTTCTCCGCGGCACGCCGCTGTGGTGCAGCGCCACCACCTGACCGGTACCCAATCCCACCACCATGCTACCGGAAGAGCCGGGCAGTGTATCGGATTCATAGATAAGGAAATTATCGGTCAGCGTGATCATCCGGATATCTTTCAGCACGATCTTTTTGTAGTCGCCCGCGGGGTGCTGGATCACAATGCAGTTCTCTCCTTCCACAATTTTGCCGAGGGTTTCATCGAAGCGGGTATAGGGAAAATCCGTGATGGGAATACCATTGTCGGAAATCTCATCCACCGCCACGATCGTGAAATCGAGGCCGCTATAGGGCACCATGATGTTCTTTTCAAGCGAAGAGCTCATGAAGAACTTTTCAGGCTTCAGCCTGAAACTTACCGGCGCCGTAACACCACCTTTACCGGTGAGTTCATAGGAGAACTGCGCCACGGAATGCGCGGCCGCGGCGGCATCGGGAAAAACATGGTGGTTGGTAATGAGCAGTCCGGGCGCGATGAGAAAACCCGTTCCGAAGCCGGAACCGCCGAAAGGACTCGAAATGGTGATTCTGCATACCGATTCAGATAGACGGAGCAGTTCGCGGATGATAAACACATCCTGGAAATTGGGCACCCCGTTGATGCGTTCAATGGCCTGGTCGGGCGGCAGGCCTTCCCGCTCCATACGCAACGCAAGTCGGTCGCGGTTGTGCGGAATTTCCGTGAGGGGAATACTACCCTTCCGGTTATGGTAGATGCCGCTCCTGATGAGTTCTATCTCCTGTAAGCTCGCGGAGTAGCGGTCGGACGCGTAATTCGCCAGGTCCTTTTTTACCTGTTCCATGTATGGACATGTTAGGGTGAGGCGCAGGATATACATACGCCGGTGCTACCAAACAGAACGGAACGGTGTAATTTCCAGGGAGAGGGGATTGAATGACGCTAAAGATAACAGGTTAAGGTGGGTTTGTCAATACCACTAAAAGGGGGGTTATTGTCCGCCCGTACGGGAACGGAGCTGACCGGGAGAAACACCATGGTGCCGGGTGAACAGTTCTATAAAATGGCTCACCTTTTCATAATTCAGGCGGAACGCCACCTCCGACACACGCAGGTCGCCGGAGGAGAGCAATGCCCTTGCGGCCTCCATTTTCTTTTTGATATAGTATTCATAAATACCGGAGCCAAAGGCTTTCCTGAACCTTCTTTTAAGCGTGGATTCACTCATGGCGAATTTGCGGGCCATTGTTTCAATAGCGGGTAACTTTCCGAAGACGCTGGTGTCGAGGATTTCTTTCAGCGCGTCCATTTGTTCATCCGCCGGTTGAGACGCAGGCTCCGGCAACAACTGGTGCACCACGAAATCAAGCAGTTCAAACGTCCGCGATTTTACCAGAATACTACCCCCTGCACCTCTGTGCACATCAGAAGCGATCGCGTTCAGCAAGGCATGGTAAAAAACGCTGTTCCCCACCTGCATCTTTCTGGCACTGTTTTCATTGAACAGTTGCATCCAGGCTTCACGCAGTGCTATTTCTTCCGGATTATCATACTGAAGCCGGAACCATTCTTCGGTTACCAGTAATTCTATTATCCTTACTTCCGCGCCGCCCTCAAGGTGAATGGTACCGCGGAAAGTATTGGCGAAAATGAAGAGCTCATTCACATCAGACTGTATGATTTCAGCAGAACCGTTATTCATCCGCAACAGCGGAATACTCTGCAGGCATAGGATACTGAACGATCTTTCCGCGCCGGTTTTTATCCCGGGAAGATGAAAGCTTACAGCTTCGCTTAGCTCGTAGTTCCAATTCCGGATCAGTAAGCCAGGCTCCGCTTCTTTCACAAATACATATCCATGGCCCAATGAATGATGAAGATGAAAATAATGAGGGTGGTACTGCGTACCAATAGTATGCATAAAATTCCCGGGAACACAATGCTCCCTGAATACAGACGGGATGTTCCATTCCATAGCACAAGGTTTTTTTCGATTGACCCAATAGCGGTATTTTTTGAACGGAATCAGGTATGATGTGACCTGATCTTTTACATAATTTCATAACAGCAACAAGTAGCCGCTAAATGGTCCGGAAGATGACACCGGTCTAAAAAGAGTGGTTGATCCTTATCTTAAAATTAAAGAAGTAAATCTGAAAAAAGCACCGGTATTCTTTTCCGGTCAAAAAATTCTCTAACCTCTTTCCCCATTCTATCGTGCGCTTTTTTCCGGACAAACCGGACAGGACAACTATTGCCTTAACGAAAACCTGATTCGAATGAAAAAGTTTTACACGTTTAAAATTATTACATCAGTACTTTGCCTTGCATTTTTCCACTTTTCCCAGGCGCAGAATGGCGCCCCATGTTACAAACCGGTAATTGGCGCAGCGAAAGGATTCGCTTCAATAGATGCGGGTGTGAGCATTGGTTTCACCTCCGGAAATACACCGGACAAACTCATCAACGGCAATACAGCAGACTACGCTGAAATAGACGATCTACTGGCCCTTGTTTCAGGAAAAGGTGTTGCGGTGACCGATTCGTTAAACACTTATCCTGCCGGGTGGCACGCCGGCTTCGTGGTGGAAACCGGAAACGACGCGTTGTTAAACGCTGATGTGTTGAACGGGATGCAGATCCAGACCTATAACAATGGCGCTGCCGCCGAAACATTCACGGTAGTAAACGGCACCTCCGTGACCCTGCTGAATGGCAGCATCCCGGGAAAGATTTACCTCAGTTTCCCCACTACACAGGCCTTCGACGAAATAAGGCTGATCAAGGGCACGCTGGCCAATCTTTCCGTGGGCACCACACTCCGCATCTATTATGCCATGGCCTTTGATCCGGCCTGTGGCTACAACGAAAACAACACCATCTGTTACGACCAGATCGCCGGGAACGGCTCCATCGTAAACTTTAACGGCGGACTGCTTACAACGCTGGCAACACTGGCCGATCCGGGCAACCTGACCGATGGCAACCGGGAAACCTACGCCACCATGGTACTTCCCGTACGCGCCAGCCTGCTCACCACATCACCCTATGTGGGCGTTACCAGTTTACAGGAAGTGTATCCCGGCGGGCACAAAGCGGGCTTCCGCGTGCAAACCAGCACCGGCCTGCTTGATGCCACACTATTGAATAGCCTAAGCATTCAAACTTATCTCCATGGCGTGTTGCAGGACCAGGCAGTGGTGGGAACATCAGGGCTGGTAAACGTAAACCTGCTGGCCGGCCCCACGGCAGTTCAGGAAGTGGCTATTACCACCACCATTGGAAAACCATTCAACGAGGTAAGGCTTGTTCAAACCGGGACCTCAGCAGCCATCAATACGCTCAGGATATTCGAGGCTTTTGAAAGCGGCCCTTCCTGTACCGATTGCAGAACAGCCATCACCACGGGCGCCGCCGCGCCTTATCTGGGCAACCGGCTCACGGGAGACCGGGATCCTGGTCTGGGCGTTTACCAGCGGGAGACATTACTGGGCATTACGATCGGAGCCTCCCTTGATAATCCTGGCAATATTGTGACACCATCGCTCACAGACTCCGTTCACTATGATGCGGTAGTTGGCGTGGGTGCAGGATTTCGCATGACCGTTGGCGTTACCGGCGGCGCAGATTATCCTGCCGGCACGGTAGCAGGGTTCGCGGTATCCGTTGGAAGTGGGTTATTGGAAGCCAATGTAATTGGCGGCTTTACCATCAAATTATACAGAGACAACAGCGTAAGCCCTGTTCAAACCATCAGCGGCGGATCACTTGTAAACCTGGGCTTACTCACTGGCGGCAGCAGCATCAATTTCATTGGAGGAGAATCAACAGTAGCCTTCGATGAAATAGAAATCGAATACCAGTCGCTCATCTCAGCGGGGCCGGATATCAAAGTATATTACGCATATGCTCAATTAGATACCGATGGAGACGGCACCGCCGACTGTCTGGAAGTTTGCCCGGCAGGAGATGATGCGGTGGACTCCGATGGAGATGGCACACCAGATGCCTGCGATGCCTGCAATACCGTAAATCCCAAATCACCCTATATTGACCACGATGGTGATACCAGTCCGGATGCCTGCGACACGGATTCTGACGGTGATGGTATTCCAGATGCCACGGAAGACACCAACGGAGACGGCGATCCCACCAACGATGATGCCGATGGAGATGGCATCCCCAATTATATAGACCTGGACAGTGACAACGACGGCATTCTGGACGCGGTGGAAACCGCCGCTGATACAGACGGAGACGGCGTTCCCAACTTCCTCGATCTCGACAGCGACAATGACGGGTTATTCGACCTCACTGAAAATGGCATATCTGGCGCGGCGGACCTGAACAACGATGGTGTGCTGGATGGCCCCGATGACGACAACGATGGCATCATGAACAGCGTGGACCAGGCGCCTTCCGTGTATGGCTCACCCGCACATCCCGCACCACAACAATCCGATGCCGACGGCATCCCCGATTACCTGGACCTTGATAGCGACAACAACGGCACATTCGATATCGTGGAAGCAGGAGGAAGCAACCTTGATGCCAATAACGATGGCGAAATTGACGACACCAACGATGCCGACGGCGATGGCATCATGGACGCCACAGACAGGAACGATACCGTATTCGGCTCTCCAGGCGGCACCATATTGCCGGTTACGCTCGTCAACTTTACCGCTGCACTTAAAAACAATACGGCGGTGCTGCAATGGACCACCACCTACGAACAACACAGCAGTCACTTCAATATAGAAAAGAAAACCAGGGAATACGACTGGAGACAGGTTGGAAAAGTGCAGGCCGCCGGCAACAGTGAAACCCCAATCGATTACACATTCACCGATGATGCCCCGGGAGCCGGCGTAATAAAGTATCGCCTTAAAATGGCCGATCTTGATGGCACGTTCACTTATTCCCCGGTAAGGACGATCTACAACGGAAACGCCGGTACGGCGGTGGTATTCCCCAACCCGGTAACCAATGGAAGCTTCCAGCTCACCACCGGCAATTTCAGCGGACAGGTCACCATACGCATCGCGGACCTGAACGGAAGAGTGGTGAAACAGGTGAACAGGGTTATGCGGCCAGGCGATGTACTGCCCATCTCCACGAACGGACTTTCCGCGCAACTGTACTCCATTCATGTGGTCGGAGGAAACGGGGAACAATTACTGAACACGAAGATTATATTAAGAAACTAGCAGGATAGGTTCCACGAAAACCCAGGAAATAAGGCGTATCATCCCAATTGATACGCCTTCCTGTTTTTAAAATAATTCTTTCAAGGCGGCCCGAAGGAAAGGCATTGTAGGTAGCCTGCGCATGATGTCCAAATCCTCCGGGAAAGAAGTTTTATTGTCCAGGAAACGCAGTACCCTGGCGGCATTGCCCTTTTTGAAAAGATCGGTGAAAATATCGGCTCCTTCTAATGTACGGTGCCGGAGGATATGCAGCAGCACGCTGTCGTAAAAACGGAACCTGGCGGGCATTCCGCCTGCGGCGGAAGGATGAACATTGTCCCGTAGTGCTTCCACCAAACGCAGGCTGTGTTCCTGAATATAACGGAAAGTGTATCCGCTGGATGCTTTTGTTTGTCCGCCCGCGGTACCGGTATAAATGATGTTTCCTTCGGAAACGGGAAACCTGAAATTGGTCATGGGGATTACCCCGAACTCCTCTTCTTCCACTGTATAATCATTCAGTTTCAGAAAGGAAGCGATGTAGTTGCGGAGCTGTTCATCATACACTTCGGGCTCCAATAAACTGGCCGTAAACAAAGTGTATTCCACCAACGCTTTTGTTTCCGTTAACGGCAACACATAAACGAAAGTAGACCCTTCTTCCTGCCCCACGCGGAAATCCATCAGCGTAGCTTTTGCCGGATGGAAAGCCGGACTGGCGGCTTCAATGATCCATCCTTTAAAATGTTGTAACAGGTAGTGTTGCTTATCCGAAACTTCAGGTTGTGCCGGAAGAATACTGTTGAACACATACCTTGCGGTGAACGCCTCTCCCCCCGCAATTACGGAAGCCATTCCTGCGGGGGCGTTATAAATAGCAGTTATAGGCGCGTAAAGTACTGTTATGGCCGGATCACCCGCGATCTTCTCCATGCAATACGCGTAAAACGTGGCGGAGCGGATCATTTTATATTGATAAGGCTTGATATCAAGCTCACCACCTTTCCAAGTATTGCTGAAAAAAGAAACGGTTGGCCAGGTATGCGCCACAACGGGCTCAAATAAACCGGGCTTTGTTTCCCAGAAGCACCAGGTTCGGTCGTTGCCCTGCTTCGGGGCTTTGTCGACCAGTAATATCTTCTTCCCTTTGGTAAGACCGGCTTCCTGTAAATGGATCAGCAAACTAAGTCCGGCGCAACCGGCGCCCGCGATGATATAATCGAAATCTTTTTCCACTCAGGAAATGGATTCTTTCTTTTGAGCGGACTTGAAGCGAAGGTCCTTTTTCACTTTCTCCCAGTATTTTTTATGCACGAGCAGCATGCCGAAAGATTCTCCTTCTTCTTTCTCCAGGTGTTTGTGGTGCATTTTATGGGCCCAACGGATAGCCTTCACATAAAGACTGTTGCTGCGGGAGAATATTTTTATCCGCTGGTGGATGATCACGTCGTGCACAAGAAAATAAGCGAACCCATATAGGGCGATGCCGAAGCCGATGGCGGCCAGCCAGTAAATATGTTTCGTTACCCCGATGTATATACTCATCCAGCTGGGGATGGAGAAGATCAGGAAGAACGCATCGTTCTTTTCGAAGAAACCGGGACCTTTTTTGTGGTGATCTTCATGCAGGTACCATAGAAATCCGTGCATCACGTATTTGTGGGTGAGCCAGGTGATGCCTTCCATTACGGCGAATGTGGCGAGCGTAATACCTATCAGTACCATCCAGTTCATGCGTCAGGTTTTGATTAAAACAATCGATCGGGCATTTGGTTGAAGTTTACTCGCGCATCCATTCGAGCAGTTTCGGAAACGCGATATGGAACCAGGCGGTGTAGGCAGCCGGGTCTTGTTTCAGCGCTTCTTCGATGGCTTCGAGCGAGGCGTAGCGAATCGCGGAAACTTCGTTGGGATCAGGGTGCACTTCGCCATCGTAATTCCCCACGAAAACGTGATCGAATTCATGTTCGGTGAGGCCGTTATCGAACGGAGCCTTATAAATAAAATCGAATGCTTTATCCAGTTTTACGGAGAAACCCATTTCCTCTTTCAAGCGGCGTTCAGCGGCCATTTCCACTGATTCACCTGGTTCGGGATGACTACAGCAGGTATTGGTCCACAAACCACCGGAGTGGTATTTTCCAGGTGCGCGTTGTTGCAACAGGAGTTCTCCGTTGTTGTTGAAAATGAATACACTGAAGGCCCTGTGCAACAGCGCCTGGCGGTGCGCTTCCATTTTTTCCATTGTGCCGGTCTGTTCGTCCCTTTCGTTTACCAGAACTATTTCCTTCATCCTTCTTTTTTTAATGCCTTTTTTGCTTCCAGTATTGAAAAGCGGGCAGGCGTTTCCTATTTACAAATTAACGGTGCGAAGGTTGAAAAAAATCGGCAGAAACTGAAGCCGTTCGGAAAAAACTACAAACACTTAAAAATACCCACGGCGAGCAATGCGCCAATCACGGGTCCCAACACGGGGACCCAGGCATACGACCAGTCTGACGGCTGTTTGTCGCGTATGGGCAGCAAACTGTACATGATCCGCGGACCAAGGTCCCGCGCGGGATTGATGGCGTACCCGGTAGGACCACCCAGCGACAACCCGATGGCCAGCACCAGGAGCGCCACGGGTAAAGCTTCCAGGGCACCGAGCTTCGTATCGGGGCCTACAATAAACAACACACCCAGTATCAGCACAAAGGTGCCGATCACCTCCGACACCAGGTTGTACCCGTAGTGTCGTATGGCAGGACTGGTGCAGAATGCAGCCATTTTGAGGCCGCCGTCGCCCGGGATATCGAAATGCTTTTTGTAAGTGAGCCATCCGAGCGCCGAACCGGTGGCGCAGCCTGCCACCTGGGCCAGTATATAACCGGGCACGAGTTCCCATGGGAATTTGCCCATGGCCGCCAACGCGATGGTTACCGCAGGATTCAGGTGCGCCCCGCTGTGCGGGGCCGCGATAAAGACGCCGGCGAACACGGCCATCGCCCAGCCAAAAGCGATCACGATCCAACCGCCTTCGCGCCCCTTCGATTCGCGGAGCAGTACATTGGCCACCACGCCGCTGCCCAGCAGCAGCAGGATGGCGGCCCCTAAAAATTCGTGGATATAAGAATAAGTCACGTTCATCTCAATTCATTTAGTGGGTTCAGGCATTTGATTCATGGTTATCGGCCCAGGCGATAGCGGCTTTCACGGCACGGTTCCAGCCCGAGACGTATTTGTTTACTTTTTCTTCCGGCATCTGCGGCCGGAAATGCGCCGCTTCTTCCCATAATTCCCGGATCGTATCCACTGAATCCCAGAACCCGGTAGCGAGTCCGGCGAGGAAAGCCGCGCCCAGCGCGGTGGTTTCAACTACTTTGGGCCGCACCACTTCAACGCCTAATACATCACATTGGAATTGCATGAGGAGGTTGTTAGCGGTGGCGCCGCCATCTACGCGCAAAGCTTTGATGTTTATGCCGGAATCAGCTTCCATCGCTTTCAGGACATCCCTGGTCTGGTACGCTATGCTTTCCAGCGCGGCCCTCGCCAGGTGCGCCGAAGTGGTGCCCCTGGTAGCGCCGAAGATGCAACCTCGTGCATCCTGGTTCCAATGCGGGGCGCCCAGTCCGGCAAAGGCCGGCACTACATAAACACCCTCGTTATCCGATACACTTGTAGCCAAAGCTTCAATTTCAGCGGCATTTCTGATGATGCCTAAACCATCGCGCAGCCATTGTACCACCGCTCCGGCAATAAAGATGCTGCCTTCCAGCGCGTACGTGGTTTTGCCGTTCAGTTGCCAGGCGATGGTAGAGAGTAAATTGTTGGAAGAAGGGATGATTTTATCCCCGGTGTTCATCACCATAAAACACCCGGTACCATACGTGTTTTTCACCATGCCGGGTTCAAGACACATCTGCCCGAAGAGCGCGGCCTGCTGATCCCCTGCTATCCCGGCGATGGGGACTTTAAAATTGAAAATGCTGGCGTGTGTTTCCCCATACACTTCACTGCTGGATTTTACTTCCGGTAACATGGAAGCGGGTATATCCAGCATACGGAGGAGTTCTTCATCCCACTGCAGTGTGGCGATATTGTACAACATGGTACGCGAGGCGTTGGTTACATCCGTTACATGCACGGCGCCTTTAGTAAAGTTCCAGATCAGCCACGAGTCGATGTTTCCGAAGAGCAGTTTGCCCTGGTTGGCCAGTTCGCGGGCACCTTCCACGTTGTTGAGGATCCAGCGGATCTTGGTACCGGAGAAATAGGCATCGGGCAATAACCCGGTTTTTTCATTGATGGTTTTCGTGCGTCCCTGCGCTTTCAGTTCATCGCAGAATGCGGCCGTGCGCCTGTCTTGCCAAACGATGGCGTTGTATACCGGCTTACCGGTTTCTTTGTTCCACACCACGGTGGTTTCCCGCTGGTTGGTGATGCCCATGGCCGCGATCTGAGCGCCGGTGATCCCGGCTTTTACCACGGCTTCGGCGGTAACGCCCGCCTGGGTACTCCAGATTTCCATCGGATCGTGTTCCACCCAGCCTGGCTGCGGATAATGTTGTTTGAATTCTTTCTGTGCAACGGCCACCACGGCTCCTTTCCCGTTGAATACGATGGCCCGGGAACTGGTGGTTCCCTGGTCAAGCGCCAGTATAAATTTTTCCATGACAAGTTCATTCCCCTTACCCCGGGGAGGGTTAAGAGGTGGAAGATAGGAAAAATAATGTTGCGGATCAGATGCCGGAAACGAACTCCATCACCTCCTGCAAGGATCGTTTTAAAACGATTTTTCCCGGCACACTTTTCCGGTAAGCCTGGGTGATTAACCCCGAAATGACAAGGGGTGTATCAGGGCATTTCTGGTAAACGTTATTCAGAAAACGGTCGAAATTGAAATGCCCGGCCACTGAAGTGAGGTGGGTATATAAGAAATCAGGGCACTTGAGTTTCACCACATATTCCAGGTCCTTTATAGGGACATTCGCTCCAAGATATAATGTTTTTACGCCACGACTTTTGAGGATATAATGGACATAGAGTAAACCAAGTTCATGGTGTTCTCCTTCCGGAAGAAAGAGCAAAACATTTTTATCCACTGAAAGGTGGGTGACACAGTTTTCGATGCCCACGATGAGTTTCTGCCTTACTATATTGGTGACAAGGTGCTCCTGCGCCGGGTTAATATTGCTGGTGAGCCACAATACCCCGATCTTTTCAAGGAAAGGGAAAATAATTTGTGTGATGGCCCTTTCAATGCCACGTGCCGCGATGAACTTATTCAGCAAAGCTTCGAACCTGGTCATATCCATGTCCACCATATAGCTGATCAGCTCATTCACCAGGCGCTCCTGCTGTGCCTGCCCCTGTGACAACATCAGTAATTTATCCGCCATCTCCTCTTCCGTCATCTTGTCGATATGGGATATCTTGTACCCATATTTATTCAATAAAGAGATGTTGAGCAGCATTTTCAGCTCCTCATTACTGTAATACCTGATGTTTGTATCAGTGCGCTGCGGCTTCAGGAAAGTATAACGCTGTTCCCAAACCCTGATGGTATGCGCCTTGATGCCTGAAAGGTTTTCCAGGTCTTTAATGGTAAAGGCATTCATCGGAGTTGTTTAATTATTCTACCAATTTAGGTAAACATAATTACTTAACGTGTAATGCCGGGATATTGTTGGATTTTTTTTCAAATGCCCCGAAAATCAGCGGAACAATGACAAATGGAAGGTAAATACTCCTGTATCGCACAATAGCTCCGAGAAAGGGTATGGTAAGGCCGATTACTATAAAATTCAGCGCGGCGAAGGCGAAGAGTAACCGGAAAGGTACCGGTACCCTAAAACGCCAGCCTTTTTTTACGATCCAGTATAAAAAGACTATTTCCAGCAATAATATTTCCAGCGCCGAAGGGAGGTACACCAATTTACCGGCGACTTCCCAGGGAAAGGGCCGCAATAGCGCGTTTACCAACCCGCCCGGCATATAGGCCAGGATACTTTGCCAGGTTGGATCAAGTACACGGGTATCCAGTAAAGAGTCCCCTTTGAGCAGCAGGAATTCATTTCTTCTACCGGCAATATCCGCTGGAAAATGGTACCAGCCCAGCCAGGAAGCCAGCAGCAGCGCTGCAACAAGCAATGCCAGGAACAGGGCCAGTGGCCTTTGCGTGAACCGCCATTTCTTCCACATGATGTAATACACCAAGAACGGAGTAAACATGAGTACCGTGAACATGCGCGTTACCAACAACAGGAAAAATCCGGCGAGGATCAGCCAACCATAACGGGCGCCGGACCCAAGCCTGTCTGCTCCGTACATGCAGGCACATATCCCAGTGAATATCCAGCCTTCCTTGTACATACCACTTCCCCAAAAAATAAAGCCGGGCAGCAGGAAAGCCGCATACAGCAACAGTTTCGATGCGTCGGGCCAATACACTTTCACCAGTTTAATAAAGCAGATGATGCCATAAAAGGTCAGGAACGAAAAGAAAATTGTATTGATATAATAGTTGCTGCCGGAAAACAGGTTAAAAACGGCCACTACTTTATTGTGGAAATTAAACTGGAAATTGTTGACGAAATTCATACCTGTGCTCAGGCTCAGGAAAGTTTGTCCTTCACTGAAACGAAACAACGAAATGACAAATTCTAAAGGGTCGCGCAGCAGCAGGTCGGTTTCCAAAAGGCTCTCGTGGTACTGTTGCCAGGTGTCGAAACGATAATTATACAATGGACCACCAATATAACCGTATGCCAAAGCTGCCAGACATTTTGCCAGAAACAGGATGGTAATGGCCCGTTTAGAAAGCCCTGTATTCAATACGAAAGAATGCCGGCGGAGCCACCAGATTGCGATTAGTAAGTAAAAAGTTCCTAAAATAAAGGGCAACACGCGTTAAAATCTTGATTGGGCAGAAAGATACATTTTTTATTAAGTTTCAATACTGTGGTGCATTGGGCAAACAGGGGAATAAAATCCCCAAAGCTCAAATGTTAAGTTTCCGAATTGCGCAGTCGCGCTGTTGCATAATCCGTTTTTTTGGCATAACTTCTACTTACCCCTTCTCCCCGCAAATCAAACCCCAATATCTTTTTATTCAATCTGTCACTTGGTCGGTTCCGTTTATAAGGTGTGGTTTTTGTTGCCTTAAAGGTTGGTGGCTCGATTTTTTGTTTCACTTTTTATATAAAAATTTTAAACAAAACCGAACCACTTTTCGACTTTCTTGTTTAACTTTATATAGTCAATTCATAAACAACTAATATGTCAACGCTCGACTTCAACCAAATGCTGGAACGCAACGCGGATTTTCTGAAACCGTTTGCGATCACCCTTACCCGGGATTCGGAATCAGCCAAGGACCTGTTTCAGGAAACCCTGTACAGAGCGTTGGCCAACAAGGATAAATACAACGTAGGCACCAACATTAAGGCGTGGCTGTACACCATCATGCGGAACATCTTCATCAACAATTACCGCAGGAAGGCGAAACAGAATACTATTTTCGACAGTACGCCGAATGATTTTCTGCTGGACTACAACCAAACAACCGTAGCCAACGCAGCTGAAAGCAACCTGCGCATCAAAGATATTCAGGCCGCCATCCACAACCTGCCGGAAATATTCAGGAACCCCTTCCTGTTGTATTTTGATGGCTTTAAGTACCATGAGATCGCTGAAATGCTGAGAGAACCGTTGGGAACCATTAAAAGCAGGATACATTTCGCCCGGAAATTGTTGAAAGCACAGATCAGCCGCAGCAAATAATCTTAAACAAAATATTTCGACCCTAAGAAAGCGTTACCTTAATGGTGAATTACCTCTTAATGCCTAAAAATCACTCCTTTGAATAAGAAAGTAATCGTGATCGGAAGTGGTTTTGCCGGACTATCAGCGGCCAGTTTCATGGCACGGGAAGGCTGGCAGGTAACTGTATTGGAAAAACATGATATGCCCGGCGGAAGAGCACGCCGGTTCAGCGCCGAAGGTTTCACATTTGATATGGGACCAAGCTGGTACTGGATGCCGGATGTTTTTGACCGGTATTTCGCCAGCTTCGGAAAAAAGACCGCCGATTATTACCAGCTTCAGCGGCTGGACCCGTCTTACAGGGTTTTCTGGCCCGATGGGCCGGTAGATATTCCAGCGGATTACAATGAATTGAAGGCACTGTTCAACAAGATGGAACCCGGTGCAGGTGCGAAGCTGGATGATTTTCTGAAAGAAGCCGCTTACAAATATGATGTGGGCATTCACAAACTGGTGTACAAACCAGGGCAGTCGCTAAGAGAGTTTGTGGATTGGGACCTGATGAAAGGTATGTTCAGACTGGATGTGTTCAATTCCATGAAAAGCCATGTGGCCAAATATTTCAAACACCCATGGCTCCGCCAGCTCATGGAATTCCCGGTACTTTTCCTGGGTGCGTTACCCGAGAAAACACCAGCCTTGTACAGCCTGATGAATTACGCCGATATAAAACTCGGCACCTGGTACCCGGAAAAAGGCATGTACAGTATTGTGGAAGGTATGTATAAACTGGCGCTGGAATTGGGCGTATCGTTCGAGTTCTCGCGCAATGTGGAGCACATCTCCATCAATGGGAACCGAGTAAAAGAAGTAACAGCCAGGGATGAAAGGGGCAACTTGCGGCAATACACAGCCGATGTGGTGATTGGCGGGGCGGATTACCATTTTATGGAGACAAAACTGCTGGAACCCGCTTTCCGTAGCTATTCCGAAGCGTATTGGAACAGTCGCGTAATGGCGCCTTCCTGTCTCATTTATTATGTTGGGCTGAACAAAAGACTGGAAGGACTCACGCACCATACCCTTTTCTTTGACGTACCCTTTGAGCAGCATGCGGAAGAAATATATACCACCAGGAAATGGCCCGAGGAGCCGCTTTTTTACCTGAGCGCTCCTTCCGTAACCGATCCCACGGTGGCGCCGGAAGGTTGTGAGAACCTGTTCTTCCTCATCCCCACGGCTACGGGTCTGGAGAATGATGACGAACAAAGAAGGGCGCATTATTTCTCGAAAGTGGTGAAAAGACTAGAAGAGAAGATTGGCCAGGAAGTAGCATCGGCCATTGTGTACCAACGTTCCTTCGCGCTGTCGGATTTTGTGGCGGATTACAACGCGTTTAAAGGGAACGCCTACGGACTTGCGAATACGCTGATGCAAACAGCGGTATTAAAACCCGCCTGCCGGAGTAAGAAAGTGGAGAACCTGTTTTATACCGGGCAACTTACGGTTCCGGGCCCCGGTGTGCCACCCAGTTTAATTAGTGGGGAGGTGGTTGCACGGGAGGTACTTAAACATTATTCCTGAATTACGATCAACCAGATTAACTTGTAAGTTATGATGCAATTGTTTCACCATGTGAGCGGGCTGTGCAGCCGGTCGGTTACCGAGCAGTACAGCACTTCTTTTTCCTCGGCCATCAGGTTGCTGCACGCCGACCTGCGTCAGCCCATTTTTAACATCTATGGGTTCGTGCGGCTGGCAGACGAGATTGTGGATACTTTTCACGACCACGATAAAGCGCAATTGCTGCAAGAGTTCAAAAAAGAAACTTACCTGGCCATCGAAAGAGGCATCAGCTTAAATCCTGTGCTGCACAGTTTTCAACTCACGGCAAGGCATTACAACCTGGACCACGACCTCATTGAAGCTTTCTTCCACAGCATGGAACTTGACCTTGACCGCACTTCCTACGATACCATGGGTTACCAGGAATATATTTACGGCAGCGCTGAAGTGGTGGGATTGATGTGTTTACTCGTATTCTGTGATGGGAACAGGGAACGCTATGAGAAACTGAAACCTTATGCGCAGGCATTGGGTGCTGCTTTCCAGAAGGTGAACTTCCTCCGCGACCTGAAGGCGGATTACAACGGACTGAACCGGGTGTATTTCCCCGGTTGCGATTTCAGTAATTTCCGGGAAGAAGACAAACGCGCCATTGAAGCGGACATCGCGCAGGATTTCGCCAAAGCCTATGAAGGGATTTTGCAACTGCCCATGAAGGCGCGTTTTGGCGTGTATGTGGCTTATAAATATTATCTCTCTCTCTTCAGGAAGATAAAAGCGATGAAGCCGAAGTGTATCCTGGAACAACGGGTAAGGATACCCTCTTATCATAAGATGATGATCGTGATGCGCGCCGGTGTGAAGAACCAGTTGAGGATGATCTGAACTAGCGGAGCATTTTCCGGATGAAATCCAGGTAGATATTGATGATACCGGATTCCTCGTACTTTTCTTTGATCATCGCCCTGCTGCGCAAACCCATACTTTTCAGTTCATCTGGTGATTTGTCCACCATTTTTTCCATCTGCAACGCGAGGTCTGCCGGATCTTTTGTATTACACAAAAACCCGTTTTTTCCCTCATCCACCAACTGCTCGCAGCCCACGTTCCTGGTGGTGATGATGGGTTTTGCCATACTGCTGGCCTCCATCAGTACGCGTGATAATCCTTCCCCGTAATAAGAGGGCAATACCACACAATCAGCCGCGTGAATGAACGGGCGGATGTCGGTACTTTCACCGAGGTACTCCACCGTTTTTTCCTGTTGCCATTCCAGCAGCTTTTGTACGGTAATAGAGTTGGGATTTTCCTGGTCGATGAAGCCCACCATACGAAACGTAACCCCCGGGTGTTTACGCTTCACGATTGCGGCGGCGGCGGCAAAGTCTTCCACCCCTTTATCTTTCAGCATTCTTCCGGCATACAGGAAACTGATCGGATGCGCGGGTATCTTTCCGCTCGCATAAAAGAAATTTGTGTCTACGCCTTCTCCGGGCAGCACCATCATCCGGGAAGGATCACCAATTTTTCGTTGGACGAAAACAGCTTTATCCTGCTCGTTCAGGAACCAGATGCCTTTTGAGCGTTTCATGGCCAGACGGTACAATGGTACCACAAGACCGGTCATCCAGCTTTTGCTGAAAGTATGCCCAAGCCCCGTAATTACCGCTACGGAAGGAATCTTGCAGAAAGAAGCCGCGAGGGTTCCGAAAATATTAGGTTTGATGGTGTAATGAAAAATAAGGCCGGGTGCATACTGACGGTAAATACGCACAAGGGTCCAGAAGGTGCGCCATTCGTTTAACGGAGAGGTTCCGTAATTGTCAATATACAAAGGCACAAACTCCACGCCTTCCGCTACGAGCGCTGCGCTGAAATTATCCTGCGGGGCAATTACCAATACCTTGTGCCCCTGTGCGCGGAGCGCCCTGATAAGGCCCCTGCGGAAGTTGTACATACTCCAACTGGTATTGGCAACGAGTGCAATGGTAGACAAACTGGATAAGGTTTAAAACAATGAATGATTGAGGAACGTGGCATATGCGGCCACTTCTCTCGCGATAGACGTATCCTGCAGGCCGGCGAGGTGGCGCTGGTGGTGACAATCGGTTCCGGCAAAGGACACCATCCCGTTCTTCAGGAGGTATCTGGCGGCGTGTTGCACATCAGGTCCGTAATAGCCGGATAGAGATAAGAGATTCACCTGCAGTTCGCAGCCGGCATCTTTCAGTTCATGGTATAATTTTTTATCGCGGTGCGCGTAATTGTAACGCTCGGGATGGGCGATCACGGGTTGGTAACCGGCCAGCTGTAATGAAAAGAGCATTTCCTTCCATCCCATGGACAGCGATGCAAACGGAAACTCCACCAGCACGCGGTTATCATTCAAAGTGAGCAAGGGGGTTTTATTGACCAGCAGTTCCTCGAAGTGGTCATCCATCATATATTCGGCGGCCAGTTTCACTTTCATGCCCGGGATTTCAGTTTCAAGTGCAGTATTCAAGGCAGCGCAGGCGGGCGTAAGCGTATCCGGTGTATTCTTGTAAAGGTCCCAGTAAATATGCGGGGTCGCTATCAGGTTACGGTAACCGAGTTGGTACAGCCCTTTCACCAGTTCCACCGCGGCTTCAAGGTCGGGCGCGCCATCGTCCACACCGGGCACCAGGTGCGCGTGCATATCTGTTTGAAGCAGGGTTCCTACAGGTTCCGTCTGCGTTTTTTTCTTAAACAAACTAAACATAAGCCTTCATTCTTCCTTCAAACAAAAATGCTCTTCACAACCGGTGAAGAGCATTTTACCAAAAGGTGTGGTAATATTTTCAAGTATTTGTTCCCGTTGCCGTTCAAAGATACAAAACCATTCTACGCGGGCAGCGCGGCAGCCTTTGTTTTATACTCCGCATACACTTTACGGATGCCTTCTTCCAGCCCTGTTTTCGCTTTCCAACCCAGGCCGTGGAGTTTAGATACATCCATCAGTTTACGGGGCGTACCATCTGGTTTTGAAAGATCATGTTCAATGTTTCCTTCAAAGCCCACGATCTTACTGATCAGCACCGCGAGGTCTTTGATCGCGATGTCTTCTCCCACACCAATGTTCACCAGTCCGGGCTCATTGTAATGCTGCATCAGGTAATAGCAGGCATCCGCCAGGTCATCCGCGTGCAGGAATTCGCGTAATGGCGATCCTGTTCCCCACATCACCACTTTTTCGGCACCGTTCATTTTCGCCTCATGAAACTTGCGGATCAGCGCAGGCAATACATGCGAGTTATTCAGGTCGTAATTATCATTGGGTCCGTAGAGGTTGGTGGGCATTACGGAAACAAAATTGCAGCCGTATTGCGAGCGGTATGCATCGCACATTTTGATGCCCGCGATTTTGGCGATGGCATAAGGTTCGTTGGTAGGCTCCAGTTCACCGGTGAGGAGGTATTCTTCCTTCAACGGCTGCGGCGCCAGTTTGGGATAAATACAGGAGGAACCCAGGAACATGAGTTTGGTGACCTTGTTCACGTAAGCGGAATGGATCACATTGTTCTGGATCATCAGGTTCTCATACAGGAACTCGCCCCGGTAGATGTTGTTGGCCATGATGCCCCCCACTTTCGCAGCTGCGAGAAACACGTAAGCCGGTTTTTCTTCCGCGAAAAAATCGGCTACCGACTGCTGGTTGCGGAGATCGAGTTCGGCTGAAGTGCGCGTTACGATGTTGGAAAAACCTTCCGCCGTAAGTTTCCGGAAGATCGCGGAGCCTACCATGCCACGGTGGCCGGCGATGTATATTTTATCTTGTTTGTTCATTCTTCAAAATTGATTACTCATACTGGTTCTTGATGCCGAAGCCCGATTCCATCAACAGTTTTTCCTTCCTGAAGTTGTTCACGTCGGCCGCTACCATTTCCTGCACCAGCATGGCCAGGTCGTATTTCGGTTTCCAGTTGAGTTTTGTTTGTGATTTAGTAGGATCGCCGATCAGCAGGTCCACTTCGGTGGGACGGTAATAACGGGGATCCACGGCCACTACTTCTTTTCCGATCTCCACCTGGAAATCGGGATTGGAGCAGGACACCACCGTGCCAATCTCCTTTTCCTCTTTTCCGCTGAAAGCTACTTCGATGCCTACTTCGGAGAAAGCCATCCGTACAAATTCACGTACACGGGTGGTAACGCCGGTGGCGATCACGAAATCTTCGGGAACATCCTGCTGGAGAATGCGCCACATCGCTTCCACATAATCTTTGGCATGGCCCCAGTCGCGCTGGGCATCCATGTTACCGAGGTATAATTTATCCTGTAAACCGAGGGCTATTTTAGCTACGGCGCGGGTGATCTTCCTGGTAACGAAAGTTTCTCCCCGCAACGGTGATTCGTGATTAAAAAGAATACCGTTCACCGCGAACATGCCATACGCTTCCCTGTAGTTCACCGTGATCCAGTAGGCATACATCTTGGCTACCGCGTAAGGAGAACGCGGGTAGAAAGGTGTTGTTTCCGACTGTGGAACGGCCTGCACCAGCCCGTACAGTTCTGAAGTGGAAGCCTGGTACACCTTTGTTTTTTTGGTGAGCCCCAGCAAGCGAACCGCTTCCAGGATACGCAAAGTACCTATACCATCGGCGTTGGCGGTATATTCCGGTGTTTCAAAACTTACGTGCACATGGCTCATCGCGGCCAGGTTGTAAATTTCATCGGGTTGTACTTCCTGGATGATGCGGATGAGGTTGGTGCTGTCGGTAAGGTCGCCGTAATGCAGTTTCAGGCGCACATCTTTATCGTGTGGATCCTGGTAGAGGTGATCGATGCGATCTGTATTGAATAAGGAGGAGCGGCGTTTGATACCGTGCACCATGTAGCCTTTTGAAAGCAGGAGTTCGGTAAGGTAAGCGCCATCCTGTCCTGTAATACCCGTAACGAGAGCGGTTTTTCGCATAGTTATACCAGATTGATCGGTTAATATTTTTACAATGAAGCCTTGGATTGCTTCTTTTTCGTAGCTGGATTTTGCCGTTAAGCGCAAAAATACGTTTTGTTCAATATTTACAAACTCCAGTAATTCATGTTGTTTACCTGTCCCCTGAAAATACCTTTCAGGTCGGCGAGCAGCGCGTTGGGGCGTGTAATACTTTTAAAGTAGGCCTCATCAAACGCCTTGTAGGGGTCATGCGCCACGGCCAGTACTACAGCATCATAATCTTCGCCAATAGTGTCATTGAGAGTCAGGCCGTATTCATGGGCCACATCTTCTGCTTCCGCATAAGGGTCCACAAAATCGACGTGGAGGGAAAAATCGAGCAGGTCTTTTACCAGGTCGGCCACTTTGGAGTTTCGGATATCGCTTACATTCTCTTTAAAGGTGGCGCCCAACACCAACACTTTCGCAGAGGCGGCATCAGGGGAATTTTTAATGATATGCTGTACGATTTTTTTAGAAACGTAGCGGGGCATTTCGTCGTTCACGAAGCGTCCGGCTGAAATTACTTTTGAATTATAGCCCAGTTGTTGTGCCTTATACGTAAGGTAGTAAGGGTCCACACCAATGCAGTGGCCGCCTACCAGTCCGGGATAATATTTGGCGAAGTTCCATTTGGTGCCTGCCGCTTCAATCACATCGTTGGTGGCGATGCCCATTTTATCGAAGATGATGGAGAGTTCGTTCATCAGCGAGATGTTCAGGTCGCGCTGGATGTTCTCCACGATCTTACCTGCTTCGGCAACTTTAATGGAAGTGGCTTTGTGCAAACCAGCTTCCACCACCAGTTCGTATATTTTCGCTATTTCTTCCAAAGACTCCGCATCGCAACCGGAAACGATCTTGATGGTATTAGTCAGGTTGCGCACTTTATCTCCGGGGTTGATGCGTTCAGGGGAATAGCCGAGTTTGAAATCGCGCCCCATTTTAAGACCGGAGAGATTTTCGATCACCGGGAGGCAATCTTCTTCTGTACAGCCGGGGTAAACGGTGGATTCGAATACGACGTAATCGCCGGGTTTGATGACTTTTCCGATGGTTTGGGAGGCGGAAAGCACGGGGCGGAGATCGGGCACTTTGTATTCGTCTACAGGGGTAGGGACTGCGACGATAAAAACAGTAGCTCCCTTCAGCTTCTCCAGATCAGCGGTAAACACGATGTCGCATCCTTCAAATTCAGTGGGTTCCAGTTCGTTGCTGGGGTCAATATGATCATTCATCATATCCACCCGCTTCTGGTTGATATCGAACCCGATTACGGCAACCTTTTTTGCGAACTTGAGGGCAAGCGGTAACCCCACATAACCCAGGCCAATTACGGCCAACCGTGTTTCTTTCGCGATTAATTCAGCATAAACCGACATGAATATTCTATTTTCTTTTTGTGAATTGAAATATCTTTCTGAGTGGCTTAAGGAGAAGTGTAAAGGGATAAGGTTGCAATTCATTTATTTTCCAGGCAAGCCTGTCTTCTTTGTTTGCTCTTATCCTGTTTTTCAACGATGCGTTACTCATTCCTCCCGCGCGCATTTTTACGATAATTCTGGGCAGGTATTTAACCTTCATTTTGTGCTTTAAACAAGCACGCAACATCAGTTCATAATCAGCGGCGCTTTTCAGTTCGAGGTTAAATCCTCCGATCTGGTCGTACACCCTTTTCCTGACGAAGAAAGTGGGGTGGGGCGGCATCCATCCCCAATAAAAAGATTTTGGATGGAAGCTTCCGCTCTTCCAGGTTCGCGTTACCTTATTCAGGTCGTCGGCACGAACATATTGAAGGTCGGCATAGCAGGCATCTACGGAATCATCTTTAAAGATGTCCATCACATCCCTTATTACTCTTTCATCTGTATAAACATCATCAGAGTTAAGAATACCGATCACGTCTCCGGAAGCGGCTGCGACACCTTTGTTCATGGCATCATAGATCCCCTTATCCTTTTCAGAAACCACCATGGCAACATGGGAAAAGTGTTTCACGATGTTCAGGGTATCATCTTTTGAGCCACCGTCAATGATAAGATGCTCTATTGGTCGGTATGTTTGCGCCGCAATACACTTTAAAGTATCCCCAATAGTGGCCGCGGAATTATATGTTGCTGTGATAATAGATATCTTCATCCGATCAAACGTTTTTTCATCCATACAGCAGGGTTCCCCTGGTATATCCCATAAGCGTCCATATTTTTTGTAGCTACAGCCCCAACGGTAAGTACAGCGTGTTCGCCAGCGGTAACGCCGGGGCAAACTACTGTTTTAGCGCCAATCCAAACACCATCATCCAATATAATGGGGGCAATCATCAGATCGAAGGTCGATTTTTTATAGTTATGATTCCCCGTAAGCAACATGGCGCCTTGTGAAATGCAGACATGGCTGCCTATGGTTACCCATTCCAGGTTATCGATCCAGACGTTTTCGCCGATCCAGCAATGGCTCCCGATATTTAGTTTCCAGGGGTATTTTATATTCACGCCTGGTTTTATAATCACCCCTTTACCAATTTTTGCGCCGAAAAGTTTTAACAGCGCTACTTTAAGACCTGAAACCGGGTTCAACGGATTCATGAAAAAAAGTACATTGGTGAAATACCACACCAATTGCTTTAGGGTGGAAGCGCCGATCTTACTTTTGAACCAGGAATTATTATAGGCGGAAAGATTCGTCATCATAGAAAAAGCATCCGGTATTTGTTTTTAAAATCGCCCTCTTCCATGTACCTGGCGGCCACCTTCTTTGCGCCGTAAGACCATACTTCCCATTCCGTATGGTCCATCGCAAGCAGGGTTTTCAGTTTTTCCGCGAAAACGGCTGATTGTTTTAAGGGAACATCCCAGCCCGCCCTAACCGATTCAAGATTCAGCCACGGCGTTTTATCACTAATCAACACAGGTCTTCCGGCATATAAAGATTCGAATATCGCATGTCCGAAATTCTCTCCCAAAGTTGGAAGCACAAAACAGTGGTAGTGGTGCAATAACCGCTGTACCTCGGCATTTGGGAGGGCGCCTTTTATTTCCACCATAACATTTGGTGGAAGGTCAGCAATAAGCCTGCGGCACTCCAAAACATATTCCACATCTTCCACAGCCCCGTAAACATCAAGACTAATATTCCCGGGGAACTTGTATTTTGAAAGCAATTCAAGCAGGTAGCGGAGATTTTTTTTCGGACTAATCCTGGATATGAACACCAACCTCAACTGCCCGGGCATCTTAGGCGGCCTTACCGCGTTTATTTCTTGTAAAGACGGGATATTGTTCACCAGAATGAAAGCGGCTTTGGGAAATACTTTCTGAACATCCATTACTTCTTGTGTGTCAGTAGCATGGAAAAGGACACGTTTATGAAGTCCCATCAGACGAAAGGCCCTAAGGAATATCATTTTCTTCCTGCTTTTAAGCTCCAGCGCCCCGGGATGAAGCATGCCTCGTGGAGCAAGGATGATTTTTCCGGGGTAGCGTAAGGTTTTTAATGCGAGCCGCGGGTAAATTGTAAAAGCAAGAGAAAACATGCTGTTAAAATAAACCACATCGGGCCTGAGCCGCGCCACAATACTTCTTATAGCCGTGATATTCAGTTTGTTTTTGTCGGCATAAAACACTTGTTCTCCGTGCATACCATCCAGCCACTTGCCGGTTGTTATGCCGGGATAGGTATGGGGATCGTTAAGGTCGCGATCTGAAGTGAAAACGAAAAAATCGAACTCTCCCTGCATCAATCCTACAATATTTATGCAGGATTGGATGGGGCCGCCGGCTTTATAACCGGGGTAGTACCAGTCTGTGAAGAGGAGTATTTTTCGTCTGTTATTCATCACCAATGCTTCTAATTGTGCCGGCCCATGTTGCGTGCGTTATGCGTTCAGATAGTCTTCTGCTTCGTTCACTCATTCCAGATAAACCAATATCATCCTGCAGGAGCAACTTGTGTAATTTCCCTTTTAAGTCTTCCTTTTTCCCGGAATTAAAGGAATATCCATTGTATCCGTTAATAAGAAACTCACTGGCGGCTCCACAGGTGTCAGACAACAGAAGTGCACTTCCTGCAGCTGCAGCCTCCTGCACCACCACTCCCCA
This sequence comes from Parasegetibacter sp. NRK P23, assembly GCF_023721715.1. NCBI lineage: Bacteria > Pseudomonadati > Bacteroidota > Chitinophagia > Chitinophagales > Chitinophagaceae > Parasegetibacter > Parasegetibacter sp. NRK P23. The sequence goes on from NZ_JAMDLG010000001.1 coordinate 1,036,646, forward strand.
ATGCTCCTGTTTACTCGGCAGACAGAAAACAGCAGCCCTGTCATAAAAGCGGGCAAGTTCAGATGGTTCCATAAAATCGTACATTTCCACCTGTGCATGGCTACCATATTTGTTGGTTAGCTTTTCTTTCATGGGGCCACGCCCTATTAAAATCAATTTCCATTCCGGGAACTGATTATCTTCTGCAAGCGTAGTAAAAGTTTCTAAAAGCCAGTCAGGACGCTTATATTCAACCAATCTGCCTGCGTACAGGATTATTTTTTCCTTTCTGCTCTTCAATTTGCCGAATTTACCAATGTCGCCACAATAAAGCCCTCTCAGAATTTTTTCATGCGGAAAACCAAGTTTTCTTGCAAAATCATATTGGGGGTAACCCGCCGCCCAGATATAATCAGTCTTCCCCTTTAAAAGTAAAGGGGCCAGCACTGATGCCAATTTCTGCCTTAATGTTCCTTTCCATGGATTATCCAGCCCAGTAACAATGGGGATTTTACCTTTCCATTTTTTCATGAAAGACTGATAATCCCTATCTCCCCATCCTGCTACATAGATCAATTCAGGCGCGATAGTAGCCGAAAACTCATTTAGGAAAACACTTTTTTCCAGTAAAGTAACCCTTTCTACATCCGGGTAAGAGTATGGTGCATTTTCGTCAGCCTTATAGTATACCACCGTGGCCGTAGACGCAGGACTATTCCTCACGAGATAACAGACACATTGGAAAAAGTAGTCCGGAAGCCGTGTGTACAAAAACAAAAAATTACGTGGTTCAGCGTTCGTCATACAAATCCATTTAGCCATAACACTTTTTCATGTCGGTTTCTATCTTATTTCGTCACAATATATTTCGATATTCTTCATACCAAAAATGTCAACTACTTTAAGCGGGAACAATCAGATATCGAATAGTAACGTACAGGCTATTATATTCAAATTATGTTTGCGGCTTTTTGAAAAATCTCTTTACGTTAGGTACATTAAAAACCTAGGATGAATGGCTCTCAGCGTTTCGAGATTTGTAGTGCCAGAAATTAAGACAAAGCATTGCTACAAAAAATGGAGTCCCATAATCTATTATTCCTCCCAGCTTAAACGACTTACTGATAAAGTGACTAAGACACGCAAGCGAAATATTCCTGTATTTTCCTTTATCCAGAAGTATTATTCTTTTAGCGATGGACACAATGTAAAAAAGGAGCCCTGCAATTCCCAGTTCTGAAAAAACACGTATGGTTAACGAATGGGCAGAAGGCGCATTTAGTCCATAGTACCAATTGTATACAAAGGGAGAATTTTGATAAAAGCGGTGGTACATTTCTTCGTGCCCCCCCACTCCGCTCCCAATAATGTTCCAGTTTTTGAGGTTGTTTTGCGCAACCATAAGATTGGAATAAAGTGAGGTTGTTGTTCCGTTCGCATCAACATCTCTAGATAAAGCACTCAAATTTCCGCTGAACACTTGCTGTGTTTCAACTATTCTGGTATTAAAATTTTCATTAAAATTCACCAACACGTGAAAAACGAGGTAATACAATAACGGAACCGATATAACGAGATAAATAATATTCACATAGGCGATGCTCAACACCAATAGAAGTGTCAGGTATCCTGTAAGATTAAAAGTAAGTATCAGGGCGAGCAGCATCGTGATAAAATACGCCTTATATTCTTTATAGTGAAAAAAGGTAAAGATCAACGCGGGCAATAGAATAGCCGCATAATGCGAAGGTTCATAAGAAATGGAATCGAGCCTTCCCGGTATTTTTACCAGAACATTGATGCCTTGAAAAGAAAGAATTACCTGTACAATACCAAAAACGGCACTAAAGAAAGCAAATTTCACATAAAGCCTGAAAATATAATGCCAGTCGTATTTCCATATAACATAAAAATTTACGGAATATATGATAACAATAGGGATGATCTGTTTAAGAAAACCTCCGTAGCCAAGGTTTAAAAACACTATTGAAATGAGAGAGGAGACTACGAAATACAAGTACAATTTCCATGGAACGATTGCTGTAGCCACAAGCGACCTGAAGTTATAGACGAAGTAACCGATGGCAAATGTATAAGCCACGAAATCGAAATCTATTCCAAAAACCCTGGAAGAGCCAATCTCCTTGGTAAAAACAGAAAGCACCAACATAACTTCAGCAAAAGAAGCAAGGTAGAGCTTGGTATCAGATACAGGAACACTACGGAGGAACAACGCTCTCATACTCGAATTTAGTTTGCTAAAATTTCACCCAATCTATATCCATACTCCCGGAAAGGCTCACTTCGCTTCCTTTTTTTATGGCCAGCCTTTGGAGTTCTTCAAAGGACAAACTTATTTCTGTCCAGCCAGATCCTCCTGTTATTTTTTCTATGCTTTTGCCATTCGCGGAAATTTTCAGCATAGCGCCTTCCCGGTTTCCTTTAATACGGACCACACATTTGTAAGCTGTATTCCTTTTTTCAGGAACCTCAAAGGTGATGCGGCCTCCATTCACACATTTCACAAAAGTGACAAAATCTGAAAAGTCATTGGCAGGTTTACCGTTTCTATCCGTCACAATTTTACCATTCGTTATTTCTTCTGAAGATTCCGCTTCAATCTTCAAATCAGGCGACCAAAAATAGGGATGCTCATATTGATGCCATTCATCTAACTGAGATATTACAGGATTTCCTGTTTCTTTTTCTTCCAGCAGGTACATGCTTCCCTGTCGTCTTATTTTAATCCTGTAAGTCTTATTGTCTAAATTAAAGGAGGCCACATCTTCAATCGGCGCATTTCCTTTAAGGTTTGAAGTTGGTTGAACAGCGCCGAAAATAAGGTATTTGGCTCCTAATTTCCGCACCATTACGAGATGCCCGTAATTGTCACTCAGGTTGTAAGGCAATGGCCTGTTTTCACCTACCAGCGCTCCTTTTTCCAGAAAATCGGAAAAATATGAAGCTACCGCTTGCGCATAAGATGGCATTACAGCCTGGTAAGCATACCCTCTGGGATCATAAGGACCAACGCCATCCGGCCATTTACCATTTTTGCCTGTAACATTAAAATAGCCGGTATAAAAGAAATCAGCGCCAAGCATCACCATCGACTTCAGTAACCCCAGCCATTGAGCAGGTCGGATATTCTTTTCTTCATTACTCCAACCGGCAGCAACAAAAGGAGAAAAGAACTTCACCCCTAATTCAATTTCGCGTTTTCGTCCTTCCGCCACTCTGCCATATCCGTTTAACGGGCCGGAGGACATTCTCCAATTATCGGGTCTGGCAGGGTAGAATGAGGGTGTGGAACGCGGTGAGCCGTTCACGCTACTATTGGTGCGAATACGCATGGCGTAATCAGGCCAATAGCTGGGATTATAAGCGCTGACATTATAAAAACTAAAGATTAAATCTTTTTCAGATTGTCCGATTTCTCTTAAAATAGTTGCTTTATAAACAGAGTCGAACCTGTTTTGCATCCATCCGTTCAGCTGTTCATTTGTATATCCGTTTTTTATGCGAAACGCTTCAATGGCTGGATCCCTGTTCAGAAGTGAAGCAGGCCGCATGTGCCCGAACCACTCTCCATTTTCATTAATGGCACCGAACGGACGTTTAAGATGCTTTTTAAGTTGTTTAAGGTAGAAAGCGGCATTGAGACCATCTTGTACGATAAAATCCTGCGGGGCGAGTGGGCTAAGCCATTTTTTACCAGACAGAATCACAGGTTGCCCGGAAGCATTCCGGATGTAGTATTTATTGGGAAGTGTCTGGCTAAGCACATTAGGCTTTGCGCCTGCAAGGCCAATATGAAGCGGTTTATTCTGAACGTGAAAAAGAATCGTGGCAACGGGAAGTGCCGCATTTTCATTTGCATGCGCTATCAATGCCTGAGCCACGCCGGTTGTATACCGGTTCATTGCGGCTATTGAATCAACTCTGAAACATGGTATTTCAAGAAAATAATTCCAATTCACTGCAAGTTCCCGGGAAATAGCCACAGCCTTAGCGGGTATTTGTTTACCAAATCCCTTGCCACCTGCACCCGGTAATTCTCTGCACAGATAATTGATATCCATCCAGGGAAAGTTCCTGGGGAGAGGCTTGCTTTTACTATACCTTGGAAGGGGAAAAGAGCGTAGCTGTTCATAAGCCTGAATGGTGTAGTTCGGAAAGCCCGGGGCAAATTCCATTGGGTCTGGCTTACCCTCTCCCGCATCCTGTTGTTTACTAACCGCTTTTTGCAACGTATTACCGTTTATTTCAAAGCTATATGACTTTCCCTGCAGGACTTCAAAATGGTGTTGCGCAATCAGGCGTGCATCCAGTACCTTATCATAAAACGCCAGTTCGTCAAGAGCTCCGTTGAACGTAAACCTATCGGGGGAATTCACAGAAAGTTGAACATAATGCTCGATTTTCTTATTGAGCAATGGTTGTGTCTGACCGTCAATCCATATAGTCAGCTGCCCTGTCTTGCTCATTACAAGTACTATATGATGCCATTCATTATTCGCCAGGTTGCTGTAACTGCCAATACCTGAACCATTCAAGTCAATTTTCCATTGTTCCTTTACAGGCTTTCCTTTTCTCACGGGGGTGTAATCAACTATAAATGCCCCCTGAATACACCTGAAACGAAAATCTACTGATGGGAATGTTGAAAAAGAAAAACTTTCTCCCTTAAAAAAAAATTCAATTGAAAAGTCCCCGAGAGGAGCATTCGTTTTTAGAATATTGGTGAGTATGATAGCGTTTCCCGAACCAAGCCATCCATTACCCTTTGCAGCGGCTCCTTTAATGGGAGCCGGCTTATAGTTGGTGACATTGACGATTTTACCGCCAACCTCATCTTTGGTTCCATCACCACGATCAAAAGTCCAATAACTGACTGGAGCCTGTGCATGTAAAGTCCTTATACTGCAAATGCACGCCCATAATCCTATCACCCATATTCTCCTATTCACTGGTAAGATTTTTATCCAAGTTACTCAGCAGCATTTCCGCTATTCTTTCCCATTTAAATTCTTCTTGTACACGCTCAATACTGGCTACTTTCTTTTTTTTCAATTCCGCTTTTTCCAGTATCAATACTTTGTTGAAAACGGCTTCAAGGTCTTCTTCCAGCTTATCCGGCTGCAACAACCATCCGTTCCTGTCGTCGACCATTTTCCCAACGGCGCCAACATCGCTGGCTATGATGGCGCAGGCGCTTGCCATTCCTTCAAGAATTACATTTGGCATTCCTTCTGAAAAACTTGGGCAAACAAGCACATCAGCGTTTCGCAAAACATTTTTCAAAACCTCTGTATCTGTTACTGCGCCTACATACGAAACATTAGGAAGGTTCAATTTTCGGTGTTCAGGCACCGGCCCAACAAAAATGAAATGGAAGGGCGCTACCCGGTTATTGCGTTCTATTACGCGCGATAACTCTTCAATCCCCTTTCGCCGTTCATACCTGCCAACAAAAACGAATTTCCGGATATCATTCACATCAGCATCTTCTTCTTTCGTAATCCAATCGCTATCGATGGCCGTGGGAATCTCTACGACCTTCCACTCCGGCACATTAAGCTTTTCAGTAATAATATCCGTAATCTTTCCGCCGTAGGAAAAAACCAGGTCCGCACGCCTGTTCACATAACGGAAAAAAGGCCGTAACAATAAGTGTTGCAGCTTAACCCTTAAATTAGGGGCATACTGAAACATCTCATACCCATGCACTTTTAGCCCAACTTTTATTCCGTTCAGCTTCTTCTTCTGCCGTATGGTTTCCCATCCTGATAACCCTTTGGCGTAAACAAAATCCACCGCTGCGTTTTTGCTCAGCGCGTCCCATATTCTCTTGGAGTACAAGTAAGACGCAAGTATATAATGGCCTGGAAACCGAAATTTTACCCGCGGGTATGAAATTAAATGGGGATGTATAAACTTAACTTCCTCCTCCGAAAAAAGGTCTAACCTGATGTGATTATCAGCATTCTTTGAAGTATGGTACAGCTCAACATGAACACCACGTTTTGCAAGGTACTTAACCAGATAAAAGGAATGTTTCTGCATTCCTCCGATAACGTTTGGATATATGCCATCCGTCAAAAGGGCTATCCTCATAATTGGTTTTTCGTTCGGCCTGAGTCCGGTTCATTGCTGCCTTCGGCCCTGGCTAATATATTCCTGTGAATATCCGGCTGATAAGCCTGGATAGTAGCAATTTTAATAAACCCGGAACCTTGTTCTCCGTAAAGCAGGTAGCCGTGCTGATGAAAAAAATTGAATATTTCGTTCTGATTCAATTGCCCGTTTCCCATTTCGAGATAAATGGCAGGCTTATGTTTCCCTATAATCTGGTTTGCCCCTTGCAGAACAAAGTATTCAAAATTTTCAACGTCTATTTTTATAAACTCAATCGGCTGGCTGTTGCCTTCAAAGAAAGCATCCAATTTAACAATATCCACAAGATGCTTCTCATGGGGTTCATGCTCATAATTCCTTACCAGAGAACCAGCGCCGCTGTTTCTTAATGGCAACTGAAGTTCAAGTTGGGACTGTTCATGCCCCACCCCCTTATTCACGACCTTAACAATAGAGGTGAGTTGTGGGTTAAGCGCCAGATTAGCCATAAATCTGGAAAATACAATAGGATTAGGTTCAAAGGCTACCACCTCCTTATTCCAGCCTTTATTTCTTATTGTTTGAGCCATTATCAACGAGAAATTTCCACAGTTCGCCCCTACGTCAAGAATCACCCCCGCATTTTCACCGTCTTTTAGACAAGTTAACGCAGCGTTTACATGGGTATCCGTCCGGTCAACAAACAGTAACCATTGGGAAAAATCAGCAGGTGCAACAACAAAATTCACACCATATCTTGTAATTGTTTTTTTATCGGCCGCATTGTAGAATGTTCTGTCTGGCAGTAGCTTTTGAAGGAGCCACCAGTGCGTTTTATGATGCAGATCGGCGATATAATTATCCAAACCTGTTGAAACCAACATTTTTTTAATTAAGCGGGAAAGCTTTCTTTTCATGAAATGGGTTTTTGGGTGGTGATGGTTTTTATATGTAGTGCTTAAATCGCCGCAGACAAGCACCCCGCATAAACTTCAATCAATCTATCTACATGGCGTTGCGGAGTAAAATATGCATTCGCCCTTTCCCATGCGTTGTATGCCAAACGCGCGTATTCATCCGGGGCATCAAGCAGTTTCTTTATTGCCGCTGTTAGTGCAGATGAAGACACCTCATTCAGCAGAAATCCATTTTTCCCATCCTCAAGCCATGTTGACACCCCACCTGTATTGAATGCGATAACAGGCTTTGAATGCATCGCGGCCTCTATACCCACCAACCCGAAAGCTTCCGGATAAATTGAAGGAAACAAGACCGCATAAGCCTCCTTCATAAGAGCACTGATTTCGTCAGACGGCTTCCATTTAAGCACTTCCACCTTAGACCGGACTTTATGCTGGTCAACGAAATCCTGTACATACCGGTATAGCGGGCCATCTCCAACAATTGTAAGCGTAACGGAACTTTCAGCCTGCAGAACAGGCAGCATACCCTGCATAAGTTCAAGTACGCCCTTATGTTTCAAAAGCCTTCCAACAAACAAAAAGTTCTTTCTCTCCCCTTTAAACTGAATAAAAGGTAGTTTAAATTTCGTAAAATGGGGGTTACAAATAACTTTTTCCTCAGGCACCCCCCCTATAATAGCTTCATTGCGAATATATTCAGACATGGTTAACACCGCCGCATACTGTAAGGAAGCTTCTCTGGCTTCAAAAACCGTATTCAGGTATGCATCTAGCACATTAGCAGGTTTCCTGCTTCTCATACACTTTTCGGAATAAGCACGCCAGAAGCAATGTAAGCCGAACTTTTTTGTGCAGGGCACTCCCGAGACCGTCCAGAACTTACTATAACCCGGGCAAACCATTCTCGGCTCGTGCATTGTTCTCACCGTCTTAAACCGGGAAAGAAAAAAACGCACCGCTGTTCTTTCAGACAATCCGTGAATATGAACCAGATCCACCACAATGCCTTTAAGCATCTTCTCCAATGCGGCAACGAGTTCTTCTCCTCCATTACAATCCTGTTCTTCCCCTTGAAAATGCAAGCGGAAACCCGACTCCTTCCGTTCAATAATTAATAACTGATTCCTTATACCGCGGTCTTCCAGTTCAGCCATTACATCCCTTATATATACCTCACTCCCCCCTTTAATTCCCGGATTTTCATGCACACGTAACACTGTCATTTTATACGGATAGAATTTTTGAATGAATCTGGGAAAATATATGATGCCAGGTGAAATTGTTTTTTATGGTATCAAATATCTGGTCACCGTATTCCCGGATCAGTTCTTTTTCCGCCATTACATGCTCAAGGCGTTTACGGAAATCATCCGGGTCATTTTTTTTAAAAAACAAAACATCGGCATCGCTAAACCAGTGTTTAAGGTTGTAAAGGTCAGGTGCTATCACCAGGCATTTGCTTCCACCATACTCAAAAATTTTCATGAACGATGGGTATTCTTCTCCGCCAGGTATTACGCCCACATGCATTCGTTCAAGAAATGGTAATAACTGGCTCCTGTTTAAAAATCCATGGTTCACCACTTCAATTCCTTTTTCCACGCAGAAGGCTTCAAGTGCGTCCATTTGTGAGCCTGCAAGGTTCAACCTTATTTTTGTTTTATCCTCAAGACTATTTAAACCATTCATCAGAAGTTCAGGATTATGATTTCCTTTCATCAGGTGGCCTATAAACACAATCTCTATCTTATGCGGTGGCATGGGCTTCTGCCTTGCAGCATAGTAAGAGAGAAACTCCTCTTCAATGCCATTTTCAATACTTATCCAGTTTTCTTTTTTTAGTGAAAGAACTTTATGCCAGGAACCCACAATAAAAAGAAAATCCGCCTTGCTGAAAGCCAGTTGCTCCATTTTACGTACCACACCGTTCAGGAACGAGGTATAAAACTTCCTGATCGCAAAATGGGGTGCTCCATTCAACTCATAAAAATGCTTTTTTCGCAGCAATTTTGAAACTATCAATCCGCTGAAGTTCAGGTATGCTGCGCGCTCATAAATAAAATCAGGGTTTTCCTTTTTCACATAGCGGTAAAGCTTCAGCAAATTTGAATGATTTGAGATGAACGTCCTTATATCCCGTAACGCGCCCCAAAGTTTACTTTTTCTCCTTTTAGAAACATTGGACTTACTCCCATTTCCTGCAGAATAATTGTTTGAAGGAATGGAAGGGCTGTAAAGACTTACCTCAAAATACTTCGTCAACTCTTCCACCCCCACAGAAATATGCCGGAAAGCACCGGTAGTAGGCCTCATGCACCCCGCTTCGGTTACCAGATAAATACATTTTTTCATTGATATAATTCAGCTATCCCCTGAAGACTACGTTCAATTGAGAGGTTTTCTGTAATAATGTTTCTGTTTAATACAAATTCCTGTTGAGCCAGTTCTTTGATATTGAGGATACTTTCCTGTTCCATCAATTTTGCCCCCCACCCCTGCAACGTTTTGTAAAGGTTATTTTGCTTGTTCATGATTACAGCCTTCCCCATGTAAAGTGCGGCCAGGACATTACCTCCCGCCTGTTGCCTTATATGGTTCATCCATACAATACCGCATGAATTCATTTTCAAATGGTACTCGTTTAAAGACATAAACGCTGTTACCGCAACGAACCGATCTCCCAAACGCTCTTTGGCGTATGTCTGCAAACGCTCCGCGTAAGCTGCATCTCCATAAGAAAGCGGCACAAATACCTCTCCTTCAAAATGCTTTGACAAAAAATCTATGGCATCAAAATGGTTGTTCGTGTCGGTCGCGGAATTACCAAGCCATAATTTAGTGTAATCGTTTCGGACAACGGGTACATGCTCAAGCCCCATCTGATTCGCGGTAAAGTAGGAATAATACACCCATTTCATGTGCGGATTAATAAACCGCAACATTTCATAATCGTATTGCACCCAGGTAGCGCAAGTATCAACGCGACGGATTATAGCCCTCGCTTCGCGTTCAGCCAAAACTGCCTTGTACAAAGCGAATCCTCCCCTGTATAGCCTTCTTAGAACGCCCACATTCTTTAATTTCCCGGCCCGCTGTTGTTTCCATGTTAGCGGCTGATACCATCTTCTTCGTACATGGGTAAAACGATATCCATCCGCACCCCAAAACATCCAGATGAGTTCCTGCTCTTTTTTAAGGTGTCCGACTAAAACTTTTACATCAGGCATGAGAAAACTGTGCAGTACAATTTTCCTGTACGACCTGATCTGTTTTTTCAGTACCCTAAGACTGCTTTTTGTGGAAACTACCCTTTTTGCTGATTGATACTTAACATATTTTAAAGCGTTGTCTGTTGAAGCAGATAAAATCCAATAATCACTTTTCCCTGGCGCCACTGTTTCCGACTGTTCAATGAAATAGTCGATAAACTTGTCATCCGGCATCAGGTGAAGAATGCTTTTTTCTCCGGCCATATATGTTGTTTCGAATAATACTTAATCCTGAACTCCTGCACCATGAAAGCGCTAAAACGTAAAGCAAGAAGGCTACAACACATACCGCCAGTTGCTTCAAAACTAAAATCAGCGATAAAGCACTATCCCCCGTCCAAAAATATTTTCCTCCAATAAGTGTAAAGAGAAATATTAGCGCGCCAAGCGTTTCTTTTTTAAAACAACCTAAAAAGGACCATAGCGATGCGCCAAGTACTCTTGCCACAAAAAAAGTTTCCATTACAAATGAGGCCATGCTGGAAAATAAATATCCCCATGCCATACCAACCAATCCGCCTTTAACAAGACCAATAACAATTCCTGCTATCATCACGGCTTTGGCTACCAGCCCTACTTTCATCATTAATAACGTTTTTCCTTTTGCAGAAAAAACAGCGCCGGACAGCGTGCCAATTGACTGAAGCGCTCCAAGCAGACAAAGCACCCTGAATATGGGCACAACATCCAACCACCCCTTTCCATACACTACCAAAATGACTTCTTGCGCATAAACACCGAGGAACGCCATAAGCGGAAAGCAGATTGCAGCAATCAGCGCTACCAATTTCTGGTATTGGTCACGAATCTTTTGTTCATCTTCCTGTATAAGAGAGAACGACGGGAACATCACTCTTGAAAGCGTCCCCGAAATCTGCCGAACCGGCAGCAACATAAGTGTGTATGCCCTGGTGTAAAGCCCCAGCGCTGTGGAGCCGAGCATTCTTCCCACCAAAAGATTATCAATGTTCCTCACCCAGTAGTTAATGGAACTGTCTCCAAGTAAGGGCAGCGCGAACTTCAGGTGCGATTTCAGTAAGGATATCCTAAAAACAAGAGAAGGTCGCCAGGTAATCATCCGGAAGCCTATAAAAATATTGATGAGGGTAGTTACGAAACTTTGCGCGACCAAAGCCCATACTCCTGCTCCTTTAAAAGCGAGTGCAATACCAACAACTCCTCCGACTAAGACAGCTCCCAGGTTCCGGAAAAAGAAACTTTTAAAGTCGAGTGTTTTTCGTATTAATATGTCGGGTACAATTCCGAATGAGCTAAGGGCAAAATTCAATGCCAGCACAGCTGTAAGCACTACCAACTTGCTTTCCCCAAAAAAAACCGCGAGCAGTGGTGATACCAAAGCCAATACAATGGCAAGCGCAAAGCCCGCCATTACATTGAACCAGAATATGGTAGACACTTCCGCATCCGTAATCTCCCTTCTTTGGATGATACTGGCTCCTAATCCTGCATCCTTCATCACCTGAAGAAATCCGATTACAACTGTAGCCATACCCAGCAAGCCGTATTCCGAAGGGGTCAGTAACCGGGAAAGTATTCCCGAAATAACAAGCACCACAATCTGCCGTACTACCTGATCGATCAAAGACCATTTGATCCCAGCCTTCGTTTTTATATTATGCTCACTCAATCTTAAGCGGCTTTTAATATAGTCTCGATAATGAGCTGTTGTTCCTGCGCGGTGAGCTCATAGAATAAAGGAAGCCTGAGTAAAGTGTCGGAATAAAAATCAGACCAGGGTAATTCAGCACCAGTATGTTTAGAAGTATAATATGGACTTTTGTGCAGGCTCAGGTAATGGAAAACGGCCCAGGCTCCGGCACTTTTCAAAGCTTCAATTAACCGCCCTCTCTGCTCCAGGTCCGAACACACAAGGTAAAACATATGTGCATTGTTCGTACTGCCCTCAATGAAATGAGGGAACTTTATTCCTTTCTGGGGCAACTGCCCGTACAATCCATCCCAATACCTTTGCCAGATAGCCTTTCTTTTTTCCTGTATGGCATCCAGTTGTTCAAGCTGTGCATACAGAAACGCGGAAATCACTTCAGAAGGAAGAAACGAGGAGCCTATATCCACCCATCCGTATTTATCCACTTCACCCCTGAAAAATGCCGAACGATTAGTCCCTTTTTCCCGGATAATTTCAGCTCTCTCCCTGAAACGCTCATCATTAATAATCAGCATTCCACCTTCGCCCGAAATAATATTTTTAGTTTCATGAAACGAGAAAGCGCCAAGGTGGCCTATTCCTCCCAAAGGCTTCCCCTTATAGTAACCATCTATGGCCTGCGCCGCATCTTCCACTACCCAAAGACCGTACTTATCCGCCAGATCCATAATGCCGTCCATTTCGCACGCTATGCCCGCATAATGCACCGGCACAATGGCTTTTGTGCGGTCCGAAATCAATGGTTCAAGTAAGGCAACATTCATGTTAGGATTTTCGCTTCCACTATCTGCGAAAATGATCTTAGCGCCTCTGAGGGCAAAAGCATTAGCGGTGGAAACAAAAGTGTAGGAAGGCATAATCACCTCATCACCCGGCTGAATATCTATCAATATCGCCGCCATTTCCAATGCATCAGTACAAGAGGTAGTGAGCAGGCACTTTCCAAAGCCATAACGCTCCTCGAAAAACCGGTGGCATTTTTTGGTGAATATTCCATCACCTGAAATTTTGCCCGATTGTACCGCCTCCTGAATATATTGCGTTTCTAACCCAGTTAAATATGGCTTGTTAAATGGAATCATATTGGTTTTTTAAAGTTAGCGGGTACGCCTACATACAGACCCGGGGTTAATATATCGTTGATAACAACTGCCCCGGCGCCTGTCCTGATGCCTGCACCAACACGGATATTATCAATTAAAATTGTACCTATTCCCAAACTCACGCCTCTTTCAACATGAACAAACCCTGCTACCCGAACACCTGGTGATAAAAAAGAGTGTGTGCCAATACTACTATCATGCGCAATAACGCAGCCTGTATTCAGCACAACATTGTTTCCAATCTCCACGCCCATATCCAACGTGCATCCGGGGTAAACAACCGAGCCGGTCCCCACCTTACAACTCCTGTCCACATAACAACTGCTGTGAATAATTGTCCCGAATGGAACAGATGCCGCAAACCGGTCATATAAACCAGATCTTACAGCAAAATGTTTGTATCCGATTCCTATCATCAGCACATCAAATCCATTTTCCCTGAAAACCTGTTCAACATCGTCAACACCTCCCAATATCGGATACCCATGCTTCAGGATACCCTTTTGCTGAAAATCATCAAAAAACCCTGCTACCTGGTAGTGGTTATCCGAACTGGCATGATAAGCGATTTGCTGCCCAAGGTCACCTGATCCTATAATAGCCAGTCTTTTCATATCAGGTTTATCAGTTGTTTCATGTTTGAAATTCTGGTTAAACCACTGTTGGGGTAAATCCCCGGCCGATCAATGAGTATGGCCCTGATACCCATTTGTAGGGCCGGAACAATGTCTAACCGAACAGAGTCCCCCACATATACCAGTTCCCCGGGTTCACACCCTGCTGACTCAACCATGATTTTAAAGAAAGCAGGGTCGGGCTTCCGAATCCCCTTAAGCTGAGACCCAAGTATCCAGGAAAAATGAGAATTTACGTGTTCTTTTAGTTTTTCAGGAAGCGTAATGTCCCAGTTAGACAATATCCCTTTGGGCAAATTGATTTCACGCAGCGCATCAATATCCGGGAATCCTGCCCAGGGCAGGTAAGTGCAGGCTTCAAACAGTTCCGTCACTATTTTTTCGTCGGGAACGATCCCCAGCAGATAAAGCAACTCCGTGTTAAAGTGCATATAGAAGGCTCTGGAAGTCTGGTCCGGAAAAATAATAACTTCTGACAGCAACCTGTGCTTTCGCTCAAGTTCCTCATGAGAAACATTATAACCATGCTTTCTTAATACTTCTTCCATCCTGGGGTAAAGGTCAGGTTTGTAGAGAAGCGTATTGGCCACATCAAAAAAAACGACTTTGCTCATCTTAACGGATATAAAACTTATCTTCTTTATTCGTGATGTCCGAGAGTTTCATACCGGGATAGATAATATCGAGGATCACCCTGAGCGCCGTGCCGGCAACAACTTCAGGCTGCGCTGGTACCTCGTTCAGAAGATATTCCTGAACAGTATAAGCCACATCTTTAAAGCCGAATTGTGATCTTACGGAATTCGTGCCGGAAATCCGGCAGTTTATCTCAAAAGGAATGATTCCCTTATCGGTTACTCTGGATTGAATATTGCACGAACCCCTGAAAGGGAAATGACGCAACATTCTCTCGATCAAAGGCTTGAGTTCAGGATCATACATCGTTGTCACTTCCGCTTTCGCGGTATTTCCCTGTTCCAGTTCCCTGACAAAAGTGATAAACCCATGAAGCTGGCCATCTTTCTTCGTGTAAAAAGTAGTGGTAATCTCAGGGCCATCCAGGTATTCCTGAACTACATAGGTGTCATCAAACCCTGCAGGCTGAGGTGGGTTAACAAAAATGTTCCTGGATCCGCGTCCTTCCCGTGGCTTAAGCACACACCCTTTAAACTGACCCTTATATTCAGAAGGCAAACATGAAGCGGCAAAAGGGATATTGAACTGTTCAAAGGCCTTAAAATTAAGAAACTTGTCTAAACACATTTTCGTAACTACCGCCGGTGAAGCAGCAACAGGACAATCAAATTCGTGTTGTGCCTCCGCCAGATAGAAAGCCTCATAATCCGTTGAAGGAATAATAATACCAATATCCTCTTTAAGACAAATATCCTTGATGGCCTGAATATAGCTTTCTTCATAGGCATAGGGAACCGTGTACACGCGATCACACATGTAATTGCCCGCACTAACCTGAACAACATTTACCCCGATCAACTTTGTCCCTAAACCCAAATCAAGGACGTTTCTTAGAATTCCCTGTCCAACTACACCACCAATTCCTGTAATCAAAATATTTTTCATACCAACATAGATGTTATGGTTTGTTCAAGTGTTATCTCTGGGCTATAGCCCAGTAATTCATATTCTTTTTCAGCATCGTACTCAAAGGAAGGAGAATGGTCGACTCCGGAAAATTCAATGTCCGCGCCGGTTAGTGAAGCTATGTATTCCGCAACAGCAAGGTTCGAATAAGCCCTGGCACCCACTCCAAGTGTTGCTATGCACATCGCTGAAGTACCACACCTCATACATAAACGCACAGCATCCTGCACATCAATATAATTCTGCCTCCTTTCACCACTGCCCCAGATATTGATAATGCCATTTCCTTTCGCCTGTTGCACCATTTTGGGCAGCATTGAGACCGGCCTCATTCCCTTTCCTACAATTGAAGAAAACCTGATCACGGCATAATTCCGGTGGTTTCTTACAATTACTTCACCAGCTATTTTTGAAAGCCCGTAATAATCCGGATTGTTGAATGGATGACTGATGGATATCGGCAAATACAATGGCTGACCAAAAACGGAAACACTGGAGGCGAAAACGAAGCGCGCTTCGGGGTAAAGACTTACCAGTTCGCCCGTCAGCAAGATGTTGGATAAGTAAAATTCAGGATCAGGCAAGTGAAACCTTCCGTATGGTACAAAAGAAGCGAGGTGGAAGATGATATCAATCTGTTCAAAACCGGCTTTCAGTAACTTAATATCTGTAAAATGCAGGCCATAATCAGTTTCAGTGCTTTCCAATGGCTTTCTTCCAAGGGTAAGAATATTGGTATAGCCCGCCTCTATGAGCGCTGCTCTAAGATTACGCGCCAGAAAACCTCCCGCACCAGTAATCAGTACAGTTTCTTTGAGCGCATTGTCATGAAGAGGTGAGTTATACATTAAACTATATGCTTTCTACATCTTTTACTTTTAAAATAAACTTCTGCTTCTCCCAAAATCCAGTTCCAGCCTCTATCCATTGCTGGTTTCTTTGCGATTTAAGAAAGCCCTTTTCCCACGATTGCGGGGTACGTATTTTTTTTACCCATACAATAAATTTTGCGCCATCAACCGGCATGTCATTTTTAATCAGCCAATAAGCCGTAAAATCCCGGAATCCACTCAACAGATTGTCTTCATTTACGGAAGGGCCGTTGATCCTAAAAGACCATTTGGCCCATGTTGGTCCTGAAAGTAGACATCCTGGTCTGCCGTCTTTTTCGATAATGGGGAGCCATTTCCGTTCTCCGTTTTCTCCGATAAATTCAAGTGCAATAATATGATTGTACCCTTCAAAATGGCTATCCAGAAAAACGGAATGACCAGTAATACCGAAATATGTTTTCGAAAATTTCTGACTTTCCCAACTTATATTCTTTAATAATTTGCCAACAAAAGTATTTTCTATTCCTGCGCTCTTCACGACCCTTGTAATAAGAGGAGACCTGTACGTGGATATTACCTGAAGCATTGTAAGCACAAGGAATGCTGATCCTACCAGATAAGTCTTCCATATTGCAACATCAGCAACAGCTATTTGATCTGCTGGGACAACCTCCTTACGGGAGAAGTTGCTGCCAGCGGGCGGATTGGAAGATTGACCAAGTTTACAGAAAATCGAACCGGCAACATGAGCTACTCCAGGTAGAAATAATAGGAGGCCCGGCAAGAACAAGCCGGGTACAAAAAGACAAGCTTTTCTGAATGCCTTGAATCCGGACAACGTATGACCATTCGAAACCGTTGACAGGATAAAAACAGGGTTGCTCTTGCCCCCGTCCCCGTCATCGACTTCCTGCGATGCGCCATTTTGCGCCACATTCAATTTAAAAACATCAAATACATCGAAAAAGGACAAAGTAATCGCGCATTTGCGCAAAAAAGTATTTTGTTCCTTGAAAGTGAGTGAAAATTTCGGAGTATCAGCCTTTAAACGAGCAAACAATCTTCTCCAGAATGAAGCCGGAATAAGCAAGAGATAAAAGGCGATAACGCCTAATGCAAACCATGGAATAGGGAATACCAATAAAATGCCCAGATGCAGACAGATCCCAATCACAAAAAGATATGGCCAGAACTTTCTAAATCCAAACAGGAAGAGAAAAACGACTTCGAAGAAAAGGGTAAGATATCCAAGAAAAATAACGACTGCCTTTTGATCCAGCAGCCATTGATAATCCAAAAAAGCGACCTGAGGCACGGATGCGGGAAGCCAAAGACCTAAGCCATTCCTCCAAAGAGAAGAATCAAATTTAAAGAACACGGAATCAAAATAAACGAATGCGATCCCAATCAAAACGAGTGCATGGTAATTGAGGACTGAAACCCTGGAGTTGTTGGGTGGAAAAGCTGGCGACCAGGAAGTTTTTAGTCGGGTTCTTAATACGTCAATCGAATAACAGGAAGAAGTATTAACAAAGATCAGCAAAGCGTTAATCCCCATATAGAGATAAAACATATGATACTCATACGTTTTTAAAGTCGCTATAAAAACTATGGAAAACAAATAATTCAAAAGAGCGGCCTGCCTGGTGAAGCAGCCAAACATCAGGAATACTATCGCAATCATCCAGCAGATCATAGCTGGTGTTGTATCCATGTCTGATGGCTCAATAAAAGGCACTTTATCGAAAATAAGGTGGCGAAAATTAAAGAGTTGTGCTACTTCGCAGAGAAAAACCATTGAATACACAATCCTGAATACGCCGAGTCCTTCTCCACCTGTTTTTTTATTGATAAGGCGCCGGATGAAAGAAAAATACCGCTCCATAAATTAAAATATATTCAGCTGTGTATTAATACTTACTTTCTTCTCAAAGACCAGCGCAACTTCCGTTGTTGCTTCTCTTCATCAAAATAGCCGGATGACTTTCCATACCCGTAGCCGTAACCATAGCCATACCCATAGCCGTAACCGTAGCCGCCTTCAGCCTTAACGTCATTCACGACAACAGACATTTTGGGAAGCTTTTTGCCTGAATACAGCCCTTCAATCAGTTCTGTCATCCGTTTAAAAGTATATTTCTGCCGAACGATGTATAAGGTCGCATCCGCATACTGTGCAAGGGTTATTGCATCACTCACCATTCCAACCGGCGCGGAATCAATCAACACCACATCAAACTCATTTTTCACCCACTTGAACAACTCCTGCATTTTAGGCATCAGCAACATTTCAGCGGGATTCGGAGGAATTATGCCACAGGGAAGAATAAACAACCCATCCACTTCTTTTACCGGCACAATTAACGATGCCAGATTTTCTTCTGTAATAAGGTATGAACTCAACCCTCTTTTTGTTTGGATGCCAAGGTTTACGGCCACCTTAGGTTTCCGGATATCGAACTCCAATACCAAAGTTTTTTTCCCGCTCAATGCAAACGCTGCTCCCACATTGGTACTGATAAATGATTTTCCTTCCCCACTCATGGACGAGGTGATGAGGATAACGGAATGATCCACCTGTCCCAGCACATACGACATATTTGTCCGGATGGAACGGAACTGTTCTGAAATATAACTCCTGTTGTTCCGCGTAACGATCAAGGTCTGTTGCTCTGAAGATCTTCCTACTTCACCTATCACGGGTGTTGATGTATTACTACTAACATCGTTCCTAGTGGTTACCTTATCATTCAGCATTTCCCTTATTGCGATAATCAATAGCGGCAACACAAGTCCTACGAGAAGGAAACGCAAATAAACAGACAAAGCAATGGGTTCCACTACCCTTGGCCTTGCTGTAGCCTCTTCGAGTACATCAGAAGTTGGTAAAACGCCGGCTGCGCCAATAGCCACCTCTTCTCTTTTGGAGAGCAGCAGCAAATAAAGTTCTTCTTTTATCTTCTGTTGCCTTTCAATATTCAATAACTTTCTTGCTTTGCCGGGTACACTCCTGGCATTCCCCTGAAGTTTGCTCATATTCTGCTGTAGCAGATTAAGACTTATATCATAGCTGTTGTTGATACTTTTTAACCCTTCCAGAATGTCCCCTCTCAATTTCTCCAACCTCGAATCAACATCTTTTATAACGGGATTTTTTTCAGGAACCGTATTCAGCAATGCCGTCCTTTCCAACTGAAGTTGATTATACGCGGCAATCAGACTAAGAATAGTAGGCTCTTCCAGGCCAAGATTCACCGGAACCGGATCGGTCTGATTTTTCTTATTCGCTACATAGTCTTTTAACCAGGCAAGTATTTTTTTCTTTACCAGCAGTTCGTTAATACGACTATCAATTTCCGTAATATTTGAATAGTATTGGCTGGTTTGAACATCAAGCCCCACCGCCTGGCTGTTTTCCTGAAAAACCTGTAAATCGCCTTCTACGCCTGAAAGTTCCGTTTGTATCGAATCAAGGCGGTCTTCAATAAAACTTATGGTGTTCGACGCAATCCGGTTTTTATCCTCAATTGATCTTTCCGCGTATACTTTCATCACCATATTGACAAAATCCGAAGAAAGCAGATTGTCAGTTGACACAAATGACACTTCAACTATGTCCGCACGCTCATTGGACCTGACTACAGAAAGGGAAGAGATATATCTTTCCGCCGCATCATTTAAAGGAGCGCCTGAAATAATGAATTCCCGTGTGTTTTGACTGGAAGCAAGCCATGACGAATCAAAATTAATTCGGAAAATTCCTTTTTCATTTTTGAACGGTTGCCCGAACAAATAGGTGGTTTTTCCTTTATTAAGTTGAAATTCCTTCGCAGTCAAAACAGTTACCTGAAACTGAAATCCCGTGGTTTCCAGTGGGCTAAGCATTTCAATCGCAATCGGTTTCTCCCTGTAAAGCAAAGTGGATTTAATATCCCCCACGGCTGAATAATTCACCTCAAGACCAAGGCGCTTCACCACATCTTTAACAAGAGAAACGGATTTTAACACCAAAATCTCATTATTAAGGTTCACCCCGCCATCGAATCCGGTTATAAGACTCTCAAACTTGTCTTCACCTCCCCCTTTTGAATTATCATTCCTTATAATCATCATCCCTTTCGCAGAATACCTTTTGGGGGTATACCTGAGGTAGAGAAAAGATGCTAGAAAAGCCAGCAGCAAGGAAACCAATATCCAGGGCAGGTACCTTCTGTATCGAAGGAAAAACTCCATAGGAGTTGTTTGTCTGGTATTAACAAGACTCTTATCTATGATATTACTACTCATGAACTAAATAAAATTATTAGCGTGTTAGCAATGTGATCGCAACAGTTACAACGGATAGCAGACTTGCCGCAATACTTACATTCCTGACAAATATCTGGTCATTTCCGGCAGACTTTCTTCTATTGGGCTCTACATATACAAGGTCGTTCTGCTTTAAGAAAAAATAAGGCGACTTGTAAATATCCGGACTGCGCAGATCAATCCGGCCAGTTGTACGAACGCCGTTTTCTTCTCTTACAACAAGAATATTATCCCTTCTCCCAAAAACGGTAAGATCTCCTGACAAACCTATCGCATCAAGAATAGACACCTGCTGGTCGGGCAAATTGATCATCCCAGGACTGGCAACCTCGCCCACCACTGTAATTTTTTTATTGGTAAATCTTACAACAGCATATGGATTCCTTAATAAGGTATCCAGGGAATGTTTCAACATTTCAGCAACCTCTTGTTTAGTCTTCCCCTCTACCTTGATATCGCCTAAGCCGTGAAAATAGATCATGCCATTCCTGTCCACCTGATACCCCCTGCCGGTAGCCGGCAAATTAGAAGTATTTCCCGCATTCATATTAGCATTTGCGCTGCCCCCGGTCTGTTGCTGATTATAAATATCAGAAGCATCCTTGTTATCACTATACACCATGATCGTAAGCAAATCTCCTTTTTGGATAAGCGGTTCAGGAAATGCAACGTCTTTTGCAAGAGTAGAATCTATCCCTTGCAGATAAAGGCGCTCCTGATGCGCCTTTTTACTTACTCCACATGAGACCAACAACAACATTGTGCCGAAAGCCGCAACAATAATTCTGATATTCATATATAATGTGCAATTATTTCAAACGCTTAAAAATAGATAGCGCAACAATTCAATGCAAAACATTCAAAACACAGCTTCGCCACCTCAGTCACATGCTAAGTTTGCGACCCAGTAAGCAAATACCGGACCCATTTTTCTCTATCAAAGAAATATTAATCAATTATATATATTGATAAAAAATAATATCCGTTAATGAGATGTTAAGGCCCGCTACTTTGCGCAAATATAACGGATTGATTGTATTAGAAGTATTTGGAAATCACCGGAATGAAATGTTTTGAGGGATATCAAGCGCGCTATTTCGCCATCGGTAGCACGTTATTCCGGTCCAAAGTGGCGATCAGCGCCACGCCCAGCCTTTCCAGCCGGAGTTCCACGGTTTTGTGGCGCACCTTCACCACCAGTCCTTCCTCGTTCATGAAGATGCCCTGCTGCACCACTGCTTTCACCCCTTCCTTCAACTGCACCTGCACAATCTCGGCGCCCTGGTGCTCGTTCAGGAACTTACGGATGATCACAATTTCTTCATCTTTAACAATGGCGGGCTTGCCGCACCAGTACACGAAGTTCACCACCCCATCAATGGTGCGCACCCGGGCATGCTCGTTTTCCGCAAGGCGGACAAAGACATAACTTTTAAAAAGTGGTTCTTCCACGATCTTGACGCGATCGCTCCATTTGCGGCGGTATTTGGAAAGGGGACAATAGGTTTCAAATCCGTTCTGACGGAAAAGTTGATTCACCTTCTTTTCCCATCGGGGCTTGGTGTAAACGGCGTACCAGTTCCTGGATAAGTTCATCGTGCTAGCTGCAAATATAGGGATATTACCCTGTGATGTTTCCTTCTTTGTCAACGGTTCCGGCCCTTTTCGCGGGCACGCCGGTCATAAGGGCGAAGGGCGGAACATCCCTCGTTACCACGGCGCCGGCGCCGATCATCGCGTATTCCCCGATGGTGATGCCACAGATAATGGTGGCGTTGGCGCCAACGCTGGCCCCTTTTTCGATCACCGTGGGGCGCATCTCCTGCTTCCGCTCAATAAACGCACGGGGGTTCATTACATTGGTGAACACGACCGAAGGGCCGAGGAACACATCGTCGGCCACGGAAACACCTTTGTAAACCGAAACATTGTTCTGAATTTTCACGCCGCTCCCGATCTGTACGCTCGCGTCGATGTACACATTCTGGCCCAGAATACAACGTTCTCCGATAGAAGCGCCGGGCATAACATGGGAGAAGTGCCAGATACGGGTACCGGCCCCGATTTGCGCGCCTTCATCCACAATGGCGCTCGGATGTATATAATAAGGGGATGAAACTGGTTCCTGCATATTCAATAGATAGGCGCTCAAATTAGGATTTTCCCCGCTTAAAAATCAGGGAAAACCGTAATCTGCCACCGGCTCAATCTAAAATTCAACATCCAACAATCTAAAATTCAACATCCAAAATCCAAAATCTCCCTAACTTCCTCCTGCAAAACCAACCACTTGAAAAGATACTACTCCCTCGACGTGTTCCGGGGCGCCACGGTGGCCCTCATGATCCTGGTGAACAACCCCGGTAGCTGGTCGCATATTTACCCGCCCCTGCAGCACGCCTCCTGGCACGGGTGCACGCCCACCGACCTGGTTTTCCCGTTTTTCCTTTTCGCCGTGGGCAACGCCATGGCGTTTGTAATGCCCAAACTGCAGGAAGCCGGACCAGCCGTTTTCTGGAGAAAAGTCATCAAAAGGACCCTGCTCATCTTCGGGATCGGACTGCTCCTCAACTGGTCGCCATTCGTGGCGTGGCAGCAAGGGGCGCTAACGCTGAAACCACTGGAGAACCTGCGCATATTCGGCGTGCTGCAACGTATCGCCCTGTGCTACTTTTTCGCTTCTGTACTTGTGTTTTATCTCGGTCCCAAAAAAGCATTCGTGGCCAGCGGCATCATCTTACTGGTGTATTGGTACCTGTGCGTGCAGTTCGGTACGCCCGGTGATCCTTATTCGTTAGAAGGATTCTTCGGTACCCACCTCGACCGTGCACTGCTTCCCTCCTCGCATCTGTATAAAGGAGAAGGCGTGTCTTTCGACCCGGAAGGACTGGCCAGCACCCTGCCCGCCATTACCCAGGTGGTGTTCGGTTACCTTACCGGATATACAATTCTGAACAAAGGGAAGGAATTCAGTATGCTTTCCACCCTCCTGCTTTCAGGATTCCTGTTGCTGGTAACGGGCTGGATCTGGGATACCATGTTCCCCATCAACAAAAAAATCTGGACCAGTTCTTACGTATTGTATACCTCGGGACTGGCCATGCTCACGCTCTCCGCCATGATCTACCTGATTGAGTTCCGCGGCGCTAAAGGTGGCATCACGCGCTTCTTCGATGTATTCGGAAAGAACCCCCTGTTCATTTTCGTGCTGAGTGGGTTTTTACCCCGGGCACTCGGGCTGATCCGTATCCCCAACGGGATGAAGGAAGACGGAACACCAAAATACCAGAGCCCGTTTAACTGGTTCTACGAAAACGTCTGCGCGCCAATTTCTGATGATCCGAGAAACGGCTCGCTGCTGTACGCGTTGGTGCTGATCGTATTTTACTGGCTCATTGTTTATGTACTGGATAAGCGAAAAATTTATATCAGGGTGTAAGGGTGGGTGATAAGCCTTACATTCAGAAAAGCGTGTATACTATACCGTAAAATAACGGATGAACTGCGGGTAATTCAACGGTGAACGCCCGGGGAAAACAACGTCGGTGGCACCGGGTACCCTGTTCCGCGAAAGCGGAAATCGCGCGAACCCATTATCCAGTGCGGGTTTCACCCTTTACAACCGCATCAACGGTATTAACACCCAGCGAACGCCGGAAAAACACAGCAGAAAGAAAAGAAAAACACGGGAGCGCAGCCAAGTTAAAAAACGTTTATGCTGAAAAAACTCATCCTCTACCTCTCTCATAAATTCGCTTCCCGGCCCGATAAGGCACGGATATGCTCCGCACTTTCCGAACTCCTGAATGATCTTGGGAAAGCACAACCCCAAAAGGGTATCCGCATTCCCTATGATCCTTTTCAGCACAAATGGATCATCTTTTCCGATCAGCACAAAGGGGCGGGGAACGGCGCAGATGATTTTCGGAAAGCGGAGCAGAATTACCTTACCGCACTGGGCCACTACAATACGGAAAATTATGGCCTGATCAGTCTCGGCGACAGCGAAGAATTCTGGGAGAATCCCCTTGTTTCCGCAGTAAAAAAACAAAATCCCAAAAGCATTGAGGCGGAGAAAAAATTCCTTCAGCGCCAGGCTTTTGTGAAAGTAGTGGGCAACCACGATATATATTGGAAGAACGATCCGCTCGCGCCCTGGGAAATCAAAAAATGGTACGGCGAAAAAGTGCCGGTATATGAAGCGGTATTGCTGGAACCGGCGCACCCGGAATGGAGCACTTCCATCTTTATGGCACACGGCCACCAGGGCGATGGCGCCAGCGACGGAAACCCATTCAGCGCCTGGTTCGTTTCCAAAATATGGGCGCCGTTGCAAAGCTGGCTGAAGATCAATCCCAACACACCCGCCTACGATACGGCCATGAAAACCGCCCACAACCAACTGATGTATGAATGGGCCGCGCAACAAAAGAATGTACTGCTGATAACCGGCCACACGCACCAACCCGTATTTGACTCCCTCACCAGGCTCGAGAGGTTATACCACCTGCTGAGTGAAGCCCGTTCAAAAGGAGATCATGCCGAAGAAGAAAAGGTACTGGCGGAAATAAGAAAACGCACAAAGGAAGAAGGAACTACCGGCATAGACTACACGAAAATACTCCCGGTATATTTTAATACGGGCTGCTGTTGTTATAATGATGGCGATATTACCGGCATCGAACTGAGCGATGGCATGATCCGGCTGGTGAAATGGACCAAGGGGAAAAGGGAGCCGCTGGAAGAAAGGGCTATTCTTCTTCCCGCGTCCAGCCGGTATCTGCATCCAGCTTCGCATCCATAAAGTCTTTGCGGATCAGTTGTTCCAGTTCTTCAATATTACTCCTGATGGTATCGAGGTATTCATCCGGGTCTTTAATGGCGGCCAGTTCCTTCATAGCGCGTTCATCGTAACGGAAGAACATCTGCGCGGCCCGGTGGGCGGTATATTTTCGGTAGCCCAGCATGGAAAGCGCGTCGCTGCCCACACGCAAAGCGGTGTCGATGGTTTCCCGGTACACGTGCAGCATACCTGCATTCATGAGGTCATAAGCATCGTCGCGGTTGCGGGAGCGCACCAGCATGCGGAGGTGGGGAAAATGTTTTTTTACGGTCTCAATCATTTCCAGCCTTTTCTCTGCGGAATCAATGGCAATAATCAACAGCTTTGCTTCTTCAGCACCGGCGGCCTTGAGTAAATCCTGGCGGGAAGCATCGCCGTAATACACTTTGAAGCCCATTCTGCGGAGCAGGTCCACGCGGTCGGAATCCACATCCAGGTAGGTGGCGTGCACGCCGTTGGCCCGGAGAAAACGGCCGATCGTGTTTCCGAAATGCCCGAAACCGGCGATGATCACGGCATTCTTCTCTTCGAAAGCTTCTTCGGAACGTTCTTCTTCGGCACGGGTTCCCACGCGCGGCAGCAAGAGCCTTTCATTCAGCAACCATAGCAACGGTGTGATGGCCATGCTTAGCGCCACCACCACGGTAAGTATGTCCGTAATTTCTCTTGACAGCACACCTTCCTGTACAGAGAAAGAGAGCAGTACAAATGCGAATTCACCCACCTGGCTCAACCCGATCGCGAACACCAGGTTCTGATCGGTCCCCAGCCTGAACAGCTTACCAATGGTGCCTAATACCAATGCTTTCACCAGCATTGCGCCAACTACCAGTCCGGCGATCAGCAGTGGTTGCTCCAGGATAATATTGAAGTTAATGGAAGCGCCCACGGCCATAAAGAACAGGCCGAGCAGCAATCCTTTAAAAGGTTCGATATCACTCTCCAGTTCGTGCCTGTATTCACTGTTGGCCAGCACCACGCCGGCGAGGAAAGTACCGAGTGCCGGACTCAATCCTACCTGGGTCATCAATACTGCTATGCCTACCACAATAAGCAACGCGGAAGCGGTGAACAATTCCCGTACCCGGGCCCGGGCCACGATTTTGAACATGGGCCGGATCAGGTATTTTCCCGATACGATGATGGCGGCCACCGATAACAACACCACGACGCTGTGCATCCAGGCGGAAAGCCCGTGGGTGATGGTATGTTCATCGTGTCCGCCGGAAGATTTGGGCAAGGTAGCCAGCAAGGGGAAAAACGCCAGCATGGGGATCACCGCGATGTCCTGGAACAACAACACCGAGAACCCGCTTTTTCCGGCCCCGGTTCGCATGAGGCCTTTTTCCTGCAGGGTTTGTAATACGATGGCCGTGGAAGAAAGAGAAAGCGTCATGCCCAGCGCCAGTGCGCCCTGCCATTGCATCCCGGAAAGTATTGCCAGTCCACCGATGCAGGCCGCGCTCAGCACCACCTGTAAGCCGCCCATGCCCGCGATGCTGCGCCGCATCTGCCACAATACGGCCGGATCCAGTTCCAGTCCGATCAGGAAGAGCATCATCACCACCCCGAACTCGGCGAAGTGCATAATGTCCTGTCCCGGCATTCCCGTAAACCCCAGTACAAACGGGCCGATCAGCACACCGGCCAGCAGGTAGCCCAGTACGGAACCCAGTCCCAGTTTTTTGGCCAACGGCACCATGCACACTGCGGCAGCCAAAAAAATAAGCGCCTGGAACAAAAATGATTGCTGGTCCATGTTATTGCTGTAGGTTTTTAGGGATGGGACAAAGTTCATTCAACGTTTTCAGCGCGGCATATTCCGCTTCCTGCGCACGGTTCCACAGCAGGGCCGTAAGTACCTGTTCATATTGTATGGCGTACATATCCATATCCGCCTGCTGTAATTTGTAGGTATCGTGGATAACAAAAGGTGGAAGGTACTTCATACCGCACAGGTAGGCGGTTTGATCGAAAGGAGCAAGCAGTTCGCGTACCGTGAACCTGTTCCTGCCTTCTTCGCGGTAAGCGTTTTCGGAACCGCCGCAGGAAATAGCATTCATCACCGCTTTCCCTTTCAGCATATCACCCCCTTTTCCATAAGCCCAGCCATGTGTAAGCACCAGGTCCAGCCATTGCTTCAGCAATGGCGGCGCACTGTACCAGTAGAACGGATGTTGCCAAATAATGATATCGTGGTCCAGCAGCAGTTTCTGTTCGGCCTTCACATCTACATTAAAATCGGGATATTTCTCATAGAGATCATGGACGGTAAGGCCTTCCAGGTGTTGCACATGATTGATGAGCCGACTGTGGATGCGCGATCTTTCCAGCACGGGATGCGCCAGCAGTACCAGTATCTTTTGGGGGGCGTTCATGCCGTAAATATAAACGGTTACCTGCTCATCACATACAAAATCTTGCGGGTGGCTTCATCCGTAACAGCGGAGGAATCCTGCATATAATGTCTTTTGAACGCGAGCATGGCAGCGGTGGAATCGGCAATGCTGTACCCTATGAGCCGGAGTGCCTGCCAGTGGGAAAATGTTTCGGGCACCACTACACCGGTGGTATCCGTATACCACCTGCCTAAACCGTTTTCCGCGAACAGTTTCCAGGGGAAATGAATGTTGGGATCGTTCTTGCGCCGGGGTGCGAGATCGGCATGGGCGATGAAGTTCTGATCGGGAATATTGTAGGATGATTTGAGTCGTTTCAGTAAGGCCATCAGGCTATTCAACTGTGTATCGGGGAAGGGTTCAAACCCGTTGTTGTCCAGTTCTATACCAATGGAGCCGGAGTTCACATCGGTATTGCCGCCCCAGCTTCCGGAGCCGGCGTGCCATGCCCGGAGGTAATCGTTCAGCATGTGGTGCACCGTACCATCTTTACAAACCACATAATGTGCGCTCACCTGGGTTCTTGTGAGCTGGAAAGTGCGCAGTGTTTGCGCGCAACTGTTTTGAGCGGTATGGTGTATGACAATGTAGTTGGGCTTACGCAGGTTGAAGTTCACGGTTCCCGCCCAGTATTGCGGTTGCAGGATGGAATCACTTTGCCAGTTCGGTGGCTGCGCACGTAGTGTTTTCGCGAATTGCTTCGCTTGTTTTTTGTATGCTTTGTTGGTGGAACGGTAGGGATTGCTGCAAGCAAGGAGAACGAAGAAAAATGGCAGAAGGAATCTCACGTGTTTTTTTTCAAACGTACGATTTTTTAGGGGCACGCGGCTGCTTCGTTCTTCAGGTCACGCGATTGTTTCTTTTTCCGGTCACGCAAAGACGCAAGGGAGCAAGGACGCAAGGCCTTAATTAGATTGGGGCAGGTTTCAGTAGGAGAGATTTTTTCTCGCAATTGGTTCGTGCAACACAAAAGCGCAACGCCAAAGGTTTAATTTATAGGCTCCTTAAGAGTAGCAACATTTTTTTGAGCTTAAAAAAGTACTCAATAACTAAAATCCAGCTAAGAAATTTTCGCACTACAACGCATCCATTCCGCAAATGAACAGCTCGTTGCGTCGTAACGCCGTTGCGAGAAATAAAACACATCGCCTCAACAGAAATTTCCAAACACATACAAGGCCTTGCGTCCTTGCTCCCTTGCGTTTGCGAGGTACAAATTAATCGCGTGAAAACTCACTTCCCCCACTTCCGCAACTGCTGCAAAGCCGCCCGCAAATCCTTCGGCGGTTCAGCCTCCAGCACTACAACATCTCCGTTCATATCGGTGAATTCTAGTCGCGAAGCGTGCAATGCGAGTCGTGCAACGATGGGCCGTTCTTCCAGTTCGTTCTGGGAGAGTTTGAATTTCTTTTTGATGGAAGAAAGCAGGAAAGGCTGGCCGTTTCCATACAATTCATCACAAACTATGGGGTGACCGGCGTGCTTCATGTGCACCCGGATCTGGTGGGTACGCCCCGTGAAAATACGGAACGACATCCAGGAAAAAGCCCCGAAACGCTCCAGTGTTTTGTACAGGGTCTGGGAAGGCTTTCCTTTTTTATACACCACCATGGTGCCGTTGGCGGCGGGGTGTTCGGCGATGGGTGAGTCTATCAGCTGTTCATCATGAATGGGATTGCCATGCACGAGACCGTTGTAGATTTTTACCGTGTTTCTTTCTTCGAATTGAGCCGAAAGGTGTTTGTGGCTGGCTTCATTTTTCGCGAAAACAATCACGCCGCTGGTATCGCGGTCGAGGCGGTGCACGGTGAATATCTGCCCGTATTTTTTGAGGAGCAGGTCTTTGAGGGAAACGGCCGTTTGCATCCTGTCGGGGATGGAGAGCATGCCTGCGGGTTTATTGAGGGCGATGAACTGGTCGTTCTCGCGGATGATCAACTGCTGAAGGTTCATTTTCCGTGGTGCTTTTTGCCTTTGACGGGCGCTTCGTTGCGGGTGGGGTCCTTTTTCATTTTAGCGGCATTGAAGAATTTCAGGATGCGTACTTCCTTTTCGGTAAGCAGCCGCCATTTGCCGCGTTGTACGTTCTTCTTGGTTAAACCGGCATACATAACGCGGTCGAGGGTGCGCACATCGTATTTTAGGTGCTCGAAAATACGGCGTACGATGCGGTTCTTCCCACTGTGTATCTCAATACCGATCTGGGTTTTATCCTTTGAATCGGCATAAGCGAGGGAGTCTACCAGCGCCAGACCGTCTTCCAGTTGAAGGCCCTCCATGATTTTATCGAAATCAGCTTTTGTGAGCGGTTTATCCAAACCTACATGGTAGATTTTTTTCACTTCGAATTTAGGATGGGCCAGTGTTTGGGCCAGGTCTCCGTCGTTGGTGAGCAGCAATACGCCGGAAGTGTTCCTGTCGAGCCTGCCGATGGGGTAAACACGTTCATCGGTGGCGCTTTTCACCAGGTCAATCACTGTTTTTCTACCTTGAGGATCATCCAGTGTGGTAAGGTAATCTTTGGGTTTGTTTAGAAGAATATATACAAAGTTGCGGCTGGGCGTAACCTTTTTGCCGTTCACTTTTACCACATCGCCATCGTTGATTTTCATGCCGGGTTCGGTGGCGGGCGTGCCATTCACCGTTACTTTTCCTTCTTTCACCAGGATGGCCG
This sequence comes from Parasegetibacter sp. NRK P23, assembly GCF_023721715.1. Lineage (NCBI taxonomy): Bacteria > Pseudomonadati > Bacteroidota > Chitinophagia > Chitinophagales > Chitinophagaceae > Parasegetibacter > Parasegetibacter sp. NRK P23. Next base: position 1,067,021 of record NZ_JAMDLG010000001.1, read on the forward strand.
CATCACGGCGTGAGCAGATGCCCCCGTGCGCGATGTATTTGTTCAGGGGCATTTTTCCTCCGGACCCTGTTTCCAATTTATCTTCCCTGGAAGTTCTTACCGGAGCTTCCGTTTTTTCCACGGACCGCACCGGTGTTTTTTCTTTACCGGGTGCTTTTTTATAAGGCGCTGTGCTTTCGCGTGCGACCGATTTTTCTTCTTTTTTAAACCTGGATGAAGCGGCGGTTTTTTCACCGGCTTTCACCAGTTTTTTCCCCTTACCGGGCACCTCTTTTTGCACGGGAGTTTCCGCGCCTTTTTTACGGGCACGCGGATCATCCGCCTTCTGCGCGCGTTTGATCAGTTTCTGTTCCTGCCGCTTTTTATTGATGGCGGTTTCCCGCTCCTTGCGGTCCGCTTTCTTTTCGCGCCTGATCTCTTCCTTGATCACACTTCCCTTCTTCGAGGTGAATTTATTAAAGTCCATATACCCTTGGGGGATTTGAATACTACATGTTGAATGGTGAACGGATTCCTTTCATTCAAAATCCAACATCAAAATTTATACTTATTGATCCTATTTATTCGCCAGTTGGCCGCAGGCCGCGTCAATATCTTTTCCCCTGCTTCTTCTGAGCCGCACGTTCACCCTGTTTTTTTCCAGGTAGTTCATGAACTGTTCGGTCACCTCCTCATCGGGTTTGCGGAACCTGGCCATATCGATGGGATTGTATTCGATGATGTTCACCAGGTCGGCGGGCACTCGCCTGTAAATTTTGGTGAGTTCTTCCGCATCCTTCAGGCTATCGTTGAAATCTTTGAACAGAATGTATTCAAAAGTGATCTCGTTGCCGGTTTTCTGGTAGAAATAGTTCAGGGCCTCCACCAGCGCTTCGATGTTATTCGTTTCGTTGATGGGCATGATCTCGTTCCTTTTTTTATCGTTGGCGGCGTGCAGAGAGAGCGCCAACTTGAAACGAACCTCATCGTCGCCTAGTTGTTTGATCATTTTGGCCACCCCGGCGGTGGAAACGGTGATGCGTCGTGCGCTCATACCGAGTCCTTCGGGAGAAGAGATCATTTCTATCGACTTCAACACGTTCTTATAGTTCAGGAGGGGTTCGCCCATGCCCATAAAAACGATATTGCTCAGTTTTTTACCGTTGGCTTCTTCCGCCTGGCGGTTGATGAGCACCACTTCATCGTAAATCTCGTCGTAGTTCAGGTTCCTTTTCCGGGGCATATAGCCGGTGGCGCAGAACTTACAGGTAAGACTGCACCCGATTTGGGAGGAAACGCAGGCGGTCTGCCTGTTTTCAGTAGGGATCAGCACGCCTTCCACGAGGTGTCCATCATAAGTTTTGAACCTGCTTTTGATGGTGCCGTCTTCAGAAAACTGGGTAGCATCCACGGTGAGGGCCGGAAGGGAGAACGCTTCTGAGAGTTTGGCACGGAGCGCCTTGCTCACATTCGACATATCATCAAAACTACGGGCCTGTTTCAGCCACAGCCATTCATACACTTGTCCGGCACGGAAGCGGGGTTCACCTTCCTGGGCGAGCCAGGCCCCGATCTCCTCTTTGCTGAGGTGCCGGATATTCCTTTTTTCATTCATCGTGCAAAAATACTATAATTGGAAGGTTTTGTGGGATAAGTTTTAAAAGCGCATGTTAACGGGTTGAACCGCTTAAACAGGGAACTGGTCCATTTTCAGCGGGTCCTTCCTTTTCAAAACCATAGATTTACGCTTTAATTATTGAACGATGCAAAGAGCCTACGTAATAGATGCCGTTAGAACCCCCATAGGAAGATATGGTGGCAAACTGAGTACCATTCGTCCTGATGATATGCTGGCGCTGATGATCAGAAGTTTACTGAAACGCAATCCAGGTATAGATCCTGCCCTTATAGAAGATGTGATTGCCGGGGCCACCAACCAGGCCGGGGAAGACAACCGCGATGTGGCCCGTATGGCCGCGCTGCTCGCCGGATTGCCCGTTACCACCGGCGGCAATACCGTGAACCGCCTCTGCGCCTCTGGTTTACAGGCCATTATGGATGCCGCCCGCGCCATTTCCTGCAACGAAGGCATGTTTTACATTGCCGCCGGCGTGGAAAGCATGACCCGTGCACCTTTCGTGATGCCAAAGTCAGAAGGCGCCTGGAACCGGAAAACAGAAATTTACGACAGCACCATCGGCTGGCGCTTCACCAATAAAAAACTCGCCGACTTGTACCCCCCCTACAGCATGGGTGAAACCGCCGAAAATGTTGCCCGCCAATGGAATATCTCCCGGGAGGCACAAGATGTTTTCGCGGCCGGAAGTCAGCACAAATATGCTGCCGCGCACGAAGCGGGCAAATGGAACGATGAACTCATCCCTGTGGAAATCACCGAAAACAGGGAACCCACCATCATGGAGAAGGACGAACACCCGCGCCCCACCTCGATTGAGAAACTTTCCGGCCTTAAACCCGCTTTCGCGAAAGATGGTTCCGTTACCGCCGGCAACTCCGCGGGCATCAACGACGGCGCCTCCGCATTGCTGCTCGCCAGCGAAGAAGCCGTAAAAAAATTCAACCTCACCCCCATCGCTTCGGTGGTGAGCATGGCCATCGCCGGGGTGGATCCATCTATTATGGGCATCGGTCCCGTTCCCGCCACGGAAAAAGCCCTGCTGCGCGCAGGCATCTCCCGCAACGACCTCTCACTGATAGAGCTGAATGAGGCATTCGCCGCACAGGCGCTGGCCTGCATCCATGAACTGGACCTGAATACGGATATTATAAATGTGAACGGCGGCTCCATTGCTTTGGGGCATCCATTGGGTTGCAGCGGGGCCAGGATATCCACTACACTATTGCACGAGATGAAACGGAAGGGGGCGCGGTATGGGCTGGCAACGATGTGTGTGGGCGTGGGGCAGGGTGCGGCAGTGGTGTTTGAGGGGTGTTAGGTTTCACGGAGTAGTTTTTCATGCAATTGCTTCGTTTCTAGCAAGGACACACTGCTTCATTTCTCGCGAAGACGCAAGGAACTGTTCAAGTGCAACTGGTTGAAGGGCATTTTCTCGCAATTGCTTCGTTTCGCGCAACGACGCAAGGGAGCAAGGACGTAAGGAGAGGCCGAGGAATGGCGCACTGTAGTTATTTGGAGAGCGGGTTCAATGGAGGCAATTCATTTCCCGCGGCAGCACAACAACACAACGGGCTGTTGTAATGTAGAGGTCTGCGTATATATGTCTCTGCCCACTACTTCACAAAATAATTATATAGTCCTCAAACGTTGCGCCTCCGCGCCTTTGCGAGAAACAAAAAAAACGCCCTTCATGAACCACTCCAAACACAAACAAGGCCTTGCGTCCTTGCTCCCTTGCGTCGTTGCGAGAAAAAACCACTCCTGCATTAATTGATTGCGTGAAAAAAGCCCACCTTAAAAAAGGCGGGCCGTTTCTATATAACCAGTGTGTGTTTACTTATTTCACATCAGGCTGCGGCGTATAGCGCAGATAAGGCTTGATCTCTTTCACGCCCTTAGGGAATTTCTTAATAGCATCTTCCGTAGAAATGGAAGGCACCACAATTACATCTTCACCTTGTTGCCAGTTGGCGGGCGTAGCCACGCTATGGTGTGCGGTAAGTTGCAGTGAATCCACTACACGCAGCACTTCCACGAAGTTACGGCCGGTAGAGGCGGGGTAAGTGATGATCAGTTTCACCAGTTTATCCGGACCAATCACTACCAGTGAACGAACAGTGGCGGTAGCCGAAGCATTGGGGTGAATAAAGCCATATAGTTCAGATACTTTTTTATCGTCATCCGCAATGATGGGGAACTCAACTGAAACGTTCTGCGTTTCGTTGATGTCGCCGATCCAGCCGAGGTGCTTATCCACAGGGTCAACACTCAGTGCGAGCACTTTTACGTTGCGCTTTGCGAATTCATCTTTCAGCGCGGCGGTTCTGCCCAGTTCAGTGGTACAAACGGGCGTATAATCGGCAGGATGCGAGAACAGGATTCCCCAGGAATCACCGAGGAACTCATAAAAATCAATCTCGCCCTGGGAAGTCTGGGCCTTGAAGTTGGGAGCAACATCCCCTAAACGTAAACTCATAATGAACAAATTTTAGTGGTTATGGAATGCGAATATACGCATTCCCTACTAAACAAGTAGGTTATTAAAAGAAAAATTTACGGAACGGGTGGGAATACGCAAATTTGAAGGATAATAACATTGTACAATGGAAGCGCTGGACCAGCTCCGACATACCATCTTCGCCGTGAAACCATTGCCTGAAGAAGCCTGGCAATCATTCGCCGCAATATGGCAGCCGGTTTCCTTTAAAAGAAAGGACATCATTACGGCCGCGGGTCAGGTAGAAAACCATCTTTATTTCGTACTGGACGGGCTGCAACGGGCATTCTGCTTTCATGGCGACCGGGAAGCCACGCTGGTATTCACTTACAAAGGATCATTCTCCGGTGTGGCCGACTCCTTCCTGCTGCGCAAACCTTCCCGTTACTATTTGGAGGCCATTACCAAAAGCAATATGCTGTACACGCATTACCTGCAACTGGAAAAAGTGGCCACGGAACACATCAGCGTCCGGGAACTGCTCTACACCTCTATCTGCCATACATTTGCCGGTGTTTTGGAAAGGCAGATCGAATTGCAGGTGTACAGCGCGGAAGAGAAGTTCAGGGCATTGTTGAACCGCAGTCCGCATATCCTCCAATTTATTCCACACAAATACCTGGCCTCATATCTCGGGATAGACGCTACCACCTTCAGCAAACTGTTACATTCGGTTCGTTTATAAAATCTTGGTGCGCGCCAAGATTCCGGTTTCAGCTTACCACTAGCTTTGTTCCGTAATCAAAGTATAGCCCTGAAACTCCTGTATAATATATGTTTCCGGAGAAGGGTAAGCCGAAAAACAGTCAACAATGAAAAAGGTCCTTACACAAACACTGATCGACGAGCTGAAAACGGACACGCTCGAACTGCTGGAAGAAGCAGAAAAACTGTATGCGCCACTGAGCGCGGCGCAATTGCTGCAACCCATGCCCGGCGGAGGCTGGAGCATTGCACAGGTGATGGACCACCTGAATAGTTATGGCAAGTTCTACCTTCCACTGATGGAAAAAAAGCTTGAAAAAGGTAGCCTGCGCAAAGATGTAATCCCTCAACATGAATTTACTTCCGGATGGCTTGGCAATTATTTTACAGCAATGATGCAGCCCGCACCTGCGGGGAAACCGCAGAAAAAAATGAAGGCTTTCAAAGGACATATTCCGCCCGCTGAGCTCCCGGCAACAGAAGTGCGCGATGAATTTTTCTTACAACTCCGGCGCCTGCTCTATCTATTCGATCGTTCTTTCACCACCGATATCGGTTACTGGCGGATTCCCATCTCCATTGCGCCGTTCATTAAACTGAAACTGGGTGATGTGTTCCGTTTCATTACCGCGCACAATAGCCGGCATGGCAGGCAGATGAAACGGGCGTTTACACACCTGCATAAAGATCCAGCAATCCATCCGGCAGGTCCACTTCCACCTGCTTCTGTTCGTGGTTAACGGAAACCAGTGTTTCTTCGTGCAGGGGAATCAGTGCATCGTTCCCTTTGTAGGTGATGCGGCACAATACCTGGTGCGGCTGTTCAATGATCTCTTCTATTTCTCCCAATACTTCGTTTTGCTGTACAAGGGTGTAACCCAGCAGCGATAACGGTGATTTGGCGGCGGCCTGTCCTTTGAAATCGGCTTCTTCCAGCCATACTTCTTTCTGGAGGAATTTACGGGCCGCTTCGCGGGAAGAGATATCTTCCAGTTTGATGTACAGATCGGTGAGCGATTTGGGGCGGATGGATTCCACGAAATAAGGGAGGAAGGCGTTTTTGCGGTCTTCGAGGAAGATGGCGCGTACGTCTTTGAGGGCGTTTTTTTTGCCGAGGCTGTGCTGGAGGATCATTTCGCCGTCGGTTCCGAAGGCGGCGGCTATTTTGCCGATGGAGAAGTATTTCATGAAGTTTTGTTTTTTTCACGCGACGACGCTACGGCGCAACGTTGGTTCCTGGTAGTTTTCACGCAATCGCTTACTGCTTCGTTCCTCGCAGTGCGCGACGCAAAGGAGCACAGCTTCGTTCTTCACGGACGCAAAGCCTTGATAAGCTGGCAAAGGATTTATTTTGAGAAAGCAATACGGTACAAAATAAGCCTCCCGTTGCGTCGTAGCGTCGTTGCGAGAAATCCTATCTCTTACTACAGCACCTCAACAACTCTTTGCGTCCCTTGCATCTTTGCGTTGCGAGGCACGAAGCAATCGCGTGGAACGAAACAATTGCATGAACCCCTTAAAATAAAAAGAGGCTGTCCTTAAAAAGAACAACCTCTGAATTTTTTTGGAAACAGTGCTTATGCTTCAGCAGCGTCATCCCTTTTCTCCGGAGCGGGAGCTGGTGTGCGTCTCACGAAAGGCGGGCGGCGTTGAGCCTGGCGCGCTTTCCTGTTTTCCTGCTGGCGCTTGTTGATGGTTGCTTCGTGCTCGGAATGCCATTTCTGGAATTTCTCCATAGCAGTTGCATCATCAAACAGGCCCAGTTTCACTCCGCGTAAAAGGTGTTTCAGGTACAACACTCCTTTGTAGGAAAGAATTCGGCGAACTGTATCGGTAGGCTGGGCACCTTTGTGCAGCCACTCCAGTGCTTTCTGGCGATCTAATTGAACAGTTGCAGGTACAGTCAATGGATTGTAAGTACCGATCTTCTGGATGAATTTGCCATCTCTTGGCGCTCTCGCATCCGCTACCACAATGAAGTAGAAAGGTCTTTTCTTAGACCCGTGACGTTGAAGTCTCATTTTTACCGGCATCGTAAATAAAAATTTAAATGCGTTATGAAATTGGGTTAAACCTAGCAAAAATGCTAGAAGGGCAAAAGTAAGGCTCGTGTGCTAATTTTCAAAACAAACCAAAAAAATTATCTTTTCCCTAATCCCAGGCGCCCTCCCATGGGCATTTTATTCATCATTTTCATCATATCCCTCATTTGTTCGAATTGTTTCATGAAGGCGTTCACCTCTGAAATGTCTTTTCCGGAGCCTTTGGCGATGCGTTTTCTGCGGTTGCCGTCGATGGTATCGGGATTATTTCTTTCGAAGGGGGTCATGGAGTTGATCATGGCTTCGATGCCTTTGAAGGCGTCGTCGCTGATGTCAATGTCTTTCATCGCTTTGCCAACGCCGGGGATCATGGCCATGAGGTCTTTCAGGTTCCCCATTTTTTTGATCTGGTCGAGTTGTTGTTTGAAGTCTTCGAAATCGAACTGGTTCTTGCGGATCTTTTTCTCGAGCTTTTTGGCCTGTTCTTCATCGAACTGGGCCTGGGCGCGTTCCACGAGCGTGGTAATATCGCCCATACCCAGGATTCTCTGCGCCATCCTTTCGGGGTAGAACACATCGAGCGTGTCCATTTTTTCCCCGCTGCTCATGAATTTGATGGGCTTCTGCACCGTGTACTTGATGGAGAGTGCGGCACCACCGCGGGTATCACCGTCCAGTTTGGTGAGCACCACGCCGGAGAAGTCGAGGCGGTCGTTAAAGGCTTTCGCGGTATTCACGGCATCCTGACCGGTCATCGAGTCTACCACGAACAATATTTCGGTAGGCTGAACGGCGGCTTTGATGTTGGCTACTTCAGTCATCATCGCTTCATCCACGGCCAGGCGGCCGGCGGTATCGATGATCACCACATTTTTATTCTGGGATTTAGCCTGCTGGATCGCGGCTTTCGCGATAGCCACGGCATCTTTGTTCTCAGGTTCACTGTACACATCCACCCCGATCTGGCCGCCCAGAACTTTCAACTGGTCGATCGCCGCGGGACGGTAAATGTCTGCCGCCACCAGCAGGGGCGATTTGCCTTTTTTCGTTTTGAGGAAGTTGGCCAGTTTACCGCTGAAGGTGGTTTTACCGGAACCCTGGAGACCCGCCACCAATATCACGGCGGGAGAACCGTTGGCCTGGAAGGAAGATTCGGTACCGCCCATCAGTTCGGTGAGTTCGTCTTTCACGATCTTCACCATCAACTGACCGGGGCTGATGGCATTCAACACCTTCTCCCCCAATGCCTTATCTTTCACCCTGTCGGTGAATTCCTTGGCAATCTTATAGTTCACGTCGGCATCCACCAGGGCGCGGCGGATCTCCTTTACGGTGGTGGCAACGTTGAGTTCGCTGATGCGGCCTTCGCCTTTGAGCTGTTTGAACGCGCCTTCGAGCCGTTCACTGAGAGATTCGAACATGGTTGTTGTTTGTGGACTTTAATGCTGTTCCAGGGGAAATAGGCCACGCAAAGACGCAAAGGAGCAAGGACGCAAAGAGCGGCTGGCATGCGCCAGCTACTACCCCTCTTATGTTTCTTCGAAAAGGAGTAAGGAAAGAACAGCAACAGTTCCTTGCGTCTTGGCTCCTTTGCGTCTTTGCGTGAAAACAAAATTCACCCTGAAACAAAAGTCCGCAAATATACACGCTTTACCGATCAATTGCCCAGGTAATCCCGCAGCATTTTGCACCTGTTCGTTGTACGCAGCTTTGTGATGGCCTTGTCTTTGATCTGGCGCACCCTTTCACGGGTGAGGTTGAACTTTTCGCCGATATCTTCCAAGCTCATGGGATGGTCAACGCCAATACCGAAGAAATAGCAGATCACTTCTTTCTGGCGTTCGGTAAGTGTTTGGAGGGAGCGGTCTATTTCGAGGCGAAGGGATTCATGGTGTTCCACATGGGAATCCGTTCCTTCGGCATCGGGATTGGTGAGTACATCGAGGAGCGTATTGTCTTCGCCATCGGCCAGGGGTGTATCCACGCTTACATGGCGGGCGGAAACACCGAGTGTGGCGGCTACTTCTTCCGTTTCAAGTTCCAGCATTTCGGCCAGTTCCTCTGGGGAAGGTTCGCGTTCAAACTCCTGTTCCAGCTGGGAAAACGCTTTCTGGATGCGGTTAGTGAGTCCTACTTTGTTGAGGGGAAGCCTTACGATTCTTGCCTGTTCGGCGAGGGCCTGGAGGATAGACTGGCGGATCCACCAAACGGCGTAGGAAATGAATTTGAAACCGCGGGTTTCATCGAAGCGTTGGGCTGCTTTGATCAGGCCGAGATTGCCTTCGTTGATGAGATCGGGAAGGGTAAGTCCCTGGTTTTGATATTGTTTGGCCACCGATACCACGAAGCGGAGATTCGCTTTGGTGAGTTTATCGAGTGCGCGCTGATCGCCTTGCTTGATGCGGATGGCGAGTTTCACTTCCTCTTCAGGCGTGATCAGTTCCACTTTACCAATTTCCTGGAGGTACTTTTCCAGACTTTGAGACTCCCGGTTGGTAATGGATTTCGAGATCTTGAGTTGACGCATACTCATAGGATGACGCGTTTTTAAGGGTTTCTGGGGTAAAATTTGATTCGCTATATAAAAATTTGGATGCTCAAAAATTTGATAATCAGCCAATAAACTTCACTTTCCCACCGCTCAAAACACGTTATCAGCAATTTAACATTTTAGAAAACGCATTCCAAATTTATTTATTGTAAAGAAAAACCCTTACCAGACGGAATATTTCAAAATTGTTCAGGGTGAATCCACTTATCTTCCAACAGAAATCCGTATATATTTTATTTTGCTGCAACCATTAATTTTCTATTATTGCAGACAACTTTCGACTAAACGACATAATTGAGCTGTAGATGAGTAAAAAGCAATTATATACCCTGGAATTCCCCGTTAGGTGTTCCCCCTCTATACTGTATGAGTTCCTTTCCACACCCGCCGGACTCCAGGAATGGTTCGCCGATAAAGTGGATGAGCGCGACGGCGTTTTCAGTTTTTCATGGAACGGTTCCGTAGATAAGGCGAATGTGCTGGAGAAGGAAGAAGAAAAATTCATCCGTTTCCACTGGCAGCATGCCCCCACCGAAGAATACTTTGAATTCGCCATCGAGAAATCGGAGGTGACCAACCAGACCATCCTGATGGTGAAGGATTTCGCGGAGAAAAAAGAAATCAAGGACCAGAGCCAGCTTTGGGATTACCAGGTGAAAGAACTCTTCCACCGCCTCGGCGCCTAACCGCTGCCAAGATATTGTTAAGAGCACTGCTTCAGCCCGCCTGATGGAGAGAATATGTTATTTTCGCGTTCCATCTATTGTTTCATCAATCCTTCCAAAAGGCTGTGATAAAAAAACTGGACAAACTTATTCTGAAAGCCTTCATCGGGCCCTTCATCGCTACTTTTTTCATCACGCTCTTCGTTCTGGTGCTGCAATTCTTCTGGCTTTGGATTGATGATATCGTTGGGAAGGGACTTGATCTCATTACCCTCGCCAAGTTCATCCTGTTCGTTACATCCACGCTGGTGCCGCTCGCATTGCCGCTCGCGGTGCTGCTTTCCTCCATCATGACCTTCGGGAACCTGGGAGAAACCTTCGAACTGGTAGCCATTAAGTCGGCCGGCATCCCGTTGCTGCGCTTTATGCGCCCGCTCTTCCTCGCTTCGCTCGTGATCTGCGGCCTGGCCTTCCTCTTCAACAACCACTTCATCCCGGTGGCCAAGCTGAAGATGGAAACCATGAAGTACGATATCGTGAACTCCAAACCCACCTTCGACCTCAAACCTGGTATATTCTACGATAAACTGGAAGGTTATGTGATCAAGATCGGGCATAAGGAAGAAGACGGCTCCACGCTGCGCGACGTGGTGATCTACCAGAAAAACTATGGTCTGCAAGATGACATCATCGTGGCGGAAAGCGGGAAAATGAGTGTTACACCCGACAAGCGCTTCCTCGAATTCCTCCTCATCAACGGCGCACGTTATGAAGAAAAGGGTCCCCGCATGAGTACCAACACGCAGTACATCCGGATGAACTTCCAGACCTTCACCAAACAATTCGACCTCAGCTCCTTCCAACTGCTCGAAACAGCCGACACCACTTACCGCGACCGCGGCCCGATGCTGAACCTGCAACAGTTGTCCACGCGAATCGATTCGCTCAAAAAAACGAACGATGTATTCAGGAAACGCGCCAAATATGAAGTGTACCAATACAATAACTTTTCGCGCCTGTTGGATTCCGCCTGGAAACCGCTTACGGCGAAGGAACTGAAAGCCGTTCCCAAAAACCTTGATTCTCTGATCGCCCCTGATAAACGCATACAGATCACCGAGAGGGCGCTCTCCCAGGCGGCGAGCATCAAATCGAACCTGGAAGCCACCACTTTCGATTTTGAGGGCCGCATGAAAGAGTTGCGCAGCCTGCTTGCTGAATGGCACGCCAAACTCACGATGTCTGTAGCCTGTCTGGTGATGTTCCTGATCGGCGCGCCATTGGGTTCCATCATCCGGAAAGGCGGACTCGGCACACCATTGGTGTTCGCGGTAATATTCTTCGTTATCTTCTTCCTTCTCAATAACTTTGGGACCAAGTTCGCGAAAGAGGGCGTTACCACGGCCTGGATCGGTATGTGGCTCGCCACGTATGTGCTTACGCCCGTTGGCCTGTTCCTCGTGTACAAGGCTATGCACGACTCACAACTGTTCAATAAGGAATTCTATACAAGGTTCATCACTAAGTTGAGGAAGAAAAAAGCACCAGAACCCGCCGGCCAGTGAGGAATGGATTTTGCACAAAATTTAAAAAAGCAACCATGAATGAACGTACCAGCCGCAGAAAATTTTTAAGCGACACCTCTAAAGCCAGTCTGGCAACAGGATTAGGGATTACCATCGCCGGAAGCCTGCTGGAGTCCTGCAGCGTTTTCAGAAAATCAATGCCCGAAAGCAACGTGCTGCATACCGGTTTTACCCAGCAACCGCTGCCCTACGCGTACAAAGCGCTCGAACCCATGATCGACGCGATGACCATGGAAATACATTATTCCCGCCACGCCGCGTCCTATGCGAAAGCATTGAACGAAGAGGCGCAGGTGCTGCAGATTGATACCACAAAACCTTTGGAAGATGTGCTGACCCGCATTTCCAAAACATCGGTAAAAATGCGCAACAACGCGGGCGGTCATTACAACCACGAACTGTTCTGGCAAAGCATGACCCCTAATGGAAAAGGAACGCCTTCGGGAAAACTGCTCAGCGCCATAGAATCCACTTTCGGCACTTTTTCCGATTTCAAAACGAAATTCGCGGATGAAGCCAAAACACGCTTCGGAAGCGGCTGGGCATGGCTCGTGATTGATGCCGATAAAAAACTGAAACTGGGCTCCACCCCCAACCAGGACAATCCGCTGATGGATGTTTCCCTCTTCCGCGGAACGCCCCTGCTGGGCCTGGACGTGTGGGAACACGCTTATTACCTCAAATACCAGAACAAACGCCCGGACTACATCGACAACTGGTGGAAGACCGTAAACTGGGACTATATTCAGCAACGATATGAAGCACTGGTTTAAATGAACCAGGTAAGAATCCAGCAATGGGTAGTGGTAACAGCTTCAGTACTTTTTGTGCTGAAGCTGATTGCTTATATACTCACCCATTCCGTCTCCATTCTAACCGATGCGCTGGAAAGCATCGTGAACCTGGTAGCGGGTTTCATTGGCCTGTACAGCCTTCATCTTTCCGCGAAACCCCGTGATGCCAATCACCCGTACGGGCACGGGAAAGCCGAGTTCATTTCCGCGGCCATTGAAGGCACACTCATCGGGATCGCCGGCATACTCATCATTTACGAAGCCTGTAAACAACTGATTCATCCCAAAGCGCTACACCAACTGGATACCGGCATTTACCTTGTATCCGCTACCGCCATCGTCAATTATTTCATGGGCGGCATCTGCATCCGGCAGGGCAAAAAGCTTCATTCCCCGGCACTGGTGGCCAGCGGCAGGCACCTTCAGACTGATACACTCACCACCGCGGGCATCGTAGCAGGACTCCTATTGCTTTATTTCACCAATATACAGTGGATCGACAGCGCCGTAGCCGCCATTTTCGGTTTCATCATCCTGTTCACCTCCTGGAAAATACTGCGCAGTTCTATCGCCGGGATCATGGACGAAGCCGATATGGAACTGCTCAACGAAATGATCGGTAAACTCGAAAAGAACCGGAGCAGGAACTGGGTGGACCTCCACAACCTGCGCGTGATCAAATACGGCAGTATCCTTCACCTCGATTGCCACCTTACGGTCCCCTGGTATTTTAATGTGCACGAATCGCACCGGGAAATAGAAGCGTTATCCGGCATCGTGCGGAAAGAATATGGCGAATCGCTGGAACTTTTCGTCCACTCCGATGGCTGTCTTCCCGCCCAATGCCCCATCTGCATCAAACAGGATTGCGGGGTGCGGCAACACGATTTCGTAAAGGCCGTGGAATGGAAGCCGGAGAATGTGTTGTCGAACGAGAAGCATAGTCTTTAGGGAAATTCTCTACCTTCGCCCCCAACCGAAAAACATCATCAATGGAAGCATGGAAAGATTACCAGGAACAACACAAAGAACGTTTCCTGGACGAGTTGCTGCAATTGCTGCGTATACCCTCCGTGAGTGCGCGTGGCGAACACAAACAGGATATGATCGCCTGCGCGGAAGCCGTAAAAGCACATTTACTGAAAGCGGGTTGCGCCAAAGCCGAATTGTTTGAAACGCCGGGTCACCCCATCGTATACGGAGAAATCATCACCGATCCGGCACTGCCCACCGTACTCGTTTACGGTCATTACGACGTACAACCGCCCGATCCGCTGGAACTCTGGCACAGCGGCCCTTTTGAACCCGTTATAAAAGATGGAAAGATATATGCCCGCGGCGCCTGCGACGATAAGGGCCAGTTTTTCATGCACGTAAAAGCGCTTGAAGTAATGAAAGCCGCCGGACAACTCACCACCAACATTAAATTCCTGATTGAGGGAGAAGAAGAAGTGGGCAGTCCCAACCTGGCCGATTTCGTGAAGAACAATAAAGCACTGCTGAAAGCCGATGTGATCCTCATCAGCGATACCGCGATGATCAGCCTGGATGCGCCTTCCATGGACATTGGCGTGCGGGGGCTCAGCTATATTGAAGTGGAAGTAACCGGTCCCAACCGCGACCTGCACAGCGGGGTGTATGGCGGCGCCGTAGCCAATCCCATCACCATCCTCGCGAAGATGATCGCTTCGCTGCACGATGAGCACAACCATATCGTGATCCCTGGTTTCTATGATGATGTGGTGGAAGCCACACCGGAAGAGCGCAAACTGATGGCTGAAGCACCTTACGATGAGCACGAATTCAAAGCCGATCTCGGCATTGCAGAAGTTTGGGGTGAAAAAGGATATACTACCAATGAAAGAACGGGTATCCGTCCAACCCTGGAACTGAACGGCATCTGGGGCGGCTACACGGGAGAAGGCGCCAAAACGGTACTGCCTTCTAAAGCCTTCGCGAAAATCAGTTGCAGGCTCGTGCCCAACCAGGATTCCCACAAAATCACGGACCTGCTCATCAACCACCTCAAAAAAATCGCTCCGCCCTATATACAACTGAAAGCCGAACTTCACCACGGTGGTGAACCTTACATGACCCCCATCGACAGTAAAGGATACCAGGCCGCGGCAAAAGCGATTGAAACCACCTTCGGGAAACAACCCATCCCCGTGAGAGGTGGCGGAAGCATCCCCATCTGCGCGCTGTTCGAACAGGAACTCGGTATCAAGATCGTGTTCATGGGCTTCGGGTTAGACAGCGATAACCTGCATTCGCCCAATGAGAAATTTGATGTGGCGAATTATTATAAGGGGATTGAGACGATCCCTTATTTCCATCAGTATTTTGCGGAAGGGTAAGTGTAGGGTTTCTCGCAACGGCGCGACGACGCTACGTTGGAGACGTGAATGCGCGAATGCTTCAGTATAGAAAAATATAAAAAAATCCCGGCTATTTTAACCGGGATTTTTTTATAGTGCACTGGTTTAAAACAACAGCTACTTCATCGAAAACAACGCGCTCAACTTCTTTTCCAAATCTTCCCCACGCAGGTTTTTCGCGATGATCTTTCCATTCGGGTCCACCAGGAAATTGGTGGGGATGGCGGATACGCCGTACATTACCGCGGCTTTACTTTTAAAACCTTTCAGTTCCGACACCTGCGTCCAGGGAAGTTTATCCTGCTTCACCGCCCCCAGCCATGCCCTGCGGGCATCTTCATCGTCGAGCGAAACGCCGAGGATGGTAAAGTTTTTATCCCTGAATTTGTTGTATGCCGCCAGCATAATCGGGTTCTCCGCACGACAGGGTTTGCACCAGGACGCCCAGAAATCCACCAGCACATACTGCCCGCGGAAATCAGAAAGCTTAACGGGTTTGCCGGTGGTATCATTCTGCGTGAAATCCATCGCCATCATACCCGTGTTGGTTTTCCTGCCTTTTTCTATCACTTCGGCCATTTTCCTACCGGTGGTGGAATTCCTCAGTTTTTCCGGGAACAATGCGAAGCGGGCGGCAGCGGTATCCGGATTGAAATTATAAGCCAGTTCAACGGTACCGAAAGTATTCAGTGCAATGTAGGAGTTCCGCTGCTGCGCTATAAAAGCGCGGCTCACGCTGTCGTAACCGTTTTGCGTGTACTGCATGATGTTCCTGGCCGCGAGCAGGAAAGCGCTGTCTTTCTTTTGTTCAGGCGTACGGGCGTTGTAGTCCGCCACCAGTGAATCGGCTACTTTTTTGTATGGCCTTTGCATGGCCGTGAGCTTTGTGTAATCATCGTTCGTGGATGAGCCTTTCACCACAGCGTTGCGCAACTGGTCGCCGGAACTTATGCTGATGTTAGAGTTTTCAAGGTAGAAATACAAATACTCCGTTCCCCTGCGTGTGGTATCTTTTTTCAGCATCAGTATCGCATAAGCGGGCACATCCAAGGTTCCGGCAAAACTGAATTTCCCTTTACTCAACAAAGCGGAATCCTTCACCTCCTTTCCGGCATCGGTATAATTAAGGTATACTTTTGCGGGCGCATCCAGCGTTCCGATCTTTCCGGTGAGCTTAAATCCTTTCTGCGCGAGCAGGGTCAATGGAAGGCAGCATAAGGCCGCCAGCAAATTTCTTTTCATCATTTTCTTCTGATTAATTATTGAATAAGGTTGCACAGGTTATGGCACAAGTGATACATCACTTATAAAAACAGCTTCGTATGCGGATGCGTACTTCACACAGGCCAGCGCGGTGAAGCGCAGGTATCGGGCCGTTACCTGCCCGGTATTCAGTGTTTGCAGGTTGCCCACTACGTTGCCGGTGAATACGCCTTTTTCCTCCCAGGTAGTCCCGTTCATACTTGTCTCAATTCTGATGGAAGTAGGGTAACCACCGAGATTGGGATAATTCAGCGCCGTAGGTAATGAATAGTTCACAGCTGTGAACGTGATGTCGCGGTTAAAGTTAATGGCCACCAACTGCGGCATCTGCTGTGTAATATTACTTGCCCAGTAAGTGGTGGTGGTATTGGCATCCAACAAATTCGCCGGTGCGAAAGTGCCTTGCTGAGAAGAATTCCCCGCGATGGTCCAGCCCGTTTTGTTGATGAACAAAGGCTTGCCGGTTTTAAATACAAGGTACACCACACGATCAGTGGCTATTCCTTCCGTATTGCCATCCACCGAATGAATTTTTAACGGCAATACATACGTGCTGTATTCATTCAGTTTTGTTTGCTGCCCGATGTTCAGCTGCGCCGAATCGGACGCCGTGGCACCTGCCGGAATGCGCGTGGTGGATTTATAGAAAAGGTACGCTGAAGACGGCAACAGCAGCGCGTTCCCAAAACGCGACCTGTAATCCGCCAGCTTCGTGGTATCTACTGAAAAACTCACCCAATGTTCACTGGGAGAAGGGGTGCCGGACAACGCGGCTTTCATGCCGATCACGATGACTGAATCCTTTAAAATGGAAAGCGGCATTTCAATGGTATCCTTACCGGCAGCCAGTTGAAAAGACACACTTCCTTCGGGAAGGGGAACACGTTCGTTCTCCTTTTTACAGGCGGTGAACAGCACGAGGAAGGCGCAAATCAGCGCAATATATTTGTTCTGCATTTTGTTCATGTTTAATTAGGGATTTTGTGGCATCCCCGGGTTAAAACTCAATACCTGCACCGGAATCTGTAAAGTATAGCGGTTGCTGTGCGGCGCCAGCGTGGCCACAATGCCACCCAGCGCGTTGTAGCGGTGCACGGTATCCATCCTGTTCTCCTTATCAAGGCGACGCATATCGAACCAGCGCAATCCGTTGAACGGGAGTTCATGGCTTCTCTCCTTCAATACTTCCTGCAATACGGCTTCCTGGTCGGTAGATTGAAAACGGACATAGGTGGCGGTGGCGAACCTGTTTTTGCGGATATCGTCGAGTTGCTGGAGCGCCGTGGAGAGGTCGTTGCTGCGCACGGCGCATTCGGCTATGATGAGTTTCATTTCCTGGAGGGAAGTGCCGGTGTTCGCATAGGTGAACACGGGCGTAACCAGTCCGGGATAATAAATGGTAGCGCCGCGGGTGGTGAAAGCATAGCCATCGGTACTGCGGTACAGTTTTCGTACCCGGAGGTCATTGGCCGCGAAGGAGCGCATCAGTTCCAAGGTAGGCGTGGCGTTTGCGATCACCATTCTTCCATAGAGCACATCGGGATGAATGCTTAACCTGTCTGACGCCGGGCCTGCACCGTTAAAATCGATCATGGTTGCTTTGGATTGCTGAATGGCCAGTTCCGCGTTTGTTCTTGCCGCGGAATAATTCCTTGCATAGAAGTATATGCGCGCCAGCACGCTGTACGCGGCGGATTTGGAACCACGGAAGCGGTTGGTGCTGTTGTCTGCCGGAAGGTCGGGAATGGCCGCGTTCAGGTCGCTGATGAGTTGATCGTACACAGCAGCCACCGTGCTCCTGGGCGGAACGGTTTGGGAAACATCATTGGAAGTTACCCAGGGCACAGACAAATCCGTGGCTGCCGTGGTGGAATCGTAAGGCTTGCCATATTCGTTCACGAGGTAGAAGTACTCCAACGCGCGCCCCAGCAAGGCTTCCGCCTTCAGGCTTCTTTTCTGGCTGTTCGTGCCCGCGATAGCATCATCTATGCCTACAATCACCGTATTGAAAGCATTAATCTTCGCGTAATGTTCGCCCCAGAACAAAGGAGCAACATTGATATCCGTTGAAAACTGCTCATCCCAGGTGTACACCAGGTCGCTGGAAAGCACAGCAGGGGTAGGAACATTGGGATAATCCACATTGTCCGCGAAATAATTAAAAAGATTGGTGGGCTGTGCCAGTCCGAGTACCAGTGACTCATCGTTCAGCCACTGGTCGTAATCGGCAACGGTGGAAAGCAGCCTTTTCCCTTTGGGCGTAATCTCAAGGTATTTATCGCATCCTGCCAGCAGAAAGCCGCACAAGAGCAATGGAATAAAGATATATCGGTAACGTTTCACGATGTTGCGATTTAGAAGTTGGTAAATATGGCAAAGGTGTAAGTGGGCGTTAAATATGTTTTCTGGAAACTGCCCGTGGCCATACTGTAATTGTATTTGTTCAGTCCTACCGTCCAAAGATTAGAGGCCTGGGCTTTCAGTTCGAAGAGAGAGAAACCCGCCTTCTTAATAAATCCTACATGGTCGATGCGGTAAGAAACGGTAAGATCGGCTAAGGTGATATAATCCGCGTTCACCACATATTTATCGGCATAATTGTACGCGTTGTTTGAATTGGCGCTTCGGTATGCTGCAAGTCCCATTACGTCGGTAGTAAGTTCATCGCCTTTCGTTTTCCAATAGTCTCCGGCGCCTTCCAATGGCCTGGGTGCGGATGGGTTGGGGCGCGGAATCCTGGTTTTGAATCCGCCATAATAATTGATCATGCAGAATACATAAAACCGGCCGATATCCACCGTATTGCTCAACCCTGCGTTAATAGTGGGGATGGAAGAACCCATGTAGCGCGAAACGTCGGATGTATCGCTGGCCATGAGCGCGGTGGTGGGAGAACCCAGGCTGTTGTTGTTGGTATGGTACAATGTTCCTTTCCCATTCATGATGAGGGAATAGCCTGCGGAGTCAATCCCGGCATACCGGTATGCGAACAGGGCGCCCACGGGATAATCTTTTACGAATCCAATGGAATTAAGCGTTTGCGGATTATAATCACCGCGCTGGTAAACATCCATCACTTTACTGGTATTGCGGGCCAGTACCAGCCCCATATTCCAGTGCAGTTTTTGGGTTTTGATCCAATCCGCGCGCAGCGCGAATTCAATACCATTGTTCTGGATGACCGCGCGGTTGATAAGAGAAGGACTCACGCCTATCGTGGGATCGATAAGTGCGTTGCCCAGCAGGTCGGTGCTGTTCTTCCTGTAATAATCAATGCTTCCTGAAATATTCTTATGAATGCCATAGTCTGCCCCCACATTGAAACTCTTGGTTTGCTCCCAGCGCAAACTGCTGTTGGCATAAGAAGCAAGGCGCAGCGCCGGACTGGCGGGCACCGTATAATTGTTCAGGGTAGATTGGGCGATCACCTGAGGGAGCGACATTTTAGCTACGTTTCCGTTGAACCCGTAAGCCACCCGCAGTTTCAGTTGCGTGAGCCAGTTCACTTCTTTCAGGAAAGCTTCATTGTGGATGTTCCAGGCGGCACCCAGCGACCAAAGCGGTTTGTATTTGTATTTGGGATTCGTACCAAACAGGTTGGACTGGTCGATACGGGCGCTGCCGGTAAGGGAATACGTATTTCTGAACGAATACACCAGGTTGGAATAACCGGAAAGGAACCTGTCTTCCACATATTGCTGATCGAACAGGGTGGTGAACCCGTTCTGGAAAGGAGAGCCAAGGTTAAATGTTCCCCGCACGGAGCCCGTGGTAATGGCCGCGTAATCTACCGGCTGATGCAGCAATGTTTCATTGTTGTAACCGAAGTAAGAGGCGCGGTTGCTTTTATCCACCAGGCTTCTTATTTCACCACCCAGGATGCCATTAAAGGAATGGTCTTTAATCCTTTTGTCATAATTCAACTGCGCGCGTGCCGTATAACTGGATGTATTGCCCGCTATCTGGCGGAGATAACCACCTCTCGGGATATTGTACTTCATGGTGCCATCCGTGTTCACCACCACATAACTGTTGGTGTACCTTCTGGCCACCGAAGAAAGTTCGGAGGCGAAGTAATCCATATCGGAACGAGAGGTTTCATAAATACCGCCGAAAGAAAGATTAAAGCCGCCGCCAATGGCATAGTTGAAGTTGGCATTGAAGCGGTTGTTTACGGTACGGGTTTTGTCCGACACCTCGTTCACATCCACCAAGGGGTAATACAACTGATCGTACAACCCTTGAGAAATCAGCACATTGTTGTACCAGGGAGAAATTCCGGAACCCACAATAGAAGCAGGGTTGCCATTCACGTCCTGGAAACGCTCATAAGGTGAAAAGGAAGTTACGCCGGGCACGGGCGCACTGTTCACCCTTCTTTCCAGGTAATCGGTGGTCAGTTCAAGGAAAAGTTTCCTGGACAGTTTCAGGTTACTGCGTGCGGAAAGCAGGAACCGGTTGTTGGTGTTTTTAATTTGTGAAGAACGGTTTCCGGTATAATTCCCGGTGATATAATAAGTGGCATTCGCCGAACCGCCCGACACATTAAAATTATAGGTTTGGGTAACGGCGGAACGCAGGAACAGCCTGCTGTAATCTTCGAGGTTATCATAATTTTCCAGCTCAGCGAACGACTTCGCCGCCTGGTCGGGCGTTACCATATTGGCGGCGGATTGCGCCAGCAGGTAGTACACCATATTGCGTTGCACCGCACCACCGGTGGAGGTAGCCAACTGGCCCCATGAACTGGCGTTGATGCTGGAAGAGGAAAGGGTTCTTTGGTAATTGGCGACAATGGAAGCGGCGTTATCGTCCCACCGGAACCTGCTGTAATCCTCTTTGGGTGTAATGCCCAATGTGGTCCTGAACGTGAACCGCGTTTTGCCCTGCGCCGCCTGTTTCCTCGCGATCACCACCACGCCATTTGACGCGCGCACCCCATAAACGGTAGCCGCGGCCGCATCTTTCAGAATGGTGACGGATTCTATTTCGTTGGGATCGATCATATCCAACGTAAGCTCCGTAGGATAACCATCTATCACGATAAGCGGACTTTGGTTGGCAGACATGGTAGAGATACCGCGGATATTGAACAGCGGGCGCGAGGTGCCGTTAGCCGTAAAATTCACATCGTTGTTGATCATCAGTCCCGGCAACCTGTTCACCAGGCCATCCAGGAAATTCGTGCTGATCCGGGATTCATATTCTTTGGTGCTGATCCTGGATACCGCACCGGTGCTTTGTTCCGGGCGAATCCGCTGGTAACCGGTGTTCACGGAAACCTGTATATCTTCCAACCGCTCTTCAGCGGGAACCAGCCTGATCACCACATCGTTCAGGGTAAGCATAGCAGCCGTAACCGTTATGCGCCGCGTTTCGAAACCGATATAAGAAACGATAAGCACCTCTCCTTCCTTCACAGTCGCATTGAAGAAACCATCAGCATCCGTGGCACCCGATACCTGTCCGTTCCGCGATGTTACCGATGCGCCGGAAAGCGGGCGACCGGTAGAATCCACCACGCGCAACTTCACGGGCGGGGCCAGGAAAATTTCGTTCCCCAACGGCAGCGACGGGTTTACCACCGGCTTCCGCGAAAGAAAAATGGTTTTTCCTTTTATCGAATAATCCAATGGCTGGTCAAGGAACACAATATCCAGCAATTCTTCCAGGGGCATGCCCGTTGCGGATACAGACACCGGTTTTGTGCCTGAAATAATTCTCTCGTTCGCGAATACGACATAACCCGTCTGGTTCCTGATGGCGGAAAATACCTGTTTCAGCGAAAGGTTCCTGCCGGTCAATGTCACGTTCTGCGCCGTTCCGGCAGCATAGGTGTGCATGAAAGCTACAATCAGAAAAAGAACAGTTAGTCTCATAATCCTCAACATTTTAGCGAGGCGGTGACGATCCCGGGGCCTGCGGCTCCGCAACAACATGTTCACGGACACGAGGGGATTGCCACAATCAGCAGTTTTTTGCATAAATTGTGCACTGTTTTGGTTGTTAAAAATGGTATCACGTCATTGGAGCAACCCAATATTACCGGGAGTGGAGCAAACACTTCCGGTTTGTTTTTTGGGGTCGCCCAATACTATTAAAAAGCCGCCTGTTCCATCGGAACGGCCACATAGGATGCGGTGTAATGATGTTAAGGGAGTACGATCAGTTGCCTGCCCTCTATTTTAAAATTCACCTCTGAACGCTTCAGGCCTGTCAACAGATCGGCCAGGGCCAGGTCTTTTGTGATCCCACCCCAGAAAGTAATGTTCGGCACCTTGCCTTTGTACACTACCTCGATATCGTACCAGCGTTCCAACTGGCGCATCACCTGTTCCAGCGATGCTCCGTCGAAATCGAAAAGTCCGTCTTTCCAGGCTACTACCCGGGCCGTATTCACACCGCTCACCACCTGAACACTTTCCGTTACAAGCGCCTGCTCCCCGGGCCTTATCTGCCTGCTTGTATTTCCTTTGCTTACACGCACTGATCCTTCCAGCAAGGTAGTGGCCAGCCCCTCCTCATTGCTGTAACTGTTCACGTTGAAGTGCGTGCCCAGCACCGTTATTTCAGCACGGTTATCGGCATTCACCACAAACGGGATCGTGCCTTTGGTTACTTCAAAATAGGCTTCGCCGGTAATATCAACTTTACGTTCAGTACCGGAGAACGCGGTCGGGTAACGGATCGTACTCGCGGCGTTCAGCCACACTTTTGTACCATCGGGAAGGGTAAGCTGAAACTGTCGTCCTTTGGGCGTAGACATGGTATTGTACACCACCGCATTGCCTTTGCCTTCATATACCAGTGCGCCATCCACTACTTTGGCGGTTACGCCGTTCTGCAAAGCCACGGTTCCACTCGTTATGGTATCCAGCAACACCTGAGAACCATCTGCCAGCGTAAGCACCGCGCCCTCTTTGCCGGGAGCTATCATAGGCGGGCCCACCTCCACCATATCGGGAACATCAGTTGTGTACGTCGTCATGAAGTAGCCACCCGCGGCCAACAGCAGCAGAATACTGGCGGCGACCCACCAACGGCGGTACAACGGTATCGCTTTCACCACAGGCGCGGCGGGTACAACGGCCTCTTCCGCCTGCAGCTGCGCGAAAACACCTTTCTTTACCGCGGCGTACCTTTCGGGCAAATCAAGGCCCAAAGCTTCCCAGAATGCCCAGTCGCTTTCCAGCAACGCGGCCAGTTCTTCCTGGTGGGCGGGAGAACGCAGCATTTCGGTTAAATGCGCCCTTTCTTCCTCCGAAAGATTGCCTTCCGCGTAGCGGGTCATATAATATGAAAGCGACTTATTTACCATGTTCTTGTATTAATAGACCGGGGTTTTGAAAGATAGGGTCGGTCAGGAGTAAAGTTTTTTTAAAATTTTTTTTCACGTAAGAGGCCTGCACGCTGCTCAAGGTTTTTATGGCAATCCATTCAACTAAATCACAGCCAAAAGAAATTCCACCACATCTCGTGTTTTAAAAGCAATCCATTAAACTCACCCACATGCCAACCCATTCAGCTCCCCTCTCCCCCGGGAGAGGGGCCGGGGGTGAGGCTTCACCAGAACAACAGCAGTATCCATACTATATCCGCATGTGTTTTCAGGTAATCCCGCAGGTATACCAACGCGGCCACCATATGCCCTTTCACGGTGTTCCTGGAAATGCTCAGCCTTTCTGCGATCTCTTCATACGTAAGCTCCTCTTCCCTGCTCAGGCGGAATACTTCTTTTCTTTTGGGTGGAAGCGTGGCCACGGCGGCATCAATAAGGTTGGAAAGTTCTTTCAACTCCACCTGCGGTGCTGAAGTGGCCGTTATTTCAGGCGCCTCCTCCTTTACTTCATTCCGCATACGGGAAAGATCAGCATTGATGGCCGAAATAGCTTTGTTGCGGGCAATGGTATAAATGTAGCCGGAGAAGTTACTGACTTCAAGCAACCTGTGCCTGTTCCGCCACACACTGATAAAAACATCCTGGGAAATTTCCTGCACCAGTTCCGCGTTTTTCACCCAATACAGGAGATAGGGATAGACAACCGGGGTATAATGGTCCATGATGGCCCCCAGTGCAGCCTGATCGTTTTCCGCCATCCGCAGGAGCAAAGCCGCTTCGTCGTAATATTTCTGATCGGTCAACAACAGGTGAATTTGAATTGCGCTAAGTGCGCAAACTATATCAATTTTCCGAAAATCTGCCCCGCAAACACTGAAGTTGTTCCCGGAACAACAATTAATCGGGCCCGCTTGAACAGTATTTTTTAAATTTGCTCCTATGAACCGAAGGAAATAATGGCCCATATTTAAGCATAAAAAACTTTATCATGAATACAGCCCTTTTGTTCCTCGTCGGCTTCCTTGCCGGTTTTTTTCTCCTCAGGACAGTCTTCAGGAAAAAGGGCCGGTAACCGCTTTCAAAGGAACTTTTACAATTATGGCAGTAGCAAAAGAAAAACTCCGGCTCGATAAATACCTCTGGTCCATCCGCCTTTTCAAAACACGCTCCATCGCTTCCGAAGCATGTGAAAAAGGGAAAGTGAAATTCATGGGCGCTTCCGCCAAACCCGCCAAAACAGTGAATGTGGGCGATGAATATGAAGTGCGCGCCGAAACCCGGAAATGGGTGATCAAAGTTACAGGATTGCTCCATACCCGACAGGCCTACAGCGAAGCCATTAAATATTATACCGACCTTACCCCACCGGAAGAAGTTGATGGCATCCAGTTCCAGGCCGATACGTTCCACACCGGGAAACGCCTCAGCAAGATCGGCCGCCCCACCAAAAAGCAACGCCGCGACCTCGAAGGTTTTATGGACGATGAAGATTGATCGTATCTTCGCCGGGTCAAGGCCGTAAACCGGCACCGGATGGGCATTCCTCCGGCCAAAGCAAAATGATAAGATACTGATGAAAATAGATATCCTCACCGTAGTGCCCGACCTGCTGGAAGGCCCCTTCTCCCACTCTATCATGAAACGTGCGCGGGACAAAGGACTGCTGGAAGTGAACCTCATCAACCTGAGAGATTATACGCCGCTGCCACGCGCCCAGGTAGACGATTACCCCTTTGGCGGAGGCGCTGGTATGGTACTGATGATAGAGCCACTGGTGAACGCCATTGAAACATTACAGGCACAAACCCCTTACGATGAGATCATTTACATGACGCCCGACGGCGCCACTTTCAACCAGAAAACCGCCAACAAGCTTTCTTTAAAAGAGAACCTGCTCATCATCTGCGGACATTACAAAGGGATCGACGAACGCGTACGCGAACATTTTGTGACCATGGAGATATCCATCGGCGACTATGTACTGAGTGGCGGGGAACTGGCCGCAGCCGTGGTGGTAGATGCTATCGGCAGGATTATACCCGGCGTACTGAGCGATGAAACCTCCGCCCTCACCGATTCGTTCCAGGATAACCTGCTCGCACCGCCCGTATACACGCGGCCCGCGGAATTCAGGGGCTGGAAAGTACCCGAAGTATTGCTGGAAGGCAACCACCGTAAAGTGGATGAATGGCGCCACGAAGAAGCCATCCGCCGCACCACCCAACGCCGCCCCGACCTGATGGAACCCGACGCTACGAAAGCGCCTTCCCCATCAAAGGATCGGTAGTGGTGCTTTTACCCGTTTCTATCTTGCCCGCGAAGCGCCACAAAAAGTTGGCGGCATCCGATTTACGAATCACCACGTCGTACCAGCAGTTGGTTTTTTGCAGCGGGATTTTGTATTCCACAGAAGCACCGGCTTTAACAGCCATTTTTTTCCCGCCGGTACCGTAAGAAGGATCTGCCACTTCCAATTGAGTATTGGTATTCCCTGTGTTCGTAATTATAAGCGTAGCATACTCCAGTCCTTTGGTGTAGGTGAGCTTTACCTGCAGCGCATCACTGCCATCCCCCTTGTATTCGCGAAAGAACCCGTTTGCACCATGTAACTGAAGGTGGTACCGCCCCTTTTCAAATTGAACTAACGGCCAGGAATAACCTATTTCATCTCCGGGTTTTACGGTAAAGTTCCAGTTGTGCATCAACGCTTCTCCATCTTCCCGTTTAAACTTACCCGGCGCATACACCTGGAAAGCAGCGCCTATGGCGCGTTTGCTAAAGAGTTTATTCGCGGCACCCATGTTTATTTCCAATGTCCCGTTCTTCACGGCGGCATCAGCGTACCATTCGGACGAAATTGTGCAGGCGGGTCGTGTACCGGGTTCCTGTTGAGGAACGGCGTTTACCTGGTTTGCCGTATTACCCAGTTGTGTGGCATCGAGTCTCCTGTAATTGCCGGGAAGCTCCTTGAAACTGGCGCGGTGTATGTCTTCCACCACCTTATCTCTTTCGAGGAAAGTGGGATTGGTGCCGGTTTCTTTTACCGCGGGACGAAACACCGAAGTAAGGTCCCCGCAAACCGTCCGTCTCCATTCGGTAATGTTTGCTTCCTTTACATTTTTCCCTTTGCCCGAGAGCCAGGTTTCCAGGAATTGCAGGGAAGAAGTATGGTCGAACACTTCCGAGTTCACCCAACCGCCGCGCGACCAAGGTGACGCGATCACCAGTGGAACGCGGAAGCCCAGTCCGATGGGACTTTCCCGGCGGCTCTCCGCTTTTGAAGTTCTTTTCTCCTCCATATCCATGGTTACCCATTCGGAGCGGGTATCCATTCCTTTGGAAACAGCGCCCGTCCAGGGTTTATCGGAATGTGGCGGCACAAAAGGCGGAACATGGTCGAAATAGCCATCGTTCTCATCGTAGGTGAGGATGAAAATGGTTTTCTTCCACACTTCCGGGTTTTTGGTAAGAATGTCCAGCGCTTCGGAAACATACCAGGCGCCATACCAGGGTGCCCCGGGGTGATCGGAGAAATTACAGGGCGCCACCAACCAGGATACGGCGGGCAATTCCCCTGTGTTCACATCTTTACGAAACTGGTGGAAGATATCGCCTTTGGGCACTTTCACTTCTCTTTTTTCTGCACCTTCTCCGTAAAAAATGGATTCCACTTCATGGTAATCGGGATCACCCGTATTGGTAACGAACGCCCTTTTGTGGAGGTTCTTTTCAAATTCAGAAAGTTTTTCCCAGCGTGCTGCGTTCCATTCTTTTGAAGCTTCTTCTACCTGCTTCATCAACTTCTTCTTTTCTTCCAGCTTTTTAGTTTTCTCAGTATCCGCGGGATTTTCGTTTAAATCTTTGGTCAACGCCTCTATTTCACCGGGCAGTTCTTTAAGGAGTTTGGCCAGGAAATCGAGGTGCGCGGGATGTAACCTTACATTGTACTGCTTGTAAAATTCAAGGCTGTTGTCGGTAAAGTTGGCGAGCCAGCCATCTTCTTCATCTCCCAATCCTACGGGAATGCTGAGTTCGTTCTGGTACACCTTCCAGGAAACGCCGGCTTCTTCCATGCGTTCGGGAAATGTTTTCCAGGTGATGTCTTTGTGGTCGATCTGCCCGTTCATCACGTGGGGCAGAGATTGTGGGTTGTGGGGTTCGGGCCGGAAAGCCGCGGACCAGAAAAAAGTCCTGTTCGTACTGGTTCCTGTTAAAGAGGAGCAGAAATGCTGGTCGCAAACCGTGAACGCGTCGGCCAGGGCATAATAGAAGGGAATATCGTTCCGGTCGTAGAAGCCCATGGTAAGGGGCATTTCTTTGTACGCTTTGTTGCCGGGCTTTTTGGCTTCGAGCCAGTTGTCCATTTTCCCGTTGTTGCGGGCATCGGTCATATCGGTCCAGGAGTGGGGCAATGAACCCATCCAGGTGGCTTTCGAGTTTTTGATGTCCAGCCGGAACGGCGCATAGGTGTCACCGTTTTTATTCTGCTGGAACCATACCGGGAGACCGTTGGGTAAACGGAGGGCACGCGGATCGTTGAAGCCGCGTACCCCTTTCAGCCTGCCATAACAATGATCGAAGGAGCGGTTTTCCTGCATCAGGAACACCACATGCTCGGCGTCCATGAACGTGGTACCGGGATCGGCGCTGATGGCCATGGCCCGTTGAATGGAAGCGGGCAGCAGTTGTGCCATACCCGTTGCGCCGGCCAGCATGGTGGCTTTTTTGATGAAGTCTCTCCTTGAATCCTGCATGTTGCTGAAGCTTATAATTTGTGCGGCAATGTTACTGAACTTTGGTTATTTCACCCACCAGGTGGCTTTATTGATCTCGTCGTTGCCTTCTCCAAACTGCGTTTTGATGGCGGCTCCCACGTTCTTCGCGTTGAAGTTGTATTCCGACTGCGGATAGATCCACCTGAATGGAATGGTGACGCCGGAAGGCCTGCGGAAAGCGGGATACCCGGTGCGGAGGTGTTCCCGGAAAGCGGTCCAGCCGTTCTGGAAGAAAGATTCAATGTACTTTTCCGTGATAATCATCTTGATTCTTTCTTCATCGCTTGCGGCAGCAGAGAAATTGTTGGCGGCGTGCGCCAGATACATACCGGCGGCATCTTCACTTACATAAGCGTTCAGGCCTTTGGCATACGTTTCATAAAATTTGAAAGAACCTTTCACCGCCTGGTTAAAGAAAGTGCCTGCATTCCCATCGATCCAGCCACGCACGGCCGCTTCAGCCAGGATGAGTTGTTGTTCGGCATAACTCACCAAAACACGCGGTTCTGTTGTTGGATCCTGGTAGTACCGTTCCTTCACTTTAGATGTTTTACCGGCAGCGGCTTTCAGGTTCACCTGCGCGTAAGGCGCGGCGGGATCGCCTCCTTCGTAGGAAGTAAAATCACTTTCCGGTTTGCCCGCTTCTTTGCCCAGTTTGGTTTGGGTACAGAAGATGAACAGGCGCGGATCCTGCTTGTCCTGTAGCAATTTGATAAAAGTGGAATCCATGTACATGCCGGAGCCGAAACCACTGGAGTTGAATTCAGGATAGCGGTTGTCCTGCTGATCGCGGAAAACAAGCTGGCCATTATCGATCGTACCGGAAAGCAGGGGCTGGGTCTGGTAGATGTTTTTGAAGGAAGAAACGATGTTCAGGTCGGCTTCGCCGGTTCTTTTGGAAAGCGAAAGCAATACTTTCAGCCGGAAGCTGTTCACCAGCTTTCTCCATTGTGCCACACTTCCACTGTAGATGATGTCTCCGTTGATGATTGTGTTCTCTTTGGAGAGTATATCATTCGCTTCTTCCAGTTCTTTCAGCACACCTTTTAATACCGTTTTCTGGTCGTCGTATACCGGGGCGAAATAAGGTTCTGTTTCCGATTCAGCCTGCAGTGCCTGGGTATAGGGCACGTCTCCGAAAGTAAGTGTGAGGTTATAAAAATAGTACGCGCGGAAAAACTTAGCCAGTGCCGAATAAGATGGAACGCCGATGCGGATCGCTTCTTCGTTCATCTTGGTGATATCGCGGAGCCTGCCGTAGGCGCTGAAATCGCCCCGTCCCCATTTGTAATACTGCGCGGTGTTTTCACCATCGGTTTGCACCAGCATTTTCGTGGCGTACAGCGGTGTTGTTCCACCGAAATCGCGGAACGCTTCCCACTCAATTTTGGTGAGTTGCAACTGCGGGTGGGTGGTGGTTGCACGGTTGGGATCGGTGTTCATTTCAGAGAAATCCTTGCAGGAAAAGAGCAGACTCATTCCGGCGATCAGTCCTATATGGAGTGTTTTTTTCAACATGATGACAGGTTAATTCAGTTAGAGTTTAACATTGATGGAGAAGCCTACATAGCGGGCGGAAGGGTCCTGGAGGTTGTCGTCGTTACCGTAATCCGGATCCAGGTACGGCACTTTCTTCCACATAAGCAGGTTATAACCGTAGAGCGAAAGATCCACACCTTTCAGACTGCCCAGTTTCACGAGTTTGGTGAGGTCGTATCCAATGGAAAGTCTTCTCAGTTTGAAGTAAGAGCGATCGAAGATGTTCGCGAATTTCTCGCTTTCCTGTTCGGTTACCCTTGCCTGGTAGGGATACACCTGCGACCAGGTTTGCCAGTTCACCGCACGGGTATTGGGTTTGTAGGTACGGGTATCGGAGATCACGTTTCCGTTCACATCTCTTTGCAGCGTACCACCTGTAACGATTACGCCCTGGGGAACATATACCGGTTGACCGGCAGCATATTCAGCATCGCGGTATTCCACGGAGGACGGGTGTTTTCCGCCCCACCACATTTTTTCGATGGTCACGGAGCGGAGCAGGCCACCCCATGCGCCGTCGATGTCCAGGTTCACGGTGAAGTTTCCAATCTTAAAGCTGTTCTGCATACCCAGTCTCCAGTTCGGATCCAGGTTGCCCACGTTTTTCACAAATGGGTCTTTGATGGGCAGACCTGTATTGCCGTCCAGGATCACTTCTCCGGTGGCACTCTTCTGCCAAACCGTGCTGTAGTAAGCATCGGCGCGGTCGCCCACTACAAAGTTGCCGTACTTCGCCTGGTTATTGTAAATCTCTGTGAGTTTACGGACAGAACGGCTCCAGTTCAGGCCCATGTTCCAGGAGAAATTCTTCTGAAGAATCGGTTTAATACCGGCCACCACTTCAAAACCATTGGTCGTGTATTGGTTGCCATTTACTTTCCGGGAATTGAAGCCGGAAGCTTCTGAAACGGAAAGGTCAATGATCTGGTTCTCATCTACAATATTG
The DNA here is from genome assembly GCF_023721715.1 of Parasegetibacter sp. NRK P23. Taxonomy (NCBI): domain Bacteria; kingdom Pseudomonadati; phylum Bacteroidota; class Chitinophagia; order Chitinophagales; family Chitinophagaceae; genus Parasegetibacter; species Parasegetibacter sp. NRK P23. The sequence goes on from NZ_JAMDLG010000001.1 coordinate 1,097,719, forward strand.
TAATAGGTTGCTTCCACCGAGAACCTGTTCTTCAGGAAAGAAGTAGCCAGACCGAATTCATACGAAGTGGATTTCTCCGGTTTGATATCGGGATTGATGAGAGAGGCAGGATAATACACTGAAGGTGTACTTCCGTAAGTAACGCCCTTGTAATAAGTAGAGGCAATGCTGTAAGGAGAAAGGTCGCTGGATACTTCGGCCCAGGACCCGCTGAGTTTCAGGTAATCCACCGCAGAAGGAAGGTTCAGGTATTCTGATACGATGGTACTGAGGGAAACCGAGGGATAGAAATAAGAATTGTTTTTGGAAGGAAGAGTGGATGACCAGTCGTTCCTCGCCGAAAAGTTCAGGTACACCGCACGGTAAAGATCGAGGTTCGCCGAAGCGTAAATACTATTGATGGCTTTTTCTTCGAGGTAGTTCGTGGCCTGAACAGGACCTTGTGTATTGTTCAGACTATACACAAACGGCACGATCAACCCGTCGGAGGAAGCATATTCTTCCTGGTAATTCCGGTAGAAAGTAGATGCGCCCGCATTGATGCCAAACTGGATATTGTCGCTGATTTCTTTGTTGTAAGCGGCCAGGAAATCCCCGTCCAGGTTAAGCTGGGAGCGGTTCCACATTTTGTAATCGCCATTCCTGGAATCGCCGTAGTTCATGTAAGACTTCGGACTCTTCATGTCTTCAAAAGAAGAACGTTCACGCGCATTGCCACGCACCTGCAAAGTAAGGTCGGGCATTACTTCCCAGGCGAGTTTCAGTTGGCCGTTCAGGGTGTTCCTGTTCTGCTTCTGCTCCAGTTCGTAAGATGCGAAGTAAGGGTTGTTGTACCAGGCATAGTTGTAGTTGGCCTGGCGGTAACCTTCCATTCCCGGAACATACATGTGTTCCTTCAGTTCTTTCCCGTTTACATCATCTCCCATCCAGATGAGGATGGTGTACATGTGGTTCTTAGGACCGTATCCATAACGGGGATAGTTAGGCGAGAACACTTTATTGTAGGAAAGACCGGCATCAATGGTCACATTCTTCGCGAGTTCATAACTGGCGTTGAAAGTAAGTCCACCGGTATTCAGGGAAGTATTCGGCACCTGACCGCGCTGGTAGGCCTGTTTGCCTGAAAAATAGAATTGTCCTTTTTCCCCTTTGTAAGCGGCTGAAAAAGTATTTTCGGTCACCAACCCGGTGCGGAGGAAATCGTTCAGGTTATCGTGCCGCACCCAGTCGATGGGCACACGCTCGTATTTAGATTTATCGTTGTACACCGTTCCGCGCACATCGCCCCACCAGGGAATCTCTTCACCGGTTTGTTTGTTGCGGATGGGACTGTTCCACTGGGCTACTTTGATACCGGTGCCGAATTTTGGTCCCCAGATCATATCGCCATCGGAAATACCGCCATCGGAGCCATCCCAGAACTCGTATTTACCGTTGGAACCGTTGCCATATTCGGTTTGCGTTTCAGGAAAAACGGTAAACCCAGCGGTAACCATGTTGTTGGTTCCCACATTAAAGTTCCAGCCGCTTTTTGAAGCTTTTTTCGTGGTGATGAGGATGGCGCCGTTCTTTCCGCGTGAGCCGTAGAGCGCAGCGGCGGTAGTGCCTTTCAGCACGTTGATGTTCGCGATGTCTTCGCCTGACACATCATAAAAATCTGTTTCAACGGGAACGCCGTCAATAACAATCAGCGGACTTTTTCCACGGAGCGAAAAGCCCGGGGTCTGGAACAATCCTGTTGGGTTGGTTACGGTTAAACCCGCCACCTGGCCGGATAGCGCTGAACCTATATTCAATGTTTTAGATTCCGCTAACACATCTGTGTTTACTTCCTGCGTGGCGTAACCCAGTTTTCTTTTCTGTTGTTTGATACCGATGGCCGTTACCACCACTTCATTCAGTTTTGCGGCATCTGGTTGCAGTGTAATAGTAAGGTTGTTCCTGCCATTCACCTGTTCTTCCCGCGGCGCGAAACCGATCATTGAAAAAACGAGGGTGGCATTATCGTCGGCGGCGATCCTGAAAGCGCCACCTGCGCCGGTTACTGTGGTGAGCGGACTCCCTTTTACGGCTACGGAAACACCTTGCAAAGGCGCACCTGTACTGTCTTTTACGATCCCGGAAATAGTTTGTTGCTGGAAATAAGAGAACAAAGGTTTTTCACCTGAAAGATCCCCGGCATACGAACCGGTACAGGCAAAACTTGCCACGGCCGCAAGGGTGCAGCCACGCAGGAAATTCTTCATGAAATGGTTGTTTAGTGTTGTGCCGCAAACGTAGCTGTGTCCTTTTAACAGATTGTTAAATGGCCTTTACCAAATCATGAATTGAGAATAAAGTGAATATGAAAGCGCTACGCAAACGTTTGTGTATCTGCGTTAGTGCAATGAAGTAAAAAACTAAATCAACTTCAGCCCCGACTTATCCAACTCCATATACTTCTGCTCATCGAAAACATAGTAGAACGCTCCTTTGCGGGATGATTCCTTTTCTTTCTCATTCAACTTGTTCAGTATCTGAAGGGAGAGTATCTTTTTCGAGAAATTCCTTTTATCCAACGGGGATTCGTAGATCGCTTCGTATAAGGATTGCAGTTGAGGAAGTGTGAACTTATGGGGGAGTAATTCAAATCCGATAGGGTGGTTCAATACCTTCTGGCGCAGGCGTTCTTTGGCCATGCGGATCATTTTTTTGTGGTCGAAGATAACGGGGGGAATCTTTTTGAGGTCGAACCACTTGGCGTTGTGGGTGCTCATCAGTTCTTCGGAGTAGTCTTCCAGGCGGATGAGCGCATAGTAGGCGATGGAGAGTACACGGCTGCCGGGATCGCGGTCGGTATCGCCGAAGCAGTGCAGTTGTTCCATGTAAATACGGTCGAGACCGGTGAGTTCGTAGAGGATCCGTCGGGCGGCATCGTCCACCCCTTCGGCCTTGTTTACGAAACCTCCCATTAACGACCATTTGCCGAGTTCCGGCTCAAAACCCCGCTTGATGAGCAGGGCTTTGAGCCGGTTTCCATCGAAACCAAATATGATACAATCTATCGCTACAAGCAGGCGGTCGTATTGTTGGTACTCAGCAATCATTATTTCTTTGTTATTTCTGCCCGAAAATAACAACCTGTTTTAATATATCAAATTCAATACTTATCCTATCCTTACCAGAATTTAGCGTAAAGGGCAGCCAGAATCAGGAAGGTCATAATAATAAGCACGATGGTGGAGGTTTCCACTTTGAACATGCCTTTGTCCAGGATGAATGCTTTCGGGTTCACTTTCGGACCTGCGAGGCTCATACCAATCATCAATACCATGGTAAAGAAGAAGGACCAGCCCATACAGATGAGGAAAGGAATTTCGTATCCGCCTTTTCCGTTGGGGAACGCGGTGTACAACAGCGTTTCGTTGCCGAAGATGCCCGGCGCGTAGTTGTTGAATAATACGGAAAGCAGGAACCCGGCGATCACACCCGCGATGGCGGCTGCGCCTGTGGTCCGTTTCCAGAACATGCCGAGGATGAACATGGCGAATACGCCCGGACTAATAAAGCCGGTGTATTTCTGGATAAAGGTGAACCCGCCTTCTCCGCCGATGCCCAAAAGGTCGTCCCAGGTAAATAATACAGCCACCAGCATGGAGATGGCCACCGTAACGCGTCCTACCCAAACGAGTTTTTTCTCGCTGGACTGTTTGCCCATGTATTTCTGGTAAATATCAAGTGTGAAGATGGTAGAGATACTGTTCAGCTTTCCCGCCAGCGAAGCCACGATGGCCGCGGTGAGCGCAGCGATGGAAAGGCCTTTCAGCCCGTTGGGCAGGTAGCCCAGGATCGCGGAATAAGCCCCGTCCTTACCGCCTGTGAGCTCAGGAAGATGTCCGTTCTTATGCAGTACATACGCGGCGATACCGGGGAGCATCACGATGATGGGCATCATCAGTTTCAGCATACCCGCGAACAGGATACCGGTACGCGCGGTTTTGAGGTCCGCGCCCAGCGCACGCTGGGTGATGTACTGGTTACAGCCCCAGTAGTTCAGGTTCACGATCCACTGGCCGGCAAGGTACATGGCGATGCCGGGCAGTACCAGGTATTTGTTGATGTATTCCTGTGGCGCGTCGGGACCTGGTTTCTCCAGGATCATTTTGAAGTGATCGGGCGCGTCTTTCATCAGTGCGCCGAAGCCCGCGATGGCGTCTTTGCCCAGACCGAACTTCTCACTCACCAGAGTAAGCGCCATATAAGTTGTTGCCAATCCGCCGATGATGAGTACGGCCACCTGGATCACATCGGTATAACCGATCACCTTCATACCGCCCAGGGTGATGAAGATGGAGAAGATGGCGAGACCCAGCATAATGGTATGCAGGTATTCCCCACCCGCCAGTCCGTTAATGGCCAGGGTGCCGAGGTACAAAATTGAGGTGAGGTTCACGAATACATACAGGAACAGCCAGAAGACAGCCATGATCATGGCCACCGTTTCGTTGTAGCGCCGCGTCAGGAACTGCGGCATCGTGAATATCTTGTTCTTGAGGTAGATGGGGATGAACCATACCGCGATGATGATGAGGGCTATGGCGGCCACCCATTCGTACGCGGCTACGGCGATGCCTACAAAGAAGCCTTCACCACTCATACCGATGAACTGTTCGGCGGAGATGTTGGAAGCGATCAGCGAAGCGCCGATGGCCCACCAGGTAAGGGAACCTTCCGCCAGGAAGTAGTCTTTGGTGCTGGCTTGTTCATGCTTTTTCTTCCGGTAGATCCATATCCCATAAGAGGCTACGATCACGAAGTAGATCACGAAAACCAGGTAATCCGAGAAAATGAGTCCATTTTTCATCTGGAAGCAATTGTTTGTTTGGTTTAAGATAAAAAAATCAGCGCCGCCAAAAGGCAGCGCCAATTTAACGATTACTCATATCAACCGTGCCGGAAACTTGCATCGTTCCAACGCAGCTCGTTTTTAAAGTCGTAGAGATTGGTGTTCTTACCGATCAGCACGAATTCGATGCCGGCCATTTCGGCGAAGTCCTGCATCTGTTCGGCACTCAGGTTCTGGCTGTAGCCGGTGTGGTGCGCGCCGCCGGCCAGTATCCAGGCCGTACAGCCCGTTTTCATATCCGGCATTGGTTTCCAAAGCACGCGTGCCACGGGTAATTTGGGGAGATCATGCACAGGAGAAACCGCTTCCACCGTGTTCACGATCATCCTGAAACGGTTGCCCATATCCACGATAGACGCGTTGAGCGCGTTACCACCCGCTACGTTGAACACCAGGCGCACGGGATCTTCCTTGCCGCCGATGCCCAGGGGGTGGACCTCACAACTTGGTTTGCCGGAAGCAATGCTTGGGCAGATTTCCAGCATGTGTGATCCCAGCACCAGGTTGTTGCCCGGCTCAAAATGGTAGGTATAGTCTTCCATGAAGGAGTTACCACCTTCCAGGCCGTGGCCCATTACTTTCATGGCCCGCACGAGCGCAGCGGTTTTCCAGTCGCCTTCTCCGCCAAAACCATAGCCATCGGCCATAAGGCGTTGGGTGGCGATGCCGGGGAGTTGCTTCATGCCATACAGGTCCTCGAAAGTATCGGTATATCCTTTGTAGTTGCCGGCTTCGAGGAAACGACGCAGGCCGATCTCGATGCGCGCGGCATCACGCAGTGATTCGTGTTTTTCTCCGCCTTTCAGCAGGGAAGTCATCAGGGAATAGGTATCGGCATATTCCTGTACCAGGCTATCGATTTCCGCGTCGGTGGTTTCGTTGATCACTTTCACCACATCGCCCACCCCATGGGTGTTTACGGCATAGCCAAACTTCATTTCAGCCTCTACTTTATCGCCTTCTGTTACGGCCACATAACGCATGTTATCGCCAATGCGGAGGAAACGGGCGTTTTGCCAGTCGTGCCAACCTACGGCCACGCGGCTCCAGGAGGCGATCTGGTCCTGCACTTCTTCTTCCTGCCAGTGTCCTACCAATACCTTCCTGTTCTGGCGCAGACGACTCACCATAAACCCGAATTCACGGTCGCCGTGGGCGCTCTGGTTCAGGTTCATGAAATCCATGTCAATGTCTCCCCAGGGAATATCGCGGTTGAACTGGGTGTGCAGGTGCAGCATGGGTTTGCTGAGCGCTTTCAGTCCGCCAATCCACATTTTGGCGGGAGAGAAAGTGTGCATCCAGGTGATGATGCCTACGCAGGAAGTAGAGGAAGAGGCTTCCACACAAACTTTGTAGATTTCCTCTGGTGTGGTCACCAGGGGCTTGTATACGATCTGAACGGGAATTCTTCCCGCGCCGTTAAGTTCTTTTACGATTATCTCGGAGTGCGCGGCCACTTGTTTCAGGGCCTCTTCGCCATACAGGTGCTGGCTACCGGTAATGAACCAGAGTTCAAGCTTTTTAAAATCGATCATAATGGTGTTTTGAGTTTATTGTCCGTAGTAGGAATGAGGTCCGTGTTTGCGTTCAAAATGTTTTTTGATGAGCGCGTCTTTCAAGCGCGGCGCATTGGGATTGATCTGCTCGGTGAGCAGCGCCATCTGGGCCACAGTTTCCAATACCGCACTGTTGTACACGGCTTTGTCGGCATTCTTGCCCCAGGTGAAAGGCGCGTGGTTGCCTACAAGCACCATTTCCATTTCTTTGTGGTCGAGCCCGCGTTCTTTAAAGCAGTTCAGGATCTGGAACCCGGTCTCGTATTCATAATTGCCTGCGATCATTTCATCGCTCATTGGAGGCGCGCAGGGAATATCCTGGGTGTTGTGGTCGGCGTGCGTTGTTCCGAAGATGGGAACATCGCGCTGGCTCTGTGCCCATGCAGTGGCGTAGGTGGAATGCGTATGCACGATACCGTTAATTCCTTCCCAGTGTTTGTACAATACAGCATGGGTAAGGGTATCAGATGACGGGCGCAATGTACCTTCTACGGTGTTGCCGTCGAAATCCACGATCACCATTTTGTCGGGTGAAAGGTCCTTGTAAGGTACACCGCTGGGTTTAATGGCGAAAACGCCTTTGCTTCTGTCGGCGGCGCTCACGTTACCGAAGGTGAATATCACGAGCCCGAGTTCGGGCAGTTGCATATTCGCGGCGTATGCTTCTTCTTTTATATGTTGGTAGCTCATACGGGTTGAAGGGCAGGTTGTTCAGCTGGAAAAAGTGTTTCCACCTGTTTGCCGAAGCGGAGGTAAAGATTGTATTTTTCTTTGTAGATGGCCACGCGTGCGGGATCGGGATGGTATTCCGCGTCGAAGCCCTGCCCCATCGCGTTCATGGCGTCTTCCACTTTGGGGTACAGACCAGCCACAGTGGCGGCGAACATGGCCGCGCCGATGGCACAGGTTTGTTCGGAACGGTGAATCTTGATGGGCATGTTCATCACATCGGCCATCATCTGCATGATGAAAGGCGATTTGCGGGCCACGCCGCCCATTCCGATCAATCCTTTTACAGGAATACCTTCCTGTATGAAACGATCTACGATGGCTTTAGCGCCGAAGCAGGTGGCTTCCACCAATGCGCGGAACATTCTCGGTGCATCGGTTCCCAGGTTGAGTCCGGCGAAAGCGCCTTCCAGCAACTGGCTCGCATCGGGTGTTCTTCTTCCATTCAACCAATCCACGGCCAGTTCGGTCGATTCATCCGGACTAATTTCAGCGGCTTTCTGCGCCAGCATGGGAATGATCTTATCTACGGCTTCATTCACTAATTTATCAGCGGTATCGGCATCTATCAGGGAAGATTTTCCTACCAGTTCCTTTACGGGCCAGGCGAGTACGTTCCTGAACCAGGCGTAAGCGTCCCCGAAAGCGGATTGCCCGGCTTCCATCCCGATCATTCCGGGGATAATGGAGCCATTCACCTGACCGCAGATGCCTTTTACAAGTGTATCGCCCACTTCATCAACGGGCGCCACCAGCATATCGCAGGTGGAGGTACCCATCACTTTACTGAGGTAATAAGGTTCTATTTGTCCGCCCACTGCGCCCATATGGCAATCGAAGGCGCCGATACCGACTTTTACATCAGCAGGAACGCCCAGTTTAGCGGCCCATTCAGCGCTGATGGTGCCCGCTTCCTGCGCGGAATCGTACACCTCGGTGAACAACTGGTCCCTTCTTCCGGCCAGCAGTGGATCAAGTGTAGCGAAGAATTCCTCTGGCGGAAGTCCGCCCCAGGCTTCGGCCCACAATGCTTTATGTCCTGCGGAACATACCCCTCGACGGATATTTTCAACCCCCTTACCTCCGGTAAGCAGGAAGGGAATCCAATCGCAATGTTCCACCCACGACTGGCAGGCTTCACGAACGGCTTTATCTCCCCGGAGGATGTGCAGCCATTTGGCCCAGAACCATTCTGAAGAATAAATTCCTCCTATAAACTGGATGTAATTGGTATCGAATTTTTCGGCGTGCGCATTGATCTCGGCCGCCTCATCTACGGAAGTATGGTCCTTCCACAACACGAACATCGCGTTGGGATTCTCTTCAAAACCGGGGGTCAGCGCCAGGGGCACACCATCGGCATTCACGGCAATGGGCGTGGAACCGGTGGTATCAATGGAAATGGCACGGATATTCGCGGCCACCTCTTTGCCCACGGTTTCAACACACTGGCGGATACTGGTTTCCAGTCCTTCCACATAATCCAGCGGGTGCTGCCTGAACCTGTTGCTGCGGGGATCACAATAAAGACCTTTCTTCCAACGGGGGTAATAGAACACGGAAGCTGCCATCTCTTTGCCGGAGGCGGCATCCACGATCACACTTCTAACGGAGTCGGTACCATAATCCACTCCGATCACATAATTTGAAGAAGCCATGGCAAACAATAAATTTCCGCTAAAGGTAATGTATTTCTTTTGAAGTGTAAAAGTTACAATTATATGATTTGAACGAAAAGTTAGCGGATTTTGATAGGGGAGGTTCCACGCGATTGCTTTGTGCTTCGCACTGCGCAACGCAAGGGAGCACCGCTTCGTTCCTCGCGGACGCAAGGCGTTGTTTGTTGGGCAGCTTGCTGAAAGGGGAAGATTTTTTGGCTCTTGCTGCTTCGTGCCTCTCGGGCGAGGAGTGTATCGGCTATTGTGCTAAAGAAAGGATTGTCTCGCAACGACGCCACGACGCAAAGCCTTGGTTTTTTTGTGACAGGATTATTTTTTTAGCCCCCCATACCACAACAACTCCTTTAGTCTGCGAGTAACGAAGCATTGCGCCGCGCAGTGCGAAGCACAAAGCAGTTGCGTGAAAATTTCCAGCGTCCTTGCGCACGCTTACCCGCGTTGCGCCGTAGCGTCGTTGCGAGAAAATCATTCAACCTTTGCCATAAATAACACCTGTATAAAAGTAATCTTCCCGAAAGAGTAGAAATAATAAACAGCTCCTACGAGGAACGAAGTAGTGCATTATCCCTCAACCCGCGGCACCTCAACCGTCCCTTGCGTCTCCGCGCCCTTGCGCCGCGCAGTGCGAAGCACAAAGCAGTTGCGGGAAAATTTCCAGCGTCCTTGCGCACGCTTACCCGCGTTGCGCCGTAGCGTCGTTGCGAGAAAATCATTCAACCTTTGCCATAAATAACACCTGTATAAAAGCAATCTTCCCGAAAGAGTAGAAATAATAAACAGCTCCTACGAGGAACGAAGTAGTGCATCATCCCTCAACCCGCGGCACATCAGCCGCTCCTTGCGTCCCTGCCCCCTTGCGCTGCGCAGTGCGAAGCACAAAGCAGTTGCGTGAAAAAAACATTCACCCTTACCTGAAATACCCCGTAACACCCCCAGCGGGCGCCAGCTCAACCGTTATAGCCCCCGCCACATTGCTTTCCCTGAAACCACCCGCCTCGGCCCCATCGGCAATCACATAAGCCCCTTTCGCCCCGAACTGCTTCGGATCGATGGTGATTTTTTTGGGAGAAGCAGTGCCGTTGATGGCCGCGAAATACCAGCGGGTACCGGCTTTGCGGGCGAGTACTATGTATTCACCCGGAAACCCGTCGATGAAACGGATGTCTTCCCAGGTGAAGGGAAGGTTGGTGAGGAAAGCACGGACATACGCGGGAACGCTGTTCATGCCTCCGGGAGATTCCGCGTAATGCTGGATGCCGGATTCGAAAAGCACGGAGAGCGCCAGCTCGAAGCCTGCACTCGTCCTCCGTTTGGAGGAACCAGGATAAGAAGTGAGGTTCACGGGCGTGAAGTCCATTGGATCAAACACATTGCGGGTGAAGGGCAGCATGGCGCAATGGTTGGCCTGTTTATCGGCTCCGTTTTGTGTGAAGGTCACCATTTCGAAGCCCAGGACCGCTTCGGCGGTCATGAGGTGGGGGTAGGTGCGGTACCAGCCGCGGGGCAGCGTGGCGCCGTGGAAGTTCACGAGCAGTTGGTGTTTTGCCGCGGATTCCAGGATATCGATGTAATACTGGATCACACTTTGTCCATCGCCGCCGAAGAAATCTATTTTTACCCCTTTGATGCCCATTTCATGAAGCTGGGCGAATTCGGCGTCGCGGGCTTCTTTGGTGAGCAACTTGTTCTTCGGCGTATATTTCACGGTGTTCCAATCTCCGGCGGAGTTGTACCATAAAATAAGGCCTACGTTTTTTGAAGCGGCGTAGCGCGACAGTTCCTTCATTTTATCGTATCCGATGTTCCGGTCCCAGTTCACGTCTATCAGGCAATAGGGCCATTTCATCTGGTGGGCGAGATCGATGTAGCGCACCTGTTCGTTGTATACGATGGAATCATCTTTGCTGATGATCCAGCTCCAGGAGGCTTTTCCGGGCTTTATCCAATCAGTTGGAATGTTTTCTTTCTGCGGAGCGGCAAGGTCGGTACCCAGCGTAGATTCGGTGATGGTTTTGAGCGAACCGATGGTGATGATGCGCCAGGGTGAAACCTGGGGCAGGGTTGAAGTGGGCACGAGGGCTTTCCCGAAGATCACTTCTCTCGGGTCGGGGAAGCCGATCTGGTAAACGGGGGATTTCCCATCACTCACCAAACGGGTGGCGCAGTAGTTGCCATCCATGCCCGCTTCGGTAATTAAGACCCAGGCGTTTCCGGTCCTGAAAAGGGCAGGATACACCCACCCGGATTGGGTGGGCGACTCCTTCCCTGCCTGTATGTTTTGTTCGTAATACTCTTCGTAAGACGGGTTGGTGGCTTCCCATCCTGATTTGGCCACCGCCACCGGTTGTATCCAGGCGCGTGTGGCTGTATCGAAAGCGAAGGCGGTATACTCCTTTTCAATTTTGCGGATCACGGGATCGTTGCCCAGGAGCATGTATTTGAAGGCCACGCCATCGTTGGAAGTACGGAACACCACATCCAGTGTTTTGCCCGCTTTATTACGCAGGCGGATGGTTCTTTCCTTCGCAGTATAGGTAACGTTCTTTTTTTTGCCGTGCAACAAGTTGTACTTGTCCGTAATGGTCAACTCATTGCCAACAGGCTCCATCGTGAGCCCATCCATAAAATCGCCATCTTCTCTTTTCAGTCCAAGCGCCGAAGGATACAGCACCTGCTTTCCGAGGTAAGAAATCTCATACAAAGCGCTGCCGGCCTCATTCAAAAAAATACGCGCGGCTATTTTGCGGTCGGGACTGCTCAATACAACCGGAGGTGCAGCCAGCACGCGGAGGGATGCAAACAGGAACAGGAAAAAGAAGATGGGCTTATTCATATATTAATGGTCTTGTTCAGATTATTTCGCCACTACAATTTTATAGATAGTCGAAGTGCTGTATTTCTCTCCCGGCTTCAGGATAGTGGAGGGGAAAGCAGGCTGGTTGGGAGAATCAGGATAATGTTGCGTTTCCAGGCAAAGGGCCGTATGCTTATTGATGGCCTTTCCATCTGAAGTTTTGATTTTGCCGTCCAGGAAGTTGCCGGAATAGAATTGCAGTCCGGGTTCGGTGGTGTACACTTCAAGTTTGCGGCCGGAAGTGGAATCGCTCAGCCAGGCTACCAGGGCCAACCCCTCTTTTTTATTCAGCACAAAGTTATGGTCGTACCCCCCAGGCACATTCGCGATGCGGGCGCCGATCTTTTCCGCTTTTTTGAAATCGAAAGGGGTACCGGATACAGGAGCCAGTTCACCGGTTGGGATCAGTGTTTTATCTACCGGAGTATATTTATCGGCATCAACCCAGAGCTGATGGTCAAGGATGGTGTTTTCCACGTTGCCCGTCAGGTTAAAATAACTGTGGTTGGTCAGGTTAACAGGCGTGGCCTTATCGGTTTCAGCGGAATAGTCGATTTTCAGTTCGTTGTCGTTAGTAAGCGTGTAGGTAACGGATATTTTGAGGTTACCGGGATAGCCTTCTTCCCCGTCCTGACTTATATAAGAGAGCGTGAGTGCGGAAACGGAATCCGCATAAGGCGCCACATCCCATACCACTTTGTCGTAACCTTTATTGCCGCCATGCAGGTGATTAGGACCATCGTTGGTGGCCAGTTTGTAGGTTTGACCATCCAGTTGGAACTGACCTTTCGCGATCCTGTTGCCATACCTGCCGATGATGGCACCGAAATAAGGTGGTTTGGCCAGATAACCGGAAAGGCTGTCGAAGCCCAATACGATATTGCCGGAATTGCCATTTTTATCGGCTACGTTCCAGGCCGTTACCACGCCGCCATAGTTGGTGATCTTCACCTGGGTGCCCACACCGTTAGTCAAGGTGTAGAGGGAAACTTTTTTACCATCGGCTTCGCCCCAATCGGCTACGGTTACGGAACTTTTAGCCGCGGTGTTAACGAGGGCTGAATCTGCACCCGGTGTTTCGGGAGCATTCCCGCAGGAAGCCGTGAACAATGATGTACCTAAAGCAAGCAGGGCTGCGCCGGCAAACAATTTACGCATGTTGTTGATCTTTTCGTTTGTATATTAATGTTATTGATCCAGTTGTTCAGTAACGGGCCATCCGTTTTCATCCCAGGTGAGCGGCATGATCTTCAGTTTGGAACGCCCGTTGTCTTTTCCATCATACGCGTGGAACACGAGATACTCCTTTCCATCGAAGCTGCACACCGCGTTGTGCCCCACGCCATTCCAGCGTTTGTTTCCTTCCAGCACCAGGCTTCCGCCTCCTTCGTCCATCCGCTTTTTTTCTTTGTCAAAATAAGGACCTTCAATATTTTCACTCCTGCCCACCATCATCTTATAGGTGCTTTTTTCTCCCCGGCAACAGTAGTCAAAGGAAACGAAAAGATAGTAATATTTCCCCTTCCGGAACAGAAAAGGCGCTTCAATGGCGGCGTTTCCTGCGAGTGTATCGTTTATAAATCCATTCCTGCTCCGCCTGGCCACGGTTACCCATTTTTCAGGAACAGCGGGCTTCGAAAAGGTTGAATCCAGTTTTACGAGTTTCATGCCATCCCAGAAAGAACCGAATACCAGCCAGGGCGCACCTTTGTCATCCAGTTGCAGGTTGGGATCGATTGCGTTCCAGAGATCCCGTCCGGGAACGGATTGAATTACTTTTCCTTTATCGATCCATTTGAAATCAGGGGAGGATGGGTCCAGTGTTTTGTTTACGGCCATTCCGATACAACTGGTGTTTTTCCCGAAGGCCGATACGGAATAATACAGGTAATACCATCCGTTATGAAAGCTGATATCGGGTGCCCAGGTATGTCCACTGTACCCCGGCACCGCTTCCACGGCCCACTGCGGTGGCGTGTTGAACACAGGCTTTTCCCGGCTCCATGTTTTCATGTCTTTTGAAGAGAACACCGATATCCCCCTTCCGGTACAAAAAATATAATAAGTACCATTCTCCTGTATCATTACGGGATCATGCACTGAAATTGCCGGATCAGGCTGCGCCGAAACACGCCCCGCTCCAAATAGCAACACCAGCAATACCATTATTTTCCGCATACCCGTATCTGTTATTTAACCGGAATTTTAACGACAGTCAGCGAATAAGGAGGCAATGTTATGGAAATTTTATTTCCTTTTACCGGCAACGTTCCCGCGGAAGGCACAACCGCTTCCGGGTTATCGAGTGTATTTACAGTAGAAAGCTCATTTTTCATTACCACGACCGTTCCTGTTTTTCCAGCAGGCGTCGCGCCATCCAACTGAACGAGTTCCTCCTTCGCGCTACCCGAGGCATTTACCAGTTTCACGATCACTTCTTTATTGGGCCGATCCAATACAGCGGAGGCATATAGGCTATCCTGTCCAGCGGGCACACCATTATTCCCGGCAATCGAAAGCGTATGTGTTCCTTTGTTCGTGGAATACAGCTTCTGCACGTAGTAATTGGGGGTGCCGTGAATGCGCAGGTTATCGACCCAGATCATATCCGGGCGCCATTGCCAGCCATCGATATGCGCGAACAACGGCGCGTAGGATGCCATGTGGATCACGCCTGCGTTCCGTTCGAGCCCGGTAAGGAAAGCCGCTTCAGCGAGCGCGGTCTGCCAGTTGTTTTCGTTCTTTACACTTACGGTTTTATCACTCTGGGCCGCGTATTCACCTGCGAATATTTTGGGACCGTTCCGGTCGTATTTGTCGTAGCGGGAAGCATTCTGCAGGAACCATTCGGGTCTCCTGTAATAGTGTTCATCGATGATGTCCACTTTCATGCGACGCATAGCGGTATCGAGAAGGTTGAAGCGATCCCCGTCGGGATCGGTACCAGAGCTGCCAACAATTTTGATCTCAGGGTATTTTGCTTTGATGGCCTTTTGAAAAACAGCGAGACGTTCCAGGTACTGCGGTCCCCAGTTTTCGTTTCCGATGCCGATCATCTTGAGGTTAAACGGTGCGGGATGTCCCATTTCAGCACGTTTCTTTCCCCATGGCGTGTTTGTATCGCCATTGGCGAACTCAATCAGGTCGAGCGCGTCCTGTACATAGGGACCAAGCTCATCCATCGGTACCACTTCAGCAGTATTGAACTGGCAGGCCATGCCGCAGTTCAGGATGGGCAGGGGTTCCGCGCCAATATCTTCGGCGATCTGGAAGTATTCGAAGAAACCGAGACCGAAGGTCTGGTAGTAATCCGGTGTTGGACGGTGTGCAAATTCCGTGTTCCACCTGTTCACGATCAGTTGTCTTTCCTCAACGGGGCCTATTGTTTTTTTCCATTGGTATCTTACGGAAAGGTCGTGCCCTTCCACGATACAACCGCCGGGAAAACGGATGAACCCGGGTTTCATATCGGCCAGCATCTGGATCATATCCGCGCGCATGCCCCCGGGACGGCCTTTCCAGGTATCCGATGGAAAAAGAGAAAGCATATCCATATCCACCTTACCATTCCCTTCCAGCCAGATGTTCAGTTTACCTTTCATCGCCGTTCCACCGGCAACAAATCCACCCCCCTTCTTTTTGGTCCATTTCCCGTTGGTGGGCGTGAGTTCAATCGTTTCACCGCCAAGTGTTTTCCCCGCTTCATCCACGAGTTCCACGTGCAGTTTTATACCGCTGTTTTCTGTTCGGTATTGCAGTGAAAAATCGTAGCGCACATCTTTCTTCACGCCCATTCCGCGGAATCCTTCGTTCGTTAAGCCAAGTTCACCTTTTGAAGTATTGTTCAGCAGCACCTGGATATACCTGGGGTTGGCCGATTCTTTTTCCTGCCGGTTCTGAACAATCACTGTTCCTTCACGGAAATGTTTTTGCTGAATGGTCCACCCCATTAATGGTTTGTAGAACTCGAAGGAACGGTTCTTCACCAGTTCCGCGTAAATACCACCATCGGCACCCATGTTGATGTCTTCAAAGAAAACACCCCACATTACCGGACTCACTTCCGCCACGTGGTTCTTTACATTCACTTTCAGCTGCGCTGAAACATACTGACCGGAACAAAGTCCGGCCAGTAATCCCAGCAATTTTATTTTTTGCTTCATACAGTTTGTTATCCCTGACAGATGTTTCAGGATATTAATCAATGTTCTTCTTTACTTCATTTCCAGCACCACCACGGAGAAGGGCGGCAACTTCACCTGTAGTTTCCCGTTGCGCAATACCGCGTCGCGGAATACGGCGGGCTTGATTTTATTGGGGTTATCGAAGGAATTGTAATCCTGTAAAGATTTGCTTGCCAGTACTCGTCCTGTTATATTCTTATAATTTCCACCCTGCACATCAATGGTGATGTCCTGTGCCTGCGTGGGGTGGATATTTACAAGAGACATGTGTGTAATGCCGGTGGAATCTTTGGAGGCGGAACCCGATACGGCAGGCAGTTTCTGTCCTTTCCATTCGTAAGCGGCAGATTGGATTTTAAGTGGCAGCAGCTTCGCGTCCTGGTGCACGTTGTACATCTCCATCACGTGGTAGGTGGGCGTGAGCAACATTTTTTCTTTCTCTGTAAGGATCACCGCCTGCAATACGTTGATGGTCTGCGCAAGGTTGGCCATACGCACCCTGTCGCTGTGGTTGTTGAAGATATTCAGGGTAACACCAGCGATCATGGCGTCGCGCATGGTATTCTGCTGGTAAAGGAAACCTGGGTTGGTGCCTGGTTCCACATCGTACCATCCGCCCCATTCGTCCACCACCAGCGCTACGCGTTTGCGCGGATCATATTTGTCCATGATGCGGGAGTGGCGGGCAACCAGTGAATCCATGAAAATAGCCTGCTGCATGGTTTTGAAATACATGCTGTCATCGAAATTGGTGGCGGAACCTTTTTTGCCCCAGTTAATCACGGAGTAATGGTGCAATGCCACGCCATTCACCATGTTGAGCGGGATCTGCTTCATCAGTGTTTCCGTCCAATTGTAATCATCACCGTTCGCACCGGACGCGATGCGGAACACCTGGGCATCGCCCCAGCCGGTCATGAACGTGGCGTATTTACGATAGAGGTCGGCATAATATTCGGGGCGCATATTGCCACCGCATCCCCAGGCTTCATTGCCAACGCCCCAGAACTTTACGTTCCAGGGTTTATCCTGGCCGTTTTGCTTCCTGAGGTCCGACATGGGGCTCTTTCCATTAAAGTTCACGTACTGCACCCAGTCTATCAGCTCCTGTACCGTTCCACTGCCTATGTTCCCGGCCAGGTAAGGCTCGGCGCCCAGCAACTGGCACATGTTCAGGAAGTCGTGCGTTCCGAAGCTATTGTCTTCTGTAACACCGCCCCACCAGGTATTCACGATTGAAGGACGACTTTCTTTCGGACCAATACCATCTTTCCAGTGGTAGGTATCCGCGAAGCAACCGCCGGGCCAGCGCAGGTTGGGCACTTTCAATTTTTTGAGCGCGTCAATCACATCTTTTCTCACGCCGTTCACGTGCGGGATCGTGGTATTTTTTTCACCCACATAAAAACCGTCATAAACACATCTTCCCAGGTGCTCGGCGAAATGCCCGTAAATATGCTTGCTGATCTGTTGTTTCACGGAATCGGCCTGGAGCACACCCGCATTCTGCGAGAAAGCCGGCAGCGCGCAAACCGCCGCTACGGCGAATGGTAGAAAACGTTTCATTATCAGTTGTTGTTTGTGTTGAAAGAATAAAGAGGAGAATTCCTATAAGGAGGAGAGTTTACCACGGTATATGGTTGAACCCATGGCGCAAGGCGCCGGGGAAGCAGGCAAAACAATCGCATAAATCAGTTTACATTAAGAATAAAAGCCCTTAATAAAAAGTATGCGCAGCATAGCAACGCAACCAATCATACAGTTATTTGTACTTTTTACACTTATAACTTTAACCGCAGACTAAAGATAAGTGTAAATGCTACAATTCAGAAAAAAAGTTTGTGGCGCAAGCCCTGCCCCATAAACTTCCTGTTTGGGGTTTATGTCAAATCCTCACATAAAAACACTGGTTTTCTCCGCCCCATCAAGAGCAGAAAAAACCAGTTGTGCAGACAGGCCTGTTTAGTTTTTGATATAAATGAAAGGAACTTCGCTGTTTCTTGCCAACTTGTTCAGCGATGGCACATCCTGCTCCAAAATACGTTTAAGCTTCTTCAATTCAGCGTCGGCGGCTGCCTTCAGTTCAGCGAACACATCCTTTGCCTGTTTAGACGGGGCCATGTTGCCGCTTGCTGCCGCATCGAATACGCCTGATATTTTATCGTTCAGCCTAATCGGGTAGTTCAGCACATCCTGACCACTTTTCGCTTTGGTCTGGTGAAGCGTTTCCTCGATTGCGGTGATCTGCTTGTGGATACTGTCCGACAAAGGTTGCAGCGCTTTCCATTGCGTGGAATCGGTCCGTTCTTTCAGGCTGTTGAGCTGGTTGCGGATGGAACGCACGTTCACAATAGCATCCTGCACATCTTTGAAAGTGGTTTTCACTTCCTTCAGAAAAGCGTATTGTGCTTCGTAATCTGCATTTGAAGTTGTGAAATTCTTATCGCCCGCAATTACGAAAGGCAGGTCCGTGGAATCCTTTCCATACACGAACCGTGCGGTATAGTTACCTGGCGGCACTTTCACAGAACCGGGTACGCCGTTCCAAAGGATCATGCCTTCCACCCGTTCAAGGGGTTCATCCTGCATGTTCCATACCCAGGTGTTCATGCCTTTCTTCCAGGGCAGTTGTTCTTTCTTGCCATTCGTTTCCACCGACCTGATCACGTTCCCGGATTTATCGATGATTTTCACCAGCGCCTTCCCTGTATCAGCCGACAGGTAATAGCGTAGCACCGCGCCATTGGGCGGATTCATGCCTGCATTCACCGGGTCTTTCTGCTGATAGCCGGCCATCCGCCAGGCGGTATCCGGCGCAAAGAAATAAGGCTTGCCGCCTTTTGTTACTTTATCGGCCTGCTGCACCACTGAAAGGTCATCGATCATCCAGAAAGAACGGCCCTGTGTAGCCACGATGAGGTCGTTGTTCTTGATCGTCAGGTCAGTGATGGGCACCATGGGAAGGTTCAGTTGGAAGGGTTGCCATGCCGCCCCGTTGTTGTACGAAATGTACATGCCATACTCGGTACCGGCATACAATAGTCCCGCACGTTTTTTATCCGCCCTAACCACGCGGGTGAAGTGCATGGATGGAATACCTGTAGTTATTTTCCGCCAGGTTTTTCCATAATCTTCGGTGCTGTAGATATAGGGCGCGAAGTCGTCCAGTTTGTAACGTGTTCCTACAATGTATGCGCTACCTTTCTTGAAAGGATCGGTTTCAATGGTATTCCACATCATCCATTTCGGACAATCTTTCGGGGTAACGTTCTCCCAGTTTTTCCCTCCGTTCCTGGTAACATGCACGAGGCCATCATCACTTCCCGTCCAGAGCACATCTTTTTCAACGGCAGATTCCGCCGCGGTGAAAATAGTGCAGTAATATTCTACGGAGGTATTGTCTTTGGTAATGGGTCCACCGCTGGATACCTGCTTGGATTTATCATTGGTGGTAAGGTCCGGACTGATGATCTCCCAGCTTTGCCCCCCGTTTTCCGTTACAAACAGATGGTTCCCGGCAGCGTAGAGGCGTTTGGGATCATGTGGAGAGAAGAAGAGTGGGAAGTTCCACTGAAACCGGTATTTGAGCACATCCGCGCCGGAGCCGATGGGCACATCGGGCCATACGGAAATATTCCTGTTCTCGCCTGTTTTGTGGTCCAGCCTGGAAAGGTATCCGCCATAGTTTCCGCCGTATACAATATCGGGGTTCAGCGGATCGGCCACCACGTATCCGGATTCAAACCCGGCGGTGGATTCCCAGTCGCTTTCACCAATTTGTCCGCCGTAGGTACGGTGTTTCAGGCGCAGCGTACTGTTGTCCTGCTGGGCGCCGAGAATACGGTATGGAAACGAATTGTCCGTTGATACACGGTATATCTGCGCGGTGGGCTGGTTCATCATGGTGCTCCATGATTTGCCGCCATCCATACTCACCTGTGCGCCGCCATCGTCGGCAATGATCATCCGGTTGCCATCCTGCGGGTCTATCCAGAGATCGTGGTGATCGCTGTGCGGGGTACCGATGTTCTGCCAGGCTTTTCCGCCATTGGTGGATTTGAGAAAGCCCACGTTCAAAACATACACATCTTCCTCTCTGGCAGGATCGATGAACAGTTTGGTATAGTACCAGGCCCTTTGGCGGATGTTGTTGTCGCTGCTTTGCAGTTGCCAGGTTTCACCGCCATCCGCGCTGCTGAAGAGTCCGCCATTCGCGTTTTCGATGAGCGCGTAAATTTTTTGTGTATTGGAAGGCGCGATGGCCACACCTGAGATTCCCCAGGTACCATCGGGCAAGCCTTTGTTTTTATTCAGGAATTTCCATGTTTCTCCGCCATCAGTACTTTTCCAGAGTGCGCTGCCTTCCCCACCGCTTTCAAGGCTGTATGGCGTTCTGATCACGCGCCAGGTGGAAGCGAACAGTACATTGGGGTCGGATGGATCCATAGCAAGATCGGATGCTCCGCTTTGGTTGTTGGCATATAATACTTTTTTCCAGCTCTTTCCACCATCTGTTGTTTTGAATATGCCTCTTTCCTCATGTGGACCGAAGAGGTGTCCCAACACGGCTACCCAAACCTTATCGGGATCCGTTGGGTGAATGATGATTTTGGTAATGTGCCTACCTTCTTTCAGGCCGATGTTTTTCCAGGTTTTACCGCCATCCACACTCTTCCACATGCCTTGCAATCCTTCACTCACGTTGCCGCGCACTGTATTTTCTCCTTCTCCCACATACAGAATCGATTCGTTGGAAGGTGCAACCGCTACAGACCCGATGGTGCCACCGAAATAACCATCGGAAATATTCTTCCAGGACGCGCCGCCATCCGTTGTTTTCCATACACCTCCGCCGGTGGCGCCCATATAAAACAGTTGCCTGTTCTTATAACTTCCAGCCACAGCCGCGCTTCTTCCACCACGCCAGGGTCCTACCAGCCGGTATTTCACATCGGAAAGAAAGGGTGCCACATGGGCCGTATCTTTTGCAGCATCGGGTACAGGTTGTTTCTTTCGCTGGGCCTGCAGTAATATTCCGGGCATCATTCCCAGCAGGCAACAAAAAAGCAGTCTTCGCATTGGTGTCGTGTTTAGAAAAATGAAATTACAGGTTTTGGCTGCTGAAATAAAAAAAGGGTTGAAAAAACCGGAGCGCTATCGGTGTTTTTCCAACCCTGTATGCCGTTAAAATACTTTTATCCTTCTATGGAACTCGCCGCGCCTTCCTCTTTCTTTTCTTCTATTGACTTCTTCTCTTCTTTCTTTTTCTCTTCTTTGCTTTTCGCTTTGTTGTATTTTTTCGCTTTGTTCTTATGCAGGCCACCGAAACGGAGGCCAACATGGAAATCGGCCTGCTTCGACTCCCCCATCAGTGCAGACAACACGCTTCCGGAACCAACAAACAGCGGACCAAACCGCAATGAAAGGCCCGCGTTAAATTCCGTGAGCGCATTATAGTTCAGGGGCAGGTAGGCGCCAAAAGCGCGGCCCTCATAACGCGGGGTGAGCGTGAACCCGCTGTAATAAGCGGTATTGTAGGGCTTGTTGTTTGTTTTCGCCAGGGAAAGCTGTGCGCCACCGTGTACATAAAACTTGTCGCTAAGACTATAATCCACATCCAGTTGCAGCGATGTGGGCAATGCAACATCATATTCAGCATCATTGTTCGTAGCAGCAGGAGTAAAGAACTGAGGGCGCGAATTGAAATATTGTTTGAACTCATCAAGTTCCTGGTCGCCCAGTTCAGAGAGGGAAAGCCTTTCAGGCCCGGTGATATTGATGTCGTAATCTCCGCTGCGTTGTACATCCCGCTCGTAATTGATTTTCCCAATATCCAACAGGGCCACGCCAACTTTCAGTTTGTATTTGTTTCTGTCTCTGCGCGACAGTTGTTTATCGCCGTAAGTATGTTTTTCCGCATCCGGCCGCCATTCATACACAAATCCGATATCACCGCCGAAGCCGGTACTTTTCATTTCCAGCAGGTCCTCCGGATCAAAATCGGAGATGTTCACACCGCCAAAGCCCATGCCTATCCTTCCCGTAGTGTTCATCAGCTCCACATCGTCCGCGATATTGTTCTCCACGAGCGTACCATTAAAATTGCCGATATTCAGGTACATATTCGCGGCACCGGCCAGGTATTTGGCCGTGAAACCACCTTTCAGGAAATGTTCTTCCTTCTGAAGCAGCGTTCGTGCGAAGCTTACGCCAAATTCCGTCCAGCCGTGTACGGCCAGCTGCATGTTCTCCTGTGACTGGATCGTGTAGGGCAGAGAGGGATCGTTCTCAAAATCGGAGGTAAGTTTATCTACCAGCTTTCCATCCATATCCCGGATATTGGTTACCGCACGCACCCTGGTGGTGAAAGCGATACCCGTTTTTTCACCGATGGAAACCATCACAGAGGGGCCATGCACCGTAAAGTTCGCCATACCGCTGGAAGCGCCCGCGTTGGGCCCGAACATCTGGTTCTTGAGCGTATCGAACTCAAAAGAATTTTTGAACACATCTTTCAGTTTGAAAGAAGCCTTATCGTTCCCCACATACGTGTTCAGGGAAAAAAGATTTACATCGAAACGGTAACGGCTGTCCGCGATATTGGCGGGGTTGAAAAAAACACCGTTCACACCGGTGTAATTACCGGCCCGGTATCCGGGAAAATCCTGTGCAGCAGCAGGTAAAGCGGCAGCAACGGCCAGAGCGGCCATCCATGTTTTCATACGTACTTTTTTGGGTTGAGGTTAATACTGCTGCAAACCTACAGCGCGGAAGCGAAGGATGCAATGCCCATCAGAAGGTATTTTTTGGCCGCGCTTCCTTACTTTTGCCGCTCTAAAAACCTGCTCATGACCGGCATCGACCATGTGGAACTGGAAAAAGTGATCGTACACAAAGTGGGAAATCCCTCCAGGAACGAAGAACTGAAGCTATCCGTAAACCCGCTCACCTTAAATGATGAGATCGTACGCGGACTGCTGAACAAGTACTTCCTGGGCGCTTTCAACGCCGATGAACTGTTTCGGTTTACCCATATCAGTGATGTGAACCTGAACGAGGTGTATAATTATGTAACGAAGATTTTTGATGACGCGGAAGCCTTTACCGAAGAGTCGTTCCACCTGGCGCAGTACCTCTATTCAAAATCAACACACGCAAGGGTAAAAGACGGTGAACTGTATGTGGTGCTTTTCAACAAGGTGCCCTTTCAGGGCGAAGAAACAAAGGCCATCGGGTTGTTCAAATCAGAAACGAAAGAGACTTTCCTGAAAGTGTTCCCGCACGGCCAAAGTTATGAAGTGATCCACGAGGAAGGCATCAACATCAATAAACTGGATAAAGGATGCCTTATTTTCAGGAAGAACCGGGAAGAGGGGTATTTCTGCTGCGTGGTAGACAGTACCAACAAACAGAATGATACGCAATACTGGGTGCATGATTTCCTCCAGGTTCAACCTTATTCAGACGCTTATCACCAAACGAATCAGTACCTCGACTTATGTAAACAGTTCATCACACAGGAATACCCGGAGAAATTCGAGGTCACCAAATCGGACCAGATTGATATGATGAACCGGTCGATGGAATACTTTAAAACGAAGGACCAGTTCAACATGGAAGAGTTCGCGCGGGAAGTGATCCACCACGAAGAGATCGTGGACACCTTCAGCGATTACAAACGGAACTTCGAACAGAACCGCGGCTTCGAGATCAACGAGGAATTCGATATCCACCTCGCCGCCGTGAAAAAACAACAGAAAGTATTCAAATCGATCTTAAAGCTCGACAAGAATTTCCACATCTACATCCATGGCCGTAAAGACCTGATGGAACGCGGTTACGATGAAGCCGTGGGAAAGAAATACTATAAAATTTACTTCGACGAGGAAGCTTAGAGGTTCTCCATCTGGTCGGGGATAGTTCTTTCCAGTTCTTCCTCCTTAATCTTGTTTGTAGGCCACTCAGGATCGTACTTTACGAACCAGGATATCCACAACGAACGGGAAAGCCGCATCAGCCAGGGTTGCAGGGCAATGAGCAGGACACCATTGGAGATGAGCCACCAGAGGAAACGGTTATCGTTAAACGACATGCCGATGAGTACCAGCCATGCCACTAAAGTGGACACACTAATGGCTACTGTGAGCGCGTAACTTACGTAACCCGTGCCATAATAAAACCCCACTTCAATTTCAGTAGGCTGCCCGCAAACAGTGCATTGCTTGTGCATTTCCATGTTCCTGTTGAGTTTGATGCTCACAGGGTTTTTGAACAACTTTCCTTCCCGGCAACGCGGGCAACGGCAACCGAATACGGAGGAAAGATAATTTCGTTTGGGGGCTGATTCCATCATGCAAAGGTATAAATATAACCCGGGGTACAATCGTGGCCTATGGCACGATCAGTAATTTATCCCACAAATCAGCGGATTAATTTGAAACAAGGCGTATTAAGGAAGTAATGAATGCCATTACAGTTTCTCCAGCACCTTTTCCATCTTCATACTTCTCGATCCTTTTATGAGCAACTGGGCGCTTTCAGGACTTTTGCGCTGCAGCCAGTTGCCGGCGGCCTCCGCATCGGGCAGGTAGGTGAACGGGTGCATTACATGCGCGAAATCGCCACCCACCAATACCACTTCTTCCCAGGGATGGGCAGCGATAAAGGCGGCCAGGTCCTCGTGTTCTTTTTTGCTGTCAGGCCCCAGTTCCATCATGGCGCCGAGCATCAGTATTTTATGGTCGCCGGGTTGCGCGGCGAAATTAGCGATGGCAGCTTTCATACTGGAAGGGTTGGCATTATAAGCATCGAGAATGATGGTATTGCTTCCTTTCTTCACGAGTTGTGAACGGCTGTTGGTAGGGGTGTACGCTTCAATTGCGGCAGTAATCTTTTCCAGGGGGACACCGAACTCAATGCCTACGGCCACGGCCGCGAGTACATTGGGGAGGTTATAGTCGCCTACCAATTGCGTTTGTATGGTTCCTAAACCATGTACATTGGTGATTTGCACGGCGAGAAAAGGCGCGGAGGCGGCGAGTTTGCCTTCCACTTCGGCCTGTTCCGTTCCGTAGCGGATCACTTTGGGAATGCCCGCGCTCATTTCGCGGAGGTAATCATAGTCCCACATCACAAATGCGGTTCCATTATTGGCACGAAGGAAATCGAACAGTTCACCTTTTCCTTTCCTTACGCCTTCCACGCCACCGAAACCTTCGAGGTGCGCCTTGCCGCAGTTGGTAATCAGTCCATGTGTGGGCAAAGTGTATTTGCAGTAGCCTTCAATTTCTTTCTGGTGGTTCGCCCCCATTTCTATCACGGCCATTTCCGCATCCTGTTGCACACGCAGCAAAGTGAGCGGTATACCGATGTGGTTGTTGAGGTTGCCCTGGGTGGTATAGGTGATGAAGTGGGAAGACAATACGGCATGAATGAGTTCTTTGGTAGTGGTTTTCCCGTTGCTGCCGGTGATGGCGATGAACGGCGTCTTTTTCCCATCGGCCCGGTTCATGAACTTCCGGCGGTGGTGTTGGGCCAGTTGCTGCAAGGTGGTGAGCACATCATCTACCAGGATCGTTTTTTCTGAGGTATGGAAATCCGCCTCATCAATTACAGCGTACGCGGCGCCCATTTCGAGCGCTTTGGCCGCGAAGGCGTTGGCGTTGAAGTTGGGTCCCTTCAGCGCGAAGAAGATATCTCCCGGCTTCAGGGCACGCGTATCGGTTTGCACACTGGGGTGTTGCAGGAAAAGCTGGTATAAGGCGGAGATGGTCACAGTATTTGGTTTGAGTGAACAAATATACTACAAGAAAGCCCCGCATATCTCAGCGGGGCCTTCTTTGAACATCACGTATTATGCGTTGTAATTATCTTTTTTGTTTGCGGTTCTTATAGATGATACCGCTTTTGCGTCCGTTACCTTCCGCACTGCCCACACGGTCCATGGCGCAACGGAAACCAACGGTGCTGCTGGCCTGGTCCTCTTCAAGGTGACGACGGGTGCCGGGAGAAAGCCAGTAGGCGCGGTCGTTCCAGCTACCGCCTTTGATCACGCGGGATTTATCGGAGATCAGGGTGGTTACACCATAACCATAAGTAACCATGGAAGAGCTGTCACCATCCAGGTAGTTGATCACGTCACCTCTCTGGTAGTTGCGGCGGTTCTTACTTTCTTCGTCGGTAACATATTGCTCTTTCAGGCGACCGAGGCTGTCTCTTTCAAATTCACCATCCTGAGTTTTGTACAGTTTGGAGTATTTGTTACCACGGTAAGGGGCCACATCATCCATATCGGTGGTGTTCAGCGGACGGTAAACGTCTCCTGTCCACTCACTCACGTTACCGGACATATTGTACAAACCGAATCCATTGGGGAAGAAAGACTCCACGGGACCAGTGTACACCGCGTTATCGTTCAAACCTCCGGCCACACCCATGTTGTCGCCATAACCGCGTTTGAAGTTGGCGAGGAAAGTACCCTGCCAGGAACCGCGGCGCGTATCACGCAGACCATTCACGTTGTGCGACCAGGAATATACCTGTTTGTTGCCAATCAATTCCTCACCACGCTTTTTAGGAGAAGTGGATGGATTGGGGTTCTGGTTTACATAACCGAGTGCCGCGTATTCCCATTCCGCTTCGGAAGGAAGGCGGTAGTTGGGCAACATCAGACCGTCTTCGAACTTCACCTGGGTACGGGGGGTACCGTTGGGGTTCTTCAGCGGATTCTTTTTTGATTTTGCGGCGGTACCGGGCGTAGCCTGGTATTCACCCACGAGGTATGCTTTGCTGTTGAAGTTTTCCTGGCCCAGGCCCTGGAGGTTCTTCAATGTATTCTTGTTCACATATCCTTTCTGAACGAGGATGCCTTCGTTCACACGGTCGGAGCGCCAGAGACAGAAATCAGAAGCCTGTTTCCAGGTTACGCCCACCACGGGATAATAATTGTAAGAAGGGTGGCGGAAGTAATACTCCACCATGGGTTCATTGTAGGCGAGCTCACTCCGCCAAACCAATGTATCGGGCAGGGCGCCTAATCGCACATCTTTGTATTCATCCCCGTCAAATACCGATTCAATCCAGTACAGATATTCCCGGTAGTGCACGTTGGCCACTTCGGTTTTATCGATATAAAACGAGTTCACGGTAACACGGCGGGGAATATTGTTCCAGTCGCCCATCACATCTTCTTCAGTAGCACCCATCGTGAAGGTACCACCCTGAACGAAAACGAGACCGGGGCCGGTTTTCTGCTCTTTCTCCATGGACACCTGGTAGCCGCCCATGTTCTTATCGTTGTAGTTCCAACCGGTTACGGATGATTTTTCCTGCTTCTTTCCGAACAGCCCCCCGTTTTTACAGGAAGCCAGCAGAACAGTGGCAGTTAATAGGATCGAAACATTTTTCAGGTTCATCTTGGATAGCATTGAGCTAGGTTTTTGGATATGAATAACGACCTCGATTATCGGTTTATTGTACAACCGGAGGGCGAATATAATTTAATTTTGTTTTCCGGGCGGCAGCTTTAGCAATCAATGGATAAGAACCGCCTTACTGCCCATAAACACATAACTTCAAACACGGAACCAAACTTCCATATTGCGGATGCGTTTTCTCGTTCTTGTATTCCTGCTCGCAAATACCATACTAACCTCCGCGCAACGGGTGTACGCGCCCCATTCCGTATTGCAACAGGGCGCATGGTTCAGGATAGGCGTGGATACCGCAGGCGTTTACCGGATCGATCTTGCTTTACTGAACACCCTGGGTTACACCGGGAACAGTTTCCCGGCAGAAGCCATCCGCGTTTTCGGCAGAACCGGCGCCATGCTGCCCGAAGCCATGAACACAACTTATACTGATGACCTGCAGGAAATCCCCTGCCGTTCCTATCCGGGATTCGTCCTGTTTTATGCGCCGGGTGCCCATATTGTAGAAAAAGACTCTGTGAACCAGAGCTTTACGCATAGAACGAACCTGTTCTCCAACCGCACCTATTATTATATTAAAGTGGAAGGTTCGGGATTAAGCATCCCCCTTCAACAGGATCCTGGCAGTTTTCAACGAACCGTTTCGGCTTATGATGATGTCCGTTTCTACGAGAACGAACTGGTGAATTTCCTCGGCAGCGGCAAAGAATGGTTTGGGGAAGAGTTTGCCAATGCGCCGGGCAAAACGCTTACCAGGAACTTCTCTTTTACCTTTCCGGGAAGGGATGTCCAGGAACCCGTTCGCTTCAATGCCGCCATGGTGGGCCGTTCCGTGAATGGCAGCAACCGCTTCAGTGTGCAGTTGAACGGTGGCGCCGCGTCCTCCACTGATATCGCGGCCACGGGCAGCGGCGCTTATGATATTTTCGCCCGTAAAGCAAACATCTCCCTCACACAAATCATCACCGCTACCGATATACAGGCTGCCTTCAACTTCCAGCCCGGCGGCTTCAACGCGCAGGGCTGGCTGGACCATATCCTGGTACATGCCCGCACGCCGCTTCGTTTCAACGGTGTTGGGCAATGGCATTTCCGCGACTGGCGCTCCGTTGCGCCCGGCAATGCACGTTTTGAAATCAGTAGTGCCCCCGCCGATGCCGAAGTGTGGGAAGTGACCGCCCCGCTTTCCCCGGTGCGGATGGCCACACAAATAGCGGGCAACACGTTGGGGTTTGTACAAAATGCCAGCCGTCTCAGAACATATATTGCGTTTTCCCCCGCAGCCGCTTTACGCCCCGCTCCATTGGGCACGGTAAAAAACCAGGACCTGCACGGTGCGCCGAATGCGCGTTTCCTGGTGATCGCGGCGCCGGAACTGGTTGCGGAGGCACAGCGCCTGGCGGCCTACCACGAAGCGGCCAATGGTCTTACCACACTGATAGTGACCCCCGAAATGGTCTTCAACGAATTTTCGGCCGGGATCCCCGACCCTACGGCTATCCGCGATTTCGTTAAGATGCAGTACGACCGCGCCGGAGGCGATACTTCGCGCCAACCCCGCTACCTGTTGTTGTTCGGCGACGCATCCTTCGATTACAAGAACCGCCTCGGCAACAACACGAATTTTGTGCCCGCTTACCAAAGCAACGAATCCCTTGATCCCCTTTCCACCTATACTTCAGATGATTTTTTCGGGTTGCTGGACAATACGGATAACATCAACAATACCGGCACGCTCAGCTTGCTGGACATTGGAATCGGCCGCATTCCGGCAGGGAACCCGGCTGAGGCAAAAGCTTATGTAGACAAAGTACTCGCCTACCATACGCCCCAGGCGCTTGGCCCCTGGCGGAACGAACTCAGTTTTCTCGCGGATGATGAAGATGACAACCTGCACCTCCAGGATGCCGAATATGTGTCGGAAGGATTGGAAACCCTGAATCCGTCTTTCAATACAAATAAGTATTACCTCGACGCTTTCCCGCAGCAAAGCACATCGGCGGGCAGCCGCTACCCCGCTGCCACACAAGCCAGCAACAACAAGGTTTTCAATGGCACCCTGATCTGGAATTACAGTGGTCACGGCGGGTTCACACGTCTCGCGGAGGAGGTGCTTCTTGATAAAGAGACCGCGGCCCAGTGGCGCAACAAGGACCGGTATCCACTTCTTATCACGGCCACCTGCGATTTCGCGCCCTATGATAATCCGGGCATGCCCTCGCTGGGCGAGCAGGTGTTGCTGCAACCCTATGCAGGCGCCATCGCGCTGATGACCACCACCCGCGTGGTGTTCGCCTTCAGCAACCGCACCATGAACTACAATTACCTGCAGGAAGCCTTCAAAAGAAAAGCCAACGGTTTCTACCCCAGCCTCGGCGAAGCCGTAAAAAATGCCAAGAATTTCACCTACCAGTTTTCGGGAGACATCGTCAACAACAGGAAATTCACCTTGCTGGGCGACCCCGCGCTTACCCTTGCGTTCCCACGGTATAAAATCAGGACCACACACATCAACGGGAAAGAAACAGGCGCTTTGAAAGATACCATCCGGGCACTCGATAAAGTAATTGTTACCGGGGAAATCACGGATATGAACGGTGTAGTTTTAACGGACTTCAACGGTGCTGTTTTCCCCTCGGTATTTGATAAGAAAAGCACCAGGCGCACCCTCGGCAACGATCAGGGCAGTCCGGTTACCGGATTCGAAACCCGCGAACAGGTGTTGTTCAAAGGAAAATCCTCCGTAAAAGACGGCCGTTTCAGTTTCGAGTTCATTGTTCCGAAAGACATCAGCTACGCCTTCGGCGAAGGCTGGATCAACTATTACGCTGAAAACGGTCAATACGACGCGAACGACCATTACGCCAACCTGGTGGTGGGTGGTGGCAGCAATACCGGCTCCAACGACCAGGAAGGGCCCAACGTAAAAGCCTGGATGAACGATGAAAAATTCGTGAACGGCAGCATCACCAACAACGCGCCCATCCTGCTCGTGAAACTCACCGATTCTTCCGGCATCAATACCACCGGCACAGGAATAGGCCATAATATCACCGCCATCCTGGACAATGACCTGAACAATCCCATCGTGCTGAACGAATTCTACCAATCTGAGCAGGACTCCTACAAGAAAGGAACCATCCGATACCAGTTGCCGCCCCTGGAGCCGGGAGAACACACTTTGGAGGTGAAAGCCTGGGACGTGGCCAATAACTCCGGAGCATACCTGCTGCGCTTTAAAGTGACGGAACAGGGCGACCTGGTGGTGGACCATGTGCTGAATTACCCCAATCCATTCACCACCAAAACTTCTTTCTGGTTCGAACACAACCGTCCCTTCGAAAATTTACAGGTACACATACGGGTATTTTCACTTACCGGAAAACTCGTAAAATCACTGAAAAACACAATAATAACAACGGGTAACCGTTCGAGTGATGTGGAATGGGACGGTAAAGATGATTTTGGAGCGAAACTTGCCCGCGGCGTGTACTGGTATATTTTACGCATCAGCGCCCCCGATGGACAAACCAAAGAAGTGATCCAGAAGCTGGTTATCTTATAATCCCTACTTTTGCCTGGTCTTACATTTCGAAACCTACAAAATTGATATAAAAAATCTCTGATGAAACGACTCCATCTGAAACTGGCTGCCACTGCATTCCTGCTGGCGGGCACCGCTTTCTCAGTATCCGCACAAACAGCCGACAGAATCAACATCGTTACAACGGCAGTACCTTTCCTACGAATCTCACCTGATGCAAGGGCCGGAGCAATGGGTGAAACCGGGATAGCTACACTCCCTGATGCAAATGCGCCGTTCTGGAACCTCGCAAAGACACCATTTAATTCAAGTAATACTGGTATAGCACTGACTTATACACCTTGGTTGAAGGATTTGGGGTTAAACGATGTATATCTTGCTTCACTAGCTGGATATTTAAAGCCAAGCGAAGAAGAGGCTATTTCAATGTCAGTAAGGTATTTTAGTCTAGGGACAATTCAGTTTACCGATGGGAGCGGGAATCTTATGAGCAACGGCAGACCACGTGAATTTTCTTTAGATCTTGGATATTCAAGAAAACTTTCAGAGCAAATGGGTGTTGGTCTTGCATTAAGATATATACGCTCAAACCTCGTTACGGGAAATGCGTCTTCCGGTACAGCTTTTAAGCCTGGCTCCACTGTTGCCGCAGACCTGTCTTGGTATTATAATGGTGCCGATGAAAACGGTGAAGGCTTCAGTGCAGGCGCCGTACTTTCAAATCTAGGCGGAAAAATAGGCTACACCAATAACGCCGAAGAAAGGGATTATATTCCCGCCAACCTGGGATTGGGTGGCGCTTATACCAAAGTTTTCGATGAAGCCAACAAAGTTACTTTCGCCCTAGATATCAATAAGTTGATGGTGCCAACGCCCCCCAGCTACGAAGAAGTGCCCGATATGTCGGACCCAACCTACGACGAAGTGGTGGAACGTAACGACGCCAAAACCCGCGACTACCGCTCCAAAGGCATCGTAGGAAGCTGGTTCAGCTCATTCGGTGACGCACCCGGCGGATTCGGCGAAGAACTGAAAGAATTTACTTTCTCGGCAGGGGCGGAATACTGGTACAACAACCAGTTCGCATTGCGCGCAGGCTATTTTTATGAGAACAAAGACAAAGGCAACCGCAAATACTTTACCGTAGGTGCGGGGATTAAATACAATGCCATAGGCATCAACTTCTCGTACCTGGCACCTTCGGGTCAGGGTATTACGAGGAACCCGCTTTCTAATACGCTGCGCTTCGGGCTGGTATTTGATCTGGATGCGGTGGAGTAAAGCCTCACCCCAACCCCTCACCCCAACCCCCTCTCCCAGGGGAGAGGGGCAATGTTTATCGTAGTCGAGAAGGTTTGTTTCAAAATAAGTTGCCGTACGCTTTAAACGTTCAGTTATGTGTTTAAAAGCGTACGGTTTTTTATTTTTTCTTCGCTTAAAGAAGATGCATTGCCTAATTGCTAAACCCACTCAAAATAACTGCCCAGGCATTCACATTACAAATCTCATGCTTTACAAATAAAACGTTTCGTAGCCCCTCTCCCTGGGGAGAGGGGGTTGGGGTGAGGCCAATTCCCTATATTTGCCCCCTTAACTTCTCACCATGAACCTACGCATCGGCTTCGGAATAGATTTTCACCAACTGGCAGAGGGCCGCGAACTCTTTATCGGGGGCGTTAAAATTCCGCATACCAAAGGAGCCGTGGGCCACAGTGATGCCGATGTGCTGCTCCACGCGATCTGCGATGCCATGCTGGGCGCACTGGCACTGGGCGATATCGGCAAACATTTCCCGGATACTTCCAACGAGTTCAAGGGCATCGATAGTAAGATTCTGCTGAAACGCACCTTCGATCTGATCTGTTCTAAAGGGTACAGTGTGGTAAACGTGGACAGCTCCCTTTGCCTGGAAGCCCCGAAAATAAAGCCTTACGTGGAACAGATGCAACAAACCATCGCGTCTATTATTGAGATTACAGCGGAAGATGTTTCCGTGAAAGCCACTACTACGGAGAAGATGGGCTTTGTGGGCAGGGAGGAAGGTCTCGTAGCCTATGCCACGGTGTTGCTTCAGAAAAAATAAAGTCTTATTTCCCGATTAAATATATCGTGGGGCGCTTGTGCAGTTCCGGCAGGGGCTGTTTTTTCCAATCCGAAATGGTTTTGGTGACGATGTACTCGTTCGCGGCGGTGATATCCGCGGCCACGCACAACTTCGTGGAACCCTGGCAGGTAGCGAGGATGTCTTTCAGCAACTGGTTGTTGCGGTAAGGCGTTTCTATGAACAATTGTGTACACGATTCTTTCACGGCTTCCAACTCCAGTTGCCGCAGCATTTTTATGCGGGAAGCGCTTTCGATGGGCAGGTAGCCGCGGAAGCGGAATTGTTGCCCGTTCATGCCTGAGGCCATCAGGGCGAGGAGGATAGAACTTGGTCCTACCAACGGCACTACGGCAACGCCCATTGCCTGGGCCTCCGCCACAAGTATTTGCCCGGGATCCGCAATACCCGGACAACCCGCTTCGCTGATGATACCGATGTTTTTACCGGCTTTCAAAGCATTCCTGAAATGGGTTATTACATCTTCTTCCGCTTTGTGGATCACCACCCATTCATACGCGTCAATCACCATTTCGCGCCATATCTTCTTGAGCCAGCGGCGGGTGGTTCTTTCGTTCTCCACGAAAAAAACGCCACATTGTTTTACGGCATCCAATACATAAGCGGGAACGGTTTGTTCCGCATCTTCCGCCAGAACAGTGGGCACCAGGAACACTTTACCGGGAAAAGGCATACTCATTTTTTCATTTCATGTAAACTAAGCGTAGCGGCCACCACCGCATAAGAAGGCGCCAGCACCCAACCCAATAAAGGCACGCTGTGCATCAGGTAGAATACCAGACCGTTCCCGATGGCAAGTCCTTTGTGTGTGCCAATGAAGGCCACACTTTGCGCAGGACTCATTTTCCGGCGCTCGCAACTGTAATCCAGCATGGAGAACCCGTAGTAATAACACTCTACAAACAAAGCGATAAGCGGCGTGATCCAACCCACAACGGGAATGAAGGAAAGAATAAGGATAGAAACGGTGTACACCGTTTGCCAGAGCGCATTCCGCAACGCCAGCCGGATACCCCTTACGATGTCTTTCACCAGTTGTTTAAAGCTGAACGGGAAATCCCTTCCTTCCAGGATCGATTCCGTTTTTTCACTGAGGTAAGCGAAAATGGGCGAGCCGATGATAAGGAACAGGTATTTGAAAAGTGAAAAGTAAAAGAATACCAGGATCACGCGTACAATCAGTTCTCCGAGAATAAAAAGGAAATTCAGAAAACTGTTGTGCATCCTTTCCAGCCATCCCTGCAGTCCTACCAACTTACTGATATAGGTAACCGCTTCGCTGGTAGAGGTCCAGAAGAAATACATGCCGGTAAGGAAAAGCAGCGCGTAGAGGATACCGGGAATGAGTATCCATTTCCAGAGTTTGTGTTGCCGGATGAACTGGTGCGCCTGGAAATAGGCCTGTATGGATATTACGATTTCTTTGAGCAAGAAACTTAATTTTAGTACCTGAACCTGCTGAACTCAGGCAGTTGAAGTAAAAATTCGCATGAAAATAAATGAATTTACACAAAGTGGCTGTATTTCATCTCAGTAAGCGGCAAACGCCAATAGTTGTTATCTTGTAAGTCATGAAGAAATCGATTGCTGTTCCTGCCGGTATAGCACTGGCGTTGCTCGTGTATTTTCTGAATCCCTTCGGGCTCGCCCCGAAAGCCATGCTCACCCTGTCCATCGGTGTGCTCATGGTTTTCTGGTGGGTGAGCGAAGCCCTCCCCATGCCCGTGGTGGCGCTGTTGCCGCTGGTATTATTCCCTTCTTTTGGCATCGGCACATTAAAAAACACAGCGCTCCCCTATGCCGATCCCGTTATCTTCCTGTTCATGGGCGGCTTCCTGCTGGGACTCGCCATCGAAAAATGGAACCTGCACCGGCGCATCGCGCTGAACATCGTTCGCATTACCGGCACCAGCGGTAACCGGATTGTACTGGGTTTTATACTCAGCACCGGTTTCCTGAGCATGTGGCTCAGCAATACCGCCACCACCATGATGATGTTTCCCATCGCGCTTTCCGTAGTGAACGTACTGAAAGAACATCCCCGCAACGGCGCGCGTTACGATCATTTCGCAGTGGCCATCATGCTCTCCATAGCGTATGCTTCCAACCTGGGTGGCATCGCCACCGTTATAGGAACACCGCCCAACGTGGCTTTCGTGGGCTACATGCAGGAACGCTACAACATGACCATCGATTTCGCCAGTTGGATGGCCGTTTGTTTTCCCCTTGCGCTGTTGCTGATGCTGAGTATGTATGTCGTGATGGTGAAATGGCTTTTCCCCAACCACATCAAAGCGGAAGAAAGCACCCGCATGGTGATCAGGGAAGAACTGGCAAAACTAGGTCCGATGCGTGTTTCAGAAAAAAGAGTACTGATCGTATTCTGTACCACTGCCCTCTTATGGATACTGAAAGACCTGATCAATCAGCTGAACCTGATAAAACTGGATGATACCGTGATCGCCATTGCCGGAGGAACGGCGCTCTTCTTTATCCCTTCGGGGAAGGAAAATACAAAAGAGAACGCCCTGCTCACCTGGGAAGACACTTCCAAAATGGCCTGGGGCATCCTGCTGCTTTTCGGAGGCGGCATCACATTGGCCAACGCGCTGGAGAACGCCGGTCTGATGAAGCAACTCGGGGAATGGCTCGCAGGCTTCGCAGGGAACGGTGGTTTTGTATTGGTGGTCATGATCACCATCCTTTCCATTTTTATTTCCGAAGTAATGAGCAACGTGGCACAGGTGATTGTATTCGCGCCGGTGATGGCAGGTATGGCCG
Organism: Parasegetibacter sp. NRK P23; assembly: GCF_023721715.1. NCBI lineage: Bacteria > Pseudomonadati > Bacteroidota > Chitinophagia > Chitinophagales > Chitinophagaceae > Parasegetibacter > Parasegetibacter sp. NRK P23. The sequence continues at coordinate 1,133,482 of NZ_JAMDLG010000001.1, forward strand.
ATGCACTGCACATCAACCCCATGTTGCTCGGCGTTCCGATGACGCTGGCAGCAAGTTGCGCATCTATGCTGCCGATGGGCACGCCGCCCAATGCGATCGTTTTCGCGAGTGGGCATATCCGTTTGGGACAAATGGTGAAAGCCGGGCTGGTGCTGAATTTGCTGGCGATTGTGCTGATTTCAGTGTTCTGCTGGTATGTGCTGCCGGTGTTCTTTTGAGGGTTCACGCACAAAAAAAGGCCGGCACAAATCAATGTACCAGCCCTCTTAAATTATTCGTATTCAACTGAGTAATCTACGTTGCGTCGCAGCGTTGCGAGGTATAAAGCAATCACGAGAAGTATTCACCCTCAACCCGCAGCACCACAACCGATCCTTGCGTCCCTGCTTCCTTGCGTTGCGAAGTGCGCAGCACAAAGCAATTGCGTGAAACATATTCCCACACAAAAAAGGCCGGCACAAATCAATGTGCCGACCCTTTTAAATTATTCGTTTTCAACTGAGTAATCTCCGTTGCGCCGTAGCGCCGTTGCGAGAAATAAATTATCCCCGCCGCGAGAAGCAAGCCTGATTAAGCGCTACAAGTAACACAGCCCTCTTCCATCGTGCAGGTTTGCCCTGTCATCATCACTGCAGTATCATCCACCACCTGCAAAGTAGTTCCTGCGGGAATCACGGGATCCATGTTCTGGCCACCCTGTTTTTCCACCGTGAACTGAACAGCTTGCGCGGCGGCCTGTGTACGCAGGTAGTACATACCGGTCTTCAAACCTTTTTTCCAGGCGTAGAAGTGCATGGAAGTGAGTTTGGAAGAAGAAGGCGCGTCCACGAAGAGGTTAAGCGACTGCGACTGGCAGATGAATGCCCCGCGGTCGGCGGCCATATCGATGAGGTTCCTTTGTTTGATCTCCCATACTGTTTTGTAGAGTTCCTTGATGTTGGCGGGAATCTCTTCAATTTTCTGGATGGAACCGTTGGCTTTGATGATCTTGTTCTTCATATCGTTGCTCCACAGGCCGAGTTCCACCAGGTCGCGGAGGAGGTGCTTGTTCACGACGATGAACTCACCGCTGAGTACGCGACGGGTATAGATGTTGGAAGTGTAAGGTTCGAAACATTCGTTGTTACCGAGAATCTGCGAAGTGGAAGCCGTTGGCATCGGTGCCACCAGCAGCGAGTTGCGCACACCGTGCTGCATTACTTCCTTGCGCAGGGTATCCCAATCCCAGCGACCGGATAGGGAAGCTTCTTCCCACATATCGAACTGGAAAATACCTTTTGAAAGCGGCGAACCTTTGAAAGTGGAGTAAGCGCCGTCTTTAATAGCCAGGTCTTTACTGGCGGTCATGGCGGCGAAGTAGATCGTTTCAAAAATCTCTTTGTTCAACACTTTAGCGGCTTCACTTTCAAACGGCTGACGCAGGAGGATGAACACATCGGCCAAACCTTGCACACCCAATCCGATAGGACGGTGACGCATATTGGAATTGCGTGCTTCTTCCACGGGGTAGTAGTTGAAGTCGATGATCTTGTTCAGGTTTTTGGTAGCCTGGTAGGTTACTTCATACAACTTCTGGTGGTCGAACTGACCATCGGTTACGAAGCGGGGCAGCGCGAGCGAAGCGAGGTTACAAACGGCCACTTCATCGGGAGAAGTGTATTCGATGATCTCGGTGCAGAGGTTGGAACTTTTGATGGTACCCAGGTTCTGCTGGTTGCTCTTGCGGTTGGCCGCGTCTTTATAGAGGAGGTAAGGTGTCCCTGTTTCGATCTGGGCTTCGATGATGGCGAACCACAGTTCCTGCGCCTTGATTGTTTTGCGGGCCTTTCCTTCTTTTTCGTAAGTGGTGTACAGTTTTTCGAATTCTTCTCCCCATGACTCGTGCAGTCCCGGTGCTTCGTTGGGACAGAACAGGCTCCAGTCGCCGTTCTCTTCCACACGTTGCATAAACAGGTCGGGCATCCAGAGGGCGTAGAACAGGTCGCGTGCGCGCATTTCTTCTTTACCGTGGTTCTTACGGAGATCGAGGAACTCAAATACATCAGCATGCCAGGGTTCAAGATAGATGGCGAAAGCGCCTTTGCGTTTACCACCGCCCTGGTCCACATAACGGGCCGTATCGTTGAATACACGCAGCATGGGAATGATCCCGTTGCTGGTACCGTTGGTGCCGCCGATATAACTACCGGTTGCGCGGATGCCATGGATAGCGAGACCGATACCACCGGCGCTCTGCGAAATCTTCGCGGTCTGGCGGAGTGTATCGTAAATACCGTCGATGCTGTCTTCCTTCATTGTGAGCAGGAAGCAGGACGACATCTGCGGCTTAGGTGTACCTGCGTTGAACAATGTTGGGGTTGCGTGTGTGAACCAGCGCTCACTCATCAGGTTGTAGGTGATGATGGCGCTCTCGATATCATCGTGGTGAATACCGATGGACACGCGCATGAACATGTGCTGCGGGCGCTCGGCGATCTTGCCGTCGAGGCGGAGCAGGTAACTTTTTTCAAGGGTTTTGAAACCAAAATAATCGAAACCGAAATCACGGTCGTAGATGATGGTGGAATCCAGCAGTTCGGCGTTCTTTTCAATCACCTCCATGATCTCGTCGGAGAGCAGGGGCAGCAGTTTGCCGGAACGGGGATCAGTATAGTTGTAGAGTTTCCGCATGGTTTTGGAGAAACTCTTTTCAGTGTTCTTGTGCAGGTTGCTCACCGCGATGCGACTCGCCAGCAGGGCATAATCGGGGTGCTTGGTGGTGAGCGACGCGGCTGTTTCCGCAGCCAGGTTGTCCAGTTCAGTAGTGGTAACACCATCGTAAATACCTTCCACCACTTTCTTCGCTACATCAATCGGGTCCACAAGGGCGCTGAGCCCGTAGGAAAGTTTCTGAATACGCGCCGTGATTTTATCGAATTTGACGCTTTCTTTTTTACCATTGCGTTTGATGACGAACATTGGAGTATATATTTAAAGGTTAGTAGTTGAGCAATAAAGTTGAATCAATTTAAAAGTCTTCGTCGAGGCTGAAAGTCTGCGCTTCTTTGGAACCCGACATCACACCGGCTTTCTGGTAATCGCCTACCCGTTTTTCGAAGAAGTTGGTTTTGCCCTGGAGGGAGATCATTTCCATGAAATCGAACGGGTTGGTGGCGTTGAACATTTTGGGGTAACCCAGTTCAGAGAGCCAGCGGTCGGCCACAAACTCAATGTATTGTTGCATGAGGCGGGCGTTCATCCCGATCAGGTCAACAGGGAGCGCTTCGGTAATGAATTCTTTTTCGATCACTACGGCATCGCCGATGATCTTATATACTTCTTCCTGGGAAAGTTTGTTGCTCAGCATGCTGTACAGGAGACAGGCGAATTCGCAGTGCATGCCTTCATCACGGCTGATCAGTTCGTTGGAGAAGGTAAGTCCCGGCATCAGGCCGCGTTTCTTCATCCAGAAAATGGAGCAGAAGCTGCCGGAGAAGAAAATGCCTTCCACAGCGGCGAAAGCCACCAGCCTTTCAGCGAAAGAACCCTGTTCGATCCAACGGAGCGCCCATTCCGCTTTTTTCTTCACCGCGGGCACCGTGTCAATCGCATGAAACAACCGGTGTTTTTCCTGTGGGTCTTTAATATAAGTATCAATCAACAGGGCGTAAGTTTCAGAATGGATGTTCTCCATCATGATCTGGAAGCCATAGAAGCAACGTGCTTCGGGCAATTGCACTTCACTCATGAAGTTCACCGCCAGGTTTTCGTTCACAATACCGTCGCTTGCGGCGAAGAAAGCCAGCACATGCGAGATGAAATGACGTTCGCCATCGTTCAGTGAGGCCCAGTCTTTCAGGTCGGAACTGAGGTCAATCTCTTCCGCCGTCCAGAACGAGGCTTCATGCTTTTTGTACATATCCCATACAGCCGGGTAGTTGATGGGAAGAATCACGAATCTGTCTTTGTTCTCCTTCAACAGGAGTTCATCTGCTTGCGCCATGGTATCAATTTTTTATAGTGAACCTTATAAGGACGTTTTTAGCCGCTGCCTCGGCTCCGGATTTTACTTCGGGAGGCATCGGTTTCAATACAAACCTTTGTTAAGGGATTAATTCGATCCTGATTTCAACATGTATTTACGGAGCCGGGGCTTTGAAATAACCCGGTATTCCGGCCCGGATGAGTTCCCGGAAACCGTACCGTAACGGATATTGGAGATCGTGTATGCAATAGTACAAACCAAATGAACTGATTCCTACAAAAGACTATCCACAGGTGTGCATAACAATTGTGGGTATTTTTTGAAGTTCAATAGGGCCGTGCATTTGCAATTTTCAACACGTTTTTAATTATTTTTTTTGACTTTTTTTGAACAAAAGGAAGAATTAATAAAAAGTTTAATTCAATAGATTGCTATAATCCTGGGTATCCTCAGAATCGATTCAAAATCACTTGATTATTGCGCTAAAAAACCTAAATTAGCCTAAAACGAATCATATGTTATCAAAAGCAATAGCGGAAGCGTTGAACAAACAGGTGCAGATGGAAGCTGAAAGTTCCCAGGCCTACCTGGCCATGGCTTCCTGGGCCGATATTCAACCCGGTTTAGATGGTGTGGCCGGCTTCTTTTTTCAACAGGCGGATGAAGAAAGAATGCACATGTTGAAACTGATGAAATTCATCAATGAAAGAGGCGGTTTTGCCGTTGTTCCGGCGCTGGAGCAGCCTATTCTTACCTACCAGTCCCTGATCCGTGTATTCCAGGAATTCCTGAAACATGAAGTGGCGGTGAGTGAAAGCATCAACGAACTGGTGCACCTATCGCTTGCCGAGAAAGATTACGCGACCCACAACTTCCTGCAGTGGTATGTAACGGAGCAGATGGAAGAAGAAAATACCGCGCGTATACTGAATGATAAGCTGGAACTGATTGGAGAAGATAAGAGTGGCCTGTATTTGTTCGACAGAGATATTCTGGCATATAGAGGGAAGAAGTAACCCGATTTTGAATGATGGATTTTAAATTTTGAATGCGGCTCCCTAATATTGTAAGCACTTTGGGTGATGCACAAAAAAATGGAACTCCGGGAATGCGGAGCTCCATTCAAAATTCATCATTCAAAATTCAAAATCTCTTACACCTCCTCCTCTTCCGCCAGCAGCTTAAAATAAGCCCCGTCCATGGCGGGATCCAGTTTCAGTTGGCAGGCCAGTCGGCTATCGTCATCCGCATCGGGCAACGTATCCAGCATGTCCATTTCGGCGTCGCCTTTTTCGGGCAGTTTTTCAAGTCCGTGCACCACCTGCACATGACAGGTGCCGCACATGGCCATTCCGCCGCAGGCGGCCACGATGGCGTATTCTGAAGCTTTGAGGAACTCCATGAGGTTCAGCCCCATGTCGGTGGGCGCTTCCAGCGTTTGTACATCGCCTTCCCTGTCCTCTACTGTGATCGTGATGTTCATGTTAAAAAGCGTTCACCCCGTTTACTGTGGTGTATTTGAAACTCAGCCGCTGATCGGGATATACATATTTAAAGGCACTTTGCGCCATCAGCGCGGCCTCATGGAAACCACAGAGGATGAGCTTGAGTTTGCCCGGATATGTATTGATGTCACCGATGGCGAAGATACCTTCTACGTTGGTAGAATAATCAAAAGTATTCACCGTAATGGCCGATTTTTCTACGTTCAGTCCCCAGTTCGCGATAGGACCCAGTTTCGGGCTCAATCCAAACAAGGGAATGAAGTAATCGGCCTGTATGGTGTTCAGGTTTTTAGCGTCGTCCTGCACCAGCACCGCGTTCAGCTTACCATTTCCTTCAATCTTCACCACGTTGGCCTTCAGCACCAGGTTGATCCTTCCTTCTTTGGCCAGTTCAAACACTTTTTCAGCGGAATCGGGCGCGCCGCGGAAAGTCTCGCCCCTGTGTACCAGCGTCACCGACGCGGCCACATCAGCGAGGTAGTTGGTCCAGTCGAGGGCGGAATCTCCACCACCCGCCAGCACAATATTTTTGTTTCGGAACACTTCGGGATCTTTCACCATGTAAGCCACCCCTTTGCCTTCAAACTCCTCGAGTTGTTCAACGGCCGGTTTACGGGGCTCAAAACAGCCCAGTCCGGCTGCGATCACGATAACTTTACAGTGCACGGAAGTTTTATCGGAGGTGGTCACTATAAAAGAACCATCTTCCTGTTTCACTACTTCCTCCACTCTTTCGCCGAGGGTGAAAGTGGGCGCGAAGGGTTCAATCTGCTTCATCAGGTTGTCCACCAGTTCCTGGGCGAGTACGCCTGGAGAACCAGGGATATCGTAGATGGGCTTATGGGGATAAATCTCAGAAAGTTGCCCGCCCACCTGCGGCAGGGCATCCATCACATGGCAGCGCATTTTCAGCAGGCCGGCCTCAAACACAGCGAACAGGCCCACCGGACCCGCTCCTATTATGCAAATATCTGTCTGTATCATTTCTTCAGGTTAAAACATGTGCGGGCGCGTGAACACCCAAATTCGTTAAAAATGGCAGCAATTAAACAGATAATCAATCCCTTATGTTCAAAAGAGGGGAAGAATACCTCGCTTTAGACCAACATCTTTTCACGAAAGGAACGGTATAAAGTGCCGCAAAATTACTTTAGTTTCCCCGAACTTGTTTACGATAAGAGGAATTTTACCCGCCGGTGAAGATCATCATCACTGAAATGACCTGAAATCAAGGTAATGCAGCCGATTTATACAGGCCGAAACTGGCCAGGAAAAAACCTTTCCGGGACGAAAGGATGCGCAGCCTTACCTTACGGGCACTGATTTCGGGGAAACGAAGCAGCCGTTTGTAACCAACCGTGGTGCCCTCCGTTACTTTTTTCCAATCGCCATTTTCTTCATATTCCAGCACAAATCGCTCAATCCGCTGGCCGCGGGTAATTTGCTCCTGCAGCAGTAGTACATTAAAAGTCGTACTCTGGGGAAGCATCAGTTCAAGGGTCCCTGTTGTGTCTCCGGGAGCGGGACACCAACTGGTATGCTCTTTTTTATCGAATACTTTTTTAGCGCCTTTCCCAGAGGAGGACAGTTTCGCCTCGGCAGCCAGGTTGTTGCTGAAGGTTTTTTGGATGATCGTGTTCCAGTCGCGGAGGTTTTTCACATCATTTTCGTGCAATAAACCCCGTTTATCCGGGGGGATATTCAACAGGAGCACCCCGTTTTTTCCTACGGAATGGTAGTAAATGTCTTCCAGCTTTTGGGGTGTTTTCACCTGGCTGTCCTCCTTTTCATGGTAGAACCAACCCGGGCGGATGGACACGTCGGTTTCCGCGGGGTACCACACCAGCCCCTTCGCCTTTACAATTTTATCGCGGCTGCCGAGGTCATCGCCCATCATATCGCCGGTAGGCTTAAATGCGAGGCCCTGCTGTGAGTTCGCGGCGATGGATTCCTGGCTCAGGTTGTTCGTGGGCACCACGCTCCATTCTGTATCGCGGCCATAACCCGTTTCCGTACCTACCCAACGCACATCGGGTCCCATAATGGCAATCACCGCTTCAGGCTGCAATTTGCGGATCAGTTGGTACCAGCGTTCAAAATCATACACCTGTTTTTTACCGCTCGGTCCTTCGCCATTGGCGCCATCGAACCATACTTCGTCTACCTTCCCGTAGCGGGTGAGCAGCTCCGTGAGTTGTTCCACGAAGAAGTCGTTATAAGCGGGGGAGCCATAAACTTTGGCATTGCGGTCCCAGGGTGAGAGGTAAACACCGAACCCGATCTTTTCTTTTTTACAAGCCTCGGCCACTTCTTTCACCACATCACCGGCACCGTTTTTCCACGGACTGCTTTTCACAGAATGCGCCGTGGTGGCGGTGGGCCATAAACAGAAACCATCGTGGTGTTTTGCCGTAATAATCACTTGTTTTATGCCCGCGGCTTTGGCGGCTTTCACCCACTGGTGCGCATCCAGTTGCGTCGGGTTAAAAATACGTGGATCTTCCTTTCCATGTCCCCATTCCCTGCCGGTGAAGGTATTCACCCCAAAATGAAAGAATGCGGTAAGCTCCAGGCGCTGCCAACGCAGTTGCCGTGGAGAAGGTGTAACAGCAACAGCTTTATCAATGATTTCCGCTTCCGTATCGCCCGGGGCGATTAATACATAATTGCTCCCCGTGTTTTTCTGCTGCGCGTTGCCCGTTAAAAAACCGGTGATGGCAATACCTGCAGCAAGCCATAGTTTTTTCTTCATCATCTTTCTCTATAAAAACATCCGCCCCACGCCTATTCGTGGGAACGGATGTAAATTAAATTTTCATGGAAAACCATGCGCACCGGACATTCGCAATGTAGTAAGTGATATACGCCCAAAACCTTTGCGCTCAGGGCCTGAACGATTTTGCCACACCCCAGGTGGCCGAAGGTTTCGCCCCCATTTCCACCACCATTGTACCCCCTTTCACCAGCTCACTGTGCCGGAAGAATGACTTCGCATAAGGAACACCGTTCCAGGTGACGCGCTGGATGTATTTGTTTTCCACTGAATTGTTCCTGACGATCAACCGGAACACCTTCCCGCCCTGCAATTTTAATTCAGCGCGGTTCACCACCGGGCTGCCAAAAACATATTCTCCCTTTGAAGGATGTACCGGGTAAAACCCAAGTGCTGAAAATATGTACCAGGCCGACATCTGCCCCACATCTTCGTTCCCGCAAATACCATCGGGCTTTGCCGTGTACATCGAATCGAGGATATGCCGCACTTTATCCGCCGTCTTCCACGGTTGTCCCGCGTACATGTACAGGTAAGTAATGTGGTGACTGGGCTCGTTGCCATGCGCATACTGCCCGATCAGGCCGGAAATATCACTGGAAGCTTCCGCACCCATATCGCCCGATACAGTAAAAAGCGAATCCAGCTTTTTTACAAAACGCTCCTCCCCTCCCAGCAATCTGATCAAACCATCTACATCCTGCGGCGCGAGCCAGGTGTATTGCCAGGCATTTCCCTCACAAAAATCATCTTTGTTGTGTTTCGACTCAAAGGGACTGAATGGCGTTCTCCACTCCGTATCCGTTATTTTCCCACGCATGAACCTGGTGCTTTCATCGTAATAACGGCGGTAATTTTCCGCCCGGGATTGCCAGTATTTAAACGCTTCGGTCCTGCCCATTTTCTTCGCCAGCAATGCAATGCCCGCATCCGCGATGGAATACTCCATTGCCATGGCCACCGATTCATGCATACTGTCCGCGGGGATAAATCCATATTTCTTTACATACTGAATACCGCGTTCTCCTTTCATGGCGGAAGTGATCATGGCATTCAGCACTACTGAATCGGGTACACCGGCCAGTCCTTTCAATGTGGCATCCGCCAATACGGAGACCCCGCTGTAACCAGGCATTGTATTCGTTTCATTGCCCATCAGGTGCCAGATGGGTAATTTCCCCTGTTGTCTGTAAATCGCCAGCATAGACGCAACCATATCTTTCACCCTTTCCGGCTGAAAGATCGTATAGAGTGGATTTGCGGCACGATAGGTATCCCACAGCGAAAAAGTAGTGAGGTTATTAAAGTTCGCCTTCCGGTAGATTTTATCATCCGTGCCCCGGTAATCCTTGTTGTGATCGTTGAACAGGGATGGCGCGATCATTGTGTGGTATAAGGCGGTATAAAACGTTTTTTTACGGTCCTCGTTGTCCGTTTCAATATTGATCTTACCCAGTTCTTTGTTCCAGGCGGCGTCCGCTTTTTGTACTACCGCGTCAAAGTTCCAGTGGGGAATTTCCATCCGTATATTCATCAGCGCGTTTTCTTCACTTACCGGGGATATGCCCACTTTCACGAGTACCGTTTCACTTTTATCGGAAGCGAAGCCTACCACGGCTTTTACCCTTTGCGCCTTTAAAGAAGTACCCTCTTTCTGCTGAATGCTGTCGTACAACCGGATACCGGTGATGGGTTTGGAGAAAACGGCGGTAAAGAAGATTTTCTGAAAAGCCGCCCATCCCCTTGAATACCTGTAACCCGCTATGGTACTATCGTTCACCTGGTGCAGATAGGTTTCCGCAGGATCATCCCATCCAATGCCCGCTTCAAGATCAATGATCACCGCTGACTCCGGAGAAGGCGGGAACACATATTTGTGGAAGCCCACCCTTTCAGACGCGGTGAGTGAAGCATGCACCCCGAAACGCGGTAAGAATACGGAATAATACCCAGGTCTTACCCGTTCGGTTTCACGCGAAAACACGGTGAAATAACCGTCCTCCATTTGCATCCCGGTACGTGACCGGCGCATAGACACCTGTTGGGTAACGGGCATCAGGAGAATATCGCCCAGGTCGCCGATACCTGTACCACTCAGATGGGTATGCGAAAACCCTGTAATGGTGGTATCCGAAATATGGTACCCAGAGCACCAGTCCCATCCTTCCGTGATGTTCACCGGACCCAGTTGCACCGCGCCAAACGGCACATTGGCCCCCAGGAACACATGGCCATGAAAGCCTGTTCCGATGTAAGGATCAACATACTTCGTAAAAGAGGGAGTGGGCTGAGGTTTCACCTGTGCCCCCGCGGGTGAAAAAAACAGGAGGGCACTGGTGAAAAAAGCGGCTGGTAGCAAGGCCTTTTTCATCATTTTCTTACAGTTGTTTTGGTTTTGAACGAGTGGGTCAGACGGGCATCTCTGGAATGCGCGCCAACCACAATATCGTAATTACCCGCGTATAATACCCAGTTTTTATCCCATTTCATCAGTTCCGCGACAGGAATTTCATATTCAACTGTTTGTTTTCCTCCTTTTTGAACGGAAACTCTTTTAAATGCTTTGAGTTCACCCAATGGCATTCCATCCTTTTCAGGATAGCGGATGTACACCTGCGTTACTTCATCTCCATCATAATTCCCGGTATTGGTAATGGAAACGGAAAAGCGAAGCGTATCTTTTGCTGTAACAGTGGTTTGTGGTTTCTTTTCCCAATCGTATTGGAAACTGGTATAGCTTAACCCGTAGCCGAAGGGGTATTGCACGTCGCCTTTGAAATAACGGTAGGTTCTGCCTTCCATTTTATAGCTGTCGTAAGCCGGTAGGTCGCTGAAAGATTTGTAGAAGGTAACGGGCAGTCTTCCCGAAGGAGATACCTTTCCAAAAAGCAGATCGGCGAGGGCATTGCCGCCTTGCTCCCCCGGATACCAGGCGAGCACGATGGCATCCGCATAAGGCTCTATCGCTGAAATATCCACGGCGCTGCCGGCTGTAACCACGGCGATGATGGGTTTATTGTGCTTTTTCCGCAACGCCTTCAGGAAGGCGATGTGCGCGGCGGGCAGACTAAGCGTTTTTTTATCGCCACCACTTTCCGCCAGGAAGGCGTCGCCTTCTTCCCCTTCCAGCACGGGCGTCAGTCCGATCACGGCGATGGTGAGGTCGCTTTCCCCTGCGGCCCAGATGCCACCGAAGCGCGTAGTATCCGTATAATCACTGCCCTGGTCGTATTGCACGGCAGTGGCGGGTCCTGCCGCGAGCGTGATGCCTTCGGCGAAAGTGACCATGTTCCCCGACATGCCATGGTAGTTCGCCACCAGTGCATCCATGGAAGCGGCGTTAGCACCGACGACCATGATGGAACCATATTTATCACGATTCAGAGGAAGCAGGTTAGCAGTATTTTTCAGCAATACCATACTTTGCTGCGCCATTGTTCTGGCCAGGCGCACATTGTGCGCGGTATGCACGCTATCCGCCCCGAAAGCATCGTATTTACCGGTCTTCTTTCCATCATAAAACCCAAGCTTAAATTGTGTATGGAGAATCGGCGCCAACGCATTCGTGATTTCTTCTGCGGTCAACAATTTTCTTTCCACCGCCTTCATCAGATCGCTTTGCAGCAGACTGGAGCAATCGAGGTTAACCCCGGCTTTAATGGCGTCGGCGGCCACCTGCACCGGGTCGTTGGTTGTTTTGTGGAACTGGAAAATATCGTTGAGCGCGCCGCAATCGGTCACCACATGGCCTTTAAAGCGCCATTCCTGCTGTAAGATGTTTTTCAGTAATGTATTTCCCGTGCAACAGGGTTCGCCGTTCACCCTGTTGTACGCGCACATCACGGATTCCACGCCACCGTCCACGAGTTTTTTGAAGGCATACAAATAAGTTTCGCGGAGGTCCTTCTCATTGACGAGGGCATTGAAAGCATGACGCCCTTCTTCGGGACCACTGTGTACCGCGAAATGCTTGGCACAGGCGGCGGTTTTGAGGTGCAGCGGATCATTGCCCTGCATGCCCCTTACAAAAGCAAGACCCATGGTAGCGGTGAGAAAAGGATCTTCTCCATAAGTTTCCTGTCCGCGTCCCCAGCGGGGATCGCGGAAGATGTTGATGTTGGGGCTCCAGAATGTAAGTCCCATATACTGCAATCTTCTATCCATCGCGGTGGAAAGATTGTATTTGGCGCGGGCTTCGTTGGAAATGGCATCAGCGGCGCTTTCCAGGAGTTGATCGTTGAAAGTGGCCGCCATCGCGATGGCCTGGGGAAACACGGTAGCCTCCCCGGCACGGGCCACACCATGCAGCGCCTCGTTCCACCAGTTGTAGGCGGGAATATTCAATCGCGGAACAGGCTTACTGTTGAAGCCCAGCAACGATATTTTTTCTTCCAGCGTGAGCGCCTTCAGCAGCGATTGTACGCGGGTTTCAAGAGGAAGGGATGTGTTGGTGTGGTCCTGCGCATTCAGGAGGACCGGCACCAGCAAACTCAACAGCAACTTCATTTTTCGTTTAAGCATAATCTTAATTTTGTTCCCAACTGCGAACCGCGCCCGGCATCTTCCCAAACATCCTCCCTGCCCGGCGCGGGAAGCAGTCTCATTATAAATTAATACCAACATCTTTAAACCCCGCACATTTTTAAGGAGTGAGGAGTAACCTCCGGGAGATTGCTTCCTGCGTCTGGTTCGCGGGGCGATGGGTTGGTAGAGCACTGGTTGGTGCGGGGGTGGGGTTAAACCCCGCACATTTTTCAAAGGAGTTCGGAGTAGCCTACGGGAGATTGCTTCCTGCGCCTGGTTCGCGGGGCGATGGGTTGGTAGAGCACTGGTTGGTGCGGGCGGGTTTGGGGGCCGCGAACCAGGGCAGTCGCAATTAGTAGGCGAAAGCTAAGGCGGGGGCGGTTTTGCCCACCAGCGCTTTAGGAATGGTGACTACAACATTATCTCCCACTATCTTCCACTTAACGGGTTTGCCGGTTTGCAGGAATTTTAACGGCGCTCCTTTTGCCGGGAGATTGCCTTTCCATTGAAGGGTTGACGGGATTGTTTCTCCTTCTTTAATGCACACGATGGCGAACAGTTTATTATCCTTTTTTCCGCGGGTGAACCAGGTATTTCCATCCTGGTAGATCCCGGTGGTGCGGGTATTGTAGATGGCCTCGCCGTTGCGTTTCATCCAGTCGCCGATGGCTTCCAGGCGATGAATGGCTTCGGGCGGGAACTCACCTTCGGGAGTAGGACCAACGCCCAGCAATAAGCTGCCTCCTTTGGCCACCACTTCCACGAGGGAATGGATCACCTTTGTGGCGGATTTGAATTGGTCGTTGGGCACGAAGCCCCAGTTGTTGGCGAGCGTGAGACAACTTTCCCAGGGATGGTCCAGTTTTGTATCGGGGATGCGCTGTTCCGGAGTCTGGTAGTTTTCGTATGGGCCGTGTACGGTGCGGTCCACGATCAACAGGCCGGGTTGCGCGTTGCGGGCCATCTTCGCGATAGCGGGGATGTCCACTTCCTGGCTGAAGGGCGGGATGGGTGCTCCCCACGACAATACTTCGGCATTTACGGTTTCTTTGGGGCGAACCCAACCGCCATCAAGCCAGAGAATGTCCATTTTGCCATAACCGTGCATCAGTTCACTGATCTGGTTGTAGGTGAATTGTTTGAATTTTTCCCAGCGCCAGGGGTATTTGGTGATATCATAGTTCACGTTACGGTCGGGCGTGGCGTATTTCTTCCACCAGAAATATTCGGAGTGCCAGTCGGGCTTGGAGAAGTAGGCGCCGATCATAAAATCCTTCTGCCTGTAGGCATCAAAAACATATTTCGCCACATCGGCCTTCGGGTTGCCCGCGAATGGACCGTTCGATATTTTATAATCCGATTGTTTGGTATCGAACATATTAAAACCATCGTGGTGCTTGGTGGTGAACACGAGGTATTTCATGCCGGCTTTCTCTGAAACGGCGGCCCATTTTTCCGGATCGAATTTTACGGGATTGAACTTTTCCGACTGCCCCCAATACCATTTTTTATAATCATCGTACGCGATGGTACTGTCGCGGTCTATCCAGGATTCATTGCAGATGGACCAGGATTCAATGATACCCGGTACCGCGTAAATGCCCCAATGGATGATAATGCCGAATTTCTTATCGCGCCATGCTTCGAGTTTTTCTTTTACCAACGGGTCTTCCGGCCATTCATAAACCGAAGACTGGTGGTGCAGGTTGTTCTGCGCCATGCCTGCGGAAAGAAACAGACTCAGTAACAAGGCAAAGATTTTTCCTTTTCTCATATTTAAAAATTATTGTACCTGTGTATGCTGCATCAGCCATTGCAGGTTGAAGCGATAGTACAGGTTGCTGCTTAACAAATGAATCGTATTGTCTGGTGTTTGCGTTGCCGCAAGGTATCCTTTTGGTTCGGCGGTATTTTCATCCATGGTGAATGTTTTGGTCCAGGCACCGCCTTCCAGTAGACGGGTGTTCCCATCGGAAAGTAATTTCACCACTGGCCATGTTGCCCCATCGTCAAAAGACAACGCCGCGTACATGCCTTTTTTCCCTGGAAGAAGTCCGTCGTTTTCACTGAACGATAAGAGAAGAATGGGCCCTTCGTTCAGTCTTTTTAACACCAGTCTTTGCCCGCTGCCCACCGGGGGAAACGGAGACGGCGCATAACGCCAGGTTCTTCCGCCATCAGAAGAAATACTGAGTGGCATCCGGAGTAAGCCATTTTCATTCACGATATCGTCATTCCTGCCGAGCGCCAGCAACCGGCCATCCTTTAGTTCCACCACACCCGCATGTATGCCTGCTATTCTTTTACCCGTGCCTCCGTTAATGAACGGAGGGACTTCGTTCATATCACTGAGCAGGGTCCAGCTTTTTCCTCCATCCATACTCTCGTGCAGCACCGAACCTCCTTTCGGACCAGGCACCGCATCGCATACCTGGATCAGTTTTCCGGAAGAAGTCGCAAACATCCCCGCGATCACCTGGTGACCGGGTTCGTGTTCCGGCTGCACCAGTCTTGGCGCGCTCCAGGTTTCCCCGTTGTTGTTGCTGGTGCGGAACATCATAGCGAGGTTCTGCCAGTCGCCTGCGGCTTCCACGCCGTTCATATGGTATAAAGTGCCTTGTTGATCTGTAAACAATGAAGAGCCGGTCATGTTTCTATCGGGCACTTTACAGAACAAGGTGGCGGGTTCCCAATCTTCTTTTCCCGGCTTCAGTCTCGACTGAAGGATCACCATCTCCCGACCATGTTCCTCATTCGTGGAGAACCAGATGGCCAGCAGGTCGCCGTTTTCGCACCAGGTGATGGCCGGACAATGGTTATGGGCGTAGAACGGAACATTTTCAGCGGGGTTTTTCACGTAGGGCACCGGTGTTTTAAAAACGGGATTGGCGGTTGGTTTCCAAGCGAATTTTTGCTGGTTAACTTCATTCCCGGTTGCTTCTGGCGTAGTAAAACTCTGTTTTCCCGAAACACCCATTACCACACGAAATCCGGTGAGCCAGTGTTTATCCTCCGGCAACATCCCCATCCTGTTGGCGCTCCGTAAATAGTTGAGTCGGGTATTGTGACTACCGCCACGCGTCACCCGGTACAAGCCTGTTCTTCCCCCAGCCGGGTTGGTTTGGGGAGATGACGGGTAAGGCGCATACCAGGAACTACACCATTCTTCGACGTTACCGTGCATATCGTGTAAGCCCCAGGCATTGGCAGGAAACATGGCCACCTGGAGGGAAACAGGTACCGGTGTACGGTTGGTTTGCTGCTGTTTTAAAAAAGCTTTCGGGAAACTATCGCCGGTATTAAAACTGGTTGTGGTTCCTGCACGACAGGCATATTCCCATTCGGCTTCGGTAGGTAAACGATAAGGCTTGCCTTCATTTTTGGAGAGCCATGCACAGAATTGCTGCGCTTCCTGGTAACTCACAAATACGACCGCATCCTGATCGCCGGAAGAAAAGCCGTTTTTACCCCGCAATTGTTTGTGTGAAGGATCAAACATTTCGTACTGCGCATTCGTCACTTCCGTTGCGCCCATGTGAAACGGCCGGGTAAGCGTTACACGATGGGCTTGGCTTTCATCATAGTTCTCCCCTGTTCCTTCACTGCCCATCAGGAAACTTCCTGCCTTAACGGGTACCATCTTCATCCCGATACTGTTCACGAACTGCGCCCGTGCCGGGAACATGAACACTACTGCGGCTATGAGATACAAATACTTCACCCCAACAATTTACAAGTGTTTTTAGTTTCTGTCAACGGCATCGGTTTCCGACAACTTCCATTCGTTGCTGAAGAAGCCCGCTGATTTTATAGCGGAAGCCCCTTGTTTCAGCATCTCCAGCGAAAAGATCATGTAATCGGGGAATCCGCTGGCACCTGCGAAATACTGGTTACCATCCGCCGCCTTCATTCCTTTCAATCCTGTTCCGGTTATCGCGGCCACGGAAGCCGTGTTGGAATGCGCGAGCGGCCATACCAGGTAAGCCGCCAGATCGTCTCCGGTAAAGGTCTTGTTACCGTTCGTGATTTTGTTACGGTCAACCTGGATGGGACAATCTTTCAGCAGCAGGTCCCATGCGCTATTGGTGGAACGGTTACCGACAAGGATCACGCCGCGGTCCCTGTATTTTTCGATGGAATATGCTTTATCGGGAATAATATCCACGGCGCCGTTGCCACGGTAGTACCAGGTTTCGGCATCATAACGCGCTTTGTTGTAGCTCCAGTCGTTCTCTTCCTTCGTTCCGGAAGTTCCGTATACGAACACCATATGGTGTTGGAACGCGTCTTTCAATGTACCATAACGATGTGGTCCTTTCTGCGTGGCGGATGGCCGCGAAACGAGTTGCCATTCACCGGTTTTGTTTGCGAGGAATACACTGTCGGTTGTGGATTTAACGACGTATTTCAGCGTGTTTTTTCCATCGAGTGTGATGTTCAGTTCTTTTCCTGCCATAAAATCTTTCAGTGCGAAAGCCAGCATCGCCACATTTTGTGTTGTACCGGAGATGGTTCCGGCGTTGAGGTCCCTGTTGAGCTGTATACGGCTGTACATCAGCGGATGTTGTTGCTGGTATATACCGGCCCAGTAATAAGCAGCGGATATACCAGGACTGGCGGCGCTGAAATCAATTGTATTCACGGTGGAATCGATGGGGCGTTTGTGCCACTGGAAGAAATCGAACATCGGTTTCCAATCCACGCTGTGGTCGCCGAACCAATGGCTGCCGCCGGGATATTCATAATAACTCATATCGGGATGGAAAGTACCCAGCAACTGCCGCATCTGGCGGGCATAAGTGACGGGCACCGTTCTATCGGCATCGCCGTGAAAAACATATACGCCAAGTGGCTTGTAGTTGAACGCAAGTTTGGGTACATCGCTCTGGTTGCTGGAGCGGAGCAATAGTTGTTCGAGCGGATCGGCGCTGGAATCGGGGATGAGTCCATCTGCGGAGCCGTATCCTTTCATGGTAGGGTATCCCGCGCAGGGCGCGATGGCGGCCCATTTATCGGGATAGGTGGCGCCGAGGAACCAGGTACCGTGCCCACCCATGGAGTGACCCGTAAGGTAGATCGATTGGGGATCGGGGTTAAATTTATTTTTTGCGATATTCAGTACTTCGAGGGCATCGAGCCTGCCCCAGTCTTCCCAGTTGAAACCGCGCGGCCTTCTGTTGGTGGCGGCCACGAGTGTACCCCAGTCTTTGGAGCGGTACGCCCTTGCCTGCCCCAGCGCTTCTACACCGGCACCATGTACGGAGAGGAAAAGCGCGTTGCCTTTGTCGCCGTTCCTGGGTGTAACGGCGTAATACTGCAGACTTCCATCCATATCGCTCACAAAAGTATTGCTGTAAGATTCGGTTGGCAGCACGGCTTCCACTTCAAAACTTTTGGTATCCTGTACTTTTCCCTCTTTCAGCAACACCGCTTCACAACTGAACTTCCCCTTTTCATGAACGCCTGTACCATCAAAACCCACCGCTACTTTCCTGGAAGACATCGCCGGGATAGCTGGAATGGCCGTTACCTTTTCTTTGCCATCCAACCTGGTTCGGATCTGCAACCCGTTCATGGGCGCATTGGTTGTATTCAGCACCACTAAACCAGCCATCGCATTCGCTTCCTGCTTACCGATCACAATGCTGGGCAATGTAAGATCTTCCGTATTCAGTTGTAAAGCTTTCGGCGACAATTGCAAAGCTGCTTCAATAAATGCACCGCGTACATAAAATTCGTTCAGCCCCTTCTTCAGGGCAACGGGAATGTACATGTAACCGAGGTTGTACACGTCTCCGGTATGAATGGCGCCATTCACATACACAGCACTGTTTCCTTTTACATTCAATACAGCGGTTTGTGCCTTCGGGGCAGTATAGGTGAGGTAAACATAAGCGCCTCCTCTGCCGATAGCGCCGCGCTGCGACTGCATATTCACACCAGGACCCGCGGGCACACCGGGATTCCGTTGCTCTGTATTAATGGTCCTTAACCTGTTGGCGCTGTCGGCTTCTATTTTGATCCAGGTGATTTTCTCCCCTTTTTCGTTGGTGGAAAAAACGGCACCAGCGGTGGGTGTTTTCAACGAACCGTTGTACAGGTGATATGCCAGGGGATCGGTGAATACAGCTTCACGTCCGTAACGGGTGCCGGTTGGGGCGATGAGGCCGGAGCGGAACTGGTGGATGTGCTGGGCGGAGGTGGATGTAAAGAAGATGAGTTGTTCTAAGACTATTAAAATAGTTAAATGTTTCATTATATTTTAAATATAAAGGGGAGGTATATTTCCTCCCCTAGATTAAAAAATCAAAAACTAAATTATTGCTTTATCAACTTCTCATATGTCCACCCTTTACCATAAAAAATCTTCATAAAATAAATGTCAGACTTAAGGTCAGATATGTTAATATCTGTTCTTGACACCCCTTTGGCAAACCGAATCTTTCTAACCAAATTTCCTATTCTGTCAAAAATTAACACCTGATATATCGCTCCCTCCTGACCATTTACCTGATCTTTCTTAGAAATTGTAATCCGCCCTAACGATGGATTAGGAGAAACACTAAAACTACTAAATCCGCCACCACAATTAGTCCCACTTTGAATTGAAACTGGGAGCCATGCAGTCCAATTTCCATATCCGCAATTATTCTGACCACGAGCCCTTACCTGTGCAGTATAAGGGTAATATTGATTTTGAAAAATTACTGATATCCCTGCATTATTATCCGATGGGCAAATAGCCATTCCGGTGTTTTCCATTACAGTTGCGGAAAAAGGAGTAACCTCCCATTCTACATTTGTTAGACCTCCAGGTACAGATCCGCACCTATATTGAGTATTTATAAAATTAGCACCAAACATAATAGGCACATTTGGGCAATAAGGGGATTGAGAGCTGTTAGTAAAAATTGAAAACTGTCCTTCTCCAGGTCCTCCAACCTGAACCTGTCTTGAAACAGTATAACTAAAAGCACAATGTGTAATCAACGCAGTAAGGTCTATCAAACCACTCTGGCCCCCTGGGATGCGCGACAATATTACTTGAGGTTGATTACTATTGGCAGGAACTGATGCTATAGACGAGTTTGAGGATGACCAGCTGATTGATGCTCCTGACGGCAACCCGTTTAGAGAAAAACTTATTGAGCCATTACATAAGTTATTGGAACTGCCTGTAATTGAAAATGTTGGCGCTGGTCGTGCTATTGAAATAACAGCCTCTGTTCCTGGCTTTAAAAAACCATTACATGGGTTGACCGCCCTTATTCGAATCACACCATTATCGCCGTTTGACAAGTCGGAGGTAATAGTAGCACTAGTATTTCCTGAAATCCATCCACCTGTAGATGTTGTTCCGTTAATTTGCCAACCAGTTGGAAGAAGATACTCAAAGGACGACACTGAACCAAATTCAACATTGTCATCGTTGGGATTTAAAAATTTAACAGGCGCAAAAGAAATAGGGATTGATTGTATTTCGCATCTAGGCACTTGAATAGTGCTGAGAGAAAGTATAGGTTTCGACTTTACACCTGAACTTCCGAAAGATTTAATCCTCTTAAATACAACATCCGATTCGGGGTATTGCGTTGTACCATTTGAAAAGTTGAACCTAAATGCCTGATTAAGCCCATCATCTGAAAACCGGCCTCTAAATCTAAAAACCTTATATTGCCCAGCATTTGAAATAAATCCATTATCAAGTATCATTGCATTTTGAGGTATACCATCATTACTTGAAATCCTCACGGGAGAAACACTTACAGAACTGATATTTGTCAATGTAGAACAAGTAAATTCATAATCTACATTCGGACAATACTCTGCGTCAGTTCCCTGAGCCACTATCACATTCTGGGCTTGAGAAATTTTAAAAGAACAAAGTAGAACAATCAGAATAATACGTTTCATAAAATAAGGTTTAAAGAGGAGTATAACTTTCGTTATACTCCTTAATCATAAGAATTTTTATTCAGAGAAATTCGTTATTCATAATTATAGTCGCTCCAGTAAGGATTAACTCCCCGCTTCGCGGCCGGCACCCAGAATATGGGTGTGGTGAAATTATCCTGGTCCTTCACCTTAAGGAATTCTTCCGGATTGGTGCCCAGCGTGATGGTGGGGTACCTCAATCTTTCCGGGAAGGGCTTCATCACTTTTCCGGTAAATGTCATGGGTTCCAGGTAAGGGTGGCGTGTTCTCCTGATCTCGGACCACAACTCAAACGGCGCCATAATGTTGAGGTGGATGTACTTCTGTTGCATCAGTATTTCCATTTTACCCTCCAGGTCTTTCGAGTTAAAGCGCGTGGCGATAGAGTCTGAGAATTTATTGATATCAGCAGTGGAGGGCTTTGCCGGGTGCATGTACAGCGCTGAATCTTCCCCGAAACGGTTGGTAGCGAAAGTAGCCGGCCCAACAAAGTAGCCTCCGTTGAGTGCTTTGGTGCGGAACGAGTTAGCCATCCGGCTCTCCTCATTGCGTGCATACCAGAAATCGGTGGAATGTGAAATTGCATCCTTAATGTGCTGGCTTGCAGCTTTACCGGTGTTTCCCAGGTTCTTTGCCGCCACTTCAGCCAGCAACAGGTCCACTTCCGCCATTGACATCATATATGCAGGGAAATTGGAATTGTGTGTAAACGTGGTGAGGTGGTACTGAGATTTGGCATTCTGTTGCAGGGAAAGGATAAAGCTGTTCGGTGTAGTGGTATAACGCTCCCCGGCAACGTAAGCAGGCTTTTGTGCATCGGTATTGTAGCTTACCCCGATGTATTTCCGTTTGTTCACGGTAGAACTGTACGCCCCATCAAAATATTTGGTGGGCATGGCCAGCACCTGTAGGCGGGGATCATCCGTTCCGGGCGTGTACGCTTTGGATGAATCGCGGTGCATCCTGCGCATAATGATATCAGGTATAAAGCTGGCGAAAGAGTTCTCTCCCAGTCCGCGGAGCCAGAAGCCATTGCTTTCCGGCGCCACATCGGTAGTGAGGTCCCAAACATAATCCGCGGCAGGAAGTGGTTTTGTAAGCACATCCTGGAGGTGTACTTTGGCCACATCTTCGGCCACCCCGGAAATACGAACGGCGTACTTCAGACGGAGCGCATTGATATACCGCACCCATTTGTCTACATCGCCTTTCATAGCCAGGTCGTTGGTTGCGAAAAGGTTTTTAGACAACGCCGACATTTCGTCGTAGATGCCGGGAAGATCTGTACTGATCTGCTTCAGTTCATCCAGCACTGATTTATAGATTTCCAGCGGGTCATCGAATTTAGGGTAAAACTCGCCCTCAGTTCCCTTAAATGCTTCCGAATAGGGAATGCTGTTGTAGAAGTCCACCGTCAGCAATGCTGAGTAATCTTTAATCACGGTTGATAAGGTATAATAAATCATATTATCCTTCAACGCCTGTCCGGAAATTTTACTCAATTCGTCTTTCAACACGGCCCAGGAACGCGCCCTTGTATAGAAATCATTGAACCTGTTGTTCCAGAGGTTATTGGTATTTCCACCAAAAGCGTTGGTGCCGCTCAGGTCGTCGAAATTCAGGAACCACGCGTAACGGTCGGTGATATGCCGTTGCGCAATCTGCGCATACCCTGGCACTTCGGTACCCGCGTTAAACTGCCAGTAGAATTCACCATAATCCTGCGAATAAACCTTATTCTCAGTGAGCATTTTCAGGAATATTCCGCCATAGAGGTTCTCTACTTTGGCATAAACAGCCGGATTGTTGAATTGAGACTCAAGGTCCTTCTTGCAGGAAGTGAAAGATCCTACAGTGACCGCGGCCATGATATATGTGATGATCTTTTTCATTTTTTTTGTTTTTCAGTTAGAAACTAACATTCAGGCCCAGCGTATAGGTACGCAGAGAAGGATAGAAAGAGTTTTCAATAAATCCTTGTGCGCCCAATGTTGCTTCCGCGTCAATATTCGGAATGCTTTTGTAGATATACCCGAGGTTCCTTACGGCCGCTGTAACAGTGAGTTTTTGCAATTTCAGCATTTGCGACAATTTTGTCGGGATGGTATAGTCTATTGAAATCTCTCTGAGCTTGATGTAATCATTCTTAGCGAGCCTGTCGGGGGGCCATGCGCCACCCGCATCATTGATGTAGGTCTGATAGTAAGTGGGCGCTGCAACCAGTTGGGTGTTTGGCACATACTTGGTTACCCCATTTTCTGTAACCTGCATTACACCATCCAGGATCATACCATCATGGTAAACCAATCCGCCCACCGCATTAGAAGGAGCAGGCTGGTTGTGTTGCCAGGGTATTTTCTTGTTGCTGCCTTGTTCTATATAATAAGCAAGGCCACCATTCTCTTCATCCCTTCCGAACAAGGTGGATTTGATTACACCATTGCCTACGAGGTAATTGTTCGAGTAAGAGAACACCTGACCGCCAAACTTATAGTCAAACCCGATATGGAAGTTGAAGCCTTTCATGAAGAAATCGGAATAAAGGCCACCAAAAGCATCGGGATTCACGTTACCGAATTTTTTATACTCATTGTTGTTCAGAGAATAAAGTCCGTTAGCATTCACTACCCTGTTTCCGTCTGTATCCCTTATATAGTCGAACATTTTGATATCACCTACCTTTTCGCCAACTGTTGCCACCACGTTTACACCGTTCATTCCCTGGATCAGTTGCTCATTGATACCTGTGTATAGTTCTTTAACTTTTGAGAACTGACGGGCGGCAGTGAAGGTGAGATCCCAACGGAAATCTTTCGTTACAAGTGGTGCCGCTTTAATGAACAATTCGTAACCCCAGTTCTTAACACTACCACTGTTTATTTTAGCGGTGCTATAACCTGTAGTTGGAGAAATAGCCAGGTTTACAATCTGATCATAGATATTATTGGTGTAGAAGGAAAGGTCCACTTCTAACCTGTTGTTGTCAAACCAACGGGTGTTGAAGCCCACTTCATATTCTCTTTTCCGGTAGGGCTTGATGTCGCCCAGGAACAACGCGCTCGGCGTGGCAACCGCTCTTATGGGAGAGCCTTCATATACTGTAACTACGGAGTAACTGTTGTTGGCAAAGTAACGTGTTTCTGAAACGGTATTCGGGCCACCGCCTACATCAGCCCAGGCCAACCTCAGCTTACCATATTTCAACTTGGGTATGGTAATATCCTGGTCGAAGTTATAAGTAATGGATGCGCCAGGATAGAAGTACCTGTTCTTGGAAGGCGACAAAGTAGAGTTCCAGTCCTGACGTGCCTGTAGTTCAAAATACACCTTGTTTTTCCAGGATGCGGTAGCAGAACCGAACACACTGTAAAGCAATTCAGACGCTTCCTCGATGCCACGAACTTTTCCAAGGTCCTGCGCACCACCAATGTCGTTGTAAATAGAGTACCAGTCCGGGAAGCGAAGACCGTTATCACCGGTACCTGCAAACACATCGTTCAGTCTCATCTGCTGGTAAGCACCTCCGGCGAAAGCAAAAAGGTTCCAGTCGTTGGAAATATCCTTTTCATATTTCAGGAGCGCCTGGTAGTTCTGAACGGTGGTATTTGTTTTCCTGAGCTGGAATTTCCCCCCGACAGTTTGCGGAAGCAGCCTGGTGATCTGGTTCTTTACGGTGTAATCTGTATTGGTATAATCTACGGAAGCCTGCGCCTGGAAAGAAAGTTCCCTTGTAAACTTCATTGTAGTTCTCACCGTATTGATGGTATGGAACTTCTGATCGGTATTGCGGTTATTGTTTTGTTGCCACAATACCGGGATCAAACGAAGCGCTGAGGGCGGCATTGCATAGTCGTCCAGTTCGCGGAGGTAACCCGATTCATCGAGGTAAAAATCTTTCAGGAAATTATAATCATAATCTCTGTTCAAACCCCAAGCTACCACCTGTTCCAGGTTTGGTCTTCTGTTCTGGGTTTTGATGCTGTAGATATTGCTGATGAATTCGAGGGTGGCGAATGGAGAAATATTAAAGTTTCCGTTGAAGCTAAATGTGTTTGACTTCTGGGTTGAGTTAGGCAACATGTCACTGAAGTCAACATGCGAGTAGGATGCTCTTGCGCTTCCGAAAGTTCCCCCACCTGCAAGGGCAACATTCGTTCTGTTGGTGATCCCGTTCTGGAAGAAATCAAGGAAGTTATCGGGATGTGCCTGGTAAGGAACAATGGCGCTATCGTAGCGCATTATATCACTTCCGTCGAATTTCGGACCAAAGCTCAACCTGTTGGCACGCAAGGTACGGATTCTCCTGCCGTTCGGGAGTACTGTTGTAGCGGTATCCAGCGTATTGTTACCGGAACCATAACTATTTTGGAAGTCAATAAAGCTGAAGGGCTTGTCAACGCTCACCTGGTGGGAAACATTCACGCCAAGACCCCTGGTTTTCCTTCCGCTTTTGGTAGTGATCAGCACAACGCCATTTAGTCCCTGGCTTCCATAAAGTGTGGTTGCTTTTGCACCTTTCAGGATTTCTATTGACTCAATGTCATCAGAATTGATATCATTTATCCCGGATCCGTAATCGAAAGAGTTCAGCGGATCGTATGTTTTATTTTCCATGCTGGTGGCCACGTCATAAATAGGAACGCCATCTACAACGAACAAAGGCCTGGTTCTTGAATTGGATTCCAAACCAGCCGCACCGCGTATCTTAATGTTCACACCACCTGTTGGACCGGCAGAACCGATATTGATGCCCACACCCGCGGCCTTGCCATATAATGAAAGTGCCGGGTTCAGTGTTGTACCCGCTTTTATCAACTGGTCGCCGGTAACGGTGGAAGTAGCGTAGCCCAAACTCTTCCTGTCGCGCTTCACACCCAGAGCCGTTACCACTACTTCGCCCATCTGCCCTTCAGCGGGCTCGATATCTATGGATACATTGTTGGTTGCTGCCCCTACTGAAAGCGTTTCTGTTTTATACCCTACATAACTGATTTCCAGCACAACGGCTCCTGCAGGAGCATTCATGGTAAAAGAACCGTCGGCATCCGTGAGTGCCATGATCTGTTGGCCACGCACCTGTATGGTAACGCCCCCCAGCCCGGTTCTTGTTGCCGCATCAAGTACTTTCCCTGTTATTTGCCGGCTTTGGGCGAATAGCAGAGAAACTCCCTGAAGTAACAATAGCATAAGCAGTAAGTACTTCTTCATTTTGGTTTATTTTTATTGACGAAATAAAAATCCGTTCGCCCTGTTCAGGCAAAAAAATTACATCAGATGAAAAAAGCTCATCTGTCAGTTTTTACCATAAAGCATACGCCTCAGGTAATGCGGTATGGCACGAGGGTGTTCTTCACAAATTTTCTCTATCAGGGGAATCCGCCAACAAAATCAGGCTACACTTATATCGGCATTCAAACTCTTTTTTACATCCCTGCTCTCATAATTTTCCATCACCAGGGCGGCGGCTCCAATCAGTTCGGCATTGTACCCCAGCGTAGACAATTCCATGCTTGTATGCATCACCAGTCGCGGAATACAGTGCTCGTTCAAAGCCTGCTGCATGGGCGCTAACCATACTTTGCCAGCCGACGCGCCTCTGCCGCTCAATACAATTACTTCAGGATTCAACAGGTGGATCAGTATGGCAAGTCCTCGTCCAATGTTATAACCCGCTTCTGAAAACAATTCAATGGCATAACGGTCACCCTCAATTGCTGCGGAGATGATCGTCTCGCTTGCCTGCTCGTAATGGTCCATGGGCATCAGTTGCATCATCGAGGTTCTTCCCGCTTCCAGTTCTTTCTTCGCTTTTTCGATGATCACCAACAAGGAGGTTTCCGTTTCCAGGCAACCGGTTTTACCGCAACTGCACATTTTACCGTTCTGAAACAAGGGGATATGGCTGAATTCTCCCGCGAAACCTTCCTGCCCTCTGAAAAGGGAACGGTTCAATACCATGCCTAAACCTATACCCCATCCAATGTTCACCACCATCGCGTTGCTCTTGTGCTTCACAGCTCCGAACCTCAGTTCCGCCAACGCGATCAAACTCGAATCGTTGTCTATATATACCGGTAACCCTGTTGCTTCCGAAATGGTTTGGGAGATGGACTTCCCCCTTGTTTTCATAAAGGAATAATTGATCCCTTTCTTCGCGTCCACAAAACCCGGCATGCCAATACCTATTCCTATAATCTTCTTCCTGGAGATACCGCTGGTGGAAAGGTATTCTTTGATACAATCCGTAAGGGCCTCCAGCGCATCAGGATTTCTCGGCAGCGCCAGTTCAAATTTTTCCACCGGCTTCACAAACCTGTTCTGCATATCGGTGATGGTAATGCGCGCCACAAACTGATCCAATGCCACACATACGATATAATACACATCTTCCTTCAATGCGTACATCACCGGCCGCCGGCCACCTGTGGAAGAAGCATGTCCCGTTTCCAGTACCACTTCTTCTTCAATCAGTTCTCCCAGTATCTTGGTGGTAAGCGGAATGCTCTTATCTATCAGCTTACTCAGATCGGTAGATGACAATTCACCTGAAAAATATAGTTTACTAACAACCTCCCTTTTATATTTCAATTTCTTGGGATTCATGAAGGGGTTTAGTTTATTATATTTTAAACCAAATCTAAAAGGTTTTCATTAAAGTAACAAAAACTTCTTAAAAATTTTATAAAGTTTTCGCCACTTTAAAAAGATCAGTTCAAAATACAGGGTTCTGAAATAGTTACAGTAATATACGAAGCGCAGGAATTTACACCTATGAAATTTAGAAACCGCAAGGGTTTCCTGCGGGATGGTTCAACAATTCAGGCGGCGGAGAGTGTATTGCCTTTTACGAGGCGAAGCAGGGAAAGAAACTTTGGACATTCATCGGGAGTGAGCAGTAAGGTTTCCCCATTGTGGAGGTGAAGCACCACACCATTGTCGCGGCGGGTGGCGTAACTTGTAATACGGCCAAACTTATCGTGTTTTAGCAATCCCCTGTAACCCAGGAATCCGAATCTGGCGGAGCCATGTAAAGCATGGGCCAGTTCTATGCCATTCAGTTCCGACACGGCCTTTATCTGTTGCAGGGGTATCCTTCGCCTGGAAAACGGCGTTTTCAACATTATGGCACCATGCACAAAGCTGAGTCCTGCGTTCTTTCTTAATCTCAGGGAAAAAAGCAAAACGATAGTGGCGATAAATAAGAAGGGATAAATTATAAAATGGGCGCCAAATGTCCAGCTCAGGGAAACCAGTAAGGCTCCGGAAAGTAAGGATATGATAAGAAGTGTGGTGCGCTTAGCCCTGGCATCCATCGTTGACGCAAAACCCATTCCATGTATTTGAGTTGGCAAGGTAGGAATATATAACGGGCGGGGAAAATGAGCGGTTGTTATTTGGTTGTTATTTTGATATTTATCAACCGCTCATCGTATTCTTTCCTCATGGTTCTCGTTTTTTCCCATATTTGCACATCACAAAAAGCCGTTTATTGCCCGATCATTTTTCATATGATGAGAGAAGAGCGCTGCTGCAGATGGCAGAAGGCGATGAAAGGGCTTTTCATCAATTTTATCTTCACTACTCAGCCCTGCTTCAGCCCTTCTTAAAGAAATATACCCGCCAGGAAGCAGACATCGAGGAGATCATCCAGGAAACATTCATCAGAGTGTGGGTGAACCGGGATCGTCTTCCCGAGATTGAACATATTAAAGCATGGATTTTCCGCGTCGCTTCCAGGGTATACATCGACCACCTTTCCCGCCAGGTGAAGATCGCGCAACGAAAAGATTTATACGGGTCCATACTGTATGGCTCGGGTGCGGCGGAGCCGGAGGAACGAACGGCGCTCTCTGAAATCAGGTTGAACATCCACAAAGCGGTGGAGCAACTTTCCGAGCAGAAAAAGAAAGTATTCCACCTCAACCGCGAACTGGATATGAAACCGGCACAGATCGCCGAGCAACTCAATATGCCCGTGGGTACCGTTAAAAATCAGCTCTCCGCGGCATTAAAGGAAATCCGCGAACAACTCATCGCCGCGGGCCACGGCCCAATCGTATTACTCTGTCTTCATTCTTCGGTTTTACTTTTTTTCTAAAAATCCTGTTTCCTGGTCGTGACGTTTTAACACGAACACAGTCTTATATACCGTGCAGCGGCATTGTGCGGTATCATGGATCATAACACAACCCCTCCAACTGATGGACCAAACCAGGATTAACTACTTACTGACGCAATATGGCTCGGGTACAATAACCGCGGCAGAACTGAAAGAACTTGAGACTATTTTCTCCGTTTCCGACCGGGAGGAACTGATGGCGCACATCTCCACGCTGATAGAAGGGGAAAGCCGGAATGCCACCGGCCACGAACCGATACCTTCCGAGCATATTTTCCAACAGATCACCGCTTCGGATAAGCCGGGCAAAACAAATATCGCCCCTGTCCGTGCCATCCGCCGCCGCTGGATGTATGCCGCGGCCGTATTACTGGCTTTGATTGCAACAGGGGCCTACTTCTTTTTTAACCAGTCTGAAAAATCTCCGCAACTGGCTCAAACGGCCACCAAGCCCGAAAAAGATCCGGGCCGCAATACCGCCATCCTCACCCTGGCCGACGGCTCCACCATGGAGCTGGACAGCGCCGGGAACGGCATCATAGCCGTGCAGGGCAACGCCAATGTTCGTTTGCAGAACGGACTCCTGGCTTACGATGCACAGCGGTCCGCAAAAGAAGCCGTCGTCGCCTACAATACCATTACCACACCCCGCGGCGGAGAATTCGCCATCACCCTTCCCGACGGCAGCAAAGTATGGCTCAACGCAGCTTCATCGCTGCGCTTCCCCACCGCTTTTACCGGCGATAAAAGAGTAGTGGAACTTACCGGAGAAGCCTACCTTCAAGTGGCGGAAGACAAAGCCCATCCTTTCGAAGTAAAAATCAGAGACATACAGGTTTCAGTACTCGGAACACAATTCAACATCATGGGTTACGATGATGAACCCACGCTTGTGACCACACTGGTTTCAGGCTCCGTGAAAGTGGAAACACCGGGAAAGCACCCGCAATTGCTTGTGCCGGGTGAGCACGCCGTGCTCAACCATACCAACGGATCGCTTTCAGCAGAGAAAGCGGACATCGTAGAAGAAACAGCCTGGAAGAACGGACAGATTCATTTCAACGGCGCGAACATCAGGCAGATCATGCGTCAGGTGTCCCGCTGGTATGACACGGACATCGTTTTTAAAGGAAACGTGGCGGATCTCGATTTCACCTGCACCGTTTCAAGAAAAGATAAATTATCGAAACTACTCGGCCTGCTCGAACTCACTGGCGCCGTTCATTTTACCATGGAAAACGGGAAAATCATTGTTCAACCATAAAAAAACTGAAAACCAAAACTGATGAGATAGTATAAGCCAACACACATGAGAAGATCCTAAAAGCCGGTAATGTGGCGCATTACCGGCGAGCTGGATCGACATTCGCAATTAAGATTCGGAAAACGTCAAAACCAACACTCCAAAAGTATGAAAATTACTGCTTACGGGAGCGTCCCCCTCATGCGCGGACGGTTCCCGGCCAAAACGTTATTGATTATGAGACTGCTTTTTTTGCTGACGACAGTGGCCACCCTTCATGCTTCCGCAGGCGGATGGGCACAACACGTTACCATCCACCAAAAAAACGTGAAACTGGAAAAAGTGTTCCTGGACATGCGCAGGCAAACAGGTTTCCAGTTCGTGTATAATGTGCAGATGTTACAAGCCGCAGAGCGGGTGAGCATCTCCGTCACCAACACCCCTTTGGAGCAGGCCCTGAAAAAATGCCTGGCTGGCCAGCCGCTTACCTACACGATCGTGGACAGCACCGTGGTGATAAAACCTGGAAAAGCCCTCTCCACAAACACCATCTCTCCCGCCATTGCTGAAAATATCGGCATTACAGGTGTGGTGAAAACCGGGGAAGGCGTGCCGCTGCAAGGCGTTTCAGTAATCATCAAAGGAACTTCAACAGGAACATCTACAGACGCCACAGGAAAATTCAACTTAAAGAATGTTCCCGAAAACGCTACGCTGGTATTCAGCATCATCGGCTACAACGATAAAGAAGTAAAGGTTTCTTCCGCCAACACTACGCTAAACGTGGTGATGCAGGAAGCGGAAAATAAAATGAAAGAAGTGGTGGTAACCGGCTACCAGAACATTGACCGTAAAATGTTCACCGGTGCTTCCACCAAAGTAAATGCCAAAGATGCGGAGAGAAGCGGTGTTCCAGACATCTCGCGGATGCTGGAAGGACAGGTGGCCGGCGTAACCGTTCAGAACGTTTCCGGCACCTTCGGCGCGGCGCCCAAGATACGTGTACGTGGCGCCACCTCGCTCACAGGGGAGAACAAACCCCTTTGGGTAGTGGATGGTATCATCCTGGAAGATGTGGTGAACATTTCCAATGAAGCGCTTTCTACCGGAGACGCCAATACGCTGATCGGTTCTTCCGTTGCCGGTATCAACCCCGATGACATCGAATCGTTCACCATCCTGAAAGACGCGGCCGCTACCGCCATGTACGGCGCACGTGCCATGAACGGCGTAATTGTGGTGAACACTAAAAAAGGAAGGATTACCAACGGCAAGCCGCAGATCAACTATTCTGGCACCTTCACCACCTACCTGAAACCGACTTACAACCAGTTCGATATCATGAACTCGGCCGACCAGCTCTCCGCCTTACTGGAACTGGAAAACAAGGGGTACTATAACCACAGTGGCGTTTCAAGGGGAAAAGACGGCGGCATCTTCTACAAAATGTACAACCTGATGTACGATTATGATGAAGCCACCGATTCTTATGCACTGAAAAATACCATGGAAGACAGGCTGAAGTTCCTGGAGAGATACGCCAAAGCCAACACAGACTGGTTCGATGTGCTTTTCAAAAACTCCATGCTCCAGGAACATTCCATCAGCATGAACTCCGGAACGGCCACTTCACAAACCTATTTCTCTACTTCACTGATGAAGGATAATGGCATGACGATAGGCGACAATGTGAGCCGCTACACCACTAAGTTCAGGAACAACTTTAAACTGAGCGACCGGTTCAGGGGTGAAGTACTGGTGAACGGTTCCATCAGGGACCAACGCACGCCAGGTACACTTACCCGCAACTCCGATCCCGTTTACGGATTGTATTCCCGCGATTTCGACATCAACCCCTACTCTTACTCCCTGAACACCAGCAGGCTCATGACTGCTTATGATGAGAATGGTGCGCAGGAGTTCTTCGTCAGGAACTACGCTCCTTTCAACATCATCAATGAACTGAACACCAACTACCTCACCCTGAAAGGCCTTGACCTCCAGGTGCAGGGCGGCATCAAATACAAGATTCTTCCCAAACTGGAGTATTCCATAGACGGCGCATTGCGTTACGCCAATACCACCCGCGAACATTATGTGTTGGAAGGTTCCAATATGGCCGAAGCATTCCGTGCGGATTACGACGCTACCATCGCCGCGGGCAATATCAACCTGTATGTTGACCCGGACAACATCAATTCACTGCCCGTGGTTGTACTTCCCGAAGGCGGCTTCTTCAATACCACCATCGACAACCTGAAGAACTACTATTTCAGACAGAACATCGAATACGATAATACCTTCAACGATGTACACCGCTTCAACTTTTTCGGTTCGATGGAACTGAGAAGTACCGACCGCCGCAATTCAAACTATGAAGGTATCGGCTACCAGTATGAGAACGGCGGACTCGTGAACCCGAACTACCGATTCTTCAAAAAGATGATTGAAGGCGGAGACCCCTACTTCGGGATGTCGTACGGCAAGGACCGTTTCGCAGCATTTATGGGACGTGCCGCTTATTCCTTCAACGAGAAATACAGCATCAACGCCACCGCACGTTACGATGGTTCCAACAAAATGGGCAAATCGAAAGTGGCGCGCTGGCTCCCTACCTGGAACGTTTCAGGCGCCTGGCATATCGACAACGAACCTTTTTACAGCAACGCCATCGCCAGCGTAGTATCCGGCGCAACGCTGCGCGGCACCTATGGTATGACGGCCAGCATCGGGAACGCACGCAACTCTTCCGCTGTATTCTACAACCAGGTAACTTACCGCCCTTACGACAATGAACGCGAATCGGGCATCTTCCTGAGCGGACTCGAAAACTCGGAACTCACCTGGGAAAAAATGTATGAACTGAACATCGGGGCCGACCTGGCATTGTTCAACAAGATCGACCTTACCCTCGACTGGTACCAACGCAATTCCTTCGACCTGATTGGAAGTCTGAACACCTCCGGCATCGGCGGCCAATTCGTGAAAACCGCCAACTACGCCGATATGCGGGCACGCGGCTTTGAATTCACCATCGCCGGTAACCCGATCCGTATTCCCGAAGGATTCCGCTGGAGAACGCAGTTCAACTTCTCCATCAACAAAAATGAGATCACCAAACTCGACATCAACCCGAACATCTGGGCGAACGCAAGGGCGGAAGGTGGTATGCGGGTAGGCTATGCGCAACGCGGACTGTACTCCATTCCTTTCGCGGGCCTGGATCCGGAATACGGTTATCCCACTTACCTGTCGGCTTCAGGCGTACCCACCACTTATGTGCGCCTGCAGGATGCTGACGACAACTACCTCGTATACCACGGGCCCACCGACGCTACTTTCGCGGGAGGTTTCTATAATAACTTTTCCTACAAAAGGTTCTCCCTTTCCACCCTGGTTACTTTCTCCGCAGGAAACTGGATCCGCTTGCAACCGGCGTTTTCCGCTTCTTACTCCGACATGTACACCATGTCGAACAGGATGAAAGACAGGTGGCTTACCCCGGGTGATGAGAAAATAACTGATATTCCCTCACTCCTGGGTATTTACCATGTTTCCAATGCGGTAATGAATGATGCCACCGGCACCATTGTAAGCGGCGTATATCCTTACAACGCTTACAACTATTCAACCCAAGCTGTTGCCAAAGGTGATTTCATCCGTTTGAAAAGAGTGTCGCTGGACTACGAAATTCCTGCAAAACTGCTGGCACGTTTGAAAATCAGGAGTGCGCAACTTTCCCTTGTAGGCAACAACATCGCCCTGTTGTATTCGGATAAGAACCTTTACGGTGCCGATCCTGAATTTTTCAACAACGGCGGTGTGGCCATGCCCATTCCAAAGCAATACACCATGGCCATCAAACTCGGATTCTAATTGAGGAAGGAAACCTTCCGCACTAAAATGATTATAGAGATGAAAAGAAATACCATATTATACAGCCTGTTGTGTTTGGGCGTACTCTTCACTTCCTGCAACAAATACCTGGAGGAGAATCCAGACAACCGCGCAGAGATCACTACTGTGGAGAAAGTGGCCGGCCTCCTGGTTTCTGCTTATCCGCAAAGAACCTACCTGTTCACGGAAACAGCTTCCGATAATTCCGAAGACAGAACAGCGGCTTTATCTTCGAACCAATCGCAACCCTACGTTGACCTTTATTTCTGGCGCGACCCAACAGGTTCGGGCAACAGCACACCCGCCGAATACTGGAACGCCTGTTATTCCGCCATCGCCTCCGCCAACCATGCATTAAAAGCGATAGAAGAAAACAATTTCGGCGACAAAGTGCTGCCATACAAAGGTGAGGCGCTGATTGCCAGGGCTTACTGCCACCACATGCTGGTAACGCTTTTTGCGGAAGCTTATGAACCGGGCGGCGCCAACAGCGGCATGGGCATCCCCTATGTTACCGAACCTGAAACAGTAGTGTTCAAGGAATACGACCGTGGGACCGTTCAAAGTGTTTATACCCAAATCGAAAAGGACCTCACCGAAGGATTGAAACTGCTGAAAGGTGGCGTTTGGAAAGTACCGAAATACCACTTCAACCCGCAGGCGGCCAATGCCTTCGCCGCAAGGTTTTACCTCTTCAAAGCAGAATGGGATAAAGTGATTGAACACGCCTCCGCTATTCTTCCTGAAAACAATTTCTACGACAACCTCCGGCAGTACGCGGGCAATATGTACAACCTCACCAGCGACGAACACCGCCAGGTTTATACCAAAGCGGAAAGCCCCTTCAACCTGCTGCTGGCCAATACTTACTCTGTGTACCACCGCAGTTCCGGCGCCGGCGCCAACAGGTACGGATTCGGAGAGCAGGTGAAAACGCATTATGGAGGTCCCACCGCATTCGGTCCCGCTTTCAGAACAAAATTGTTCAGTTGGGGTGCACCTAACTACAACCCGGGCAAATACCTGGAATACTTCCACTATACCAATGTAGCCCAGGGAACAGGATTACCCTATATCATGCTGCCCCTGCTCACCGTTGACGAAGCGCTGATGAACCGAGCGGAAGCCTACCTGCAAAAGGAAAATTACACCGCAGCCATCAACGACCTGAACGATTTCGGCCGGTCGCGCATCGTGGGTTTCAATGTTAGCGCACACGGACTCAACGCTGAAAAAGTGAAGCTATACACCGGGCTCACCGATACCAAAGCAGCCTTTATCGCCACCCTGCTGGATACCAAAAAGAAAGCGTTCATCCTGGAAGGCATCCGCTGGATGGATATCCTGCGCCATAAAATAACGGTAAGGCACAACCACATTGACGCCTCCGGAACAGAAACTTTCGAGGAACTCCCACATGGCGATAAAAGAAGGGCTTTCCAACTGCCACAGGAAGTAACACTTTCAGGTTTACCATTAAATCCCCGCTAATCATGAAACTGAAAAATATAATAGCAACAAGCCTTTCAGGGCTTCTTCTCCTCAACACCTGGTCGTGCAGAAAATCGGAGACGCTCAACGTGGACATGTCACAGTACAATGTTGATTCCCCGGTAAAAACCGAACTCGACAACTGGATCATGACCACCCTTACCAATCCTTACAACATCCAGCTGGTCTATCGCTTCGAAAGGAACCTGACCGATCCGGGCAGAGATGTGGCCCCCATCAAACTGGAAAAAGTAAAACCAACGGTGGAAGCCATCCTTAATATATTTCTAAAAACGTATGAAAAAGTTGCCGGTCCGGCTTTCATCAAAACCTATACACCCAAACAATTCGTATTGTATGGTTCCCCTTCGTATAACTCCAACGGCACCATCACACTGGGAACCGCCGACGGCGGGCGCCGCGTGGTATTGTATGAACTAAACGACCTTGATTTTACTGAACCGCAACAGGTAAGCCGTAAAATGCGCACCATCCACCACGAATTCACCCATATCCTCAACCAGATCGTGGCCATCCCCCCCGAATTTCAACAGATCACCAAAGGGGAATACGATGAAGACTGGACCAACGCCGCCAACACCGCGGAAATAGCACAAAGCATGGGCTTTGTTTCCCGGTACGCCAGAAGTGTACACACGGAAGATTTCGCGGAAGTTACGGCCCATCTGCTGGTGGAAGGCCAGCTATGGTATGATGGTTATGCGAGAGCGGCAGGCGCCGCCGCGCAGGCGAAGCTGAAAAGAAAAGAAGCCATGGTGGTGGATTACTTCAAACAGTTCTTCAACATCAATTTCAGGGAACTGCAATACGAAGTGGCGAAGGTGCTCCGTGAAATATATGGCGACAACTCCAACAACTTCCTGGTCGCGCTGCGTAACGCGCGCATTACCAAACCACTGGTCGTGAACTTTTCAGATGACCTGCACACCACTTTCGGGAAATCGGCAAAATTCGAGCAGGTATGGCAGGCCACTAAAACAGCGTTGGGCGCCAACAACAGAACGCCCGCTTACTTTCAGATCGCCTTCCTCTCCGCTACGGAAATGCAGTTGCAATGCTTTTATACCAATGCTTCCGGCACCAGTTACACGGCATGGTACGACTTCACGATGAACGCTACATCAGGAGGAGATATCACCTTCCAGTATATCGACAAGGCCATTGATGTTGCCGAATACAACAACGGCAGGAACAGCCAGGTACTGGCGGGTTTCGCGCCACTGCGCGACTACTTTACCACGAAAACGTTCAATGGAAGCTGGCTACCCAAAGAACCAGAGTTCCCCGTGTTCGCCAATTACCTTAAGTATGGCGCACTGGTGGTAAAAGGAGAGTCAGACAACTTTATCTATGGCAAATTTTAACTGAACTGATTATGAAAAAACTAACATACTTCCTTTGCGCGGCGCTTCTGCTCTGCGGATGCAAAAAGGATACTACACATTTTTTCGATGAAACGCCTGAAGAAAGAATGTCCGCAAGAATCAATGAACTGAATTCGCGGCTGCTCGAAGCTGAACACGGCTGGAAAGGCGCACTCACCACTTCAGCCAAAGGCGGCTACGGTTTCTATATGGATTTCAATGCGTCGCAAAACGTCATCATGGTCGCTGACCTGAACAACGCAACGGCTACACAATCACAAAATTCCACCTTCCGAATCAAGTGGGTGATGAACGCCACGCTCATCTTTGATACCTACAACTACATCAACATGTTGCAGGATCCTTCCCCGGCATCCTATGGAGGAGCGGCGGGCTCAGGACTTCAAAGTGATGTGGAGTTCGAATTCGTGCGCAGCACGCCCGATTCAGTTTTCCTGAAAGGCTTTAAATACAGAAACGACTTCATCCTGGTGAAGGCTACCGCCGAAGAAAAACAACGGTACCTGAGCAGCGCTTTCAAAGACAACATTGACGGCATAAACGACTATTTCACGGTGAGCCAGAACAACTACATAAATGTTGCAGGCATCAACAACAAAATAGAATTCGTTCTCGACAAATCAAACAAGATCGCCCAACTCCAATTCACCGACAACGATGGCAAAGTGGTGCAGATCAAAGGGAAGTACAATTTTGAGGACATCGGCATCAACTTCGCCAGCGGCTTCACGATTAATGGCGTCACTTTCGTGAAAGGAAAACTGGAGAACGGCATCTTCGTGCTCTACGCCAATGATGGCACCCGATATGAAATAAAGCAGAATGACATCCCCATTTTACCGATGAAAACACTCTTCGCCTACAACGGAACCTACCGCGAACTGTACATCGGCAGCGGACTTCCGGCGGGAATCACATCCGGCTTCAACGCAGTATACCAGAGTTCCGTCACGAAATTCGCGGCGATGAGCCCCAAACGCACACTGGTGGATGTACGTTTCATCCTCGCCAATTCCACCAGCGCCACGGTTACCACCAGGAACAACAATGGGACCACAACTTTTTCGGCAGTGGCCACGTTTAAATACACTTACGAAGACGGGGTACTCACGTTGACTAATCCAACGTATGATAACAACTGGACAGCGCGGGCAGCACAATTGATCGACATCCAGAACTACTTCGCCACCGGCGGTCCGTTCCGTGTAGACTATGTTCAAAGTACAAATCCTAATGTTACCAATATCGGGGGGCTGTATCGTGTTGCCGACAACAGTTCCTTCTTTTACGGATCACTCCGGAAATAAAAGTAACCCCTGTTAAACCTGTCGGTTGCTACTATGGATCACCATAAGCTTTTCCGCCGGTAATCAACCCTGAACCCGAAACGGAACAGCAATCACGAAGGGCGTATCTTTCAAAAGATGCGTCCTTCTCTTTTATAACCTTCCCTCTCGCAACGCGAAGTTCACGAGTTCCAGGCTGTTCCTCAAGCCCGTTTTAGCGAGCATGTTCTTACGGTGACGATCAACCGTTTGTTTACTGATGAACATTTTTTGCGCAATCTCCTGGCTGGTGAAGCCCTGTACGAGGTAACGTAAAATCTCTTTTTCCCTGGGCGTGAACAATTCACGGGAAGGCAATACCATCATATTATCGACCGGAACATTGTAGAAAGAGGGTTCTCCTTCCAGCCCGAGAAACGACAAACCGGAAGGTGTGTTGTCCGTTTTTAGATGTGTGATATCTGTTTGAACGCCCAGCACCCTGATCACCGC
This sequence comes from Parasegetibacter sp. NRK P23, assembly GCF_023721715.1. Lineage (NCBI taxonomy): Bacteria > Pseudomonadati > Bacteroidota > Chitinophagia > Chitinophagales > Chitinophagaceae > Parasegetibacter > Parasegetibacter sp. NRK P23. Next base: position 1,172,117 of record NZ_JAMDLG010000001.1, read on the forward strand.
GCCGGAGTCATCGGTTTGGATGGTGGTGGTCTGCATCAATATCCATATGTAAGTACCGTCCGTCCGGCGCATGCGGTAATCATAACTCACTTTGTACTTCATTACTTTATCCGGGGGAAGGGTATTGAAGAACGCCGTTACCTGCTGTTCGTGCGAGATGAAACGTCCCTTATCTTCCGGGTGCACATTTTCATAAATGTATTCCACGGTATATTCGGAAGGATGCTTAACACCTATGACCTTCGTCACATTTTCGCTCATGAACTCGATATCCACCCTGCCGAGGTTCACGATGTAATAAAAATAGTCGCCTACGTGAAATATGTTCAGCAGTTTCTTATGCACTTCCAGTTCGAAGGAAGGGTCCGGATCACCTTCTTTATAGCGGGCTATCTGGTGCCAGGTCTTCTTCATCTCATCGAACTTCAGCAGTTCAGACTGTTTACCGGGTAAGCTCATGCGCAGGGTTTATACCCGCTAAATTACGGAAAAGGACGGTACCCGGCAGCGCCGCTATAACGGCGCCGCCGGTACCGACACCTTATTTCCAGCCACCTCCCAGCGACCGGTACACGCTCACCACGGCATTCAGTTGTTGCATCCTCGTTTCCACCAGTTCAAACTTCGCTTCCAAAGCATCGCGCTGTGTAAGCAATACTTCCATATAATCCGCCCTCGCGGAGGTGAACAGGTTATTGGAGATGTCTACCGACTGCGCCAGGGCCTCCACCTGTTTCGAGCGCAGCGCGTAGGTTTTTTCCAGGTTGCTGATCTTCGACAACTGGTTGTACACTTCGGTATACGCATTCAATATAGTTTGTTCATACCCGAAAGCCGCCTGTACCTGTTTCGCGTTCGAAGAATAATACGCCGCTTTAATGGCATTCCTGTTCACCAATGGGGCGACAAGGTCCCCCGCAAGGGAATACAGTAAGGACTCCGGTGTTTTCACCAGGTAAGCGGGGTTAAATGCGCGGTAACCCACTGCCGCGGAAATACCCAGTGAAGGATAGAATTGTGCCCGGGCCACTTTCACATCCAGCTTCGCGGCTTCCAGTTCCTGTTCGGCCTTCCGGATATCGGGCCGGTTGGACAGCAGTTGCGCGGGCAACCCGGCATATACGGTCGCGGGCACCAGGTTATCAAAACCAATGGTGCTTCTGTTCACACGGCCAGGGAACCTTCCGCAGAGAAAATTGATCTTGTTCTCCGTTTCAACGATCTGCTGCTGAATGGTGTATTGCATACTTTGTGTGCTCAGCAGCTGCGCCTCAAAGCGGCGCACGGCCAGTTCGGTTACCCTTGTGGCCTCTTTCTGCAAACGCACCACCTTCAACGCGTTTTCCTGTAACGAAATGTTTTGTTGCAGGATAGCCAACTGGTTATCGAGCGCGAGCAGTTCGAAATAGGAAGCGGCTATTTCGGAGATGATATTGGTCACCATGAAATTTTTCCCTTCCGCGGTGGCCAGGTAGCGCAGCGCTGCCGCTTTGGTAGCGTTCCGCAGTTTGTGCCAGATGTCGGCTTCCCAGGTGGCATAAGCCGCTACGCCAAAGTCTCCCAGCGGCTCCGGCATCTCTTTCCCCGGCTTGATCTCCGTATTGGCCTCCATCGCGCCGATATTGGTGTACCGCGCTACCTTATCTACGCCCACGCCGCCTTTCACCCCCACAAAAGGCAGGTATTCCCCTTTGCGTGCACGGATTTCGTTCCGGCTGATCTCGATTTCCTGCAAGGTGATGTTCAGTTCCTGGTTGTTTTTCAGCGCGGTATCAATTAACGCTACCAGGTAAGTATCTGAAAAGAACTGTTTCCAGCTGGTGGAAGCCGTGTTCGCGGTATCAGGACTTGTGCTGTCGTTATACGCCAACGGTGTTGCCTTGTCCTCCGTTCTCCCGGTGATTACCGGTGTTTTACAAGCGGTATAAGTGATCGCCAGAAAGGCGATCACTGCATATTTAGTGGTTTTTCTTTTTACCATGGTGCATCATTTCTTCTGTTAAAGGAACTTCGTCTTCTTTCTTAATCAGCTTACGGCCATCAGCAAGCGAAGCGAATACATAATACAATCCGGGCACGATGACCACGCCGAATACTGTACCCAGCAACATGCCGCCCGCCGAAGAGGCGCCAATGGTTCGGTTACCGAGTGCGCCGGGACCGGTGGCGAATACCAATGGAATGAGTCCCGCCACGAAGGCGAACGAGGTCATGAGGATGGGCCGGAAACGTACTTTCGCGCCTTCAATCGCCGCTTCCAGGATGGTGGCCCCCTCCTGTCGCTTCTGCACCGCGAACTCCACGATCAGCACGGCGTTCTTTCCAAGCAATCCCACCAGCATCACTAATCCCACCTGCGCGTAGATATCGTTGGAAAGGCCCATCAGTTTCAGCAACATGAATGCCCCGAAAACACCGGCGGGCAGCGACAACACCACCGATAGCGGGATGATGAAACTTTCGTACTGCGCCGCCAGTACCATATATACGAAGGCCAGCACGATGATGAAGATGTATAAGGCTTCGTTGCCCCGTTCCACTTCATCCTTTGAAAGCCCCAGCCAGTCTATATCGTAGCCGCGGGGCAGGTTTTGCTTCGCCACTTCCTGTATGGCCCGGATGGCCTCGCCGCTGCTGAAACCTTTTGCGGGCGCACCGTTGATCGCCGAAGAAGTGTACATGTTGAAACGCGTGATCTCGTTCAGCCCCTGCGTTTTTTTCACTTTCATGAATGCGGAATAGGGCACCATCTCATCCCGGTTGTTCTTCACATAGAGATCAAGGATATCTTTCGGAAGCGCACGGTATTCAGGCGAAGCCTGTACATATACTTTGAAGAAAGTACCGAAGCGGATGAACCCCTGCTCATAAGTACTGCCGATAAGAATAGAAAGATTGTCGAGCGCTTTCCCGATGGAAACACCTTTCTGCATGGCGGCCTGGTTGTCGATCTCCAGTTCGTACTGCGGATAGTTGGCCGCGAAGAACGTGAACAATCCCGTGAGTTCCTTCCGCTTTTTCAACGCGGCCATAAAGGAGTCGTTCACTTTTTCGAATTCCTTGTAATCACCGGTATTCGTTTTGTCCAGCAACCGGAGGGAGAAACCGCCAGCCGCGCCATAACCAGGAACCGCCGGGGGTTCGAAAAACTCAATGGTGGCACCCGGAATATTTTTCGCATCGTGTTCCAGTTCCTCGATGATTTCACGGGCGGAATGCTTGCGTTCTTTCCAGTCTTTAAGGTTGATCAGACATGTTCCGGCGTTGGAACCGCGTCCTTCCGTCAGCACTTCGTAACCTGCCAGCGCTGAAACGGATTGCACGCCTTCCACATGTTCGGCTACCTGTTGCAACTGCCGCGAAATATCATTGGTTCTTTCCAGCGTGGAGCCGGGTGGCGTTTGAATGATGGCGTAGATCATGCCCTGGTCCTCGCCCGGGATAAAGCCCGCGGGCAGCGTATGCGTGGTGAGCCAGATGCCGCCGCAGAAGGCAAGGAGCAGTGCAAAAGTAACGGTGCGCCTGTGCACAATCCTGCGCAGCAACGAAGTGTAGCGGTTCGTAAGGCCGTCGAACCGGCGGTTGAACCAATCCAGGAAACGGTTCACGGGCGTTCGCTTACGGGGATGCGCATGCGTATCTTTCAGGATCATTGCACACAGTACCGGGGTGAGCGTTAACGCCACGATGCACGAGATCACGATGGAGGAGGCCATGGTGATGGAGAATTGCCGGTAGAACACGCCCACGGGGCCAGACATAAACGCCACCGGAACGAATACCGCGGTCATGAGCAACGTGATGGCGATGATGGCACCGCTGATCTCGTTCAGCACTTTCTTCACGGCTTTGTACGGCGAGAGGTGCTCTTCCGCCATCTTCGCGTGCACGGCTTCCACGACCACGATGGCATCGTCTACCACGATGCCGATGGCCAGCACCAGCGCGAACAGCGTGATGAGGTTGATGGTGAGTCCGAACATTTTCATGCACATGAACGCGCCAATCAGCGATACCGGCACCGCGAGTGTGGGAATCAGCGTGGAGCGCCAGTCGCCAAGGAACAGAAACACCACGATGGCCACCAGGATGAACGCTTCGGCCAGTGTGTGCATTACCTTATCGATAGAGGCATCCAGGAAATGCGACACATCATAACTGATCTGGTATTCCATGCCAGGCGGGAACGATGTTTTTTTGATCTCTTCCAGCTTGGCTTTCACTTCTTTGATCACCTCGCTAGCGTTGCTGCCATAAGTTTGTTTCAGCATGATGGCCGCGGAAGGATGGTTGTCGAGGTTCGAATAAATATCGTAGAACTCGCTGCCAAGTTCCACATCGGCGATATCTTTCAGGTGGAGGATTTCACCGTTGGGCGTGGCCCGTACGATCACCTGCTCGTATTGTTCGGTCTTGTTGTAACGACCGGAATAGGTTAACACATATTCCAGCGACTGCGATCTTTTTCCCGTGCTCTGGCCAAGCCTTCCTGGGGAACCGATCACACTTTGTTCGGCCAGCGCCTCCATCACTTCATCCGTCGAAACATTGTAAGCGCGCATCCTGTCGGGTTTGAGCCATATCCGCATCGCGTACTGGCGGCTGCCGAGGATCCGCGCGGCGCCAACGCCTTTCAACCTGCTCAGTTCATTCACGATGTTCACGCTCGCGAAGTTGTAAAGGAATTTCTCATCCGCTTTTTTATCGTGGCTGAACACGTTCACGTACATGAGCATGTTGGGAGAGGTATAACTCACCACCAGTCCTTCTCTTTGCACCAGTGGTGGAAGGCGGTTGGTGACCTGTTCGATCCGTGTCTTTACGTTTACCATGGCCAGACTTGGATCGGTATCGAGATCAAATACGACCTGGATGGTTGCTTCCCCCGCGCTGGTGGCGTCGGAGGTCATGTATTTCATGCCTGGCGTACCGTTGATGGCCTTTTCCATGGGAATAAGTACCGATTCCACGAGCACATGCGCGCTGGCGCCGGGGTAGGCCACATTCACCACCACCATGGGCGGCGCGATGGCCGGGAATTGAGAAACGGGAAGCGTTTGAATGGCCAGGGCGCCCATAAATATGATCACAAGCGAGATCACAATGGCGAGCACCGGCCTTTGTATGAATTTCTTGAACATCTACTTCATTTTGTGTGAGCAAACTATTGGGTGGGCAGTTTGAGGTGGGCCATCACTTCACGCGGGGCCTCTACTTCAAAATCAATGCGGTCGCCATCCTGCACTTTACGGATGCCTTCCAGGAGAATCTGTTCGTTGGGGGAAAGGCCGGAAGAAACAAGGAACAAATCGTCCAGTTCAGCGCCCACAGTGATTTCACGGGCATGGACCTTCTTATCCTTATCCACCACGTACACGAACTTTTTATCCATCACCTCGTAAGTGGCTTTTTGCGGGATCACCAGGGCGTTTTTCTGAAGTTCGGTTACGCAAACATTACCTGTTTCTCCATGCCGCAACAGTTTTTTCGGATTGGGGAAAGTAGCCCGGAAGGGGATATTACCTGTTTCATTGTCGAAATCGGCTTCGATGGTTTCCACCACACCGGTGTAAGGAAATAGCACGTTGTTGGCCATGCGCAGTTGCACCTGGAGTTTTTCCTTCCTTTCTTTGGAAGCATAGTCGAGGTACTCCGCTTCCGGCACATTAAAATAGACCCACATCTGGCTGTTATCGGACAAACTGGTGAGCAAATCCCCTTCATCAACCAGGCTTCCGGGCCGGACCAGGAACCGGTCGATAATACCATCGAAGGGTGCACGGATGCTGGTAAATTGAAGATGCACCTGCGTTAAACCCAGTTCAGCCTTCGCTTTGGCGAGCTTCGCTTTGGCCATGGCCAGTTCGTTGGGAGAAACAACTTTGTTATCGGTCAGTTTTTTCGTGTTCTGGTATTCGATTTCAGCGAATTCCACTTCGGCGCGGGCTTTCTCGGCTTCGGCCTCGTACAGCTGCGGCATGATCTGGAAAAGCAGTTGCCCTTTCTTCACATACTGGCCCTCATCCACAAATATTTTCTGGAGATAGCCCCGTTCCTGGGCCCGCAGTTCAATGTGTTGTATGGACCTGATCTGGCATACATAATTCCTTACAACAGCGGTATCCATTTGCAAGGGTGTGGTAACGGTATATTTTGTTTCCGCTTCTTTTTCTTCGTGGTGCGAGGAGCAGCCGACATAAGTCAATGCGGCGCACAGGCTCATCAGCATGAACATATTCTTCATGATCGGGAGAAATTTTATTACCTGGGAGGTGATAGAAATAATAAGGATTAACCCGTTACTGGCGGGTATGAAATGGTTGTAAGAAAGAAGGAATCATATTCTGAAAACCTGCAACAGACTACTGCGAAAGGATGCAGTGCGGGAAAGGTGTGCGGGAAATGGCAAGCGATCGATGAAGAAGAAGGAATATCCGGGGTAATAAGGTGCGAAGATGGAAACGAGGTCGTAACCGAAAAGTTTCGATTTTTTAAGCAGCGTCCATTGAAGTGTATCGTCTTCAGTTTCTTCGGCTACAATCAGTTCTACCTCCTGTTCGGCGGGCACTTTCTGAAACTGCAAATCGTTGGCGCAGATGGGGAGTAGTTGTGTTTTGAAGTGCTGGTGCGCATGGTCCACCTTCAGGGCCGGGGCATACGACCTCACCGCATGGTACGCGGTTGCCTGCGTAGCATGATTTCCGGAGAAAAGGAAAACGGCGAGGGGTAAAAGTATTCTAAATAGCCACTTCATTTGAAGTGGCTAAATTAGTACAATGGTTTGAAATATGAAATCTCCGTATGTTAAATAGATTTTAATGCGGGGTGCGACCCTCTAATCTGGTGGCCATTTTTTCCCGGAGCTGCCTGTATGCTTCCTGTTCCGGCACCAGTTCCGCGGCCATGGTACTCCAATGTAGCGCACGTTTCAATTCGCCTTTGTCCTTTACCGCATTGTAAAAATGAGAAGCACATACAAAAAAACGATCCGCCACGCCTTCTACGTAACTTTTTTTCATGAACTCCTTCAATTTATCAAACTCTTCCTGTTTGGTGCTGTCGTACTGGCCGGTTAAAAAAGGCTGCATGAAAGCATCGTACCGTTTTTGGTTTTCCTCCCTTACCTGCTGAACAGACATGGGCAGAAATTCCTGCAAAAACAGATTGACGGCCGCTATCAGCTCAGGAACCTTCCCCGCTTTATCGAAGTAACCGATTTGTTTCGCTTCAAAAAAATGTTGGAAGAATATGGGCATACCTGGTATTTGTTGCGCAGTACCGATCCATTTTTTTGCCTGTTCCAGACTGTCATTTTCCAGGCATTTTTCCACCTCCTGCTGTAACAGGGAAGCGAATTTGTAGGCCATATCGGCTTCTTTTGCAGCATGAGCGCTATCGCCGGTGAACAGAATATCCTTGTGGCGCATGATGTGATCGAAACTTTTCGCGGCAATACTGTTTACATTGTCCGCCAAAAATACAAGCGCGGGCAATTGCTTTTTTTCAGCCAAAGACAGGGTGTTCAGGTACGCATCCAGCGGAGCGGTATTGTTCATTTCCAGCAGCGAAAGTTTGGCTATATACATTTTCAGAAAAGCAGTATCCTGCTTGCCGGTTTCAAACTCCTTACTCATTCTATGAACCGTATATGGATCTGAAACAGCTTTCAGCGCCTTTGCGGCTTCACCGATGAAAATCTGCTGATCGGGGAAATAGCCAATGGCCTTGTGTACCAGTTCGCCATCATTTTTAAGATACAGGAAAGTGGGATATGCCCCTACATTGTATTGTTTGGCCAAAACGCTTCCTTCAGTCGTTTCCGCATCCAGTTTATAATTAATGAAGGAGGCATTATATGTTTCGCCCACCGCATGTTGCGGAAAAATATTTTTAGCCATCAATTTGCAGGGTCCGCACCAAGTGGTGTAAACATCTACAAAAACCGGTTTCCCCGATTGCTTTGCTTCGGCCATGAGTTGTTCCCAGGAGCCTTCAAAAAACACCATTCCCTTTTGCTGGGAAAATCCCGCGCAGGAGCAGATAGTGAGCGCTGCCAGTAGCAGCGCTTTATGGAAAGTAAATGACATGTTGATTGATTATAACCTTTATTAACGTGGGTTCTGGTCCATGCCGGTGGCGGCGATCACCGTTTGAGGAATAGGAAATACATACCTGGGATCGTTGGGCGGCAATTCAAAGGTTTGTCCTGCAACGGTGCGTTGCAATTTCATGGCGAACCTGGTATCGCGGTTGAACCTTTTGAGATCCGTCCACCTGATGTTGCGCGCCACCAGTTCTTTCCTGCGTTCCAGGATTATCTTTTCCAATATTTCAGTTTCATCGGTTGAAACCAGCGGCACATAAGTGCCCTGAACATATCTTTTTCCGAGCAGGCTGTTCAGGTAAAAAAGTGCCTTGGTATAATCGCCATCCCGGGCATAACATTCAGCGGCAATGAGGTATGTTTCATCTGTTGCCAGTCCGGTAAACCTTGACCATGCGCCACCATAATTGCCGCCAAATGTGATCGTAAGCACTCCGGTTCCCGGATCTTCCACGTCAAAGAAAAATGTTTTGCGCAGGTCGTTGGCATCATACAAATTGTAAAATGATTCCGTGACGGGAAATTTATAATCGAAGCTATACGCAAAATTGGGGATGGTCAAATGCATGAGTACCTCCTCATTCATGGTGGGAAAACGGGGATACGCGAATGGATCAAGGTCATTGTAATCCATTAATTCGTCTTGTATATCCAGTTGTTTCAGGGCATTCTCCAATGCTTTGTCGTACCTGCTCATGCTCAGATAAATGCGGGCGAGCAAGCCGTAGGCGGCTGCTTTGGAGGAGCGCGATTTGAATTTCGCCTGCGCGGGCAGCAGGTTGGCGGCCAGCTCCACGTCTTTCAGTATTTGATCGTAGGTTTCCTGGAGTGTCGGGCGTTTGGAAATGGCAAACACATTCGATGCAGTTCTTATGGGCACGCCTTTCAGGGTGCCGGCTGTGGCGGCCTCGTACAATGGCGCATACAACGTGGCCACTTCGTACAAGGCCATCCCGCGCTGAAAAAGGGCCTCCCCCTTTATGGTATTTTTTTCTGTTTCACTTCCACTGCTGATGCCCTCCAATCCTTCCAGGATCACATTGGCATTGTAGATGCGGCTGTAAGGTACGTTCCAGTCTGTTGCCTGGTCGTTGGGCAGGTATATCTCTTTGCTCCAGGTGTACGCATTCTTTTCGAAGGCGTTGGTGATGCTTTGGAAATCAAGGTCATTGTGGTACAAATCTCCCGCGGCCAGTTCGCTTACCGATCCGGTAAAATTCATTTTCTGTACCTGGTCGAGTATCATTCTGAAATCTGCCAGGGTTGAGGGGATCAGTTGACCTTTGGGTTCAATGTCCACAAATTTTTCGCAGGCGCTTAACATGAGCGCCATTGAAAGCAGGAGTATATAATTTATTTTTCTGTTCATTGGTGTCGTTTTAAAGATCAACTTTAATACCTCCGGTGCAGGAGAAAGGTATGGGCAGGTAATTGGAGAAACCGAGCGGTACAAAATCGGGATCTATGCCATGTTTGTTGGCCCGCCAGAGTATCCCAACGTTGTCGAGGTATACATACAGCTGCACCGATTTCAGCACCCCTTTTTTCACGATAGCGGCCGGCAGGTCGTAAGAGAGGGTTACATCTTTCAGGCGGATATGGGCTGCATTTTCCACCAGGATATCTGCGAAGCGGTAGGCTTCATCTCTGTTAAAATCGTAGCTGTTGTAATCTGCCGCGGAGGGAACGTTGGTGATGAGTTCATCACCGGGTTGCTGCCACCTCAGGGCATAGTCGCTATGTCCTGTTCCTCTTCCAATGCCGATGGCGTTGAGGGCGTAATAATTGATGGAAGACCTCCTGAACTTGTGTCCGAATTTGTAGGTGACAGTAGCGCTCAGGTTAAACCCTTTCCATCCCACGTTGTTGTTCCATCCGCCAAAGTAGGTGGGTTGCACGGGGCCGTTGTACACAAGTTGGTCGGGGGGTAAACTGGCGAGGATGGTGGCATAGTCGCCAATATTTCCTTTTTCATCGAACAACTGTGGATTACCCTGGTTGTCGAGCCCAGCCCATTTATAACTGTATATGGAATACACCGGCCTGTTGAGTATGGGCATTACGTTGCGGTCGGCATTCATAAAGTTTTGGGTACCGCCAAACATATCATTGGTTTCAACGGTGGCGATAGCGGTTACTTTGTCTTTGGCATGGCTGAAGATCAATCTTGAATTGAAGGTGACGGTTTTACCGGTATGGTAATTCAGTTCAACATCGAAACCCTTTCCCCGCATAGCTGCCACGTTAGAGCGGATGGTGGCGAAACCGCTGGATGGGTCCAGGAAGTGATCGCCCAGCAGGTCGCGGCCGGATTTGCTGAACCATTCCACGCTACCGGATAATTTATTGCCTGCGATACCGAAATCAATGCCCAGGTTCAGCTGGCTCACTTTTTCCCATTGCAGCAACGGATTGGCCGGGGAGGTAATGTTGGCCGTTGGCTGATTGGTCATGGGATCAATACTGGCTTCGGCAATGGGGAAAGCCGATTGTGCCGGGCTCACGTTTCCATTGAAACCATAAGTGGCACGCAGTTTAAACCTGGATAGTAATGGCGCGTTTAAGAATGGCTCCTGCAGCACATCCCACGCAGCGCCTGCCGACCAAAGCGGTACATTTCTATCCCTGGGGCTTACCCCAAACAAACTTGATTTATCCATACGCCCACTGGCCGAAACGGTGTATTTGTGGCGGAAGGTATAAGAGGCATTGCTGTAAAAAGAGGCATAGCGGTTTTGGATTTGCCTCATCTGATCCTGCATAGCGCCCGCGAATGCTAAAGGAACCGGGAAATTGTATATCAAATGGGGGAAGTAGCCAGACTGATCTATATCTACAGAAAGCAATGTACGGTCGTTGTAACCATAGTAGGTGTTTCTGGAAGTCTGGTAAAGAATATCGCGGAGTTCCATCCCGCCAATTAAGGCCAGTGCGTGATCGGATCCCCATTCGTTGGTATAGTTCATTTGTCCGCGGAAGGTGTTTGAGCCACGTTTGCCATGGTTGTTGAGCAATACGCCGCCCACCGGCACATAATTCATGACGCCGCTGCTGTCGGGCATTATCTGGCTGAACGTATTCGCGATATTGCGGGCATAGTAGGATTCAGGGCTGCGTATGTCTTTGTTTTCAGAGAAGTTTCCTTCGAACTGATATTTAAGATCGGCCGTCAGGTTCTTGTGGAGGCGGTAGGCCAATCCAACGGTGATGCGTGTATCTTGTCCCCGGGTAGTATTGTTGCGGAAACGGGGTTCATCGGCCGGACGGTAACTCCAGTCCTGCATACCAAAGCCCTGCAGGTAGTTGTTGTATTCTTCAGAGATGTCTCTGGGTGCCGACAGGGCGTTTCCGGCCGCATCTCTAAGTTCCTGGTACGGAAGGTAGGCATACTGCGTTGTAAGTGTGGAACCGAGCGACATAGGCGATTCTCCCTGAAGACCGAAAAGCCCCAGGCCGTTGGCCTCATTCTTCGTCCAGGCCAGGTTCACCCCAACATTCAGGTCCAGCCGTGAAGATAGTTTGATGGCGTTATCAGCACGCATGGTAATCCGATCCAATCCATTGCCCCTTTCCGCACTTAATTCTTTGTCATAACCAGCTGAAAAAAAGTAACGCATCCATTCGCTGCCACCCTGTATGTTCAACACATGCTGTTGTTGCACGCGGTTGCGGTAAAACTCATCTGAATACTGATTTCTCAGATCAATACCGCTTAACCTTTTTAATTCAGCATCTCCCTGCGCGGCGGAAATAACACCGTTTTGCACATCAAACAAAGTTTGAACCACTGGCGACAAAGGAATCCGCTGAAGGGGAGGTTGGTTGAAATAATTATCGAAGCGCCCATCTTCGAACCAGGACTTCTCCAGGTTTACATAATCCGGGGTAGCCATAAAAGGCAGGTAGAAAAGATCCGGTTGCTGCGCCACCATGAGGTGGCTGCGCATTTTAACCACCGGCTTCTGGTTGAACGATCCTTTTTTGGTAACAATCACCACCACACCGTTTGCCGCACGTACCCCCCAGATGGAGGAGGCCGCCGCATCTTTAAGAATGGTAATGCTTTCCACATCGTTAGGATTGATATTGCTGATGTCTCCTTCAATAGGAAATCCATCTACCACATACAGGGGCTGATCATTGGAATAGATCGTGCTTCTGCCCCGGACTACTACCCTGGGCTGCTGATCTACACTGTTCCGGTGAAAGGAAACGCCACCTGCAAATCCTTCTAATCTATCCAGTATATTGAGCGTTGGCCGCAGTTCCAGTTGTTTGTTGGAAACCGTACTGAACGAGCCGGTGGCCCTTTCTTTCGGAAGATTCTGGTAGCCTGTGTTCACGACCTGCACTTCCACCATCGCTTCCGGGTTCGGTCGCAGCAACAGGTTACCCACCGTGAGCGGCTCATTGCCCGCCACCACGATCTCTCTGCTGATGCGCCTATGCCCTACCAGCGATATTTCCAGGGTATAGTTCCCTGGAGATACATTGCTGAGAAGAAATGTTCCGTCCAGATCGCTGGAAGTCCCTTTGTTGCCAGGCATAAGCCTTACCGAAGCACCGGCAACCGGGTTCCCCAAAGAGTCGACCACCCTCCCTGAAACAGGTTGCGGCGCTTCCATCAGCGACGAATCAGATGGCTTCCCTTCTGTAACCCTTGCTTTTAAGGGTGATACATTGATTGTTTTACTGGCAATGCTGTATTTCAGCGGCTGATCTTTGAAAACCATGTTCAGGAAATCGACCAGTGGCATGTTGCTGACGTTCAGCCGGAGTTTCCTGGCACCGACCAGCGCGTTTTTAGGATATAGAAAAAAATAACCAGTTTGATTTTCCACTTCCGTGAATACGGTTTCCAGCGTTACGTTCTTCCCGGAGTAACTCACTGTTTGCGAGAAGCTTTCGGCGCTCACATTCAGAAAAGCCAGCATGGTGAGGATAAATGTTAGCTTCATAACTAACAACGTTTTGGTAATGAAACGGCGGTCCCAACGGGCGGATCCGCCACAATAAGCAGTTTTTAACATACTTTCGCAGTGTTTGGGTGATGAATGAACAGTTCTCGAAGACTTTGTTTTGTTGGTTACCTGAACATACTGCCGGAAGTGTTGCAACCACCTCCGGCTTTTTGTTGGAACCATGTTGAATGTATTATACCATATTTACCTGTTTTTTGAAATAATAAGCGTTCTGTTTTCAAGCCTTGTGGCAATGTTATAATCAGCTAAAAAACGCATTACATCTTCCAGCGCAACCCCTCTGTCCATTTTCCCCTGCAGGTGTATATCGGGTATTGCACCTTCATACTTCACCTCAATATCATACCATCTTTCCAGTTGTTTCATTACCTGTTTTAAATCGGCGTCCTGGAACCGGAATATGCCATTCTTCCAGGCCATCACCTGTTCAATATCGGCCCGTTGCACCACTTTTGTTTCCGGGCTGTTTGCCATTACCTGTGCCTGTTGTCCGGGCCGTATAATGGTGCCGTTCACTTTCACGCTGCCCTCCAGCAAAGTGGTATTAATGGATGCTTCGTTCTCATAAGCGTTCAGGTTAAAATGTGTACCAAGCACTTCTACTTCCGCAACATCCTTCACCTGCACTTTAAAAGGCATCGCGGCATTTTTCGCCACTTCAAAATAAGCTTCACCGCTCACTTCCACCCTTCGTTCCTTCCCGGAGAACACGGTGGGATAGCGGATGGAGCTGGCCGCGTTCAACCACACCCTTGTGCCATCGGCAAGTGTCATATTGAACTGGCGTCCTTTCGGGGTGGTCATGGTATTGTACACCACTTCGTTGCCGGTTCCCTCATATACCAGTTCGCCGTTAACCACGCTGGCGGTGGCGCCTCCCTGCAAAGCGACAACAGCTTGCTGAATACTGTCCAGCAAAACCTTCGATCCATCGGCCAACGTCAGCACCGCCCCGTTGCTTCCGGGAACAACCGGCAATGAATTCCCAGCAACGGCAGGGGCAGCCAGCTTGCTGTTGTAGCTCGTCCACCAATATGCACCAACAAGCATCGCGAACAGGATTGAAGCGGCCACCCACCAACGACGAACGAAGTAACCTTTCCGCACGCGACCGGGCATTTTGGGAACAGACACTTCCCGCTGTTGCTGCGCAACAGCCTGTTTGATTCTTCCGGCCATTCCTGCTTCAAAATCCTTTTTGCTGCCCCATTCCGGTTCGTTCCAGGTGAGTTCATCCTGCTGAAAACTTCCCAGGAAGTTCACCAGCATTTCTTCTTCCCGGATGGTGCCTTTGCCGTCCAGCACCCTGTCTATGATATCAAATAGTTCTTTTTTTGTCACGCAAACTGTGTGTTGATGATGAGTAGAGTAAAAAGATGGGGGTATCCCCTAGTGTGCAGGAAAAAATATTGAGGGCGCTATTTTCCCAGCAGCCATACCAGCAGTCCGGTGCTGACCAATCCGCCAAGCGACTGTTTCAATTCTTTCAAAGCCCGGTTGATATGGTTCTCCACGGTTTTTACGGAAATGCCCAGGCGTTCACCAATCTCTTTGTAACTCAGGTTTTCTTTCCTGCTCAGTTCGTATACTTCGCGGCACTTTGGCGGAAGTCCGTTAACGATCACATTGATTTGCTGCACCAATTCTTTGTGTTCCAGGTTACCATAAGCGGTTTCCGTATGCAGCCTTTCATAGATGGCGTCAAAGATGTCTTCCCTCACCTGTTCCTTCCTGATGAGTTTGTAGAGGGCGTACCTGCACGATGCGTACAGGTATGCTTTCAGGGAAAGGCGCACATCGAGTTGTTCGCGGTTCTCCCATAAACGCACAAAAAGATCCTGGATCACGTCTTCGCAAGCGTGTTTGTCTTTCAGCAAATGGTAGGAATAAAAGAACAACCCCTCCCAATATTTACGGTATATAACATCCAGGGCGTTTTCGTCTCCGCGCTTCAGTTGCAGGAGCAGCGCCGCCTCATCGGATGGGAGGTTGGTGTTGGGTTGCATGCGCCAAAATTAAGGATAGGCAGGGGTAATAGGTGAATCGGGGTCAAACAATTGAAAACCTCAGCTTATTTTTATTTTTTCAGCAAGATCCTTGAAGTATTGAGCACTCCAGATATCAAGTACTGAAGGATCGGGAATGAAGCGGACGATATCTTCCTTTACCTGGGAAAACGAAACCTGGTCTGATTTTTCTTTCAGCAGCCGCACCAGTTCTTCCCGGGTGATGGAGTCGGTCTTCCAATCCCCGGTATCCCTTGCTCTCAGCATAAAATGATGCAGGTTAACAGGTATATTCTTCCGTATATACCATTCAAGGTCGTACCAATCTCTTCCTTTTACCCGTTGCTTCCATTTTCTGAATAAAAGGGCGTGCATTTTTCCAGCAAACAGATCTGGCAGGGTAAAGCATTTTACATAAAATGAAAATGGACGCAGCAATAGTTTTTCTTCTGTTTCAAACCCTGGTGGTGGGGCCTTATCCACTTCCAGTTTTATTTTGATGCCTGGCGACAACTGAACGCCTGCCTGTGGAATGATGTTTTCCAACACCAGTTCTTTCCAGATCGTTTCTGATTTCAGGAAGGCGGAATCAATCCCCGACTGAACTGATTTTTTTTTCTCTTTCACGCTAACTTGCATACCTATGGCCTGAAACTCCGTTACAATGCTATTGAAATAGGGTTCAAAAGAGAAGTCGGGTTCAGCTTCCAGCAGCGAGAAATCAAGATCCTCTGAAAACCGGTTCAACCCATAAAATATCCGCAGCGCCGTACCGCCATAAAAAGCGGCTTTTTCGAAGAGCCCCGCCCGCTGCAAACCAGCCAGCGCCACTTCCTGCATGATCTCGCGCAAAGCGGCTTCCGCCTCAACCCTGTTGGCCGGTTGGTATTCCTGTATCCATTCTTTGATCATAGTACTTCAATCGTTTTAATGAGCATTTCCAGACTGCTTTTCTTAGGAGCATCTTCTTTCCATGCATGAATGACTGCGAGATCGAGTTGATGTAACGATTCTTCGTTTATGCGCAGGTCTTCCAACAGGAAATCCTGTGTTTGCCTTATACTCCGGAGCGCAATCCCTGAAGTAACCACAATCTTATCGCACAGCGCTTTTTCCGGCGAGGCGATCAACACTGTTTGCCGGGGAGTGAGTTGTAAACTTTTTATACCGAAAGCATAATAAGGCATGGATGCATGGATGTACTGAAATCTGCCGGAAGGGGTTTTAAAATTCTTCGAAGATTTCAACGTTACGGAACTCACTTCATATACACGTTCTGGAATAAGTCCCCAATGCGAGAGTGCGCTTTCAAGCGAAACATAGCTGGGACCCCAAAGGTGATTGGCCACCAAAAAAGGCTCAGGCCCGGCTATCCCAAGCTCGGGGCCCGGCACGTAAAGTCCACGTTTTACTGCCAGCAGTTTGCCCTGCTTCATCAATTCGTTCACTTTATCATTCGGCCTCTTGTACTCCCTGAGCATATTCAAAATGAGTTGCCGCGTGAGTGGCTCTTCCGCATAATTTCTGGCAGCAGTTTCAAATCTCATCTTGTAAAATATTTAACCAATAATCGGAAAAAATCCGATTATCATCAAATTTTCTTACAATTAATTGTGAAATAAAATATAGATAATCGGAAAAAATCCGATTATCTATACAAAATTGTACATACCGTTATCACCTAATCTTCTCTGCTCCCATCGTCGGCCATACGCACCATTTTAGGAACAAAGTTCGCGACCACATCCACCAATCCGGTCTGTGCACTCATCACTTGATGGATGTCTTTGTAAGCCATGGGTGCTTCATCCAAACCCGCGCCTATTAAAGTAACGCCGTGCGCCTTCAGCACATCGCGCATCTCCTGTTTGGTGATGCTTTTGAAAGCCTGGGTTCGGCTCATCCGGCGACCGGCGCCGTGGGAGGCGGAAAAAACTGCCTGCGTTTCTCCTTTACCGCGCACCAGGAAACCGGGCGCGGTCATACTTCCGGGGATAATCCCCATCACCCCCTTTCCCGCAGGGGTGGCGCCTTTCCGGTGCACGATCACTTCTTCCCCGTTCAGGTTTTCTTTCCAGGCGAAGTTGTGGTGGTTCTCCACTTTTCCAAGCAACTGCGCACCAACGGCATGCAGCATTTTCTGGTGGATCACCGCATGGCAGGCGGAAGCGTAATCGCCCGCCAGGTTCATGGCCAGCCAGTATTCCTGCCCTGCTTCTGTGTCAAGATCAAGGTAGGCCAGGTTGGCCGCTTCTTTGGGCAGCACGCACAGTTCTTTTGCCAGCCGCGTGTAATGTCCCGCGATGGTGGCCCCAAGACCACGGGAACCCGAGTGCGTCAGGAAAGCGAGGTATTTCCCTTTCGCTATCCCCATGGCTTCGTCTTGCGCTGCGAATTCCATGATCCCCCATTCAGCAAAGTGATTCCCTCCGCCTGAAGTACCCAGTTGCGTGGCGGCCTTATCTTTCAAAGCAGCCGCTGTTTTGATTTCCCGGAACACTTCACTTTCCAGCACCGCATGTTCGGCCATTTCTTTCCCCCGGAAACCGTTTCCGGCACCGAACTTCGTTTGCGCAATCAGTTCACGTTTGAACTTCGCCTGGTTTTCCAGGAAGAAATCAACTGGAATATCTGTAATGGATAAGGCCATCCGGCAACCGATGTCCACGCCTACACCATAAGGAATAACCGCGTTCCGTGTCGCTAATACGCCGCCGATAGGTAACCCATAACCCTGGTGGGCATCGGGCATCAGGGCGCCGGCAACCGTAACGGGTAATTTCATGGCGGTGCTCATCTGCGCATGGGCACCGGGTTCTATGAATGCTTCTCCGTAAACAGCGAATCCGGCAGCGTTATCAATAAGTGGAATCTCGTTCGAAACCGGACCGTTCGCTTCTTCCACCATAGCGGCGGCAACGGCTCCCCAAACGGGATCATCGAGAAAGTTTTCCGGGTGTTGATTCAGTTTGGTCAAAAGGGCCATCAACGTTTCAGTTTCCAGTGTTGCAAACTGGTGGGAAAGCTCCAGGATCATTCCGAGTATCTTTCCTTCTTTAAATCCGGCGTCTTTAAGGGTTTCGCCGGTGATTTTCTTTTCCATTTTTTACAATTGATCCGTTAGTAAACATGTTTCGCGCAGGGTTGAACACTTTTTTGTTTGCTCGCAAAGTCGCACTGCTTCGTTTATCCCGCTTGCTGATTTGTTTCTCGCAACGGCGCAACGTTGGAGCACTTGTTTCCGGGCGGCTTATCCCTTTAAGGAAGACCGCAAGGGATGTGCCGTGTTGTTATTTACCTGCTGCGTTGCAAAGATGTTCATGTTGTAGTGCAGCCTATCTGCGCAGTAAGTTATATTTTCAGAGAAAGATACAGTTATTTGATAATCAATATTTAGTGACAAGAAAATGAAGAATTTCATTTGTTTATTTAAAATCTACGCAACTCTATTGCGCAGTACTTTTGCAACTTGCCGTACATTCACACCAAAAATATTTTTATGGCGATCCACAAACTGGCCCTGATCCGTTATAAAACACTGGACGAATGTTTCCGCAACAAATACCGGAAATGGACACTCGAAGACCTGGTTAATAAAGTGAGCGAAACCCTGTACGAGGCGGAGGGCATTGATTCCGGTGCCAGCAAACGTACGATTCAGGCCGATATCCAGGTGATGCGCAGCAGCAAGCTCGGCTACAACGCGCCCATCATTGTGCGGGAGAAAAAATATTATTGTTACGAAGACCCTTCCTTCAGCATCACCAAAAATCCCGTAAATAAGGCCGATATTACAAAGATGAAAGAAGTGGTGGGTATTCTGAAACAATTCTCAGGATTCAGCTATTTCGACGCCTTCAATGAAATGGTGACACGACTGGAAAGCCATGTGAACCAATCGGCACAACAAGGGGAAACCTGTATTCAATTCGAGCAGAACCCGCTCCTGAAAGGACTGGAAAACCTCAACCCGCTGTACCAGGCGGTGTTTCAGCAAAAATCTTTGCTCATCGAATACCAATCTTTCAAAGCGAAACACCCCGCACAGCAAATCTATTTCCCCTATCTTCTGAAGGAATACCGCAACCGCTGGTTCCTGATCGCGCGCGAGAAACGACACGCACAACTGATCACGCTTGCACTGGACAGGATACTCAGTTTCCAGCAACTTCCTTATGAACCATTCGTTCCCTACAAGGGCATCCCTTTCGAACGGTATTTCTCCGACCTGCTGGGGGTTACCAAATCTGAACGCGACCGCGCCTTTAAAGTTATCCTGGAAGTGGATGCCGCAAATGCGCCTTACGTGAAAACGAAACCTATTCATCCCTCGCAAACCATTCTGAAAGAAGATGAAAAATCGATCATCCTCCGGCTAGATGTGGTATTGAACTTTGAACTGGAAAAAGAGCTGCTCGCTTTTGGCGAATGTTTGAAAGTGCTGGCGCCAAGGGCACTGCAAAACAGGATCAAAAAGCGGGTGGAGAAAATGATGGGGAATTATGCGGGCGGCACAGCCTAGCGAAAAGTGACCTGGCCTGAAAACCGAAGGCAGCGCAGGGCTGAAACAAATGTTGCATATGCGCAGGAAATAATGTTCATCAATCTTTTGGACTGGCACTATAACAACCTTCCCCTTCCGTTGTGTCACTCACTGCATCGTCCGGAGGGCTATTGAGCTATACTTCCCAATATTGTTCCACGATATACTTGATTATCCCTGCATAAGCTTTTGGATGCGGCGGTTGCGTGAATACCCTGAACTGATCGTGCGTGGTATGAAACCCCATGTAAAAAAGCCAGAAACCAATGGAGAGGTAAGGCACGGCTTTCAGTTCTTCCTCACTTACGGCGCGGCGTTCCCGGTACCCTTCCAGGAAAACCTGGTAAGCATTATCCGCCGCGTCCTGTGTGATGCGGTTGGTGTAAACATCCAGCACGAGGTGTTGCCAGAACGACATCATATCGTTCACCTGCCAGCCGTACCCCATAAAATCGAAATCGAAAAGCGTGACCGCGTCGCCATCAAAATGGAAATTCTTTGGGAGGAAGTCGAAATGGCAATACCCATGTGAGAAATGGGATGTATCCGTTTGTGAGAACCTTGTCTCCACCTGTTTTGCCATTTGCTGCAGCCAGGTATATGTTTCCTGGTCGTCCGAGAATACAGGTTTCAGTCTTTCGAGCGGGGTAAACAAGGTGGTATTGAAATCGAATGTCCACCGGGCATTTCCTTTTGGAAACGTTGACGCGGCAAGGTGGAAGTCGGCCACTTCCCGGCCCAGATTTTGGAGCTGGCGTTCATTCGGTATTCGCTCCGATTTTCCAGAAGCGTAACTGAAGAGTACCGCATACCTGGTTCCTTCTACCGCATTGATCTCCAGGATGGCTTCGCCGGCGGCGGCTGTAATTGGGTAAGAAACGGAAACACCAGCATTTTTCAGGTGCAATAACAAATCAACTTCTTCTTTTATTTGCGGAAGCGTGCGGTGGGACGACCTGTACACCCTGAGAATGTGTTTTAGGTTTTGCGATTCAACAAGATAGGTGTCGCCAACACCACGCACCAGGAAAGTGCATTGAACATTGCCGAGGCCGTAGTGGCTTGTAATCAGTTGCGCTAATGATTCAGGGTCGAGGGTGGAATAGGTGGCGGGAAAAACAGGTTTCATGAAGACGATTTAAAACGCAAGGGTTTGCAAAATAAAAAGCCCCGCAATAATGCAGGGCTCTATCGGCGGAGACGGCGAGATTCGAACTCGCGATACGGTTTCCCGTATACACACTTTCCAGGCGTGCTCCTTCAACCACTCGGACACGTCTCCGTATTTTTCAGGACGGCAAAGATAGCAAAGTATCCGATATGAACAAGTTTTCCTGTAAACCGCTTTCTTACAAGTGTTTACCCTACACCTGCCATTCTTTTTCCCGGAATCCATACTTTTGAAACCACAAAATTCCGCTTCATGACTACCTACGCAGAAATCTTCGAAAACAACCGCCAATGGGTGGCCTCCAAAACAGGGAAAAACCCCGACTTTTTTAAGAAGATCGCGCAATCACAGGAACCGGAGTACCTGTACATCGGGTGCAGCGACAGTCGGGTAACAGCGGAAGAAATGATGGGCCTTGAGCCCGGAGAAGTATTCGTACACCGTAACATCGCCAACCTGGTGAACGCCGGCGACCTGAACGTGCTCGCCGTGATCGAATATGCCGTGAAATACCTGGGTGTAAAAAACATCATCGTTTGCGGGCACTACAACTGCGGTGGCGTGAAAGCCGCCATGCAGGCACAGGACCTGGGCATCCTCAATCCCTGGCTGCGCAATATCCGCGACGTGTACCGCCTGCACAAGGAAGAACTGAACGCCATCCAGGATGAACGCCAACGCTACAACCGCCTCGTGGAACTGAACGTACAGGAACAATGCATCAACGTCACCAAGCTCGCCACCGTACAACAGGGCTTCCTGAAAAACGGGTACCCCGTAGTGCACGGCTGGGTCTTCGATCTGGAATCAGGGTTATTGAAAGACCTGGAACTCGACTTCCCCAAAATCCTGCACAACATCCAGGAGATCTATGACCTCACGGGAAAATAAAGCGGCCTTACCGGCAGCTTTTTCAGCGTATATTTAAGGTTCAACAACCTGTCTTGCCAATACCAAACGCCATCCGATGAAACACGTATCCATACTCGTACCAAGAGGCATGAGCAGCCTTACCAATATTGAAGGTTCCTACCAATTGCTTTCGGAAGTGAACAGCATGATGCTGGAAATGGGGCGCGATCCCATCTTCGACATCAAACTGGTAGGGCTAACCCGCTCCTCCAAACAAAGGAACGGGCTCTTTACGGTAAGCCCGGATTTTTTAATCGGAGAAGTGCTCAAAACAGATCTTATCATTATCCCGGCGCTCTTTGGTCAGATGCCCGAGGCCTTCGCCATGAACAAGGATTTCCTCCCCTGGATCACCCAACAATACGCCGATGGTGCTGAAGTAGCCAGCTTCTGTATCGGTTCTTTCTTTCTCGCCCAAACAGGTTTACTCAACGGACGCAAATGCGCCACGCACTGGAGGTTTGCCAATGAATTCAGGACCATGTTCCCGGACGCAAACCTGGTAGATGACCGCATTCTTACTGAAGACAAAGGCATTTATACCAGTGGAGGCGCATATTCATACCTCAATCTATTGGTATACCTCGTGGAGAAATATGCGGGCCGGGACATCGCTGTAATTACCGCGAAGTCTTTTATGATCGATATCGACCGCCACAGCCAATCCCCCTTCATCATTTTCAACGGTCAAAAGGAACACGACGATACGGAAATCAAAAAGGCCCAGGAATTCATCGAAAAAAACTTCACCGAAAAAATTTCCGTGGACCAACTGGCCGATATGCTCGCTTTGGGCAGAAGGAGTCTTGAACGGCGCTTCAAAAAAGCGACCAGCAACACCGTGATTGAATACATCCAACGGGTAAAAATGGAAGCCGCCAAGAAAAGCTTTGAAACCAGCCGGAAGAACATCAATGAGGTGATGTATGATGTGGGCTATTCTGATATGAAAGCCTTCCGTACAATTTTCCGGAAAACCACGGGCTTATCGCCTGTCGCCTATAAAAACAAATACAACAAAGACGCGATTGTGCTTGCTTAATATAGTGCGCGGTCAGCCGCCATATTCAACGGATCACTACAAATATCACTCATCAGGCTGTTGGTGGAATCATTTTTTCTGAATGCAATAAGAGGTAATATATTGTACCTCACCCTCCGTATTAAACTCATAAATATCACAGGCAGCAACAAACGAAACACGATTGTTGTCCCGCAAAAATTCCGCTGTGCCATTCACCACTACTTTGCTGCCGCCGTCAATTACATGGAACGTTTTAAAATCTGTATCCACCGTTTTGAAATAAGCGCTTACTTTTTCACATTGCTCCATGATCGCCGTCCTGCCCTGATACACCGCTTCTTCTACCACCGTCCACTCAGCGGTATCCGATATGAAATCGTACGTCTTTTCAAAAGCGCCTTCTGAAAATGCTTTCGCTATTGCTTCTTTTGTCATTGTATGTTGTTTTCATTCCTGAATTTCAAGTGACTTTGTATTGAGCGCCTGAAGTATCTGCTGCATTTGCCTGGTATGTCTTCGCCCATGACAGATCACGAAACAGGCCCATTCCCAACGTGTGAAAACACCGAGTTCCGGGAAAGGAAAAGCCGTGCAGGAATGGGAGAAGTCCAATGTAGCGATGGCATGCCGGATGGCTTTTCGTGTTTGCAGGAAATTGCTCACCTGCGTCAAAAGATCTTTTTCACTTTTTGAGGGCAGGATCATTTCCGGAGAAGACATCTTCATGTCAAAATTCAGGAATATACTTTTGATGGTGGCCACTTTCTCATCCGGCTTACGCATGGTTTCAACCGTTGGCCCGCGCAGCAATTCAGGCACGCCACTTTCAGAAAGGAGAATATGTTCTGCCACCTGCCCGGCGGTCCAGCCACCGGAGGAAGGAACAGCATTCAACTGGCTGGCGGAAAACTGCGTGAGTGTTTCCGCGAATTCAATTGTACTGCGGTCAAGTTCCGCAAGGAGATCACGTACCATAAGGAAGATTTGTGTGCAGCAAACCTACTTCTCTGGCACATGGAACCAGCGGTGCGGTTCCGACCAATTTCAGGGGAAATGCGACACCATCAGGCCCGGCACGCTTCGGCACAGGCGCGGCATGCTTCAGCGCATATCCTGCAATGCTCATGGTGATGCGCATGCTTTTCACATTCCTCGGCGCAAGCGGTACAAATTTCGGCACAGAGTACCATGACCGGTTTTCCGAAGGAAGAGTCCCGGGAAAGAAATTCCGCGCACATTGTGCAGATCGCTGCACAATCCAGGCATTTTTCCACACACCCCACATGGTCGGCATTTGCCATACGAATGCATTCCGAGGCGCACCAGTTGCAGGCCCGCATGCAGGAGAGGCAGGCCAGTATTGCTTTTTCAGTTGCTTCGTTTTTCATTGCTGTTCATTTTGGTGAAGAATCGGTTTACTGAACAGGTAATGAAAAAACCAGGCCTTGGCCGTTTTCAGGATAACCTGCGCATCAACTCCAGACAGGCACGGCCATTGTGGTAGGGACATTTCCAGAAGCCAGCCTTGTCTTCGTTCCGGAGTACGGTATTTTGTCCATCAATTCCCCAGAACCATTCACCTTTATCTTTATCCATCAGTTTTTCCTGGATGAACATCCAGGTTTGTTGCGCATGTTTCAACCAGACTTCTTCACCGCTCAACTGCCAGGCGTTACAGAACCCTACCAGCGCCTCGGCCTGTGGCCACCAATGTTTTTCCCGTACGAAAAGTGTGTGATCGGGATTAGATTCGTACCACAGTCCGCCATCCGCATCAAGGCCCGCGCAAGCGGCTTCCGTTAACCGAAGAGACACATTGCGCATTTCAGTGGTACCGGTGTTCTCCTCCAACGCCAGCGCCGCTTCATAGAGTAACCAGGCCGCTTCAATATCGTGCCCGAAAGACACATCTTCAGAACGGGGCACCCAATCCACGGAAAAGAAGAGCTGCAGGTGCCCGGATGTTTTACAAATGATTTTATCCCGGAAAATTGCGAGCAGTTCGCTGATCCGCTGCTTCAACAGCGCGTCGGGCCAGACGCGGTACAAAGCAGTATAGGCCTCCAGTACATGGAGGTGCGTGTTCATTGATTTGGGCTCGTTGGCATCTTTTTCACTCAGGCGCTGGTCCGGTAACGGGAGCCAGTTTTCATCCAACGCTTCCGTATAGCCGCCGTGAATTCGGTCGTAACAATGTGTTTCGATGGAGTGAAAGAGCGCAATGGCTTCGTTTTTAGCGGTTTCGTTTCCCGTGGCCTGGAAATAAGCCGTGTAGCCGTAAAGCGCGAAGGCCTGGGCATAGGTTTGCTTTTTACCGTCCAGCTTTTCGCCGTTCCGGTCAACGGTCCAGTAAACGCCGCCATTTACCGCATCGCGGAAATAATCCAGCATGTATTTAAAGGCACGTTTTGCCACCGCGATGCATTGCCGGGTATTGGTCACTTCGCTGGCGGCGGAAAAGGTCCATAAAATACGGGCGTTCAGCACAACGCCTTTCGGAGCCGACTGATCCAGCCGGTTGTCACCGTCCCTTCTGGCATAGAATCCGCCATAGTGGCGATCGGTCATGTTTTTTTTCCAGTAAGAAAGAATATTGGTCAGTTCATTTTTCGCTTGCTGATAGAGGTCGTGTTTTATTTCCTTTGCTGATCGGTGTTCGTTCATTTTAATACGTTGGACAGGTTCGCTATGGTATTGCTTTCAAATATAACTTTCTGAGTCCAATGACAAGCATACTGTTTGAGCGTAGCGCCTTGAAAATCACACAAAACCGGCAGGAACACCTATGTATAAACGCCGATAAACTGGCTGAAGAAGATTGTTTGAATTTTGCAAGTTCCTGTTTCGTGTTCGCTACCGTGACCCCTCCTGCCAGGCCTACCTTTGATGTATCAAACACCTGAAAAATTTACAGCAATGAAACACAAAGTATGGTACATTACGGGAGCCTCCAAAGGCCTGGGGCTGTCCCTGGTTAAAAAACTGCTTGAGCAGGGTTACAAGGTGGCCGCTACTTCCCGCAGCATCAGCGACCTGGAGAAAGCCGCAGGAAAGCGTTCCGAAAACTTCCTCCCCCTCGCGGTGGACATCCTGAACGAGCAAAGCGTGGAACAAAGCATCCAGGATACCCTCTCTCACTTCGGACAACTGGATGTAGTGGTGAATAATGCGGGATATGGACTCGCGGGCGCACTGGAAGAACTGAGCGACAAGGAAGCAAGGGCCAATTTTGATGTGAACGTATTCGG
The DNA here is from genome assembly GCF_023721715.1 of Parasegetibacter sp. NRK P23. Taxonomy (NCBI): domain Bacteria; kingdom Pseudomonadati; phylum Bacteroidota; class Chitinophagia; order Chitinophagales; family Chitinophagaceae; genus Parasegetibacter; species Parasegetibacter sp. NRK P23. The sequence goes on from NZ_JAMDLG010000001.1 coordinate 1,198,107, forward strand.
AACGCTCAACGTGATCCGGCATGCCATGCCTCATTTGCGCCAACAGCAGGCGGGACATATCTTCAACATCGCGTCTATTGGTGGCTTTGCGGGCGGCTTCCCCGGCTTCGGCATTTACTGCGCCACCAAATTCGCGGTACACGGCTTAACGGAATCCCTCGCACATGAAATTGAAGCGTTCCATGTAAAGGCCACGGTGGTGATGCCTGGCTATTTCAGAACGAATTTCCTCACCAGTGGCTCTTTGTCTACACCGCAACAGGAGATCGCTGCATACAAAACTGTTCGGGAAGTACAGGACGCGCATACCAACCAGTACAATGGCAACCAGCAGGGTGATCCTGAAAAAGCCGCGGAAGTAATGATCGCGGTAGCAGAACAGGACAATCCGCCGATCCACCTTTTCCTGGGCCCAGATGCCTACCAGTTCGCGGAAGCCAAAATGGATGTGGTAAAAACAGATATGGAAGCAGTGAAAACACTGGCCACCGCCACGTCATTTTCTTAACGGCGAAGCTCCCGCCGGGGGTGCCGCTATAGCGGTGCCACCGGTGGGAAAAAACCATTCGATATGCGGTATTTTTCTACCTTTAATTACGTGAAAAAAACGGGTACTCCTTTTACTGAAAGTCTGGAAGAATTTTACCGGCATAAACTGCCGGAACATCTGCGCCATCCCCGCAAGCAAACCGGCAACTTCAATGTTTTCCGGATGGAAGATTGCGTGGGTGCAAACGGAGAAACGGTGATCCCCTACGCACGACGGGCCTTTTACAAGATATCACTCGTTACCGGGAACAACCTCTATCATTACGCGGACAGGACATTGCACATGAACGGCTCCGCGCTGATGTTCTTCAACCCGCAGGTGCCTTATACGCTTGAACCCCTCGACTGCACGAATACCGGCTATTTCTGCATTCTCCGCGAAGCGCTGTTCCTGGAAAAACTCAAACCCCGATTCCCGGAACTTCCGATGTTCCATATCGGGGGAAACCCGTCCTATCTTTTGAATGAAGCGCAAACCGCTCTCGCAACGGATGTTTTCAGAAAAATGATGGAAGAAGAAAATTCAGCTTATAAATTCAGGGAGGACCTGCAACTGAATTACGCGATGGAACTGATTCACCTGGCGCTGAAAATGGAGCCCACGGTCACCCTGCACCGCCAAACCAATGCCAATACACGCATCACCACTATTTTCAGTGAACTGCTGGAGCGGCAGTTCCCCATCGAATCCACACAACAACGCTTCACGCTGCGCTCTGCAAAAGATTTCGCGGAGCAACTGTATGTGCACGTGAACCACCTGAACAGGGCCATCCGGGAAACCACGGGTAAAACCACCTCTTCCCTCATCGCGGAACGCGTTACCAGCGAAGCGAAGGTGCTGCTCAAACACACCGACTGGCCGATCTCGGATATCGGGTATTGCCTCGGGTTCGAAGAACCTGCCCACTTCAACAATTTCTTTAAGAAGCATACAGCGTTGTCGCCTTCCGTATTCAGGATGAACTGAGTAAAGCCTACCTGTAGTTTTCGTACCTTTAGGCGTGCGAATTTATTCCAGGAACCTTTTAAACTATTCAGGTGGGCATACAAACGGTTATTTCAGGAACGGGAAGTTATATTCCGGAGCAGGTAGTATCCAACAACGATTTTACGCAGCACAATTTTTATGCGGAGGACCAGCACCCGCTTGCCACCCCGCCCACTGAAATAGTTGCCAAGTTCAGCAAGATCACGGGAATCCTGGAGCGGCGCTATGCTTCCGATGAACTCACCGCTTCACATATTGGTACCGAAGCTGCCCGGAAAGCCATTGCCGCCAGCGGCGTTGACCCGGAAACCTTCGACCAGCTTATTGTGGCCCATAACTTCGGGAACGTACTGAAACACTCCGTTCAAACGGCCATAGTGCCTTCCCTGGCCACCATCATCAAAAGTGAACTCGGTATTAAAAACCCGTCCTGTGTGGCCTACGACCTCATCTTCGGTTGCCCGGGATGGTTACAGGGTATGATCCATGCCGATGCTTTCTTCAAAGCCGGTATCGCGAAGAAAGCGCTGATCATTGGAACGGAAACGCTTTCCAGGGTAGTGGACATTTACGACCGCGACAGCATGATTTTCAGCGATGGCGCAGGTGCGGCTGTGCTGGAAGCGCGGGAAAACAGCGGAGGGAAAGGCGTACTCTCGGCCCTCGCCCAGACTTATGCCACAGAAGAAGCGGACTACATCAACATGGGCGCATCAAATTGTCCGGGGAGTGATCCCCATGTCCGCTTTCTGAAAATGAAAGGCAGGAAAGTATATGAGTTCGCCATCACGCATGTTCCCGCGGCCATGAAAGCCTGCATTGATAAAAGCGGGGTAGATATTAAGGAAGTTAAAAAAATCTTCATCCACCAGGCGAATGAGAAAATGGATGAAGCCATTATTGCACGACTGTACCAGTTGTATGGCGTGCCCGCGCCGGAAAACGTGATGCCGATGTGCATCGGGTGGCTAGGAAACAGTTCGGTGGCCACTATCCCAACCCTGTACGACCTGGTATTGAAGGGATCACTTCCCGAACATCAGTTGAATGAAGGCGATGTGGTCGTTTTCGCTTCGGTGGGCGCGGGCATGAATGTGAACGCCGTTTGCTACAGGCTTTAACTTCATCAGGCATAGCCCGGTTCATGCGTTGGCCCGTTGCGTCATTCCATTGTCGCGCGATTCAAATGTATTCAATTGCGCCTTTATGGTATCCATGTACATCTTCAGATCGGTGATATGGATACCTGGCTCCTCCGGTTGGAGGTAAAACAAGGGCGACTCCTCCAGCAACGAATACAAGGCAGGTTGCGCGTCGCCAATTTTTGAAGAAAGGGAAATGATGCGCTGCATCAGTCTTCTTTTCGATACAATACCCTGTCTCATGTGTTAATTTTAATGGAAGGAATTTATGTCTCCGGCATGGTTCCATCTTTGTTACTGAACCGGGAAAGATGCTTCAGGCAATGCCGTTTGTATTGCGATGGCATGCTGCCTGTGGTACGCCTGAACTGCGTGGAAAGATGCGCTACACTGCTGTAATGCATCCTGTAAGCAATCTCCGTAACACTGAGCGCGCTAAAGTGCAGTAACTCCTTCACTTTTTCGATCCTGCAGCCAATGTAGAATTTTTCGATATTGTACCCCTCCAGTTCCACGAAGATGTTTGCGAGGTAAGTATAACTGTATTGCAAGTGTTCATGGAGGTAATTCGATAAGTTCATCTGCATGGGTTCGTCGGAAAACTGGACCGTTTCCCTGATCAGCAGTTTCATCTGTTCAACAATCTGCTTTTTTCTTCCCTCTCCGGATTCAAAATCTCCCTTTAAGGGTACGGCCTTCCACAACCGTAATCTTCTTTCATCAGTATCAACCTGAAGGTACCCCCAACGTGGCCCTGTGAATACATGTTCCGGAACGGAGGACGACTTCATTACCTTCATTTCGCAATGAAGACAAAACTTTTTAGGATAATCAGTTTTCACGATTCATTTATCAGAAGCTTTATAACAGGCAAAGCGGAAAATTGTATCGTATGGTAACGGGAATACACTAAATATAAGCATTTCAAAGGGCAATTCTCTCATTGACACTTAAATAGAGGAATTATGTAAACAGGGAACGCAATGATATAACAATTCCGGCCGGAAACGGCGCAACTTTGTAGCTGAATGTATGGATGATTCAATCTGGATCGGTGCCATTAAACAGTTCTTTGTATCATGAAAAAAATATAAAAATATGGCTTACCTCTGTAGCCCTTTTCTCAACCCTGCTGGCTACTGGCCAGGCACGGGATGTATCACTGAAAATAGACAAGGAAAACCGCAACGCGGTAACCATCTCCGTTCCACAAACGGAAGACATTACAAGAAGCGCCCTGCGCCAGCAACTCGAAAAATCGGGACTCAAGAAAAAGACACGCAATGGAATTGACCGGTATTCAGGTGTAGTGCTTTCGGAACTCAGCTCCGACAAAATGGACATCTATACCAAAGTTGAAAAAGCGATCAATGAAGGCAGCAATGTATATATCGCCGTTTCCAGGGGATACAATAATTTCACCAACCAGGCCGACGACAGCATCATCACTGAAAACGTAAAAACCTTTCTGGTAAACTTTTCGCAGCAGGCAGGCAATTACGCTTCCGACCTGGCCATAGCGGATCAGATCAGAACCGTTGAAAAAGAAGAACGCGCACTTCAACAATTAAAAAACGAACGAAGTGAATTACAGGGAAAGAAAGCCATGATCGACAACCGCCTCGCGGAAATAGAAAGGGAGCTCATCGCCAAAGAAACCACCATCGAACAACAACAGAACGAAATCAAATCAGCCAAGGTGAAAAGGGGATCATAAAAGAACTGTAGGGGGCACTGACATGCTTCTCCTATCGTTCGAGGGACACGACTTGCCATAACCGGCAGGCCGTCTTCTTTTTACCCCCAGGCCCTTCTTAAAAACCGGAGCCAGTTGCCGTGCATAACGTTGGCTACATCTTCATCTGAATAACCCCGGGCTTTCAGCAAGGAAGGTAGTTTATTCAGATCGGCGATGGTTTCCAGGTCGTGTGGCGACTGCTCTTTCCCGAAGGCGCCATCCAGGTCGGAGCCGATGCCCACATGCAATGAATTTCCCGCGAGCTGGCAGATATGATCGAGGTGATCGATCATTTTATGGAGGTCACATTGCATGGATTCCGGGGTAGATACGCCGCGAACCCAGTTTGGCACCATCATCCAGGCATCCAGTGCACCGCCGATCACGGCACCTCTATCTATCAGCAATTTCAATTGTTCATCCGAGAACTGGCGGTTGTGGGGCACCAAAGTACGGCAGTTGTTATGACTGGCCCATACTGGTCCTGTAAAGATATCCATCGCATCTTTAAACGCGTCATCACACAAATGCGTGGCATCGAGGATCATGCCGAGGCGGTCCATTTCTTTCAACAGCGCTTTCCCCTGCGCATTCAATCCGCCGGTTGCATCGGTTCCGTTGGCATACCTTCCAGGCCCGTAATGCGAGGGGCCAACGGCACGCAAACCATACCGGTACGCGGTTTCAAGATAAGATACAGACACCAGTGAGTCTGCCCCTTCCAGGCTCAGTATATACCCAACGGGCTTCTGCGTTTCAGTAGTGTCATTCGTCCAAAGCGCGATATGCCGTTCCAGTTCCTCCAGGTTCCGGATCATCGTCATTTCCCCCAGTTCTTCCATGGTTTTGTACCAGGCCAGCTGCGCTTGTGTTTGCGCCCATGCCTGCTGGGACGAATGCCAGCCGGGAAGGTTATTGTCTGGCGCCACATACCTTGCGATCTGTGTGGCCACCACGAGACCGATATTTCCTTTCCTGAGTTCCGGCAGTGAAACGGTTCCTTTGGCGCGATCGGGCTTATCGGTTAATCCAAGCTCACGTTTTCGGATATCCGATACCGGTAGCCGCAGGTCGCGGTTCCATTCCATGGCATTCATACTGAGGTCGAGGTGCGCGTCTATTGTGAACATAGTTCGGTTTTGAGCCTCATCCGGCAATTCTTTAAACAGATATTTTTCTATCCCTCGCAATTACTTTCCATTCCTTACCAGCTTCTTTTTGCTCTACCACAATGGCACGTTCGTACAAAGCAACGGTAGGGCAGATATGAACGGGTACGCCATACAACACATCGCCGATTTTGTAAGCTGAAGCATCGTTCACGCCCAATAAAAGATGTTCTTCGCTCTGACCAACAGGTGTAGCCGAAGGGTGATTGAGGAAATGAACGCGGGGTAAAGGATTCTCAGCCGCAACCGACTTGTGGCCAAGATCGGTACAGATGGTGTGCCGGTCAACAATGGAGATTACCCTCGTCACCACCAGTGCGGCAATATCAAAAGGTTGTTCCGGATACTTACTTTGGTACCCGGCATCCCAGAAAACAAATGTGCCCGGACTGCACTCCACGTTTTTCCTGTTCAGGTGAGCAGGAAAGCTGGGAGAACCGCCCAATAAGATACGCAGGGTTTTACCGAATTGTTGCTCCGTGCTCAATACCAATGCGTGAACACGTTCAAAAACAGCATCCCCTTCTTTTTTACGGGCAGCAAGATCCGGCGCATTGTTGTGACCATCATAAGCATGGAAACCTTCTACTTCAATGCCTTCCAACGCATGGCAAGAGTCGATAAGCACAGGGACTTTTTCTGGAACGATGCCCGTGCGGTTCATCCCCACATTCAGATCGATCCAAACCGCTACTTTCTTTTTGGATGCTACAGCCAGCTTAGACAAATACGCCGCTACCTGTTCGTCGTCCACCAGGCAGGAGAAGCGGGTTTGAGGGTATTTGTCTATAAGTTCCAGGAAACGTTCCGCCTTCGGCCCCACCGGCTGGTAGGCCAGCAATACATCCGGCGCGTTCACGCGGGCAAGCATCTCCGCTTCTGCAATAGTGGCGCATTTGAATTTCGTAATGCCTTCTTTCAGCATCATGGTACATACTTCCGCCATCTTGTTCGTTTTTATATGCGGACGCAAACATGTTTTGTCCGGCATCATTTTTAACGCATGACGAATGTTCTTCAATACACGATCCGGATAAACCAGCAATGCGGGCGAATCAACGGAGGCAATGTTCCGGACCGTATACCAATGTGCTTTAGATGCTTTCATATCAGTACAATTCAAACAACGCTTCAATTTCCACGGGAATATTATCGGGCAATGAACCGAAGCCCACGGCGCTTCTTACGCCAATACCGTTCTCTTCCCCCCACACAGCGGCGAACAACTCACTGCACCCGTTGATGATGTAAGGATGTCGTTCAAATTCAGGCGTACAATTCACCATGCCCAATACTTTGATCACACGTTTCACTTTATCCAGTTCGCCCACATGCGTTTTGATGGTGGAAAGAATGGTAAGTCCTACCTGCCTTGCGGCCAGTTTCCCCTGCTCCATATCCAGTTCGCGGCCAATACGACCAATGATCAGCGACTTATCATCCTGCACCGGACCGTGTCCGGAAACATACAGGTATTTGCCATCAATAAGAAAGGGCTTATAAACCCCCAATGGGGTAGGCGCGGGCGGAAGTGTTAATCCCAGCTTCGCGAAATTGGCTTCCGCGTTCATTGTAATAGTATTCATGCAGCTTTATTTAGATCAGTTGATTCAACAGTAGAACGCCCAGTAATCCTGCGATAGAAACGATCGTTTCCATGACCGACCAGGTTTTCAGGGTATCTTTTACGCTCAGGTTGAAGTATTCTTTGAACATCCAGAACCCGGAGTCATTCACATGCGAGAACATCAGGCTACCCGCGCCTACGGAAAGCACCATCAGGCTTGGATTTACATTGGCCTGCACCATAAGCGGCGCGATGATGCCAGCGGTCGTCAAACCCGCAATGGTGGCCGATCCCACACAAACACGTATGAGCGCGGCAATGAGCCATCCCAACAACAGCGGCGGCATATCCCAGGTTTGAAGGGCGGCAGCAATTTCGTTGCTCACGCCACTTTCCTCGAGTACCTGCTTCAAAGCACCGGCACCGGCAATAATCAGCAGGATCATGCCCACATCTTTCACGGCATCGCCATATAATGCCATGACCTGTTTCATAGAACGACCGCTTCCTTTGCCCAAGGAAATTCCCGCCACCATGATGGAGCAGAGCATCACGATAACAGGTTCTCCCATAAAGGAAAAAACATTCTTCAGCGCAGGCGAACCATCTGGAAAAATATAGGGCAAAGCCGTGGTAAGCATCAGTAAAAAAACAGGCAGCAACGCAGTGAAAAAACTGGTTCCCGTACCAGGCATTTGTTCCACAGGCATGGGTTTGGGCCTGAACACTTCGAGTGGTTCGGAATGGATATGTTTTACAAAACGGGTGAATACTGGTCCGGCAAGCAGGATAGCCGGAATGGCAATTACGATCCCATACAGTAAAGTAATGCCCATATCCGCATTGAACTGTCCCACCAATGCCGCTGGCGATGGATGTGGCGGAAGAAAACCATGTGTTACCGAAAGCGCCGCCAGCATGGGCAAACCTACATAAACCGCCGGAAGCTTATATTGATAAACAACCGAAAAGATGAGGGGCACCATCAATACAAATCCAACACCATAAAAAAGCGGAATGCCAATGATGAACCCGGTAAGCATCAGCGCCCATTGCACGTTCTTCGCTCCGAAACCACGCATCAGCACCGAGGCGATCCGTTGCGCCGCACCAGTTTCAGCCACCAGTTTACCCAACATGGCTCCCAACACAATAATGCCCACCAAACCACCCAATGTATCGCCCATCCCCTTTTGTACCGAGGCCACCACTTTGTTCAACGGCAACCCTAATAATATTCCCGCCAGCACCGAGACCAAAAGGAAAGCAAGAAACGCGTTCCATTTCCCCCAGGTTACCAGCAGCACCAGGAGCAGCAGACAAATTATGACGATGAGGATAGACATTATAAGAAGGATCAAACCTAGTTCATTTCCTTAATTCTGCAAATTTTTTGCAAAAACTTATTCCATATTGCAAATTTTATTGAACCCAAGTGCATAATAACCAGCCAATCCTTCCTGAATTTTGTACTACATTCGCAAAAATTGCAACTTCAGCGTTATATGCCTACCGCATCAGATTCAACCGCGCTTCCTAAAAAGGAAAGAAAGGAACTCATCCGTAAACAGGTGAACATCCATACGCGCCTGATGTACGCTGAACTGGCCCGCCTGGTGGAAGTTTCCGAAGACACCATCCGGCGCGACGTGAACGAACTTGCGGCAGAAGGAGCGCTCATTAAAATAAAAGGTGGCGCCATGGCCGCGGCTTACCATGCGGGTGATGCGTCACAAACTTATGCCCGCGACAACAAATTGCGCATCGCGGCCAAAACGGTTTCCCTCCTAAAAGAAGACATGACCGTTCTGATCGGTGGCGGCACCACGATACGTGAAGTGATCAAACAAATTCCAACCAGCTTCCGCGGCACTTTTATTACCGTGAACGTACTCACGGCCATGGAACTGCTCGACAAACCCAATATCCGCACCATCATGATCGGCGGACAAATATCCGCTTACAGCCAGATGACCGTGAGTGGGGAAGTGTTTGAACAACTCGCCCGCATCAAAGCCGACCTCTGCATCATCGGCACCAATGCCATCGATCCCATGAATGGCCTGACTGATTCCGACTGGGAAACCGTGCAGGTGAAGAAAGCGATGCTTAAAGCAGCTTCGGCCACTGCCGTGCTGGCCATCTCGGAGAAATTGAATTCTTCCATGCCGATACAGTTCGCGGCAATGAATGAGGTCAACTACCTGATCACAGAACTTGATCCCAGCAACCCCGTACTGCAACCCTATGCCGCAAAAAGCACCAGGCTCTTGTAAGCAGGTCGTTTTCTTACGTATTTCCCTTATCTTTAATACATTGTTTCCCAACAGGATAATTCGCCTACAATGCACAATGTATCCCCTTCATCCTTTCATGAGACCGAAACCAATGAAAAGCGTTTCCGGGCACTTATTGAACACAATGAAGGGATCATCGCATTAATTGACGCGGAATTGAATTATGTTTTCAGAAGCAGTTCCACCAACAGGATATCGGGATGGAACACGGAAACATTTCAGCAGTTGCCCGTGCACCTGTTGCACCCGGATGACCAGGAAAACGGGAAGCAATGCATTGCGGCCGCGCTTCAGCAACCCAACATCCCCATTCCTTATGCTTTCAGGTTTCAACATGCTCATGGTCATTACATCTGGCTGGAAGGCACCATTACCAATAAACTTGACGATCCTGATATAAAGGGCCTTGTATTGAACCTGCGTGATACGACGCTTCAGAGAGCGGCGGAACAGAAAATCAATAAACTGAACCGCCTTTACCGCTTCATCAGCCAGATCAACCAGATGATCGTGAAGGTAAAAGATGAGGATACGCTTTTCCGCGAAGCCTGCCGCATTGCGGTGGAGATCGGCATGTTCCGTTTGGCATGGATCGGGAAGGTGGATACCGCACGCAAGCGCGTGATCCCGGTTGTGCATGAGGGTGAGGGCGGAAAGTTCCTGGACCGTATCAACATTACTTTACAGGAAGGGGCCCCATCAGGGAATGGTCCTACCGGAAAGGCGCTCCGCACGAATGAAACCGTTTACTGCAACGATATTGAAACGGCTCCTGAAATGGCGCCCTGGCGGGAAGCTGCGCTGGAACACCATTTCAAGTCGTCCATCAGTGTGCCGATCCGCAAATTCGGAGAGGTGACCGGCTCTTTTGTAGCTTACGCCGATACCAAAGATTTTTTCGACGCCGAAGAAATCGCGTTGCTCGAAGAAAGTACCGGCGATATATCCTTCGCGCTGGAACAATTGGAGAAGGACCGGCAACGCCGCGCAGCGGAACGCCACCTCGCTGAAAGTGAAAAAAGATACCAGACCCTTGCCGAAGTAGCGCCCGTGGGCATTTTCCATACCGATCCGGATGGACAAACCACTTATGTGAACCCGCGCTGGTCGGAAATTTCGGGGCTTCCCCGCGAAAAAGCCCTGGGTGCAGGCTGGCTCACGGCCGTACATCCTGATGACCGGGAGCAACTGAAAAAAGAATGGCACGCCGCCGCCAAAACTTCTATCTTCTCCGTATCGGAATACCGTTTCCTCCGTCCCGATGGTTCCATAGCCTGGGTACTCGGGCAGGCCATTCCGGAAAAAGGAGCGGATAATAAGACCATCGGCTATGTGGGTACCATCACCGATATCACGGAGCGGAGAAAGGCCGAGGAAGCGGTGGTTAAAACACGGGATGAGATGGTGAAAGAACGGTACCTCTCCGACTCCATCATCAACAGTTTGCCCGGCGTTTTTTACCTCTACGATACCACCGGGAAATTCCTGCGCTGGAACCGGAACTTCGAACTGGTAACGGGCTATTCTTCCGAAGAAATGAAACGCATCCATCCGCTGGATCTTTTTGATGAAGACCAGAAAGCCTTGCTGGCCGAAAAGATAACAGGCACTTTTGAAAAAGGAGAAGAAAGTGTGCAGGCTGAATTCATGCTGAAATCGGGTGCGAAAATCCCCTATTACTTCACCGGTAAAACCGTGGAATATGAAGGACAAACCTGCCTGATGGGCGTGGGCATTGATTTCTCCGAAAAAGTAAAAGCGCAGGAGCAGGTGCGGGAAACCACCGCCCGGCTCCGGCAACTGACCGCCCACCTCCAGGGCATCCGCGAAGAGGAGCGGAAAAGAATAGGCCGCGAAATACACGATGAACTGGGCCAGCAACTGACCGCCATTAAAATGGATATCGCCTGGATCGATAAAAAAACGCCACCCGAAAATGCCGATATCAAAAGAAAGATCCGCAACATGATCGAACTGCTCGACACCAGCAACCGCTCCATCCGCCGGATACTGAGCGAACTGCGGCCGGGCATACTCGATAACCGCGACCTGCTGGAGGCCATGGAATGGCTGGGCATCCAGTTCACCGCGAACACCGGGATAACCGTACAGGTGCATTGCAAAGAAACTCACCTTGAACTGCCGGAAAATATTTCCACCTCCCTGTTCCGGGTGTACCAGGAAGCCCTTACCAACATCATGCGGTATGCCGCCGCTACCGAAGTGAACACCTCCTTCCAACGGAACGGCAACACCATTGTACTCACCATTTCAGATAACGGGAAAGGCTTTGATCCCGATGTTGTTCAACATAACCAGTCGTTCGGTATCATGGGCATGAGAGAAAGAATATTGTCGCTGAACGGCAGTTTCACCCTGAGGTCCGCACCGGGTGAGGGCACCCATATTCACATTCAAGTTCCCCTTTAATCCCTTTAGATGCAAAGAATACTACTCGCCGACGACCACAGCTTCATCCGACTCGGGCTCATCCAACTGCTCCAGGATGAATATCCTTCCGCCGAAATAAAAGAGGTGGCCGACGGCAACGCCCTCATCAAAGAAGTGATGAACGAAGAATGGGACCTGGTAATCTCCGACCTGGACATGCCCGGAAAAACCGGCCTTGAGGCTTTGGAACAAATTAAATTGCTGAAACCTGAACTTCCGGTGCTGATCCTGAGCATCTTCCCGGAAGACCTTTACGCCGTGCGCGTATTAAAAGCCGGCGCCGCCGGTTATATGAACAAAAACGCCGCTCCCGAAGAACTGATTACCGCAGTGCAACGCATCAAACTCGGCAGAAAATACATCACACCTGAGATTGCCGAAAAACTGCTGGAAACGCCAGCTTCTGAAAAAAAGCCCCACGAACTGCTCTCCAACCGGGAGTTCGAAATCTTCAAAATGCTGGCTTCCGGCAAAACCACCAGCCAGATCGCCGAAGCGCTTTCCCTGGCGCCCACCACAGTGAGTACACACAGAAGCCGGGTGATGGAGAAACTTAGCCTTTCAACGAATGCTGAATTAACGAGGTACGCGATAACGCATCATTTGATTTCAGATGTATGAGCATTTGTAGTACATCTACTACCCCCTCTCTCCACCCTTTTCTAACCCAATAAGGCTCCTTCCTCTATTTTCCAACCGTTTATTTCGTCGGTTCTTTGCACCAGAATTTAAACGGATGAAGGTACTGATCATAGATAGTTCAAAAGAGATTATTCAGCGACTGGAAGAGATGCTGCTGGAAACCGGCGCCCCCTTTAAGGTAAAAAGCGCCCTTTCCTACCGGGAAGGCATGGAGCTTTTTCACCTTCACCCGCCACGGATCATTCTGCTGGGGATGGGCATGGACGCGAATGCCGCGATTGGTTTCCTGGAAGAGGTACGCCAACATTCCCTAAAGGTCAACACCATGGTATTGTTCATCAGCCTGCCCGAATATGTGAAGGAAAAATGCAGTTTACTGGGCGTCACCCATTTCATTGATAAATACCGCGATTTCGAAGTATTGCCGGACCTGATCAGGGAGATCATGACCAGACAGCTGTCGGAATCGCTTCAATAAAACCAACCATCATCATGCGCAGGCCATTAAAGAATACCAACAGCTGGGATTGTAAAAAAGCCATCGTATGGTTCACCATCAGCTTTTTCGCGATTCTGTACGGAGCATATTTCACCCGATCTGTTCAGCACGTTCTCCGGAACGAAGGCTCCATGCACAACGCGGCCATTGTGATGTCCCTGCTGCTTGTCGTAATCACCTTCCTACTTTTCATCAGAAGCAAAGGCGGAACTGAAGAAATACTGAAAAACCAACATACACCTTCTTTCGACGACGAAAGTCCTGTTTACCCCTACCGTGCTACCGAAGCCGTTCCATCATCCCATGAAAACCAAACCAATCCGTACCCATCTTTTTCCCTTCCCGCCAATGCCTGCAACGATCCGGCAACGCACTCCGACGACGCCATAGCGCAGGAAGAACACAAAATGATCCGCGCCGTAATTGAAGCGATTGAAAAAGAGCGCCGCTCCATCGGACAGGAATTGCACGACCACATCAACCAGATCCTGGCCACCGCGTTGCTCACCATCGATATGGCACGTGATCCCATACAGGGCGACGCATTCCTCAGGGCCACCAAAGAACATATCCACCTGGCCATCGATGAAATCCGTAAGTTATCGCACAAAATGGCCCCGGCCATCCTGGACGACAGTACTTTGCAACAACTTTTCGAGGACCTGCTCCAAAGCGTAAACCCAACAGGCACCCTGGAAACACAACTCGAATTTGATGAATGCATCAACAGCCGTACCTCCGAAGACATACAGGTGAACCTGTACCGCATTCTCCAGGAACAGCTGAAAAACATCCTGAAATACGCCGGAGCCAGCCGGATAGAAGTATCCGTTTCGCTGAAAGAAGACCGGGTGCAGATGCGTACAGTGGACAACGGAAAAGGTTTTCACCCGTCCGCGGTAAAATCGGGCATAGGGCTGAGTAATATGCGGAAACGGGCCATTTCATTCGGCGGTACCATCAACATTAATTCCGCTCCCGGAAAAGGTTGTGAAATCATTGTGGAAATTCCCTGCACAGAAAAACTATAATGGCGATTTTCTGTTTAAATTAGCAAACAACCTGCTGTATGCGCGCTGTTCTGCTCTACCTTACCTGCCTGTTTATTTCTTCACTTCATGTGACAGGGCAGGATATTACCGATACGCTTTTTTACGACGCGCGCTGGAGTATTTGTGAACGCCCCGCTGCTACTTATTACCGGATCGGCACCATGCGTATTGATAGTCTCGCCCGTTACATCGGCCCGGCACAGGATTTCTATATGAACGGAACCCCTGAAATGAAAGCTACCTACAGCCCGCTTGGCGATCTTCACGGAGAGATCACCTTCTATTTCCCCAACGGCAATGTGAAAATACACGGCTGGTTCAACAACGGTACCATGACGGGTAAATGGTCGTACTTCAACGAAGACGGCACCTTGCGCGCGGCATTCAACTGCGCCGATGAAAGAACCTTCACCCCGCTGTTTCTCCGCAACAAAAAAGGGAAAGTACTGCTCGAAAACGGCAATGGAAAATTCAGAATCCGCACCAGCGACTACGACGATATTATTTATCCCACCGATTTTTCCTGGGAAGGTGAAGTACGGAACGGCCTGAAAGAAGGGACCTGGAAATATACCGCCTTATTTACAGTGTTCGGCCCGCAGCGGAGCACCCAGTTCCGGAAAACCGTGGTTTCTGAAAACTATGTACACGATAAATTCATGCGGGCATTAGGCAATCCGGAAGACAATGTTCGCGAAAGAAAAGTACTGAACCGCCCCTTCAAATATTTTACACTCTATCCCGAAAAATTCGAGGCGCTGGAGCGGCTTCATTCAGACTTTATCTTCGCACGCACCCGGGATGGCCGCTACCAATTGCGTTCCTTCCTGGTGGCCCGCCGCCCGCCAGTGATAGATGAAGCGCCTGTTAGTCCAGATCAGAATTTCGCCCTGCTGATCCGTGTACTTGGCAATGCGATGACGAAGAAAGAAGAACTCCGTTACTACAGGCACCGTCCGCCGGGGAGGAATTTTTCTGGTTTCTCCTATGAACTCCTGCAACTCTACGCCACCCCAAAGAACATCCCCCGTTATGACGCGAAGATCAAATTCACGATCATGCCCAACCGAACCATCGGGAACATCGAAATCATCGGGAAAATAGATGAGCAACTGAAAGGTATCATCACGTATTACCTTTCCAGGATACGCAACCTTCATTATACCGGTAATCCTTTGGATGATGATATCGTGCTGAACCTGAAAACCAGCTTTCAGAGTACGAATGCTTTCTACAGGGGAAGCATTGTGCTGAACCGGTTGTAGCCGCGATTTTCACAGATCGCATACTTTCCTATCCGGAACATTTCATTCAAACTTCGCAAAGCATCTTTACGCAAAATCGCCCATCCATCTAAAAGAAGGAGAAAAAAGTACAACTCAAAGGGATATATATCCATTTACAGCGGCCGCTATTTGGAGGAACTTTGCTTCGTCAAACAGGAAAATCAATCCCATACAGCAACGGGAACGGTTTTTTCAGTTGATGATCCACCATTCCGTTTAAATATTATACACCTTAAAGTACAAAGCAATGAACAAGTTCACAGTAAAAGACGGCACAGAAATTTATTTCAAAGACTTCGGCACCGGGCAACCCATATTTTTCCACCACGGATGGCCCTTATCTTCCGATGACTGGGACGCGCAAATCATGTTCTTCCTCGACAAAGGCTTCAGGGTGATCGCCCACGACAGGCGCGGGCATGGAAGGTCCACACAAACCGCTACCGGTAACGATATGGATACCTACGCCGCCGATGTAGCCGAACTCACGGCTTTCCTGGACCTGAAAGACGCCATCCACATCGGCCACTCCACTGGCGGAGGCGAGGCCATCCGTTACGCCGCGAAATACGGCCGTGACCGCATATCGAAAGTAGTGCTCATCAGCGCCATCACCCCCTACATGATTAAGGATGAAAACAATCCAGATGGCGTACCCCTGGCCGTTTTCGATGATATCCGCCACAATACGCTCACCAACAGGCAACAATTCTACCACGACATCACCTTCCCCTTCTATGGTTACAACCGGGAAGGCGCGGACATCAAAAAAGGTATCCAGGACAACTGGTGGCGCCAGGGCATGATGGGTGGCATCAAGGCCCATTACGATTGCATCAGAGTATTCTCAGAAACCGATTTTACCGAAGACCTGAAAAGTGTGGATGTACCGGTACTGGTGCTGCACGGCGATGACGACCAAATCGTGCCGTATGCTACCACCGCGGTAAAAGCGAATGAATTGCTGAAGAACGGCAAACTGATTATTTACCCTGGGTTCTCGCATGGCATGCCCACTACAGAAGCGGCTACTATTAATAAAGATATACTGGCATTTATTCAGGGATAGGATGTAGTTATATACGGCGGGCATGAGGAAACGAGGGCCGTCTCTTAGGTGAGACGGCTTTTTTGTGAGTCCGCTAGTTAGGTGTATTTATACAATGTGCGATTTGTTATCTTCATCGTAACCCATTATAAATTCAGCTTCGCAGCTTTTTCTTTTATCAAAAGTCTGTATTGATCTTTCAGTTCCTCCGGAAGAAAACTTATCGCTATAAACTGCATCCATTGCTCAATGCTGGTAGAAAATTTTTGATACAGGTTTTCTATTGCTTTATCGTCGATGATTTTAAATGAGGATAAGACTGTATCGAAATCTTTCCGCCCTAATTTTCTTTTTTTGCCATTAAGATTCAATGCCAGTTCTTCGGCATCACCTTTTACAATCAGCGCAGAAGCAACCATATCATACGCGGGTGCCAAAACATAGCCTGTTTGCGGGTCTTTGATCAAAGAAAAATTCTTCAAATGCATATCAGCATTTCCGGTTAAAAAAGAAAAGATAACCTGTTGGAAAAAGTTGATCAGATCTAATCCGGGATTTTCGGAATACTTTAGAATAGCTTTTGCTATTTGTTCATACGACCCTTTGTATTTGTCTTCTGTCAGCCGCTCTGTTAACTGGCACATATCTTCCATGTGCAACTTTTTTTTCTTCACTCTGTCAATTCGTTTTGTAATGTAGGCAAGGCTTCCATTTTGCAGCCTGATAAGAGTGTGGGGCACTGTAGCAATACCTGACAGCTCCGCTAAGTGCATCGTCAGGTCTTCAACTTCCGGCAAGTGCGGGTATTGTTTTGTAGCAGGTTTCAATATATAGCCACCCCATAGGCCAACGATGGTGAACCGCCCGGGGGTTTTGGTTTCAGTATCCCCTTTGGGCGATTTTTCAATATCAAGCGAAAGTTTGGGCTGCACGCCGGTAACCGCTATCTGGCTTTTGATCACTTCCCCGCCTAATTCAAGCATCTGTTCTTCAGTGTAGGGCAACACAGGGGGCTGTGGTTTCCCAAACATCTTACGACTACAGGCAGGATGGAAGTCTATCTGACCGGGCTCCAGTGCTTTATAGCAATATAAACAACGCATTATCCTTCTGTGTTTTGTGCTTCAACTATACTCACCGCTCCAATGCAATCGCGGCAACAGGCCAGTAGCAATCCCATTCTGTCCCGCTGATTCAGTTTCCAGTTTTTTTCCGCTACCTCCAGGAGCCAACCCTCCGGTATCAGTCCATCAAAGAAGGGAAACATTACTGAACTAACATACCCTTTTTCTGACAGTGGAAGCGTTAGACTTACCGCTTCTGCGCCGGGAATTTGTAAATAACTCCGGTCATAAATAAAGTGATATCCATTATCAGTTTCAGATAGGTATCCTGCCAGTTTATCCTGCATAAAAACATTAGCTTTCCTCATCAATCAAAGTTTGGCGGTTTATGGGCACAGGGTTTAACTCATGTCCAAATAACTTAAGCACCTGATTTACTTTATCCATTCGTAATGATGTTTTTCCTTGCTCCAGTTCTCTAATAAAACGAAGGCCGACACCGGCTTTTTCCGCAAGTTCAGGTTGTGTAAGTCGTGCCTGTTTTCGTTTGTCCTTTAAAAATTCAGGCAATCTTTTAGTGAGGTTCATTTTATACCCTTTGAGGTATAAAATTAGCTTATTAATTTTAATTATACCTTATAGGGTATAAATTATGAGAATTTATAGATAATATACCCTAAAGGGTATAAAAAAATAGAAAATAGGGGGTGAAATTAAAGTCTGGCCTAACAATCACCACTATTGCCGGGAATAAGATCACGATTCCCCCTTTTTCTGAAAAATATGTTCTTATTGATTTCTGGGGAACCTGGTGTGTCAGCGGCCCATGTTTTGGACTGATGCCCAAGTTCAGAATGTTCGCGGAGCAATACAAGGATAAGGTAGCGATCGTGAGTATTGCTTTTGATGATGATGTGAAGAAAGTTAAGGCGTATGCAGATACCAATAAAACGGTGTGAGATCATTTGGAAGAAGGAATGGAACAGCAGGAGGGATTAACAAAGCAATTCCGGGTATCAGAGTTCCCGACATTTATACTAATTGACAGCGGCGGGAAAATCTTGTTCAGGGGTCGGGGGAAGAGGGTTGGATAGTGTGATGAGGGTAATGGGGGGTGTCCAGGCTGGATGATCCCATTGGCCACCTGATGTCATGTTAACAAAATCTTGATTTCGTCACTCAGAGCAGAAAACATGTTAACGTTTATCAATTTTGTTAACACGTTTTCGGAACGTGTTAAGTTTTTGCTGGCCCGTTGTGCAATGGTGTCACTGCTATACAATTCATCATGCGTAGTGATAATGTTCTCAATAGCTGAACTATCCTTCGCTTCCTGCAGCGATAAGGTATTTAGAATAATAACTTCATTTGGGATAGTTTCAGCGCCCCCATTTAACGCTGCAAGCGCTTTATGAGCCAAAGAAAGTTTTTTCAATACAACCTTGCTCTCAATATCGTATGTAAAGGGCAAGGTTGGTATCATTGAAATTGCCATGCAAATATTTTTTCCTCATAATACGCAACCTTACGATATTATGGTTATGAATGTAAAATATGAATTGTGCATCGGATTCTTCAATCGTTGATTCTAAACAACCACGCTCTAATTTAAAATTAAGGCGGCTATCGAAGAACTAAGACTTCAGCTTTTCTATACAGAAACATCTACAGCCCGAAAACAATCGAGCGAAATTCAATGCGACTTCAAACATTGCTTGCTAGGCATTTTCTCAAAAAACAAAAGCCACACTGCTTTAAAAATTTGCAATGTAGCTTTTCTGGTAGCCTCGACAGGAATCGAACCTGTATCTAAAGTTTAGGAAACTTCTATTCTATCCATTGAACTACGAGGCCATTCCACCTTACAAATCCTATTGTTTTGTGGCGGGAGCGCAAAAATAAGGCAAATCCCTATCTTTGCCATCCATTTTTAAGGGGATTATTTATGAAATTTTACAATACGCTCATCCGTTACCGTCTTCCGCTGGCCGTCCTGATCATTATTCTGGCCGTGGTTACCAATGTTTATGCTGGTTTCTGGCCCTCGTCCCCCCTGTACCTGGTTGGTGTGATCCTGCTGTTCAGCCATTTTTTCTTCGGCCCCATGCGGCTGATCCAGGAATATATGGAAAGCGGCGATATGGACGGGGCGGAGAAAATCCTCAATTCCGTTCAGTTCCCCAACCTGCTGTACAAACCCATCCGTTCGGTATATTATACGCTGAAAGGCAATATCGCCATGATGAAACAGGATTTCGACGGCGCCGAGAAAATGATGAAGAAAGGACTCGACCTGGGTATGCCCATGAAAGAAGCCGAAGGCGCCAGCCTGCTGCAGATGGGGATGCTCTCCCTGCAGCGGAACGACCTGAAACAGGCCGAAAACTACATCCGCAGCGCCCTCCGCAAAGGGTTGCCCGATAAGGAGAACAAAGCGGCAGCTTACCTCCAGATGTGCTCCATCATGATGAACAAAAGAGAGTTTCGCGCCGCGAAAGACTTCTTCCGAAAGGCTAAAGCTGAAAAACCCACTACTCCGGAGATCGTCAACCAGATCAAAGAGATCGAAAAATACATCTCACGGATACCCGGATAACTTCTTACAACGGCGGAAATGTACCAAACATTTCCGCTACTTTTTTACGGCGGTATTCAAATATATCTGCCAGTTGTTTCTCCACGAACAATGTATGGGCCAGATCGCCCAATACCCACAATGGAAGTTTGTAGTGCACGATATCCGTCATTTCCGTACCATTGGGTACTTCGCGGAAATGGTGCTGGTGGTGCCATAAACTATATGGCCCGAACCGCTGCTCATCCACAAATAGTTTTCCTTCCACCACATGCGTGATCTCGGTCATCCAGTAAAGGGGGATGCCCAGCAACGGACGCACTTTATACTCAATGATCTGGCCGGGATACATCCGTTCGGGACGATGCTTGCTCGTGATCTGAAAACGCATGTACGCCGGCGTTATGGCCTGCAGGTTGTCGGGACGGGAAAAGAAATCCCAGGTGGCTTCAAGTCCAATGGGAATGGTCTGAACCGCTTTGATGCAATGAACGGACATAGGGGTGAAATATTTACATAGATTTACAAGATTGGACGGAAAAAGTTCAACTTTATGCTATGGTGAAAATGAACAACGAACTCCGGCAGCAATACCGGCAAGCCTATAACGCCCTCAACCCTACCCAGCAAAAAGCCGTGGATACCATCGAAGGACCGGTGATGGTGATCGCCGGACCGGGAACGGGAAAAACACAGATCCTGGGCGCCAGGATCGCGAAGATCCTGCTGGATACCGATACGCGCCCCGAAAACATACTCTGCCTTACTTATACCGATGCCGGGGTGGTGGCCATGCGCAAAAGGCTGTTGCAGTTTATTGGCCCCGACGCTTATAAAGTGAACATCTACACCTTCCACGCTTTCTGCAACGACGTGATCCAGGAGAACCTGCCTTTGTTCGAAAAGCATGTACTGGACCCGGTTTCCGACCTGGAAAGGATTGAAATGATGAAGGAGCTGATCGATGGTTTTCCAAAGAACCATCCGCTCAAAAGGTACCGCGGCAATGTGTATTACGAAATGAAGGGACTCACCGACCTGTTCAGCGTGATGAAGAAAGAGGGATGGACACCTGAAGGCATGAACCAAAAGATCGATGAATACATCACTTCATTGCCCGAAAGGGAAGAATACATCACCAAAAGGGCCACGAAGGAATTCAAAAAAGGCGATCTCCGTACCGATAAAATTGAAGAAGAAAAAGGCAAAATCGAAAAGCTCCGGGCCGCCGTGAACGCCTTCGAACCTTTCCAGGAAATCATGCGCCAAAAGAACCGCTACGATTTCGACGATATGATCAACTGGGTGATCCGCGCTTTTTCGGAGAATGAACCACTGCTGCGCCGCTACCAGGAACAGTTCCTCTATATTTTGGTGGATGAATACCAGGATACCAGCGGCAGCCAGAATAAACTGGTGCAGCAACTGATCGCCTACTGGGATACCCCGAACATTTTTGTGGTGGGCGACGATGACCAGTCGATATACAGGTTCCAGGGCGCGAACGTGGAGAATATGCTGAACTTCGCCGATACCTACCAGCAGCAACTCCGCACATTGGTGCTTACGCAGAACTACCGGTCCACCCAACCGATACTTGACGCTTCCAAAAAACTGATCGATTCCAACGAAGAACGGCTGGTGAAACAATTGCCCGGCCTCAGTAAGGAACTGCTTTCCAGTCGGCCGGGACTCATGGAGCTTACCCATACCCCCGTGATCCGCGAATACCTTTCGCCCCGCCAGGAAATGACGGCCATTACGCTGGAAATAGCGCAACTGGTGAAAGAAAAACTGGTGCCGCCAGGGCGCATCGCCGTTATTTACAAGGAAAACAAATACGGCGAAGAACTGGCGCTGTTTCTCCAGGCCCGAGATGTACCGGTGTACAGTAAACGAAACCTCAACCTGTTCACCATCCCGTTGGCGCAACAACTGATCCGGCTACTAAAATACCTTGATGCGGAGCACGATACCACCTATGGCGGCGACGGCTTCCTGTTCGAAATCCTGCACATCAACTGGTTCAATATTCCTTCCGTGGATATTGCCCGGCTCACCGCGGAACTGGCCGATAAAAACAGCAGTGGCGCGGGCCCCAGGAGCAGTTTACGGCAATACCTGCATACCAAATCCACCGAGCCGCAACGCGAACTGTTCAGCACCGGCATCCACGAAAACCTGAAAAGGGCCTCCCGCATCATCGAAGCGCTGCTGGCCGCCGTTCCCAATACTACTTTACAGGGATTAATGGAACAGATCATCCGCGAAGCGGGCGTACTGGCACACATCCTGAAACAGCCCGATAAGGTATGGCAAATGCAGGTGCTCACGGCCATGTTCGAATTCGTGAAGGAAGAAACCCGCCGTAACCCGACCCTGCGCCTGCACCAACTGGTGGAAACCCTGGACACCATGGAGAAGGAAGGACTCGTGCTGCCCCTGGTGCAGGTGAGTGGCAACGACAAAGGTGTGAACCTGCTTACCGCCCACGGCTCCAAAGGCCTGGAATACGAATATGTTTTCCTCGCTGGCTGCAACGCTTCTTTCTGGGAGAAGAAAAGAAAGCCCGGCGGTGGTTATAAAATGCCCGATACCCTGTTCTCTTCCACAGAAGGTTCCTCCGGGAATGAGAACAGCAAAGAAGAACTGCGCCGCCTGTTTTACGTGGCGCTCACCAGGGCCGAAAAGCATTTGTACATTTCCTACGCACGTTTCAAAGACGATAACAAGGAACTGGAACCTTCCATGTTCATCGCTGAAATTCAGCAGGAAAGTCCATTGCCGGTGGAAAGACCGGTGGTTTCCCCTGAAACGATGGCGGAATTTAATATCGTAAACTTCTCGCAACCAGCCGCGCCGGAGATAGAAAGACTGGAAACGGAATTCATTACGCGGGTGCTGGAACGCTTTACCATGAACGTTACGGCATTGAGCAATTACCTGAAATGTCCGCTGGAATTTTATTTCAGAAGTCTGATCCGCATTCCTTCCCCCAAAAACGAAGCCACCGAATTTGGATCCGCCGTACACCACGCCGTAGAGCAACTGTTCAGGAAAATGCAGGACATGAACAAGCAGTTCCCGCCCATGCAGGTATTCCTGGAAGATTTCTCCTGGTACATGTACCGCCACCGCGAGAGTTTTACCAAAGAACAGTTTGAAAGGAGAATGGAATATGGCAAGGAGATTCTCGCCAATTACTACCAGCATTACATCGACAAATGGAATAAAGTAGTGGTGGTGGAAAGGAATATCCGGAACGTGGTAGTGGATGGGGTGCCGCTGAAAGGAAAACTGGACAAACTCGAATTTGACGGCAGTCATGTGAACGTTGTGGACTATAAATCCGGCGACCCGGACAACGGGATCAAAAAACTGTCTGGTCCTTCTGAAAAAGACCCCAACGGCGGCGACTACTGGCGGCAGGCCGTTTTCTATAAAATCCTGGTGGATGGCTACGAGAACCGCGACTGGAAAGTAATCAGTTCCGAATTTGATTTCATTGAACCCGATAAAAAGAAGCAATACCGCAAGGAAAAAGTGCTGATCACCGATGCCGATACCACCACCGTGAAACAACAGATCAAAACCGTGTGGGAACGCATACAGGCGCACGATTTTTACACCGGCTGCGGCGCATCCGACTGCCACTGGTGCAATTTTGTGAAAACGAACGAACTGGCCGTAAGCCTGCATACTTTGAACCCCGATGAGGGGGAAGCGTAAGCTTTAGGGAGAAATTAACCGGCTGCTTCCGTACGCTGGGTGAAATCTCCCTAAGTTTGCACATATTTTTCCGTAAGATGATGCAATTAAAGAACGGGCTTTCTTTCAGTATAATCACCGCTGTAATACTAATCTGGCTGCAGAGTTGCGCCAATATGGCCGCGCCCACCGGGGGACCGCGCGATTCCCTGCCGCCAATATTACTCCGGGCTTCCCCACCCGATTCCACCCTCAACCTGAAAGGCGGCAAAGAAACCAGGATCGTATTCGATTTTGATGAATACATTGAACTCGATAATATCCAGCAGAACCTGATCGTGTCCCCCACGCTCAAAGGAACCCCGTTCGTAACCCGGAAACTCCGTACCGTTACCGTGCGCATCAAGGATACCCTGGACGAAAACACCACGTACACCCTCGATTTCGGAAACGGCATCAAGGACCTGAACGAAGGCAATCCCTTTAAAAACTTCCGTTATACTTTCTCCACCGGCAATTACCTCGACTCACTAAGCTTGTCTGGTAAAATCACCCTCGCCGAAGACGGCAAAACCGACACCACACTGATGGTGATGCTCCACCGTAACCTGGACGATTCCGCCGTTGTAAAGGAGAAGCCCCGTTATTATACCCGGGTGAACAACAAAGGAGCATTTACCTTCAGGAACCTGCCCCCGGGCCAGTTCAAACTGTACGCCCTGAAAGATGAGAGCGGCATGGGAAGATATATGAAGCCCGACCAAATGTTCGCGTTCAGCGACTCAATCATCAATACCGCCGCCGCGAACGAGAACATCGAACTGTTCGCTTACGTGGAAGAAAAAGAAAGCAAAAAAGAGAAGCCGAAAGCCACGAAACCCGGCGCCAAACCACAACTCAGCAAAAAAGATTCCACCTTGCGCTTCCAGCCCAATCTAGATGGACAACAGATGGACCTGCTGAAAGCGCTGACACTCACTTTCCCCCGGCCCATCGCCACCTTCGATTCCACAAAACTGCAATTGACCGATTCCACGTATAAACCGGTGGCTGGGTATACTTACTCGTTTGACACATCCCGCACCATACTTACGCTCACCTATCCGTGGCCCGCGGAAACCGGGTTCAACCTGCTTTCTACCGAAGGCTCGGTCATCGATTCACTGGGCGGGTCACTGCCCACCGATACGCTTACATTCACCACCAAACGCAAACGCGATTACGGCAGCCTGCGACTCCGGTTCACCAATTACAATTCAGCCGGCACACCGCTCGTATTGCAACTGGTGGCCAACAATGAAGTAAAAGCGTCCATACCGGTTTCGGCAGGTGTGGTGTACAGGGAACTTTTCCCGCCCGGCGAATATGAACTCCGGATACTGATAGATGAAAACAACAACGGCAAATGGGATCCCGGCAGCTTTTTCGGCGGACGAAAACAACCGGAAAAGGTGCGTCCCTACGAAAAGAAACTATCGGTAAAAGCCAATTGGGACAACGAACTCTCCATAGAATTGTAACTATCTTTGCGCCATGCAGTTTCCATCTTCCCTGCTCGAAAACGCCGTCGCGGAGTTCAGTAAATTGCCCGGCATCGGTAAAAAAACCGCGCTCCGCCTGGTGCTACACCTGTTGAAGCAGGACCCCGAACATGCCAGCCGGTTCGGCGAAGCCATCGTTAAGATGCGCCAGGAAATAAAATTCTGCAAACGTTGTTTCAATATCTCCGATACCGATACCTGCGGTATCTGCAGCAATCCGCTCCGGAAACAGGATACCATTTGCGTGGTGGAGAACATCCGTGATGTGATCGCTATTGAAAGCACCCAGCAATTCAGTGGTACATACCATGTTTTGGGTGGGGTGATTTCACCACTTGACGGCGTGGGCCCCGATCAGCTGAACATAGAATCACTGGTGAAAAGGGTTGGCACAGAAGGTACACGTGAACTCATTTTTGCTTTAAACCCGAACATTCAGGGTGATACCACCATTTATTATATCCAGAAAAAACTCCAGCCCTTCCCGGTGAATATCACCACCATCGCAAGGGGTATTTCTTTTGGGGGAGAACTGGAATACGCCGATGAGATGACCCTCGCCCGCTCCATCGCCAACCGTTTACCTGTAGAGAAATATGTAGGGAAGTAGCCAGCAAACCCTAACGACTGTTAGCTTTTTTGACTTATCTTTGGAAGGTATGTCTAAGATTAAAAGCCGCAAAAACAGCACGAAGAAGGAAGCCATTATTGAGACCGCCTCCCATCTTTTCCGCGAAAAAGGTTTCAGCGCCACCTCCATGCGCGACCTCGCCGAAAAAGTAGGCGTGGAAGCCGCCAGTCTGTACAACCATATTCAATCCAAAGCCGAGTTGCTCCAGGAAATCTGTTTCCGGGTGGCCAACCAGTTCATCACCCATATCGATGCCATCGAACACAGTGAGGAACCCGCGTTGCATAAGCTGGAAGCGATCATCCGTTTTCATATACGGATGATGCTGGACCAGTATGAAAATGTGTACATCTCCGATCATGAATGGCGGCACCTTCCGGAACCCTATCTGTCCAACTTCCTCAACCAGCGGCGGAGTTACCGGAAAAGGCTCGGGGCACTCATCGAAAAAGGCATACAACAGGGAGAGATGAAAAACATTGAACCCTACGTGGCCGTGCTCACCATCCTCTCCGCCATCAGCGGACTGGAATCATGGCAACGCTCGCGTAAGTCCATTCCCCCTGAAACAATGGAGGACAACATGGTGAAGTATCTCATTGAAGGAATAAAGAAATAATTGCCGTGGCCGTACATTTTCATCCCCTCACGATCAAAGACATAAGAAGAGAAACACCCGAGTGCGTTTCCATCGCCTTCGATATACCCGAAGCACTGGCAGACACTTTCCGTTTCATCCAGGGCCAGAACATCACGTTGCGCGCACAGGTAAACGGGGAGGAGATCAGAAGGTCCTACTCGATCTGCGCCGCTCCTTCTGAAAACGAATTGCGGGTGGCGATCAAAGAAGTTTTTAACGGCGCCTTCTCGGGCCTCGCCAACAAAAAGCTGAAACCCGGTGATGTGCTGGAAGTGATGCCGCCCACCGGACGCTTCTTTACACCGCTGGATCCAGGTACGAAAAGGAATTACCTTGCTTTCGCTGCGGGAAGCGGGATCACACCGGTATTGTCGCTGATCAAAACCACACTGGTAACGGAGCCACAAAGCAGTTTTACATTGGTATACGGCAACAGGAACCGGGGCAGCATCATCTTCCGCGAAGCTCTGGAGGCATTGAAGAACAAATACGTTTCCAGGTTCCGCGTGGTCCATATCCTGAGCAGGGAGCAATCAGACACTCCAATTGGCAACGGCAGGATAGATGCTGAAAAATGCCTGCAACTGTTCCATAAACTCATCGATCCACTACAGATGCACGCCATCTACCTTTGCGGACCTGAAACCATGATCTTCGCTGTAAAAGAATCGCTTGAAGCAATCGGCGTCGACAAAGCGAAGATTCATTTCGAATTGTTCAACACACCCGGACAAACCAACGACATCAAGCCAATCACTTTTAAAGAAAATCAGGGTAAAACAAGCAAGGTCACCATCCGACTGGATGGCAACGCCTTCTCCTTCGATCTTCCCTGGAACGGTATTTCGGTGCTGGATGCCGCACTGGCCAAAGGAGCCGACCTGCCCTTCGCCTGCAAAGGCGGGGTATGCTGTACCTGCCGCGCGAAAGTAGTAAAAGGCGAAGTGGACATGGACATCAACTACGCATTGGAAAAGGATGAACTCGCGGCAGGGTTTGTATTAACCTGCCAGGCGCATCCCCGCAGCGATGAAGTGGAAATCGACTTCGACCAGCGTTAACCAGCCATCGTCTTTTCATTCAAAGCTTCCCACAATACATCTTTCAGCTGCTGTAACCCGAGTTGTGTTACGGATGATATGAACAGGTGCGGAATATCTTTCGGCAGTTCCCTGCTGATGGCTTCTTTCAGTTCATCGTCCAGCATATCACTTTTTGAGATGGCGATGATGAACTTTTTATGGAGCATTTCCGGGTTGTATTCTTCCAGTTCCTTCTTGAGGATGTTGAACTCTTTGCGGTGGTCCGCACTATCGGCGGGGATCAGGAACAACAATACGGAGTTCCGCTCAATGTGCCGGAGAAAGCGGTGCCCCAGCCCTTTTCCTTCCGCCGCACCTTCTATGATACCAGGAAGATCGGCGATGCAGAAAGAACGCTCGTTACGGTATTCCACCATCCCCAGTTGCGGGGTAAGCGTAGTAAAAGCGTAATCGGCTATTTTAGGTTTTGCCGCCGTGATGGTACTGAGCAGTGTCGATTTCCCGGCATTGGGGAAACCTACCAATCCCACGTCGGCCAATACTTTCAGTTCCAGCACCTTCCATCCTTCAATTCCAGGCTCACCCGGTTGTGCATATTCAGGTGCCTGGTTGGTAGGCGTTTTAAAATTACTGTTCCCCAGGCCCCCTCTTCCGCCGGGCATCCAGATGATTTCCTGGCCATCCTCGAGAATTTCGGCTTCCTGTTCTCCGGTTTCTTCATCCCGTGCCACTGTACCCAACGGCACGTCTATATACACATCCTTCCCGAAGCGCCCGGAACTGTTGTTGCCACTACCATTCGTACCGTTTTCCGCGATCACATTCTTGAAATAACGAAGGTGAAGGAGGGTCCACAACTGACTGTTGCCACGAAGAATAACGTGTCCGCCCCGGCCACCGTCTCCGCCATCAGGACCAGCCATGGCGTTGAATTTGGTCCGCATAAAATGTTTACTGCCCGCACCTCCGTGTCCGGAGCGGCAGAATATCCTGATCTGATCTACAAAGTTTGTTTTTTCCATTACACTCGTTCCTCCCGGAACTGCGAAAGTATTAAATTATTACCGCCTTTAGTGCGAAACCACTTTCAGCCCGATGATGGAGGCGATTAGGGTGGTCAGGAAAAACAAGCGCCAGGCATCTGCAGGTTCTTTGAAAACAAATATCCCCATCAGTACGGATCCTACCGCCCCGATGCCGGTCCAAACCGCATACGCCGTGCCGATGGGCAACGTCTGCGTAGCCTTGTATAGTCCATACATACTGATGATGAGGCAAACAAAAAAGCCTGCCATCCACCAGGCGGCTGTACTGCCCGATGTTTCGCGCGCCTTTCCCAGGCAGGTGGCGAAGCCTACTTCAAAGAAGCCGGCTATAATTAGGATGATCCAGTTCATTGCTTTGTATTCAGTTCTTTCCAGGTTTGGTACAATACTTCCTGCGATGGACGATCCGGTTCCACCTCGGGCAGTGGCTCACAAGGTTCCCAGGATGCACGCATCTCATCCGGGAGGGCCTGGTATAAAGCCGTTCCCTGGGTCTTCCATTGCAACATTTCCTCCGACACCTGTTTGATCAGTCTTGCCGGGTTTCCTGCCATCAGGCTCCGTGGCGCCACCTGTTCTCCCGCACGGATAAAACTCAACGCCCCTATAATACATTCTTCGCCTATCACCACATCGTCCATCACCACCGCGTTCATCCCCACCAACGTATTCCTTCCCACCTCCGCACCATGGATCACGGCACCATGTCCGATGTGCGCACCTTCTCGCAGCACCACCCGCTTGCCCGGAAACATGTGCAGGGTGCAGTTCTCCTGTACATTACAACCATCTTCCACCACCACCGCGCCCCAATCGCCCCGAAGCGCAGCGCCGGGACCAATGTACACCCGCTTCCCGATGATTACATTCCCTGTAACCACAGCAGTTGGATGCACAAACGCAGATGGATGAACGACCGGCCGAAATCCCTTGAACGCGTAAAACATGGTTGCAAATTAATCATTCCGTATGGCAAAGAAGCTCCGTTTTTTCACTGAACACCTGCCGTTTTATCACTGTATCTGTTATGGCATTGAATAAATATGCGCTGCATAATTCTCATTGCACAGCAATAACCGGGTATCGCATACCGGATCAAACCCACGGCACCACAACAAAATATTACCAGCTTTTCCCGGTACGGAAATACACCCCTTTAAAAAGCGCCACCTTCTGGTTCGCCTCATTGGTGATGGTGGCGGTATAAACGGCCATCCGCGCGCTTACACGTTCTTCATTAGAAGTACAGGTCAGCACATCTCCGGGTTTGGCGGGCAATAAATGAGAGATGGATGTTTCCACGGAAACTGCTACTTCTCCCAGCGCATTCACGGCGAACGCAACACAGCTATCCGCGAAGGAATACAATGTGCCGCCATGGGCCACGCCGAAGCCATTGCACATGGAAGGCGCCACTTTCATTTGCAGTGTGCAGGAACCGGCGCTTTCTTCCAGCCGTTCGAGGTGCATCCATTGGCTGAAAGCATCCTTTTCCATCATGGCATTGATGATTTCTGTTGCGGTCATAGCTGGTTTAGTTTCCGGTGAATAAGGGGTGTCGTTTTTCGAGGAAGGCGGCAACACCTTCTTTAAAGTCGTTTGTGGCGGCGGCTTTCTGTTGCAGCACATCTTCTATGGCCAGTTGCGTTTCCAAAGTATTCTGCCAGGATCGCTCCAATGCATCTTTGATGAACGCAACCGCTTTGGTGGGCATTGCGGCGAGTTTATTAACGAGGGTTTCAGTTTCAGCCTGAAAGCTTTCAGCAGGCAGCGCTTTATAGATCATACCCATTTGTTGTGCTTCCTTTGCCGTTACTTTATCGCCGGTGATGGCGAGGGCCAAGGCACGTTGCCAGCCTACCAGCCGTGGCAGGAACCAGGTTCCGCCGCTGTCTGGCACCAGTCCGATCCTTGAAAAAGCCTGGATGAAAGCCGCCTCTTCCGAAGCCAGGACAATATCGCAGGCCAGGGCAATGTTGGCGCCTGCACCTGCCGCTACGCCATTCACAGCGGCAACTACAGGTTTCGGCATATTCCTTATGGCGAGTATAATAGGGTTATAATGTTCACTTAAAATCTTTTCCATGCCGGGGCCGTTGGGATCGGTCACTTCGGCCAGGTCCTGGCCGGCGCTGAACGCTTTTCCATTTCCGGTTATTACGATAGCTCGGATGGTGTTGTCTTCAGCGCAATCTTTTAAAGCATCCTGAAGGGCGAAAGCCATTGCCCTGTTGAAGGAATTAAGTTTATCGGGACGGTTGAGGGCAATGCGGGCAACCGCGCCGTTTTTATCAAGCAATACAGGTTCCATGTTCCGAATGTAGTTATTTAATGACACTTGAAGTAATCGAACGGTTCCTTACACACATCGCATTGGTACAACGCTTTGCAGGCCGTGGATCCGAAGCGGCTCACCTGGGTGGTAGCCGAGGCGCCGCAGCGCGGGCAAGCCACCTGTTCTTCCATTACGAAGGCTTCGGGTGAGCATACCTGTTGTACAGGATTGGGTGGCGCGATGCCGTAGGCTTTCAAGGCCTGCTTTCCTTTCTCTGTCATCCAGTCGGTGGTCCATGCGGGGGAGAGCACGGTCCTTACTTCGGTGGCCGCGATGCCTTTTTCGGCAAGGAGCATCTTGATCCCAGCGGCTATCACCTCCATTGCCGGGCATCCGCTGTATGTAGGTGTGATGGATACGATCAGTTTCCCGTTTTCCCAGTCGAGGGCCCGTACAATACCGAGGTCGGTGATGGAGAGCACCGGTACTTCAGGATCCTTCACTTCATCGAGCCATCCGAGTATAATATGTTTATCGGCATTTTCCATGTTTTACCATTCATTACCGGGATAAGCCCTTTGAAGGAATTGCATTTCGGCGAGCAGGAAACCCAGGTGTTCGGTATGGATGCCCGTTTTTCCGCCCGTTTGCCAGGGTTGGTTTGGAGGAATAGTTAGTGTGGCCTCGGAAAGCACCTGCTCCACACGTTGTGTAAAGTCAGTTTTCAGTTGGGAAAGATCAGCAGCATTATTGGAAGCAGCCAGCGTTTCTTCATAAGGCGCGGGTGTGAAAAATTCTCCGGTATAGCGCCAGAGTTCGTTGAGCGCCTCCTGCATTTTTGTTTTACTTTCTGTTGTGCCATCCCCGAGCCTTATCACCCATTCGCTGCTCCAGCGCAGGTGGTAAGTAACTTCACGGATAGATTTTTCGGCGATAGCGGCGAGTTGCGCGTCTTCAGATTTCCTCAGCTGGTCGTATAACGGAAATTGATATGCGCTGAGGAAGAACTGCTTCAAAATTGTGTTGCCCCAATGACCGTTAGGCAATTCCACCAGCAGGCAGTTTTTGTATTCCCGGGCATCACGCAGATAAGCAAGCGTATCTTCCGTAGCGCCATCACCTGTAAGCAGGGCCGCGTACTGGTACAACATTCTTGCCTGCCCTACCTGGTCGAGCGCAATGTTGGAGAGTGCGATATCCTGTTCCAGAATGGGTCCGTGGCCGGTCCATTCACTGTTGCGGTGGCCTGCTATCAGTGCGGTATCGGCGAGGGAGAGTACGTATTGGAGAAGTGCCATAATTTTAATTTTGAATACTGCATTCCCTACATGTGTTTCAGTTCATCGGGCAGGTCATAAAATGTAGGGTGCCTGTACACTTTATCGTTGGCGGGTTCGTAAAGCGAAGCGGCTTCATCGGGACTGGAAGCATGGATGAATTTACTTTCCACCACCCATATACTTACGCCTTCCATGCGACGGGTGTATACATCCCGGGCATTTTCTATGGCCATTTGTGCATCGGCGGCATGTAGGCTACCTACATGTTTATGGTCGAGGCCCTGGCGGCTGCGGATGAATACTTCCCAGAGCGGCCATTCGTTGCCGCCGGGTGTGGCGTTGTTTCCGGGGCCGGAATTCGTTTCCGGAGAACGGTGTATGTTGATCGGTTGAAACATAAGCTGCATATTGATATAGCGTACAAGTGAGTGACACAACAGGCGCTGCGCAGTGTTACCGCTGCCGGCTCCCATCTATGCCGCGGCTTCGGCACTGTTGCGCATTGCTTTTTTACGGGCATGTTCGGCGGCCGCTTCGCGTACCCAGGCACCGTTGTCCCAGGCGTTGTTGCGTGCGGCGAGCCTTTCGCGGTTGCAGGGTCCGTTGCCGTTCACCACGTTCCAGAATTCCTCCCAGTTGATGGGGCCGAAATCGTAGTGGCCGGTGGCTTCGTTCCAGCGGAGATCGGGATCGGGAATAGTGAGTCCAAGTAATTTCACCTGCTCGGCGCAAATGTCGACGAATTTCTGCCGGAGTTCATCGTTGGTAAAGCGCTTGATCTTCCACTGCATACTTTGCGCGGTATGCGGGGAAGATTCGTCGGCCGGGCCGAACATCATGAGCGAGGGCCACCACCAGCGGTTGAGCGCATCCTGGGCCATGGCGCGTTGCGCTTCCGAACCTCTTGACAGCACGAGCAATATCTCAAATCCCTGGCGCTGATGAAAACTCTCTTCCTTGCAGATGCGCACCATGGCGCGGGCGTACGGACCATAGGAAGAACGGCAAAGCGGCACCTGGTTCATGATGGCCGCACCGTCCACGAGCCAGCCGATGGCGCCGATATCGGCCCAGGTGAGTGTGGGATAATTGAAGATGGAAGAATACTTCGCTTTCCCCGAATGCAGCTGCGCGTACATTTCATCGCGGGTAATACCCAGCGTTTCGGCCGCGGAGTAGAGGTACAAACCGTGCCCTGCCTCGTCCTGCACTTTCGCGATCAGCGTGGCTTTGCGTTTCAGCGTTGGGGCACGCGTGATCCAGTTGCCTTCGGGCAACATGCCCACAATCTCGGAGTGCGCGTGCTGCGATATCTGGCGGATCAACATCTGCCGGTATTTTTCCGGCATCTGATCCTTCGGCTCGATCTTGATCTCGCGGTCGACCTTTTCCTGAAAAGTAAGGGAAGTTTGCTGTTCCATCATGGTTCAAATATAAGGCATTTCCAGAAAAAAACTAACACCTGTTAGTGTTTGTGGGCAAAAAAGAGCGGGCGATTAAAAAAAAGCCCGCGACATGAGAAAACTTGTAAATATCCTGCCGCTTGTATTCAGCAGAACTTCTTTGCCGTGATTCTCTTACGGCTTATATTTTTTCGTTCCCGAAGAAAATGGAAAGCGGGAACCTGTTGCCGGCGGTATGTTGCCGGATGAGTTTCATCAGTACAGGGAACAGCGGCTGTTGGCGGTACAGGAACCTGAATTCTGATTCTTTCAGGTGGTAGTACCCGGTTTGTTTGCTGATGCCCTTGAATTTTACCAGTCGGCTCCGGGTGAAGGCCCAGAAGCTGTCGGCGATGTCCATTTCTCCCTGGAAGCGGGTCATTTTTGAAAGATCCGGCGCGATGAGTCCGGAATACCTTTTCATAAAACGTTCATCTGTTTCCGTTAGTTCCTCCCATTTTTTCTGCTTCACCAATGTCCGTACAGTGGTGGAAAGGTTGAAGAGTGGATCGGAGAACACGCGGCCTTCGATTTTCATCAGTCCGTAGCCCGATAGTTCTTTTTCATCGGGCTGCTGTTCATCGGTACGCAGTTGCATGGTCTCCGCTTTCAGGTCGGTCCGGAAGGCCATGGCGCCCGCTTTTTCAAATTCCACCTGGAAGGTCATCAGCTGGCGCATCTTACGGATATAACTGTTTACCGTGATCCGGCTTACGCCGGTGATGTTGGCGATTTGTGTGGCGGTAAGGTCCTCACAAAATAGTTCCATCAACTGTTTCAGCTTTCTGTCCGTAAGATGCGCGCCTTTAAAAATTGTTTTCGCCATAATGGAATCCTGTACAAAGTTGCAATTTCATGGAGAAAAACAATTGTCAAAACCTGCTCATTTTCAACCGTTCATCAACTAATTGTACCCCGGATTGGGCGCGATGTTTGTATTGTTATCGAGTTCTGTTTGCGGGATCGGCAATATCCTTCTGAAACTGTTGTTCGGGATGTTCACCACATTGGCGGGGTATTCCGCATCAGGGATACCGCGGTTGGTGATGGCAAGGCCCAGCCTTTGCAGGTCATAATAACGATGGCCTTCAAAAGCGAGTTCCCTTCTTTTTTCATTCAGCACTTCCTGGATCAGCGCATCTCCGGTAAGGTTATACGTTCCGAACGATGGTTGCCTGGTTTTGCGCAGGGCCGTGAGCACGGTATTGGCCGTTGTGGGATCTGAAGTGCGTGCGGCGGATTCCGCCAGTATGAGCATTACTTCGGCGAGCCGTATTACTTTGATGTTGTCCTTATCCGCCGTATTGCCCCTGTTGGGGTATTTGATTACGATCGGAATCAGCGGGTTGTTGGATGCGTTGTTTCTTCTGCCCATCGTTATCCATGCATTGTAACGTGCATCGGACCCATCATACATAGCCGTGATGCCTGTGCTTCCGTTGGTGGGCACGAGGTCCCCATAACCGGCCTGTTCATACATATTATCGATACCATTAGAGCCGGTGTTGTCGATACCATCAATGGACACTTCAAAGAGGGTTTCCAGCTTCGCGTCGGAGGCGGCGGGCTCTTCCCAATAGTTCGCCAGCTGACCGGCGGGCGCCAGCGTATAGCCGCTGTTGGCGACCACATCCGCGGCAATGGTTTTCGCATCACCATAATTCCCCATATAAAGGTGCACACGGGCGAGTAAACCTTTGGCCGCCCAGGCAGACATGTAAGAATTGTCCTCATTGTCGTCTTCCATCAGGGAAGCCGCCATTTCGAGGTCATCGATCACCTGGTTGTAAACGCGTTCTTTGGAGCTGCGCGCGGGCTTCGCGAAAGGATCGTATTCGAGGATCAGCGGAACGCCGTCGCCAGAGGGATTGTCTGCATACCGCGTGGCGTAGTTGCGCAGCAATTCAAAATACATCAGTGCGCGAACGGCGTAAGCTTCTCCACGCAGTTGGTCTATGCCATCGGAGGCGGTTACTTCCGCGTTGATGACGTTATTGGCACGGAGGATGGCGTTGTACAGATCGGCCCAGGTATCCTGTGCGTAGGTATTGGCGCGGTTGAACGTATAGTCGTTGTATTCCGTGTACCGGCCCGAATTGATGGGGTGCACGAAAATATTATCGGCGCGCAGGTCGCCCCATATCGGGAGTGTTCTTCCGTAAAGATCGGGGTCACGCAATTTGGCGTACATGCCGTTTACAGCCTGGCGCATGGTGGTTTCGTTGGTGATGGCGCCATCGGAATCGCGGCTGGCCGGTGGCTCCCGGTCAAGAAAGTCCTTGCTGCAGGAGAACAGTCCCAGAGAGAGGGAGGTGATAGCTATTATTGATCGGAGTTTCATGATGATAAGTTTTGATTATAATCCAATGTTTACGCCTACGGTCATTGATTTGAGCGGGAACATGTTCAGGTCGTTGATGCCATTGATACCGGCCGCATCGGGGTCGAAGTCAAGGTTTTTATCGTAGGTTTTGGTGAACAGGTTCAGTGCACGTGCATAGAACTTCACGGAAGCGATGTTGAATCTAGAAAGCACTTCAGCGGGAAGATCATATGCGAGCGTGATGGTCCTCAGGCGGAGGAAATCTGATTTGTAGATGAACCTGGAGGAGAACTCGTTGGATTGGGAATTGTTGTTGAATACATATTTGGGCACATCGGTAATATCACCGGGTTTCTGCCATCTTCTCAGTTGTGAGCTATGCCTGTTCTCGAAGGGATCGAAGCCGTCACTTTTTGTGTAATTCTGGAATCCATCGCGGATATAACCACCGAACTGGTAGTTCAGTTGCGCGATCAGGCTGATCCCTTTATAAGAGATACTATTGTTGAAGCTTCCGAATACTTTTGGTTGCGCGGTATTGTATTCTTCCCGTTCCGCTTCGCCGTAGTCGGTGGTGGTTTCCTTGCGGGTAGCATCTTTGTACCAGAGGGCATCGCCGGTTTGCGGGTCTACGCCAGCGTACAAACGGGTGTACCAGGTTTGGAAGTTCGCCCCCACTTTCCTGATGAAAGAACCATCGATATAAAAATCCTGGTCAGGGAGAAGTTCCAGAATCTTATTCTTGTTGCTGGCCATATTCAGCCCGATATCCCAACGCATGGTACGGTTACGGACCGGAGACACATTCAGGTCAATCTCGATCCCCTTGTTTTCCATTTTTCCCACATTCGCGATGGTTTGGTCGAAGCCCGAAGTAAGCGAAAGCGGCAGGTTCAGCAGCAATGCGGAAGACACCCGCCTGTACCAGTCGAAAGAAAGTGTAACCCTCTCATTCAATACACCAAGATCGACACCAATATCCACTGGCTTATTCAATTCCCAGGTCAGGTCAAAGTTCCCGATAGCGGACGGTGCTGTTCCTGTTTGCAGGTTATAGTTCACGCCATAACTGTAGAGCGCTTTCCATTCGTAGTTGCCGATATCCGCATTACCGTTCACACCATAAGAGCCGCGGATTTTTAGGGAACTTATCCAGGAAAGATTGTTCATGAAAGCTTCCCTGTCGATGTTCCAGGCGGCACCCGCCGACCAGAAGTTTCCGTATCTTTTGTTGATGCCGAAGCGGGAAGAACCGTCCCTCCGGTAAGAACCATAGAGGTTGAAGCGGTCGAAGAAGTTCACATTCATACTACCAAAAACGGATTGGATCGCCCAGTCATCGTAGTAGGTGGAAGCCGACTGCGGCGCTGCGCCCAATACCAGTTCAGGTTTTTGTTCTACCGAAAGCGGGAAGGTATTGGTGGAAAGTTCCTGCACATCATCGCGTTGTTCCTGCGCCTCATAACCGGCTTTCAGGTCGAATACAATGTTTGCAGATTTGAAGGGCTGCACTTTGTAATCGAGGGTATTGCTCCAAATCCAGTTCCATATTCTTCTTGAATTACTGAACCCGTATCCTTCATAGGAAACACCATCCCCATGAAGCGGGTTCCAGTACAGTTTTTCGAAAACATCCTGATAATCGAGTCCGTAGCGGGAAGTGAATTTCAGGTTGTTCAATATTTTCCATTCTCCGAAGATGGAGGAAAGCCCTTTCAGGTTGCTGTACCGGTTGTAATCCCATTCAGCGATAGCCAGCGGGTTATAGGATACCCCGTAATAAGTGGGATCAATATTGGGCTTACCCTCGTCATCATAGGGCGGTGCGAAGGGCATCAGGAAAAATGCCGAGCCCACGGGATTCGAAAATCCGCCTGAATTATTGGGTGATTGCTGTAATGATTTCGTAATGTTCAGCCCGGCGCCAATCGTGATATTTTTACTGGCTTTGGTAGTGAGGTTCATGTTGAGTGAAGTCCTTTCAAAACCCGATTTAATCACTACACCATCCTGCCGGAAGAAGCCACCGGAGAGGAAGAACTGTGTGTTCTCGTTCCCCCCCTGGAGGGAAATATTGTATTGTTGCTGCTTTCCGGTTTGGGTTACCAGGTCAATCCAGTTTACGTTCTTCGTGGTATCCGCTGCCCACACATCCAGGAAATCCTGCACATAATCGCGGGGTTCACCACCGAAGCGGTTGGCGAGCCCTTCCAGCGTGAGTTCAAAATACTCCATGGTGGTAAGCGGGCGTGCGGTTTCAGAGAGGGCGAGTTTGTTGAAGCCCGCTTCCGCGTCGATGCGGATCCTTGTTTTTCCGGCGCGTCCTTTTTTGGTGGTGATCAGGATCACCCCGTTGGCGGCCCGGGAACCGTAGATGGAAGTAGCGGAAGCATCTTTGAGCACGGAAATATCTTCAATATCATTGGGGTTGATACCGGCGAGTGAGTTGGCGGTAGTGGTTAAACTTGAGTTGTCGCCGATTACCAGCGGGATACCATCCACTACATAGAGCGGAGCGGCTCCGGCCGAAATGGAACCGATTCCTCTCAAACGTACATTCGTTGCGGCACCGGGTTGTCCGCTGGTGGATACCACCTGCAATCCCGGCACTTTGCCCTGCAGCATCTGGTCGAAGGAAGCGAGGGGCACATTCTCAATATCTTTTCCGCTTACTCTGGACAAAGCGCCGGTAACCTCTCTTCTTACCTGCCTTCCATATCCCACCACCACTACTTCCTGCATTTTATTTTCATCACTGCTCAGGGAAATGTTCAATACAGTTTCGGCGCCCAGCTTCACCTCCTGTTGCGCATAACCCACAAAAGTAAATATCAGTGCCCGTTCATTGTCCGTCACTCTAAGAGAATAACGTCCGGCTTCATCGGTAAGCGTACCGGATTTCGCGTCTTTGGTAAATACAGAAACGCCCGTTAAGGGTGTGCCCTGCGCGGCATCGGTTACCGTTCCTGTAATTACCCTGCCCTGCGCCATCAGCTGGCAGAAAGCCAGCAGCATACCGGGCAGCAGCATCACAAGTTTTTTCATAAACAAGATAGTTTTAGAATGCCAATGTACTTGTAGTCAGAAAGTAGTGGGGGGAACAAAGGATGGTTGGGTTCAGGGGCTAGATAAGAAAATTCAAAAATAAATTCTGGCAATGATTTCATGAGCATACCATCATGTAAATTTCGATTGTGTATAACTGTTATACTAGATAATATTACAACGAAGCTGTTGAATTTTGCCCATTTCAATGATTTTAGTTTTAATGAATCAGACCTGAAACCATCTATAATAAAGGGTTACATAAAATTTTCTTTATAAAAAGTTATCAAGTCATCATTATCCGATCAATTTCAGAAGGTTATAAATAAGGATGAATGTTTTGACCAGATAAGATAAAAATCAACCTGCATCTCATGATTCCGCATGATTTCCCGATAAGTTTTTTAATCCAGATGTAGATTGATGTGTAAAAGAAAATGCTTATACATGAAAACAAACAAAGTGGTATTCCTTGCAGCATATTCTATACATATCTAGTTCGTGCCACTTATCACAATCCATGATTTGCTTTGTGTTCAATACATTTACTTCCGTGCAAACAACGGGTTATGTGCGAAGAGCGGGAAGCAGTAGCAAATGTATACGCGCGGGTATCGGAAGTGGGGCAGCGCATCAGGAGCCATCCGGAATCAGCGTGGTCGGTAGAGGAACTGGCGCGTATTTCAGCGGTTTCTTCCTTTCATTTCACGAGAATGTTCAAAAAGATATTCGGTTGCCCGCCATACCGTTATTTGTTGAAATGCAGGATCGAAAAAAGCATGCGGTTACTGGAGCAGAGTAATGCCAGCATCAGTGAGATCGCGCTGGAATGCGGATTTTCAGACGCGGCCGCGTTCAGCAAGAGTTTCAGGAAATGGAAAAAAATAACACCGGGAGCTTACCGCTATTTCGCGTCCTTCCAGGACCAGAGGTGAAGACAGGCATACGTTCTGTATGGGGTCCATTTCGCGGAAATACGCAGCATATCGGTTTTCATCTGTTTTTTGTCGGCCGCATCCAGTTTGTACAGGCGGCACATGGCATTTTGAATACCAAGGTCATCCACGGCGAATACATCTTCTCTTCCTAAGGCAAACATCAGCATCATTTCCGCGGTCCAGCGGCCCACGCCTTTGATGGTGGTTACATAATTGATCACGGCCTCATTTTCCATCTTTGACAACTTCTTCCATTCCAAACCCTGTTCCAGGGCGAACGCGGCCACGGCTTGCACGTATTTTACCTTCGCATTCGACAATCCTATTCCGCGAAGTTGCGCCGGTTCGGCGGCGAGCACCTCCTGCGGCGTGGGTTCTTTTCCTTCAAACAAATCCAGGAAACGCTTCCAGATAACGGCGGCCACCTTTACGGACAGTTGCTGCGAGGTAATGGAGGCGCACAGGTAAAGCCAGAGGTTTTTCTTTTTCCCAGGCGCAAGCGGCGATGCATCACTTATAATGGTGCGCAGCTTTTTGTCTTTGTGAAGGTGAGTGATGTATTCCATTTATTTTTGCGGTTGAAAGATAAGGAAAACCAGAAACCCGGCAACGCGCATGAAACGATCTATCCACCTGACCAAAGACGGCTCTCCCACCATCCGGATTGAAGAACTGGACATCACCTACCATTCCCGTCATGGTGCGTTGGGTGAGTCGATGCACGTTTTTATTGAGCAGGGATTACGCCAGCAGGAAATGAATAAGCCCGTGCTCCACATATTGGAGATGGGCTTCGGAACCGGGTTGAACGCTTTGCTCACTTACCTGGAAAACGAAGGAAAAGAAAGAAGGATCGTATATGATACGCTAGAACCTTTTCCTTTACAGGAATCGGAACTGGAAAATCTGAATTACCCGGCGTTGTTGGCGCAGCCGGCATTGGATAGCGTGTTTCAGCAGTTGCACAGTGCACCATGGAACCAACCCTTTGAAATGGATAACGGTTTTACGCTCACCAAATATGAAACCAAACTGGAAAACTTTACCGGAGGGAAATTATACGACCTGGTGTATTACGATGCCTTTGCGCCTTCGGCGCAGCCTGAGCTCTGGGAAGAACCCGTCTTTACGCACCTCTATAATATGATGCAAGAAGGCGGTGCGCTGGTTACGTACTGCTCGAAGAGCATTGTGCGGCGGGCCATGATGGCGGCGGGCTTTACGGTTACGAAACCGCCCGGTCCCTGGGGAAAAAGGGAGATGGTGCGGGCGTACAAAAAATAAATTTTCCTTTTTTAAAATATCCAGAAGCATCGTTCGTCTACCTCTTTCAAACATGGATGCTTCAATTACGATAGAACCAGTGGCGGCCACCAAACAAAACAATATCACCCGGGTGATCAACACATACAGCAGGCGCCTGCTGGGTTTTATCCGTAAAAGAGTGGATACGGAGGCGGATGCCGAAGACATTTTACAGGAGGTATTTTTCCAGTTCACGGGCAACACGCAGCCCATTGAACAGGTGACCGCCTGGTTGTTTACGGTGGCCCGGAACAAGATCACCGATAACAAAAGGAAGCAGCGTCCCCACCTGATGGACGACGAAGAATGGGCGGCGCTGTTCTCCGGAGGACCGGAAGATCCCGAAACCAGTTTCCTGAGAACGGTTTTCTGGGAAGAATTCAGGCGTGCGCTCGCTGAACTTCCCGAAGAACAACGACAGGCCTTCGTGCTCCACGAAATGGAAGGTGTCTCTTTTAAAAAAATGGCGGAACAAACGGGTGAAACAGTAAACACCCTTATTTCAAGAAAAAGGTACGCGGTATTGCACCTGCGCGGCAAACTTGCCCGGCTGCGGGATGAAATGCTGAACCGGTAAAACCAGGATTATGAACAGAAAAAAGAAAATAGCTAAAAAGATCGCGCTCATGGTGGTGCTGATTCCCCTCGCCATCCTTGCGTTCACCTGGGTGGTCATGAGCCTTTGGAACAATATTCTGCCCGAAGTACTCGGGGTAAAGGCCATCAGTTTCTGGCAGGCCATGGGCATTCTCGTCCTCAGTAAAATACTATTCGGTGGATTCGGCGGCAAAGGTGGCGGCGGAAGGAAACGCGGTAAACAGCATTGGAAAAATAACCTACGGGAGAAATGGGAACAGATGAGCCCGGAACAAAGGGAACAATTCAAAAGCAAGTGGTACAACCGCTGTGGCGCTTACAGCCGGGAGCACGATGCGGATGAAAACAGGAGCACTACTCAACCTTAATACAAACGTATGGAGATCCTTGTATTTAAGACCGATATACACAACAATACCGAGGTGGAAGCCATTTCCCCGCTATTAGAAACACTGCCGATGGTTTCCCGCTGGAACGTGGACCTTTATGATATAGATAAAATCCTTCGGATAGAAAGCGAGGAAGCCTGCGCCAGGAACATTGAAGCTGTTTTGCAAAAAGCCGGATTTTACTGCGAAGAGCTGGAAGACTGATCAGGCATCGGCCCATTGTTTGAAAACGGGCACCCGTTCCCTGCTGATGACCAGGTCATTCTCGTCAACGCCGGAAAAGCGCATCTTCAGTTTCAGCCTGCTGTTGAGGTAAGGCTTCACCTGTTCAATGGCATTGATGTTCACGATCACACTCCGGTTGATGCGGAAGAAACATTCGGGGTCAAGTAAATTTTCCAGTTGCTCCAGGGTGTGTTCCACCACATAACGGAATCCATCAGC
Source organism: Parasegetibacter sp. NRK P23 (assembly GCF_023721715.1). NCBI lineage: Bacteria > Pseudomonadati > Bacteroidota > Chitinophagia > Chitinophagales > Chitinophagaceae > Parasegetibacter > Parasegetibacter sp. NRK P23. The sequence goes on from NZ_JAMDLG010000001.1 coordinate 1,240,824, forward strand.
CGAAAAAAGGTATACGATCTTATTCTCCGCCATGAAACAGTTGATATTGGTCGCATCAATAAAAAACAATTTCTGCCCTACCTTTCCCAGGAAACGTTGCTTGTAACGTGGTTTGGGAAATGACACCAGGTTTCTGAGCGCCGAATAATCCGGTGTATTACCGCGGAGCAGGTGCAGTTTCCGGATCGCTGCGCCGAGCTGATCTATCGTGAAGGGTTTCAACAGGTAATCGATACAGAGCAGACGGAAGGAATCGAGCGCGAACTCCTGTCGATGGGTTGTAACGATAACAGGTATGTTGGATTGAATTTGTTTAAAGATATCGAAGCAGGTGCCATCAGAAAGTTGAACATCGAGGAATAGACAATCAGGTGCAGGATGTGAACGAAACCAATGAACGGCATCTTCCACACCTGAAAGGCGCGCCAATACTGCAACAGAAGGATCACATGCATATAACATGGTTTCCAGCCTTTCGGCATCGGCCAATTCAGGTTCAATGATCACGGCTCGCATCGGAATGGTTTTAATGATGAATGTTCTAACAAAAAAACAACGATTCCGTTCGCTGTTTTTTTCTATTAAAATATTTTGTGATCCATGGCTCCGAATGTTTTCAAAAACCGTTCCAGGGTAATTATGAGGATTTAATAAGAAGAAGCTGTGAAGTGATTTAAGTTACTTCTACAGTCTATAAGGGCCGTTAAACCGCACGATACGAGGATAAGTACAGATATTGACCTAAAAAAAGAAGGTGTACCAATTGATGGCACACCTTCCATTTGTTTCCATTTCCTTTCTAGGGCATGGGCATTAAAACACGATCTATTTTGTGAACAACGCCATTTCTTGCCATGATGTTTGTAGCTATAATGTTGGATGCTGTGGCATTATTTGCGCCCTTCACTTTGGCACCACCGGAAAGCGTGATAGTAACTGTTCCGCCATTAACTGTTGCCGGTTGTGCTCCTTCTGTAAGGTCGGAAGAGAAAACACGTGCACCAATAACATGGTAAGTGAGTATTGAGGTTAATGTGGCAGGATCAGCAGCCTGAATGCTTGCGATTGTGGGGAAGTTTGCCGCGCGGAAAGCATTGTTGGTAGGGGCAAATACTGTAAGGCCGTTTGTTGAACTTAATACCGCAGCCACATTAGTTGAGCCCTGACTTGCTCTCACCACAGCGGCAACAAGGTAAGTAAGTGAAGTGTCTTCCGTTGCGACGTTCACGATAGTTCTGTTTCCTGGCGGAATCAATACATTGCTTACCACGTGGATGGTACCGTTACTGGCATCTACATCTGCTGTTTTAACACGGATACCGTTGATGAAAACACCTGCAGTATTGCGTGTTACAAACACGGAGTCTCCGCTCAGTGTGGTCACTTTCGCATTGGGTCCCGCAGGTACGCTTCCGGATGGGATATCGGAAGTTAGCACATGGTATTTGAGGATGGAATCAAGACGGTTAAGGGGTAAAGCATTGAGGGCGGCGGTGTTGATACCTGAAGCGGCGAATGCGTCGTTATCAGGGGCGAAAACAGTGAATGGTCCTGTGGCCCGAAGGGCGTCAACCAGGTTGGCTCTTCCCAGACCTGCTTCCAGGGTGGTGAAATTATTACTTTCAATCACTATCCCGGAAATGGTATTGTCCATTTCATTTTCCACCATGTCGTCGTCGTTGCAACTGGTCAGAAGGAGCGATGATCCGGCTACTGTAAAAGCCATTAAGGTCTTGCAAAAATTTACGCTGAGTTTCATACTGCTGGTATTTTGTGTTTGATAATTTATCCAGCATTTTGAACAAGATTTAACCACGAAGAGTTAAACAGTTTTCCGCGAATTGAGCTATTAAAGGTGTGAGTTGCTTAGCAAAGGGAGTGAGTTTTCTTAAAAGAAGGGTGAAGATGTATGAAAGAAGCAGCACAAGTTTTTTGGTACGCTTGCAAATAACTTAAAAAAAGGTGACTCAAAAGTTAGTTTAGGCATTGAGTCCGGCATAAAAGTAAATACCAGGGATAAGAACTGATTAAAGCAGGGTGTACCTTTTTGATACACCCTTACAGATTTCTTTAGATATCATATTCGAGATTGGGTCTTATCCATTTCTCAATCTCTTCCACACTCATCCCCTTGCGTTGGGCATATTGAACTACCTGGTCCTTCTCAATTTTACCGATACCGAAATACCTTGAATCGGGATTGGCGAAATACCAGCCACACACAGATGACGCGGGATACATAGCGAGCGATTCAGTCAGCTCGATGCCGGTGCTTTCCGTTGCATGCAGCATATCGAACAATTTATACTTTTCGGTATGATCGGGACATGCTGGGTAACCCGGTGCCGGGCGTATACCTTCATAGTTTTCGCGGATCAGTTCTTCATTGGAAAGCGTTTCCGCGGGAGCATAACCCCAGAATTCCTTTCTTACCCTTTCATGCATGCGTTCCGCAAAAGCTTCCGCAAGGCGGTCGCACAGCGCTTTCAGCATGATCGAATTGTAATCATCGTGTTGGTCCTCGAAGTGCTTCACCCATTTTTCGATGCCGATGCCGGTTGTTACGGCGAAGGCACCGATGTAATCTTCTTTTCCTGAATCTGCCGGTGCGATGTAATCAGCCAGACAAAACTGCGGTTGACCCGGTGCTTTTTTAATCTGCTGCCGCAGGAAGGATAACCTGGTATCCTTGCCATCTTTCACCACCACATCATCACCATCGCTGTTGGCCGGCCAGAAGCCGATCACCCCGTTGGCAGAGACCCACTTTTCTGTAATGATTCTATCCAGCAGCGCACGTGCGTCGTTGTACAATTTCGTTGCTTCCTTACCTACCACTTCATCCTCCAATATTTTCGGGAACTTACCATGCAATTCCCAGGCGATGAAGAACGGTCCCCAGTCGATGAAATCCACGAGGTCGGCGAGGTCATAATCTTTGAAGACTTTCACGCCCAACATATTCGGCTTCACCGGAACGAATTCATCCCATTTGATGGGCGATTTGATCTGCTGCGCGGCTTCGATGGGCAGGTATTGTTTAACCGATTTCTTATTGGCGAAATCATCCTTCAACCTGGTGTATTCTGTTTTTATATTCCCCAGGAAATCACCTCTCTGGTCCTCACTCAATAAACTTCCGGCTACGGTAACACTTCGTGACGCGTCCAGCACATGGATTACACCATGATCGTATTCCTGCGCGATCTTCACAGCGGTATGTGTTCTTGAAGTAGTAGCGCCTCCAATAAGGAGCGGCACGGTAAAGCCCTGGCGTTTCATTTCTTTGGCCACGTGCACCATCTCGTCAAGTGAAGGCGTAATCAGTCCGCTCAACCCGATAATGTCCGCACGTTCTCTTTTTGCGGTTTCCAGTATTTTATCTGCCGGCACCATTACGCCGAGGTCAATGATGTCGTAACCATTACAACCGAGCACCACCCCTACGATATTCTTTCCGATATCGTGTACATCGCCTTTTACGGTGGCCAGTAATATTCTGGCCGCGCCGCCTTGTAAGGCCGCGGGATTGTTTCTTTTCTCTTCTTCGATATAAGGCGTAAGCACCGCCACGGCTTTCTTCATTACCCTGGCGCTTTTCACCACTTGTGGCAGGAACATTTTACCTGCACCGAACAGGTCGCCAACGATGTTCATGCCATCCATCAAAGGACCTTCAATCACTTCGAGCGGACGGGCATATTGCTGCCTTGCTTCTTCCGTATCCGCATCTATATAATCAGTGATACCATTGATCAGTGCGTGCGCCAGTCGTTTTTCCACCGGCTCATTGCGCCAAGCCTCATCTTTTACGATTTCCTTGCCTTTTGCCTTCACTGTCTCAGCGAAGTTGATCAGTTTTTCAGTGGCTTCGTTGTTGTCGTTATTTCTGTTCAGCAACACATCTTCGCAGAGCTGACGGAGTTGTGGTTCAATTTCATCATACACCACCAGTTGTCCGGCATTTACGATACCCATATCCATCCCGGCTTTGATGGCGTAGAAAAGAAAAACGGAGTGAATGGCTTCCCGCACGTGATCGTTGCCACGGAAGGAGAAGGAAACGTTACTCACACCACCGCTTACTTTGGCCAGCGGCATCAGTCTTTTTATTTCACGTGTGGCTTCAATGAAATCCACCGCGTAATTGTTGTGTTCTTCGATCCCGGTAGCCACCGCGAAGATGTTCGGGTCGAAGATGATATCCTGGGGAGCAAAGCCTACCTGTTCTGTAAGTATTTTATACGCCCGATGGCATATTTCCACTTTACGGTCCTTTGTATCGGCCTGGCCCACTTCATCAAAGGCCATCACCACCACCGCGGCACCATAGTTTTTACAAATGATGGCTTCGCGGATGAACTTCTCTTCTCCTTCTTTCATGGAGATGGAGTTGACGATACATTTGCCCTGCACACATTTCAACCCCGCTTCAATAATCTCGAATTTCGAGGAATCGATCATCACCGGGATCTTTGCGATATCGGGTTCGCTTTGTAACAGGTTCAGGTAGGTGGTCATGGCCTGAACACCGTCCAGCAGGGCATCATCCATGTTCACGTCTATCACCTGCGCGCCATTCTCCACCTGTTGACGGGCAACGGACAGCGCTTCTTCGTATTTCCCTTCCCTGATCAGGCGGGCGAACTTTTTAGAGCCGGTAACGTTGGTTCTTTCACCCACGTTGATAAAATTCGTTTCCGGCCGAACCACCAGGGGTTCAAGGCCGCTCAGTCTCAAAAACGGACGAATGGTTGTTGCGCTCATGCTGGGTTATTCTTTTGCCGGGATTCTGAAACCGATCGGATTGCGTGGTTTCTCTTCCTGGACGAGTAATTTTTCTAAAATGCCAAAAATCTCTTTGATCTCATCATCATTTTCCACCACATGCTTTTCCAGTTCCTGTAATTTCTTCCACACTTCATGTTGCCCTGAGAAAAGTGCCCTGGTTTGAACATACACCCTGATAATGGCAATGTTCACCTGTATGGCGCGTTCCGATTTCAATACACTGGAAAGCATGGCCACACCCTGCTCTGTGAAGGCCATGGGAAGCGCGCGTGCGCCACCACGGCCAGTTTCAGCGTTTGAGGTCACAAATTGTGACCTCAAACGCTGAAACTCAAGCCTGGTAAGGATAAACATAAAATCATCCGGGAACCTGGCAGGGTTCCGCCTAACGGCCTGCTTCAATGCTTTGGTTTCTACGCCGTACATTTCAGCCAGATCGGCATCCAGCATAACTTTATGCCCTCTTACCTCGTAAATTTTTTCAATGATCTTCGTGGTATCCGGTAATCTGCTCATTTGCTTTTTACTGCAAGTTCAGCACATACTTTGCTCCCGGAAACCGTTTTTTCACCTTATAAAGCCTGTTCTAACACCGGTAATCGCCGCGGTGAAAACCCCTTCACCTGCTCCGCAATGTGCTTAATATGATCCGGCGTGGTGCCACAGCAACCACCCACAATATTCAAAAAACCTTCTTTGGCCCACTCTTCAATGATGTGTGCCGTTTCATGCGGCGCTTCATCGTATTCCCCGAAAGCATTGGGCAGGCCCGCGTTCGGATAAGCAGATGTGTTACAGGCCGCAATCTGGCTCAACTCCTCAATATGTGGCCGCATCTGCGTGGCCCCCAACGCGCAGTTCAGCCCGATGCTCAGCGGATTGGCGTGCATTACCGAAATGTAGAATGCTTCCAGCGTTTGCCCGCTCAGGGTTCTGCCCGAAGCATCGGTAATGGTACCGCTGATCATGATCGGCAGTTCTTTCTTGCCAGTTTTCCTGTAAAATTCTTTGATCGCGAAAATCGCAGCTTTGGCATTCAACGTATCGAAGATTGTTTCAATCAGCAACAAGTCCGCACCACCATCATCCAGTCCCTGAATTTGTTCGGTATAAGCAGCTACCACTTCATCAAAAGTGACAGCTCTGTAACCGGGGTTGTTCACATCGGGGGAAAGGGAAAGTGTTTTGTTCAACGGGCCTATCGCCCCGGCAACGAACCTGGGCTTATCCGGGTTCATAGCGGTGTAGGCATCCGCGGCCCTTTTGGCCACCTTCGCCCCTTCCAGGTTGAGTTCGTAGGCCAGCGATTGCATATCGTAGTCAGCCATCGCAATGGTAGTGCTGCTGAAGGTATTTGTTTCAATGATATCTGCCCCTGCTTCCAGGTATTGGCGGTGAATTGCTTCGATAATGGCAGGCTGCGTGATGTTCAGGAGATCGTTGTTCCCCTTTACATCACAGTACCAGTTGGCAAAACGGTCGCCCCGGTAGTCCTTCTCTTCCAGTTTATAGCGTTGGATCATGGTACCCATAGCGCCGTCTATAATCAATATCCGTTCTTTCAAACAATCCTGAATACGCTTGCTCATAGTGCAAAAATTTAGCGGCAGACTATATACAACAGCCTGGCAAACAGCCTACTATAAACGTGGGGAAGATGGTTTTTGAATGTCTTTCCAGCGTTTATTAGTTCTGTTTACCGGGCCGAACAATAAACAAATCCGCCCATTGAAATGCGAAGATAAATGAAGTTTCGGGAATATGAAAGGCATCCAGGTGAAAACACCGTCCCCGGTGGCACCGCTATAGCGGTGCCACCGGGGACGGTTAAAACACGGTAAGCCTATTATTTTTGAAAAGGCTTATTCTTCTTCCGAAATATGTATGGCGCAGCCCCCGCCGGCAGCCAGCGTTAGCTTTAGCTCAGTTCTTGCGGTTACTTTCCTTTTTTCTATGCTATAGGCTTCCGGGTTATCCTTCCAATGTGCGCCGGGAGCGTCTTTGTAAAGAACAGCCGTATATTTTTTCCCCTTTTCAAGGAACGTTAAAGGGATACTCATCTCCCTTTTCTGTTCATCGCTGATTGCGCCGATGAACCAGTCTTTTCCAGCCTTTTCTTTCCTGGCGATGGCGAGGTATTCCCCGGGTTCAGCGGCCAGAATAACTGTCGTGTCCCAATCGGCGGAAACTTCTTTGATGAATTGGAAGGCGTCCATTTTTTCTTCGTACACTTCAGGGAGATCAGCGGCCATCTGTAAAGGACTGTACAATGTTACATACAGCGCAAGTTGCTTGGCCAGCGTGGTTTGCACCTGCTCTTTTTTACCAGGTTGCCAGTAGTCGAGTTTGATGCGGAAGATTCCGGGCGTGTAGTCCATCGGGCCGCCCATAATTCTTGTAAACGGCAGAATGGTTTCGTGTTCCGGTGGATTGCCGCTGCTCCAGGCATTGTATTCCATACCCCTGGCGGCTTCCGCGGCAATATAGTTGGGATAGGTGCGGTGTAACCCAGTAGGACGCACAGATTCATGTGAATTCACCATGATTCCATAAGTAGCAGCCTTTTCTGCTACCCGTTTGATGTGGTTCACCATCCACTGCCCGTCGTGGTGTTCTCCCCGGGGAATGACCTTGCCCACATAACCGGTTTTTACTGCATTGATGCCATACTGTTTCATGAAACGGAAAGCCGTATCCAGCCTGCGGTCGTAAGAAGTTACAGCACCCGATGTTTCATGGTGCATAATCAGTTCAACGCCTTTTTCTTTTGCGTACCTGCTCAGCTCCGCGATATCATAATCCGGGTATGGCGTTACAAAATCGAATACATCCTCTTTCCATTTTCCGAACCAGTCTTCCCATCCAGTATTCCAGCCTTCAACGAGTACCCCCTGGAAGCCATGTTTCGCCGCGAAATCTAGGTAGAATTTCGTGCGTTCAGTTGTGGCGCCATGTTTGCTCTCTTTCAGCTTTTCACCCGCCACTTGCGTAGCAGCGAGGTCCCAGGTCGACTTACCTACGTGCATTTCCCACCATATTCCCAGGTATTTCACGGGCTTTATGAAGGAGGTGTTTTTTACTGCTGAAGGTTCGTTCAGGTTCAGGATCATCCGGGAAGCGAGGATGTCCTTCGCCTGATCACTTACGATGATGGTTCTCCATGGTGTTTGGGCAGGAGCCTGAAGATAAGCCTTGTTGCCCAGCGCATCTGGCACGAGGGTGCTTTGGAGTGCGTGGTCCTTCTTGTTCACAAGCAATTGCATGGCCGGATAATTGACCAACGCCGCTTCGTGAATGTTGATGTATAATCCATCATCCGTTTTCAGCATCAGCGGGGTTTGCACCGCATTTTTCGCATAAAAAGTCATCGCATGAATGTGCTGCGTGAAACGCGGATCACTGGCATCTACTTCACTGAGACGGGTGGTGTTGTAGGGAAATTCATTGGTATCATAGTCGCCGGGTATCCAGAAAGCTTTGTGGTCAGCCGTGAGCCGGAAGGCGGTATTTTCTTCCGTAACGATAAAATCATCCAGGCCCGCCTGCTTCGGAAAGCCATACCTGAAACCGATTCCATCATCGAAAACACGGAATATAATGTTGAAGGAACGGGCAGGCGCAAGTTGCTCGCGGAGCGTGATCTTCATTTCCTTATACCTGTTCCTGATGTTCTTTTCTTCTCCCAAAACCGGTTGCCAGGTTTCATCCGTATAAGAAGAATCGATCGACACCATTTGAAAACCCCGTGAAAAAGCGGGCGCATCTTTGAGGGAAACACCCAATTCCGATGGGTAAATTACAGGTTTCTCTTTGTAATAAAGCGCATACCGGGGAATGCCCCTTTCATCCAAACTAAATTCCATCCGGGTTACAGCAGTAGGTGAATTCATCTGCCATTGTTGTGCAAAGGAAGAAACGGCCAGCAGGAGGCCTCCAAGGCTGAACAGCCATTTACGTACTAACATGGGAAGTCATTTATGGTTTTGCAATACCACCCGAAGTTAGTACAAAATCATACTAATGTGTATTTTTTACACAATAATAATCCGGATAAAACTTATCGCTTTTCGAACATCCACCAGTTGCGGCGGCGTGGCCTCACCTTGTAATTCCCCGTGATATAGGTTGAAATATGGTTGGTCGCCTCATCAATATCATCCGTTAACAACACGAGAGACAGGTCTTCTTCTGAAATGGTGCCATTCTTCGCCATGGCGTGAATATGCTCCATTAGCTCCTTGTGGTATTCCTTCCCGTATAATACGATAGGGAACTGTGTGATGGACTTGGTCTGGATCAGTGTAACGGTCTCAAAAAACTCATCCAGCGTTCCAAAACCACCGGGCATAATAATAAACGCGTAGGAATACTTCACCAGCAATACCTTGCGTACGAAAAAGTGCTCGAAGGTGATGGATTTGTGGAGATAGGGATTAGAATGCTGCTCAAAGGGCAACACGATATTACAACCAACCGAATAGCCGCCTGCTTCGAAAGCCCCGCGGTTACCGGCTTCCATAATCCCGGGTCCCCCGCCGGTCATGGTGGTAAGTCCCAATCCGGCCATGCGTTTTCCGAACTCCCTCGCCGCTTCGTAGTAAGGATGATCTTCCTTAAAGCGCGCCGAACCGAAAATGGTTACGCATGGTCCGAGAAAATGCAGCGTTCGGAAACCTTTTATGAACTGGGTAAAAACTTTGAGGGCAAACATGAACTCGTATCCGCGGCTCTTGGGGCCCTCCAGGTAAATGGGTTCTTTCGCTGGGATGATACGTTCAAGCACTTGTTTGGGCTTCTGGCTCATAATTCTTTCTTTTCTATGGTTCTTCTTTAACTAAGATACTACAATAGAAACGGTTAAGTAGTTAAATTTGCTTCAAATAAATGTATGAACAACCTGCGCATCATCTCCTATAATGTGAACGGTATCCGTTCCGCCATGAACAAAGGCTTTGTGGAATGGCTTCAGACAGATCCCGCCGATATCATCTGCTTGCAGGAAACCAAAGCTACCCGTGAAAACGTGAACCACGCGTTGTTCGCGGAACTTGGCTACCACGATTACTGGTTCTCCGCACAGAAAAAAGGATACAGCGGCGTGGCTTTTCTAACGAAGATCAAACCAGATGAACTGGCTTTGGGATCCGGCATTGAGCAAAGCGATTTTGAAGGAAGGGTGATCCGGATGCAACTGGGCGACCTTACTTTGATCAACGCCTATTTCCCCTCTGGAACAAGTGGAGACGAACGCCAGTCTTATAAATACCAGTGGCTGAACGAATTCCAGGATTACGTACAGGAGCTGAGAAAAACACATCCCAGGCTCATCATTTGTGGCGACTATAACATCGCCCACAAGGAGATTGATATCCATGATCCGAAGGGCAACAAGAAGTCTTCCGGATTTCTTCCTGAAGAACGTGCCTGGATGGACCAGTTCTTAGAGAAAGGTTATATAGATACTTTCCGCCACTTTAACCAGGAGCCGCACCACTACAGTTGGTGGAGCCAGCGTTTTCCCTCGGTTCGTTTACAGAACAAAGGCTGGAGGATTGATTATATCACAGCTACTGAAGACCTTCGTGCACGCCTTCAAGGTGCTTCCATTATGCCCGATGTAAAACACAGCGACCATTGCCCCGTTTACCTTGAAATAGCCTTATAATGATCGTTTACAACGTTACCGCGAAAGTTACCTGGGCCATCAATGATGCATTCGTTGCGTGGATGAAGCAGGTTCATATTCCTGAAGTACTGGCCACCGGACTTTTTTTTGAATACAGGATGTTGCGCCTTCTGGAAACAGATGAAACCGAAGGCCCCACCTATGCCATTCAATATACGGCACGAACGCCGGAAGATTACAACCGTTATATTTCAGAAAATGCGCCTCAACTCCGGCAGAAAGTGCTAGACAAATGGGGCGATCAGTACCTTGCTTTCCGGTCCGTATTACAGGTTGTGAACTAATTGTGGAAAACAAAAAGCGTGCTCTTTTTTATCCGGAATAAATCGTAAATTCTTCCTAAACCCTTTGCCAGTAAGGGTTTCATTATCCTTCCGCTGAAATCCTTTACCAGTAAGGGTTTCAGCGGAACAGGGAAATCACCGTATGGTAATCAGTATTTTCACGTATCATTCCAAAGCCTTATCCCGTGGGGATTACAGGGAAAAACACGGACCAGGAAATTCACCAAAAAAATTTTGCCGGGAAGAAAAAGCGTCTATATTTGTTCCATACAAAATCTATTAAAACATCTCACTATGAACAAAGCTGAATTGATCGCTAAAATTGCCGATGATGCCGGCGTTACTAAAACTCAGGCCAACGCAGCACTGGATTCTTTCACAGAAGCTGTTACCAAAACCCTGAAAGGTGGTGGTAAAGTTACCCTGGTAGGTTTTGGTACTTTCTCCGTTACCAAGCGTGCTGCCCGTAATGGCCGCAACCCACAAACAGGTGCCGTTATCAAGATCAAGGCAAAGAAAGTGGCTAAATTCAAAGCCGGTAAAGAACTTTCCGCCAAGATATAATTGAACTGTTTTTATAGTTTAAGGCTCCGGTGCAACTTTGTATCGGAGCTTTTTCTATTTTTGACATCCGATACTATTCACAAATTAAAAAATCAAGCTATGGGCAGAGGCGACAAAAAAACCAAGAAAGGAAAGATATTCCAGGGGTCTTATGGTAAATCAAGACCAGCGAAGCCACAAAGGGCGAAGAAGAAGTAAGTTGATTTTGAATGTTGGATTAATGCCTTGAATTGTAGCAGCTTGAACAAATTCATCTGTTACTTACAAACGGCCCCATTCAAAATTCAGCATTCAACATTCAAAATTTCCTACGGCGCAAGTCGTTCAATCTTCCAGGCACCTTCATCCTGTAAAGTATATTGAATCCGGTCGTGTAACCTGCTGGCTCTTCCCTGCCAGAATTCCACAACAATAGGCTTCAGCCGATAGCCGCCCCAATGCGGGGGTTTGGGCACATCATTGTCTCCGTAAATAGCTTTTAATTCCGCTTCTTTCGTTTCCAGCCATTCCCGGTTGGGAATCACCTGGCTTTGTGGAGAAGCCCAAGCACCTAGCCTGCTGCCTTGTGGGCGGGAGATGAAGTATTCCTCGCTTTCTTTTTGCGAAACTTTTTCAATGATACCGGTAATGCGCACCTGCCTTTCCAGTTCTTTCCAGAAAAACACCAGGCATGCGCGGGGATTTTCACCCAGTTGCTGCCCTTTGAAACTTTCATAGTTCGTAAAGAAAGTAAATCCTTTTTCATCGTACCCTTTCAGGAGTACAATGCGGGCGGAAGGAACACCATCTGCCGAAGCCGTGGCCAGCGTCATCGCATTCACCTCATCAATCTGTGAAGCAACAGCTTCTTCCCACCACCTGCCAAACTGGGCAACGGCATCGGCCGCCACATCAGTTTCAGCGAGGGAACGGAGTTTATAATCTTTGCGGATATCAGCTATGGAAGACATAGTAAATTTAAAATGTTGAATTTAAAATGTTGGATAGCCTTGTAATACGTTGCTGAATGTGTTACGCTAAGCAGCAGCAGATCAACCACCCCATCCAAAATCCAACATTCAAAATCCAGAATTATAGATTATCCTTTCACCAATGTACCCACTTCCTCGCCCATCACCACCTTTTTCAGGTTACCTTCTTTATTCATATCGAAAACGATAATTGGAAGTTGGTTCTCCATGCAGAGTGTGAACGCGGTCATGTCCATCACCTTCAGGTTCTTCTGGATGCATTCATTGAAAGTAATGGTATCGTACTTGGTAGCGGTGGGGTCCTTTTCGGGATCTGCTGTGTAGATGCCGTCTACGCGTGTTCCTTTAAGGATCACATCGGCCTGTATCTCGATGGCACGGAGCGAACCGGCGGTATCAGTAGTGAAATAAGGGTTTCCAGTACCTGCACCAAAGATTACGAGGCGTTTTTTCTCCAGGTGACGGATCGCACGGCGGCGGATATAGGGTTCCGCGATTTGCTCCATTTTAATGGCGCTCTGCAGGCGGGTAAACATGCCTTCTTTTTCCAGTCCGGCCTGGAGGGCCATCCCGTTGATTACCGTGGCCAGCATCCCCATATAATCGCCCTGGGCACGTTGAATGCCGGTTTCAGCTTCGTTCATGCCGCGATAAATGTTTCCTCCGCCAATTACAATGGCGATTTCTACCCCCAGATCGTGTATTTCGCGGATGGATTGCGCGTAACGGGCGATCATGGCCGGATCAAGGCCGAATGATTTATCTCCCATTAAAGACTCACCTGACAATTTCAACAAGATTCTTTTGTACCTGGGCTGCATGAATAGAGAAGATTTTAATGAGAAAATCGGCTGCAAGATAATGTTTACCGTTTAAATGAAGGTGGCGGGTAGAAAAAAATGCGGGGGTTCACGCAAAGACCGCTAAGGAGCAAAGACGCAAAGCGCCCACTTGCTTCGTGCTTCCTGCTTCCTGCTTCGTTCGTCGCAGACTCGCAGTCTCGCAGCCTCGCAGGAGCAAGGACGCAAAGAAACCCTGTACTGCGATGCGTTCACTTCTTGGCTACAGCTTCTAAGGCGCATTAAATAGAAGAGGGCGTACCGGTTGAATGATACGCCCTCTGCGAAATATATCGGGAAACGCTTATCCGAGTGCCACGCGAGCGAACTCGGTCACTTTCAGTTCTGCGTCCACAGATTTCAGGTAGTCGGCAACTGATTTGCTGCCATCTTTTACGAAAGCCTGCGCCAGAAGAGTGCTTTCTTTGAAGAAGGCGTTCAGTTTACCTTCGGCGATCTTAGCGATCATTTCGGCGGGTTTACCGGCCATTTTAGGATCAGCCTGGATGGTTTCGGTAACGATGGCTCTTTCACGCTCAACTGTAGCGGCGGGAACGGCTTCGGGATCGATGGCAACGGGGTTCATCGCGGCGATCTGCATGGCCACATCTTTACCGGCTTCAGCGGCATCTTTGTTGAACCCTACCAGTACGCCCATTCTGTTGGCGCCATGGATGTAGGAAGCAACATAAGGCGCATCTACGCGAACGAATTTGGAGATACCGATTTTCTCACCGATGGAAGCGAGTTTATCGTTTACCATATCAGCGATTTTCAGTCCGCCAATTTCAACGGCGTTCAGTTCTTCCGCGTCTTTCACGTTGTTCGCGATAGCGGCATCGATGATGCTCTGCGCGAAGGCAACGAATTCGGCGTTTTTAGAAACGAAGTCAGTTTCGCAGCTCAGGCAGAGGGTGATTCCTGTTTTGTTGTCGGCGGTGGTTTTAGCCAGCACCACACCTTCTTTTGCTTCACGGTCGCTTCTGAGGGCGGCTACTTTCTGGCCTTTCTTACGGAGCCAGTCGATTGCTGCTTCAAAATCACCATTGTTCTCGGTAAGGGCCTTGCGGCAGTCCATCATACCGGCGCCGGTTGCCTGGCGGAGCTTATTGATATCGGCTGCAGTAATTGCTACAGACATACTTCAGTTTTTATATTGTTTAAAATAGAAATCGGGCTATAACCAAATTGACCAGCACGGCAAACCGAAGTGTGCCGGGTGCTGATCAATTCTATTGCAAAGTACTAGCGGGGTCCTCCACCAGTTGCAGGGCGACGGCTGGCGCCACCTGGAACACGGCGTTTGGGTTGGCTGGTACCTCTTACTTTCCTTCCGGACTTATCTGTTTCTTCACCTTCCACTTCGAACTTCACGTTCTTGTCGTCACTTTCTGTTTCTTCCACTTCTTCGTCTTTGGCAGCCTGACGTTCAGCCAGACCTTCAGCGATAGCAGCGGTGATGTAGTTGGTGATGATGGCGATGGATTTGGTAGCGTCATCGTTCGCGGGGATTGCGAAGTCCACTTTGTTGGGATCGCAGTTGGTATCTACCATACCCAGCGTGGTGATGCCGAGGCGTTTTGCTTCAGCGAGACCGATGTGCTCATGACCGATGTCCACCAGGAACAATGCAGCGGGAACACGACCGAGTTGTGCGATACCACCCAGCACTTTTTCCATCTTCTCTTTATCACGGGTGAGGGTGAGGCGTTCTTTTTTGGTGATGCTGTCGAGTGTACCGTCGTTCAGCATTTTTTCGATGCTCTGCATTTTCTTCACGCTCTTACGAACGGTATTGAAGTTGGTGAGCATACCACCGAGCCAGCGTTCAGTAACGTAAGGCATGTTCACACGCTGTGCGCATTCGGTAACGATCTCTTTCGCCTGCTTCTTGGTAGCAACGAACATGATTTTTTTACCGCTTTTCGCGATCTGCTTCATAGCGGCGGCAGCTTCCTGCAAGCCTTCTACGGTTTTGTTCAGATCGATGATGTGAATACCTTTCTTCTCAGCGAAGATGTAAGGCAACATCTTGGGGTTCCACTTCTTCTTCAGGTGACCAAAGTGTACACCAGCTTCGAGCAGTTGTTGCTGTAATGAAGTGTTGTTTTCCATTTGTATAAACGATTGTATAATATGAATAGGATTGCTTTCTGAACTCCTTGCAGGAGCAACATACAGCGATTAACGTTTGCTGAACTGGAAGCTCTTACGTGCTTTCTTCTTACCTGGTTTCTTACGTTCAACCGAGCGTGGGTCGCGGGTCATGAGACCGGCGGCTTTCAGCGCGGGACGGAATTCGGGGTTCAGTTCGCAGAGTGAGCGGGCGATGCCCAGCTTCACAGCTTCGGCTTGTCCTTTCACACCACCGCCCTGGGCGTTGATTTTGATATCGAATTTATCGAGCGCTTCGATTGTTTTGAGGGGAGCTTCTACCTGGTTCTGCAGGTAAACCAGTGGGAAATACGCTTTGTAGTCTTTGTCGTTAATGGTGATCTTTCCTTCACCTTTGCTGAGGAACACGCGTGCCACAGCTTCTTTACGACGACCAACGGCATTTTTTTGCTTTTCCATATTTGTTTATTTGTACCGGATGATTCCGGGATACATTTGAAGTTGTGGGAATTAGAATTTCAGTTCCGTGGGTTTTTGTGCGCCATGCGGATGCTCAGCACCAGCGTAAACGAACAGCTTTTTCACCATTTTACGGCCGAGTCTGTTCTTAGGCAACATTCCTTTTACGGTTCTTTCAATCAGCGCTTCTGGCCTGCGTTTGATAAGGCTTCCGGCTGTTTCTTCCTTCTTACCGCCGGGGTAACCGGAGAAGTTGATGTAGGTTTTGTCTTCCAGTTTGTTCCCTGTGAAAACAACTTTGTCTGCATTGATGAATACGATGTAATCACCGCAATCAACGTGGGGCGTAAAGTACGCCTTGTTCTTCCCGCGCAGGATTGCTGCGATACGGGCGCACACTCGTCCTACGGTTTGATTGGTACCGTCAACAACATACCAGTTCCGTTGTACGGTAGCCGCGTTGGCGTGCTTGGTAGTAAAATGTAACTTACTCATTGTTAAAAAATTTGAACACTGCCGCCATCCCTGGCAATGTTGGTGAAAAAACCCGTTGGTTTATAACGGGTGGCAAAGGTAGGACGATTGCACGCGATATTCCAAAAGATTGCAGGTTATTTTTTAATGATGCTTTTGCAATTAATTGATTTTCAATAAAATTTTTGCGCTTAAATTTTATTCATGTGCGACAGAAGGCAAATTTCAGTTGAAAAACCCACGCTGCAGGAGGAAATTCACCCACCACAGCCGGAGTTTTCCGCCGAGCAGCAGCGTAAAAAGCCCGTCGGTGGCACCGGGTACCCGTTAAAACACCGGCTCCCGCCTCCAAAAAGCAAAAAAGAGCGAACCGTTTTTTAACGATCCGCTCTTGCGTTTTTACCCCGTTCAATATATTTCAAGAAAAATTTTCGTAGCCGATAGCATTACTGCTGCACCAACTGTACTGTACCCTTATACTCGTCCAGTATTACCTGATAAGTGCCGCTGGTGGCAGGCGATTTAAAGTTATCTCCGCCTTCATATTTGATCTTTCCGCCGCCGGCATCTTCATAATCCAAAGCGCCCCAGTCGGCTCCGGCCAGGAATTTGAAATCCTTCCCACCGGTGAGTTTTAGCGTGAACTTCCAGACACCGTTGCCCTCGTAGTTCATCTGGGGGGAACCTCCGGGGTTCCAGGCGGGGTAATCGGTCAGCGCATCACCCACAATTTTCATGATACCGGGACCAATTTCGTATTTGAGATTCTTCACATCGGTGCCATCCCAGATCACGCGGTATAGACCAGCAGTAGCAGGGCCATCGAAGTTGCCTTCGTTCTCGGCCAGCATCGCGCCAGCGGAAGCGCCTTTTCCAAAATCCTTTGATTGGTTCACAGGACCTCCACCATCGGGCCAGGAATTGCCATCGATCATTTTAAAGAACCCACCACCTTTAAAATCTAGTAATCCCAGGAACCGGTTGGGTTTAATATAAGCCATTCCCTGCGTGGGGAATACACCAGGCGGATTCCATCCCGCATTGGTGGCGTCACCTACTGTTCCCATGCGGCCATGGTCGGCCTGTACATAGTATTTGTTGTTCCTCAGGTCCACGGATACACGGTAAACACCATCGGCAGGAACGGGCACATTGTCTTCGTCATCAGCGGCAAGATCGCCAGGCGCACCTTTCTTCATGCCCCAATCCGTTGAATTAAGATCCCCACCTGGCCATTGTTTCTGGTTCAGGAACTTCAATCCACCACCACCCGCATTCAGGTGTACATAGATGTAATACACGCTTGGAAACTTAGCATCTGGAATCATCTGTATCGCGTTGGCAGGCTCCCAGCCGGCGGGCGTGCTGCCACCAACGAGGTAAATCTTCACTTCGCGCAGGTAAGCCACATCATTGGCATAGGTGGAATTTACCGTTACAGTTCCTGAAGTAGCCACTACCCTCCATTTCAATTTTACCACAGAGCCAAGATCCGTATAGCCCGCCGCGGTGAGTGCGTCACTGAAATCTTTATATGACCACGCTTTTACAGTATCGAGGCCGTTCCTGTTAGAAGGCGCCTCAAAAAGTGGTGTACCCGGCACTTCAGCATCATTAAACACCTGAATTTTATAGGTTACAGTGTTGGCGGGTTTTCCCGGCGTGGCTTTTTGCCAAATGAATTTCACACTATCAGTTGTACTTGAAGGAGAAATTTCGTTGGTAGCCATGCTGTTAACCGGAGCCAGCAGCAGGAAGGGTGTGAGCCCATCACCAAAACGCCGGATGGTAATGTTCAAGGAGTCGTTGGAACGGATCCTGGTTTCGCCGTTGGTGGCCACGATGGTCCATTTTAGTTCAACGGGGGCGGCTTCGGGTACGTTTCTCAGTTTCAGAAAATCGTCCAGTTGTTTCTGCGTCAGCGTAAGTGTTGTAGCTTTTCCGCCATTGTCCGAAGGATACTCCAGGATCGGATTATCAAGGCTTCCTGTGCGTAATGCCGCGATCCATGCATAAGTTGGTGCAGTACTCAATCCTGGCCGGGCCGCCGTCCAGGTAAGCTGAACGGTCGCATTGGGGGTGGCGCTGTTCAGGTTGAGCACCGTTCCATTCTGCGGTGCTGTAATAGTGAACTCCCCAAGGCCCTCGCCTGTGGTGTTCATATCAAAATTGGCTTTCTGGCATCCCGCCACAAAAGCCGCGATGCCAAGTATGTATGGAAGTATTTTTTTCATGACAAGCATTATTTAAGCATAATAAGGGGGACTGTAACTTCTTCCGTGGAAACATTCAACACCGCGCCATTCGCACCTGGTATGGTTCCATTAAATTTATACCGGAATCTGCCTCCGGAAGCTTGCGCTTCTGTAACTCCGAATGTGTAGGTAGGAATGAAGTAGGCGGCCCAGATAGTGGTACTCTCTTTTTTCAAAGCGATTACTTTGGTGCCCAATACTACATTACCCGGACCTTCTAAAATAACCGTTACCGAAACCGGCATCATCCGCTGTTCGTCGGTCACATTTGTAAGGGATTGGTCGAAGTTTACGCCAATCACATCGGTGGCGCCAACCTTATTCGGGAACACCCGCATTTTGGTGGGAACGAAAACCAGGGGATCGAATTTGAATGGCTTATAATCGGGCGTTTGCTTTGATCCGTCTTTTGCCTTTACCAGAAAACCGTAAGAAACAAGTTGAGAAGGTGGCAACCCGAAAAGTTCGTTGCCTTTAAAGGTGAAACTCCATTTATTGTTACCTGCCGCGGTCATTTTTGCGGCATCGGAGGAATTCCCCCACGCGCCGTTTACAGCACCATCTTTTTTCGGCCGTGTGGTAGCGGCTTCCGCATCGGTGGCATCGGGATTACTGAAAATCCAGATGAACGCGTTGGCTTCTCCCGCCATGGGTGTACCGGTTACATCTACGGTGATGGTCACTTCATCAATGGCGGTATAAATCAACGGACTGGAAGTAACCTGGGCGTTTGTGCGCTGCACCGATAAGGAGCACAGCATTAAAATAGCAAAAAGCGTCTTTTTCATTGTGCAGGCATTTATTGTTTGGTGAATATGTAATCGTAGATCACTTCAACAGGACCGGATCCGTTGTCGCGCTTTTCCACCCTAAGGCTGAAAGTAGTGCGGAAGCCTGTAGGGTACGCGCCTATGGTCGATCTTAAAGTATCCGTGCCGTTGATGAACTCAATCATTTTGGGCGCCTCCGCATTGTCCACCTTCCAGTTGCCGCCCGCCAATGCGATTACGGCAGGCGCATTCCCTTTTGTGGTGGTGAAAGTTGAAGGCGTCGCGCCATTTACATTGAACGTAAGTTTAAAGTCGGTAAAGGGAAAAAGTGACGTTACGTCTTTGGTAAGAAAAGGCGAGTTTTTGATCTCCGATCCTTTGTCGGTAAGTGTTACTTTCGAAAGCTGCCATGTACCGGCCAGGCTGGGAATCACCGCGGTTTCCTGGTGTGGTATATCACCGATGGTCTCAGGCTTGCAGGCAGTGAAAAGCGTTGCGGCAAGCAGGAATGCGAATATATTTTTCATATGCGTCAATTGATCATGATTTAATTGCATCCGCCTTCCGGATTGCGTTGAAAGTTTACATTGGCGGCCATTTCACCCTGTGGAAACTGGAGCACCATACCGGGACAATTCCATGTGGCGCCGCGACGGTCAATGTTTGTTTTGTTCCTGGCGCCAATCCTTTTAATTTCCTGCAACCGGCGACCTTCGCCAACAAACTCCAGCAGGTACTGGGCGCGCGTGGCGTTAATGATGTCCGCAGCCGCGGCATTAGAAGGCAGGTTGCGCGATGTGTTGCCGTACGCGCGGGTCATGATATCGTTGATATCTGTTACCGCTACGGAAAGATTGGCATTTGTTTCAGCGGCGGATTCCGCACGGATAATTTTCATTTCAGTTACCGTGATTACCGGAACTTCGAAGCGGTCCAGGTTGTATTTGGTGAAGGAGTTCAGCCCTTCATTAAAAGTGGTATTGAACCATACCGCACGCTGATCGCCGGTATTCTGGAAACGGGCATAGAGGTCATCTGTAAAGTGCAGCACGGGAACTCTTCCTCCATCACTTCTGAACTGACCGCGAAGATGCGCCCCGGGTTCAAAAATATTAGTGGTGTTTACCAGCTTATAGATGGCCTCCTTTGTTCCATTCAGCGAATAACGTGTGGTAAACTCAGATGCGGAAGTATTGAACTGATAGGTGGATGCGCTACTAGCAGTTAATACAAGATTCGCCATCCTGTAAGCTTCGCCGAAATTATTCATCTGGAAATACACTTTAGCGAGAAACGCTCTTGCGGCGGCCTTGCCTGGAACCCCACCTACCACTTCCGGCAGTTTCGCCTCGGCATCAATAAGGTCGGCCACAATCTGCGCGTACACCTGACCCACAGTGGCCCTGGGAAGAGATGCCAGGCCGGTGGAAGTTCTCAGCGGAATACCCGGATGGCTGTTATCCGTAGTATTGCCATACGGCTGCGCGAAGAGTCTTACCAGTTCGAAATGCGCCACGGCTCTGATAAATTTCGCCATCCCAATGAACCTTGTGGTATCCGCAGCATCTGCCACATCCATTTTTTCAAGCGCCCTGTTCGCCTGGGTAATGACATGGTAATTATCCACGTAGAAATTATTCTTATAGTCCCCGAAAATGGATGTTCTACGGCCATATATCTCACCGTAATCTCCGGTAAGAAGCGTGGCATCCAACTGGTCGGCCACCAGTTCATTCAACACTACCATCCGTCCGCCATACAGTTGTTCACTTGCCATTGATTTCAAGGCGCTGTTCAACATCAGTTCTATTCCTTCACTGGAAACAATTACAGAATCTTCATCTAACTTACCGGACGGCGGTCTTTCCAGGAATTTCTTGCAGGAAGTCATGCTGCCGAGCAACGCCGCGACAAGCATTATATACAAAAATGATATAGGTTTCATTGTCTTGATGTTATCGGTTAGAAGGAAAGGTTAAGGCCAAATGTTACAGACTTCTGCTGAGGCGGCGTAAGGTAGGTAACATTGGGGCTCAGGTTACGATCCTGTGCATTCTCAAAGTCCCGCGCGATTTCAGGATCCCCACCGGGGTATTTCGTGAAAGTGAGCAAGTTCATGCCGGTAACGAATATCCTGGCGTTACGAAGACCGATGCGCCGTAAAGTTTCCTGCGGGATAGAATAAGATAATGTCAATTCCCGCAAACGCATATAAGAGGCATCGTAGAGGAACATCGTGGAATTGTATTGCCATTCACTGGACAATCCGTTATATGTAGCTGGGTTCATGGTGAGCCTTGGATAACGTGCGATATCACCGGGCTTCATCCATCGGTCCGCTATTTCTGTGCGCATATTCCAATCGGTAACGATTCCGAGTTGGCGCTTGCCGCTTCCGTCGTAAATATTTCCTCCGATAGTGAAACTAAGCAATGTACTGAGTTCAAAAGCCTTGTAGCGGAGCGTGGAGTTAATGCCGCCAACATAATCAGGAATCACGGCTCCAACAGGAACACGATTATCCAATGAGAAGGTTTTGGTTTGCTTTCCGTTTACATCCAGCCAGATAGGAAGACCATCATTCGGATCAACACCTACATAACGTACCACATAGTTTGTGCCGATCGGATAACCAACCGCAATACGCGTATCGTTGGTACCTCCACCAATGGCATCAGCACTCAGATCACCCAGACTCTTCACTTCGTTATAATTTTTACTGATGTTGCCACCCACACTCCAGTCCCAATCTTTCTTCTGCACCAGTTTTGCATTCAGGGCAAGTTCAACACCTTGGTTAATGATCACGGCATCAACATTGCGATAGGCATCTTTGAATCCGGTTGAGGGACTTACCCCAGCGTTCAATATCACATCTCTTGTGGTTCGGTTGTAATAGGAAAGTTCACCTGTAACCCTGTTGTTAAATAGAGTGAAATCCGCTCCCAGATCATAGTTTACCACCTTCTCCCAGTGAAGATCCGGGTTTGCAATATTCTCCAGGAAATAAGTCTGCTGGTTATTATATAAACCGTCGAGCCTGTACTGTGATCTGTAAAGACCGCTCGGGAAATTAGAGTTTCCTGTAAGACCAGCACTTGCACGAAGTTTCAGGTAGTTGATCCAGGTCACATTTTCCAAGAACTTTTCTTCAGTAAGCACATATCCGAGTGCCACTGTGGGAAAGTACCCATATTTATAATTGGTTCCAAAGCGGGAAGATCCGTCTGCACGCATAGAGGCCTGTGCAAAGAATTTGTCTTTGTAACTATAGTTCACCCTTGCGAAGAAAGAATTAAAGGTGAAAGCATTGGTCTCGTTCCACACTGCCTGGCCAATTGCCCTGAGGCTATCCCTGAACGCTTCGAACGCGGGCACATCATCATACCATGGCGTATTGGTTGCTTTACCAAAGTCTGTGCTGAAGAACCTGGTTCTTGATTCCTGCGCTTCAGTACCGGCAAGCAGCACAAAACGATGGTCATCTTTTATATCCCACTTATATTCAGCGGTGAATGTTCCACTTTGGTTCACGGTTTCTGAAGGACTTCTCCTGGTGAAACCCAGCATGTCGCTGTTATTCCGGAATTCCGGCGTTTCAAATTTATCTTCAAGGCCACGCAGGTAATCCAGGGAACCTACAACTTTTAAGGTTAGGTTTTTGACGGGCGTATATTGAAAGAAAACGGAACTCATGATCCGATCGTCTCTGTTATACCAGGTATTGCCTTCTATCACGCGAACCGGGTTAGCCCCTCCTGTAAAGAAAGAACCATCGTCGTTGTATACAGGGAAGAAAGGCAATGCCGTACTCATCACATCGCCCAAACCGCCCGCCCACGCCGCGGGTACACGCTGGTTATTGCCCCTGTTGTAGCCGGCCGTTATGCCCGCCTTGAATTTTGAATTGAGCGTATAATCAACATTGGCGCGCAAACCGTAACGTTCAAATGAGTTTCCCTTCAGGTAACTTTGCTGGTCGCTGTAATTGGCACTTACGAATGCACGTACCTTTTTGGAACCCACATTCATACTCAGGTTATGTTCATGCATTACGCCGGTGCGGGTAAGCAGGTCCCACCAATCGGTGTTCGTTTGCCTGGCCTTTTCCCAACTGACGTTTCCCGGAAGCGGTGCCAAACCTGAATTGCCATCGTTCACCCAGGCTTCCTGGCGCAAGGCGAGCCAATCTTCGGTACCCAGAAAATCCGGACGATTCGCATAAGTACTGAAACCCACCCTATTGGAATAATTGAAAGAAGGCTTGCCGCTTTTACCGCGCTTGGTGGTGATGAGGATCACTCCATTCGCACCACGACTTCCATATATACCAGCCGCCGCCGCATCTTTTAAAATTTCCACGGATTCAATGTCCTGCGGATTGATAGCGGCCAGTGGATTCTGGTTCATGGCACCACTGTTACCACGAAGGAAATTGTCCTGGGTGATGGGAACACCGTCTACCACATACAACGGATCGCCTCCCGCACTGATGGAATTCAACCCACGTACACGCACAACCGAGCCCGACCCTGCAAGCCCGCTGCCCTGCACCACCTGTACGCCCGCGGCACGTCCCTGCAAACCCGCTTCAAAGCTGGGCACCGGTACTGAATTTAATTTTTCGCTGGTCACTTTGGTAATGGCACCGGTCACTTCCCTCCTGCGCTGACTTCCGTAACCGATCACCACCACTTCATCGAAAGATGCGGTGGAAGGATCCAGTTTGATGTCGAGCATTCCGGAAGCGATAGATACTTCCCTGGAAGCATAGCCCACGGAAGTGATGACCAATACTGATGCATCAGCGGGAACGCTTAAACTGAAAAGTCCATCGGCACCCGAAGATGTTCCGTTGGTTGTTCCTTTTAGGAGAATTGAAGCCCCGAATATGGGCTGACCGTTCCGGCCATCTGAAATTTTCCCGTTAATGGTGCGCTGCTGGGCAGCAGCTTCTGTTGAAACCATGCACAATAATGTGCAGAGCGCAACAAGCATCCTCGTTAGATTCCTGGCAGTCATAATGGCAATTAATAGGTTTTATAATCCGCGATACACTAATGTGTATATTTTACACAATGTTAAAATAAAAATTCTGTTAAACCAAAATAAAATGCGGGGTTTTATTTGGAATTCCCAGCGCAATCGTTTACAAGAAAAGACAGGGTAATCCGGCGCAATGATGCACCAAACCTCATTTGTTGACAGGAGACAATACAAAAGCATGTATTGTTAAACGATCTTCCTGAAAGGGATGAAAATCGTTCAACCGGCTTATATCAAAAGAATACAAAAATCATTAAGCTGATAGATCGATCATTAAAAACTGCGACTCATCAATCAAGGAATACAATTTTATAATATGCGAATCTGAGAAATACAACCATTGTATCAAAACATGCTTACAACGCATAAGGTGTTTTAAAACAATGATGGGCATGCGTTTCAGCTCATTCAATTCTGTGTTGAATCGCGAAGCTTTTGCATTGAATTGGGAAGTGCTACACTTTTAAATGCTGAGGTTGCTACATTAAACTCAATCATGTAGCCGTTCCACCCGCATAGCACAGGCTAAGAAGCATCAAAATTTATCTGCCAGTTAAACCCTTCTGCCTCACCCGCACTATCAGAAATTGATATCCAGTGCTTTTTTGCTGAGCTTACTGTACTTTCTGTGGTTGAATTTGTAGAGTTTTCCCGGGCGGTGCGGCACATTGTCTTCCATCTGTTCCGTATCCACCAGGAAGCCCATCTGGAAGAATTTCTTTCTGAAATTCCTCCGGTCCATTTCCACGCCGAGGATCGCTTCGTACAAAGATTGTAAATCGCGGAGGGAAAACTTCGGGGGCAGCAGATTGAACACCACCGGCTCACGCAATACTTTTTGCTGAAGCCGGGTATAACAGGTTTGCAGGATCTGCATGTGGTCGAAGGCCATGGAACGGATTTCGTTGAAGGGGTGCCAATGCAGTTCGTTGTCTGAAAGTTGGAGTTCGTGGTGCTGGATATTTACAAGAGAATAATAAGCCGTAGTAACCACCCTTCCGTTGGGGTGCCGGTTGAGAGAACCGAATGTATGCACCTGTTCAAGGTATACATCATCCAGCCCGGTGCGTTCTTTCAGGATGCGGTAAGAAGCTTTGTCGAGGTCTTCATCCGGGCGCACCAGATCTCCCAGCAGCGACCATTCCCCATTAAATTCGTCCAGGTTACACTTGATGAGCAGCACCTTCAGCACCCCTTCATCGAACCCGAAAATGACGCAATCCACGGATATGGCCACCTTGAAATAATCGGCGATGCTGATGGGTGTGGTATTGATGTTCGGTTGCGCTGCTGGTCGTCTCGTCATGGCTGGCTGTTTAATGTTATTCGGGTATCGCAAGTTATTTCAGTTTAACGGATTTCCAAGACCGGTGCGTATAATACCGGAATGTTCTCCGTGAAAAAACATCGCTACCAGGAGGAAAAAACATTGAATTTTTCCGCGTACATCTTATTCTTCCAGCAATACCTGATGATATATGTTCCCGCCTGCGGTACACTTCCGGTGATGGCCGTAACCGGTAGTTGTCCTTTTCCGGCTATCGTATTCACCTGGTAAGTTCCACCCAGTTGCCGCCCCGAGATATCATGAATGCTGATCTGTAATTTTCCGGGTTCGGGAAGCTGATAGACTATGCTGGAAGCCTGGTTTACCGGGTTGGGATAAATGCCAAAACTAAGTAACCGCCCCTGGTTGTCTATATCCTGAACCGGGGTAATACCCAGCCCATAAAGATTCCTGCTGAGGAAAATCCTGTACTCGCCGGGCGCGAGACTGATCTGCTGCTGCGTTCCGCTGGCCGTGTAGATTTCAGGCACCATATACCTGTACCAGTTGCCCGCTTTCGGGAAGGTAACGCCGATGGTTTGCGCCGTAACACCAAAATTACCCACCACCACAACGGAGGCCGTATCATTGAAAGTACGGACGATCATATATTTCAGCCCGTTTGTACCATTCAACGAAAAGCCGATGTCCTTACTGATCCAGGTATCTCTGAAGAGCGGGTGGTTCCGGAGTTGCAACAGGCTATCATAAACGTTCACCAGGTTTTTCCGGTCCGTGTTCTGCAAATAATCCCAGCGGATGGGCTTATCGTCTACACGGCAGCTGTTCTGAACCGTTCCGTTGCTGCAATAGTTGATAGAATAATCGTAGCCCATTTCCCCGAACTGCCACATCATTTTCGGACCCGGCATCAGCCAGAAAAAAGCGGCGGCGGCTCCGTTTCTTGACAGTGCCACGGGCAGTGTTTTCACGTTGTGTGATGCGTTGGAAGTACTGCCGAACTGCAGGTTTTTATACATCAGTCTTTCTTCATCATGACTTTCCATATAGGTAACAAGGTGCGGGTTGTTCCATCCCCTGGAAGTGAACAATCCATATGAGAAATCTGATTTTCCACCATCGTTATACCCCATGGTCGCTTCGTTGAAAGGCTCTGTCGCCTTTCCCCAGAACAACATGCCGTAATCGGAGAGTTCTTTCTCCTCACTGTTTTCAGAAAGGTGCTCCAGTATTACATAAGAGCCATTGGCATGCTTCATAAGCGTATCGTAATAGGCCTTCCAGATGGCGACCCGGGAAGCATCGTACACGCTCCAGTTGTTCACTTCTGTATTAGAACCGCAATCGCCCGTTGTACAGGAATTTTTCTGCGTAAACCCTTTGGACAAATCAAACCGGTAGCCATCAATGCGGTATTCCTTCAGCCAGTATTCCGTTACCCTGCTGAAGAAATATTTTGTGGCCGCGCTTTCATGGTTCATGTCGTACCCCACATTAAAAGGATGCTTTGCCGTTGGATTGAACCATGGACTTTCCGCGGAAGGACGGTTGTTCGCCGCGTCAAAATACAATTGTACCATGGGACTTTGGCCGAAAGAGTGGTTCAGCACCATATCCATAATAACAGCGATTCCGTTTCTATGACATTCATCAATAAAGGCTTTCAAATCATTTTCAGTGCCATAAAATTTATCCGCCGCGAAATAGAAACTTGGGTTATACCCCCAGCTCTTATTGCCCTCGAACTCGTTGAAGGGCATCAGCTCGATCGCGTTGATGCCCAGTTTTTTGAAGTACGGAATAGTATCTTTCAATTGTTTCCAGTTGTGCCCGGAAAGGAAGTCGCGCACCAGCACCTCGTAGACGAGTAAATTTCTTTTATCGGGACGAACGAAGTTGTTCACCTGCCAGTTGTACGGTGTTTTTCCCGTTTGTAAAACACCTACGATGCCCGTTGTTTTTCCTGCTGGATATGGTTTTAATCCCGGGTAAACACCGGTGGAAATCACCTCTCCATCGTTGAAGGGGTCCAGTATTTTTTCAGCATAAGGATCGGCGATGCGCAATGTTCCATTCACCAGGTATTGATACGCATATTCTGTTCCGGCAGTGAGTCCGGTTATCGTGAGCCACCACCTGTTTCCATCCGGTGTTTTTTTCATGGCGTACTCCTGGCGTTCGGTCCAGTTGTTGAAATCACCCAGCACGCGTACCGTGTTCTTACCGGGTGCATACAGCACCAGGGTAACAGACGTGTTCCCGTTCAGGTAATTGATCCCATCTTTTACACCGGCAGGAAGGGGTGCCGTTTCCACGTTCCCGTCCACAAAAAAATCAATGGTATCGCGAACAGTATTTGGTCCCGACACCGCTTCAGCAATAATGCGTTGGTTGCCTGGAGATACAATATTTGCCACCCCATTCAACGCCTTTACATTGGAAGCAGCGGCCAGTTCCGTTCCATTGAAGAGCAGTCGTATGGTACTTTGCAAGTTAGACGACGCCGCCACATTTACCGTTTCGCCCACGGTTTTCAAAAGCGGCAGCACATACCGGTTGTAACGCGGTTCCGACTCCGGCTGAAAGAGCGCCACCTTCAGGTCATTGTTAGAATACACAGGGATATACATATTGCCCTGATCAGCGGAAAGGTCAGATACTTTCCCTTCCAGCACACTTCCGCCCGGGTTATAACTTCTGAACACCATTGCCAGCCGCAGCAGTTGCTCACCGGCAGTGATGCCGTAATATTTGCGCAAGGTGTCCAGCCTGATCTGGTATTTGTTGTTGCCGATGGGCGTAAGTTTAAAAGCCGCGTTATTGGTATTCCATTCCGACACCACATGCTTCCAGTCTGTACGACCAGTGCTGGCAGAAGTAATGACACCGGTATGAATGTAAACATCACCGGAATAATTGTTGAGTCCTTTATTCCCTTTAGCGGCATCGAAAGTAATCAGGAGCGTGTCTTCCGCGGTGGGAAATGCGGGCGACCATGTAAGCAGTTGCGCGCTGGCATGCTGGCACATGAAAACAGCGGCCACCAGGAGGTGAACAAGCAATCGGTTCATTATACAGGTTTTATGCGTTCAGGCAGGCATCGTTTTCATTTCAGAAAAAAATCTGTCCTTTTTCGCTGAATGAAGGTAAAAAGTTTTTACCTTAGTTGTGTAAAAAATACACAATAATATTTTTTACCCGCTGAAACACTTCGTGATTATAAAACCTGCCGCCCCTTTTTCCGGTAATACGGGAGAAGGGGCTTTCTTTTGGGCAACACTTCATGCTTTTATGCTCGTGCAGCGCCTTCACATTAGACGTATTTTCATCGTGTAAGACCGGTTTAAAAAACGATGTTCTAAAGGTTTTATCACCTCGGCACCTATGGGAAAACAACGTCGGTGGCACCGATTTGCCCTAAACCCACCCAAAACCAACTTCTTACCCTCTTCCTTCCGCACCCGTTCAGAAACGGATCGCATCAAAAGAAAAACAAGGCGAAACTCGGCGGGTTTTCACCCTACCCGGTGGCACCGCTATAGCGATGGCACCGGGTCAATCCCTATATTTGCGATCTAACTCGATCCCATGTTTACCAGCGATATTATCAGGTCTTACCAGGAACAAACACTTGAATGGCTCAGAACGCCTTCCTCCTTTGATATACAACAGATCGCGCAACTCCGCGATATCCTTAAATTCCACGAACACCGGTATTATGTGGAAGATAACCCGCTTATCTCCGATGGTGAATATGATATACTGTATAAACTGCTTGAAAAAACTGAAGAAGACCACCCTGAACTGATCACTTCCGATTCGCCTACACAGCGTGTCGCCAAAGGACTTACCAGTGTTTTCACCACTGTGCAACACCTTGTGCCGATGCTTTCGCTGGAAAATTCCTATAATGCCGAAGACCTTCGCGACTGGGACCGTAAGGCCAGGGAACTGACAGGCCTCGATACCGTGGAATATTGTGTGGAACCGAAATTCGATGGCGCCAGCATCTCTCTTATTTATGAGAATGACCTTCTTGTAAGAGCCGCCACTCGCGGCGATGGGGTGGAAGGCGAAGAAATTACCACCAATGTGAAGCAGATCCGCTCGGTGCCGCTTTCAGCGCCTTTCTCCAAATTCGGCATTCAACAAATTGAAATCAGGGGAGAAGTCCTCATCAATAAAAATAATTTCGCAGCCTACAATGCGCAGTTGGTGGCCCAGAACCTGGCCCCGCTCGCTAATCCGCGCAACGCGGCCTCGGGTTCCCTCCGCATCAAAGACCCCAAAGAAGTGGGAAGGCGCAACCTGGAAGCCTTTCTTTACCATGTGAGCGACGTAACCCTTACGGGCGAAATGCCGGCAGCGCTGCAAAGCCATAGCGCATCGCTGGAACTGTTGTGGAACATGGGTTTCAGGAGCCCGGTAAAACAAATGAAAGTATTCCCGGGCATCGATGGTGTGATTGATTACTGCGCGGGCTTTGAAGCCGGACGCGATGAACTGCCCTACGAGATAGATGGTATGGTCATCAAAGTGAACCGGAATGACCTTCAGGATAAGATGGGCATGACCACACACCACCCGCGTTGGGCCATGGCCTACAAATTCCGCGCGCGCCAGGGTACCAGCATCCTCCGCAGGGTGGAGTTCCAGGTGGGCCGTACGGGCAGCATTACGCCAGTCGCGAAGATCGACCCCGTTCCCATCGGTGGCGTAACCGTGGGCTCTATCTCTCTTTTCAATGAAGATGTAGTGCGCGAGAAGGACCTGCATATCGGTGATACCGTATTGGTGGAAAGGGCCGGAGATGTTATTCCTTACATCGTGAAACCTTTAGCGGAACTGAGAACAGGGAAAGAAGAACCGATCATTTTCCCGACAAATTGCCCGGTTTGCGGCGATGCCCTCTTTAAGCCCGAAGACGAAGCCGTATGGCGCTGTATCAACCTTAACTGCGAGGCACAGGTAGTGGAAAGAATGATCCATTTCGTAAGCAAAGACGCCATGGACATCAGGAGTTTGGGTGAATCGAACATCCGGAAGTTCTACGACCTGAAATTACTGCACGATATCCCCGGTATTTACGCACTTGATTTCGAAGCCATCGGGAAACTCGAAGGTTTCGGCCCAAAATCCATTACCAACCTACAGGAGGCTATTGAAAAATCGAAGCAGCAACCCCTGCACCGGATCATTTTCGCCCTGGGCATCCGTTATGTGGGCGAAACCACCGCGAAAGTGCTGGCCCGCGCCGTGGAGCACCTGCTCGATTTCAGGAATTATTCTGAAGAAAAACTCCGCGAACTGGAAGATGTGGGCACCAAAGTAGCGGGGAGCATCCACCAGTTTTTCTCCAACCAGGATAACCTTCACCTCCTTGAACAGCTCGAAAAAGCCGGACTGAACCTGAAGAATACCCAGAAAGGACAGGTGGCGGGCGGAAGCTTGAGCGGCCAGACCTTCCTTTTCACCGGCACCCTCACCCGCTTCAAGCGCAGCGAAGCCGAAGAACTGGTGGAAAAGAACGGCGGAAAATTGCTGAGCGGGGTAAGCAGCAAACTCAATTACCTGGTGGCAGGGGAAGAAGCAGGGTCCAAACTGGAAAAAGCAAAAAAGATCCCGACCGTAAGGGTGATCACGGAAGACGAGTTTCTTCAGCTCTTCGGTTAAATATCACCGATAATATTTTGAGAAGTTCGGGATAGCTTTTGTAACTTTAAAATAAATCAACATGTTATGGTAAAGAAGCTGCCCGGCGAAGTGTGGAAACACTTGCCATTCCCCGGCTGGAAACAGCTCAGGAAAAAATATGCACTATCATCGAGCGGCCGTGTTGCCAGTTATTCCGAAGAGGTAAACGAAGACGGAAAGCTGCTGAACGGCTCCCTCACTACAGGCTACAGAACCCTAAACCTTCACCGGCCCGATAGCAACGGCACACTTTACATCCACCGTGAAATAGCCAAACTCTTTCTGAAGAAACCTTCTCCTAAATACAAGTATGTGATCCACCTGAATCACAACAAAACCGATAACACACTTAAAAACCTGAAATGGGCCACGCTGGAAGAGATGATCGCGCACCAGCAGAAAAGTCCGCAGAAAATCGCCTACAAACAAATTCAGGCTACGCGTACCAAAGGGCTTAAACTCAATGCCACACAGGTTAAAACCATTAAAAAATCACTCAACGATCCCAAACGTAAACTCACCATCAAGCAACTCGCTGAAAAATATGGCGTGAGTGAAATGACGTTGTACCGCATTAAAAGCGGGGAGAACTGGGGCAGGATATAACCAGGATATGACGATGATACAGGGTAGTACATTTTCTTTTTTGAAAGACCTGGCAAAGAACAACCACAAAGAATGGTTCGATGCCAACAGAAAAGCATACGAAAACGCCAGAAAGGATTTCGCGGGTTTCATCGACAAGCTGATCCCCGCGATGGCTAAGTTAGATCCCACGATAGCGCACCTTACCGCGAAAGACTGTATGTTCCGCATCAACAGGGACGTGCGGTTTTCGAAGGATAAATCTCCGTATAAAACCAATTTCGGCGCCTCCATTTGCAGGGGCGGAAAAAAAGCCATGCTTGCGGGTTACTATGTTCACCTGGAACCTGGCAAGAGTTTTATTGGCGGAGGACTTTACATGCCCATGGCCCCGGAACTGAAGAAAGTACGGCAGGAAATCGATTATTGTTACGATGAGTTTGGAAAGCTCATCCGCAATAAATCATTCATTCAAACTTACGGCGACCTCGACAAAAGCCCTGAATACAGCCTGGCCAACGCACCGAAAGGTTATGAAAAGGACCATACCGGCATTGAATACCTGAAACTGAAAAGTTTTATCGCCGGACGGGAAGTGCCGGATAAAGAAGTACTTGCCACCAATTTTCTCCCGGAAACAGCAAAGGGCTTCAAAACCTTGAAGCCCCTGCTGGATTTTTTAAACCGGAGTTTATTGGAAGACCACTAAAGCAATCCTTTCCCATTCAAGTATTCCGCGATCTGAACGGCGTTGGTGGCGGCACCTTTGCGGAGGTTATCGCTTACGATCCACATGTTCAGGGTATTCGGAGCGCTTTCATCGCGGCGAAGACGGCCCACGAATACTTCGTCTTTCTCGTGTGCATCCATCGGCATGGGATATTGCGCGTTGGCAGGATCATCCACCACTACCACGCCAGGCGCTGCACTGAGCAGGGAGCGAACTTCA
Source organism: Parasegetibacter sp. NRK P23 (assembly GCF_023721715.1). Lineage (NCBI taxonomy): Bacteria > Pseudomonadati > Bacteroidota > Chitinophagia > Chitinophagales > Chitinophagaceae > Parasegetibacter > Parasegetibacter sp. NRK P23. The sequence continues at coordinate 1,273,594 of NZ_JAMDLG010000001.1, forward strand.
GCCAGGTCAAAATCGTTCTCAAATTCCACGTTCACGCTCTCACTGTGTCCGCCCATTACAGGAATACGTACAGTGGTGGCCGTCACACGGATGGAGTCATCGCGCATGATCTTCTTGGTTTCTTTCACCATTTTCATTTCTTCCTTGGTATAACCGTTTTCCAGGAATACATCAATCTGCGGAATCACGTTCAGGTCGATGGGATATTTGTACGCCATCTCACCTTCCACGCCTTTCCTTTCGTTCATCAGCTGGTTCACGGCTTTCACCCCTGTTCCTGTTACAGACTGGTAAGTGGACACCACGATCCTTTTGATCTTATATTTTTTGTGCAGCGGGTTCAATGCCACCACCATCTGGATGGTAGAACAATTGGGGTTAGCGATGATTTTATCGGCCGCGGTAAGCGAATCGGCATTGATCTCAGGCACGATCAGCGCTTTGGTGGGATCCATTCTCCAGGCGGAAGAATTGTCGATCACCGTAATACCAGCCTCAGCAAATTTTGGTGCCCACTCCAGGGAAGTACTTCCTCCGGCGGAGAAAATAGCTACATTGGGCTTGGCGGCAATGGCATCGGCGGCGCTCACAATGGAATATTGCTTTCCCTTAAACTCCACCTGTTTGCCTACGGATCTTTCAGAGGCCACGGGAATAAGTTCAGTTACCGGGAAGTTGCGTTCCGTTAATACCTGCAACATTTTGGAGCCTACCAGGCCGGTTGCTCCCACTACAGCTACTTTCATGTTTGTTTTTGTTCTTTTAGTTGGTTAATTATTAGTATAAAAAAAGGCCCTCCAATCTGGAAGGCCCTCAATTCTATTGTAAACACAGAACGCTTATGCACCTTCCTTAAGTGGAAACTGTTTCTTAATGCGTTTTGTATGTTTCATCATGTTCATGCGGGAGCAAAATTAAAGTGAAACATCCGTGATTTCCAAAAATATTTTCCGCTTTTTTCTGCCGGGTTTTCGGTGTTTTTCACATTGTCAGGTTTTTCCGACCATTCTACCTTTGAGTTTTTCAACCGGGCGGTGTTCCCTGCAGGAATGCTGCCCTACTTAAAATGAGTGTGTATGAATTGGGGGAGAAGGATAATAACGATGATTTTACTGATCTTAACAGGAATAAAGTCGGAAAGCCAACAGGTAAGCAGATACGATGTGGTGATCACGGAACTGATGGCCGACCCCGATCCCCCCGTTCAATTGCCCGCGGCTGAATATGTGGAGGTATTGAACCGGAGCGGCAACCCTGTATTCCTGGAGGGATGGACACTGAGCGACCGAACCGGTTCTGGTTCCATACAAGGAAACTTCCGTCTCGATCCAGGCGCCTTTCTTCTGTTATGCGCCACCTCGAATGTTGCGCAGTTCCAGGTATTTGGTCAAACCATTGGCGTTACAAGGTTCCCATCTCTTGATAATGCAGGCGATGTGCTTCAACTGAAAGACGCCTCCGGCGCAACAATACATGCTATATCCTACGCCATAAGCTGGTACAGAGAAAGTTTTAAACAGCAAGGTGGCTGGTCGCTGGAAATGATTGATACGGCACAGCCCTGCCTTGACGTACACACGCAAACCGACTTCAGCAGAAACTGGAGCGCCTCCGCTGACCCCGAAGGAGGAAGTCCCGGAAAAGCAGGCAGGATCATGAAACCATTACCCATTGTTGCCATTGTGCCGGTACATAGTTTTATGACTGATCTCAACACCATCGTTGTGCAAATGAATATGAGCTTTGATACAAAGAGTATAGCACGGGATTTATTTGTCGAAAAGATCAGTGGCTTAAATCCGGATACGGTTTTTAAAGAGCAGTTCTGGAACGATGCGATATCCTTACATTTCAGCGATGCATTCCGTGAAAAACAGCTATACAGCATAGCCATTCAAAACATGCGCGGTTGCAATGGTGCTGTACAGCACGCCCCGGTTGTATTGCCCACCGCAATGCCAATCGTCCCCGGAAAAGAGGAAGTGCTGCTGAACGAACTCCTGTTTAACCCACACCCTCCCGCAGAAGATTATATTGAATTACACAACAAAGGGCCGGGCGCAATAGATCTTTCCGGAATGTATTTAGGCGGGATGAATACCGCTGGCGCCATAACATTATCCGGGCCTTTAAGCCCTGAAACAAGGTTGTTGTTTCCCGGTGAGTACATCGTATACTCCGCTGAAACAAGGTTCCTGAAGGAACAATACCTAGTAAAGGATAGCGCAAGATTGTTTCCGTTGAAAACTATGCCCTCCTACCCCGATGACAAGGGTACAGTATTACTCTTCAATAGCCGGGGAGCAATCGTGGATGAAGTATCCTATCAAGAACGGTGGCACCACCAGCTGCTCACTAACAAAGAAGGCGTACCCCTTGAAAGGATATTCACGGGCAGAGACAGTAATGATCCCAACAACTGGCACTCTTCGGCAGGAACGCCGGGGTATAAAAACGCGCAGCAGGTGGAAAATGAAGCGATGGCAGCGAGGCAGTTTTTTAGTCTGCCCTATTCCCTTGTGTCGCCTAACGCAGATGGTCACCAGGATATCCTGCTATTGGAATACAACTTTGCTGAACCCGGGTGGATAATTACGGTTCAGGTATTCGATCTTTCGGGACGCGCCGTTAAAACCATCGCGCGGCAGTTACTGGCGGGAACCTCGGGGTTACTCAAATGGGATGGTGTTGCAGAGAACGGGAAGATGGCGCCTGCAGGGCATTACCTGCTATTGGTGCAATACTTCCATGCCAATGGACGCGTAAGACATTGGAAGAGGGCGATCAGCATTTATGGAAGATAGTACTCCATCCAAAAAAGGCGCCCGTATGTTTCTACATACCAGGCGCCTTTATATAAAACCGTTATCACGGGTGAATTCTTCCGTGGATGAACATAGCTACTTGCTCCGCGCTGCCGCAGAGAAGCAGCACGGAAATCAGGCTGCTATTCTGAAGTCAATGAGAAATCGAAGTTCACCAGGTTAACAAACTGCTGAATGCGTTCGTCGATATCTGCTTTGGTGATCTCTTTGAGACGTGTGGGACCAAATTTCTCCACGCAGAAAGAAGCCATGGCGGAACCCACAATGATGGCTGTCTTCATATTCTCGAAGGAGATGTCTTTGGTACGGGCGAGGTGGCCTATAAATCCACCGGCGAAGGTATCTCCCGCGCCTGTTGGATCGAATACATCTTCGAGGGGAAGGGCGGGTGCAAAGAATACATTGTTCTCGTGGAACAGCAATGCGCCGTGTTCCCCTTTTTTGATGATGAGGTATTTGGGACCCATGCCCATGATTACCTTAGCCGCTTTTACGAGGGAGAACTGTCCGCTGAGTTGACGGGCCTCACTGTCGTTCACCATCAGCACGTCCACTTCTTTGAGTACTTCCTCCAGTTTGGGTAATGCGATCTCCATCCAGAAATTCATGGTATCCATCACGATCAGGCGGGGACGCTGCTTCATTTGTTTGATCACGGAAAGTTGCACTTTCGGATCAAGGTTACCCAGCATCAGGAATTCGGCGCCCTGGTAGCTTACGGGGATAACGGGATCAAAATCTGCCAGTACATTGAGGTCGGTTACCAGCGTATCCCGGGTGTTCATATCGAGGTGGTATTTACCGCTCCAGAAGAAAGATTTTTTGTCCTTAACGATCTCTACGCCATCCAGTTCCACGCCACGGGAAGAGAGTTCGTCCATTTCTTCCTGGGGAAAATCGTTCCCTACAATTGACACCTGCTGAACTGGCTTTACAAAGTTACTGGCGGCATAAGCCACATAAGTTGCTGAGCCTCCGATAATACGGTCGGTTTTGCCGAAAGGTGTCTCAATGGCGTCGAAAGCCATGGTTCCTACTGAGATTAAAGACATATTTTATTTGTTTTTATAGTCGGGTGCAAACCTAATACAAAAATCCGGGGGCTTTGCTATATGTAGTATAATTTACTTATATTACATTTCCATTTGTAGATGGAAGGCCCTTGTAAGATTTAATATTTTTAACGTCTGCCCGGATATCTGCTAAGCAACTGTATCTCTGTTCCTATCCCGCCCCTTGTAAAATAACGAATGAAGTAGTGTGTCCCGGACCGTATCTGTCGCGAACGTAAAAACTGAAAAACCATGTCAGAAAACGTATTCTACTTCCGAGCGCACCTGATGGTACCTGTTTCATCCACCATCGTATTTGGCTATCTTACCAATACTTCCGCCTATCCGGAGTGGTGGGGTTCCGTAGTAAAAAGATCGCTCCCGAAGGGCAATACCCCTTCAAATGAAGTGGGCGCCAAATGCGCGATGGATATCCGTGGGCTCCTGCCCATCGTACTTCACCTGGAACACACCGTAAAAGAGATCACCGATCCCTCACATATACTGTTTGAAACCCACGGTGACCTGTCAGGGATGGGACGCTGGACACTGGAAGACGTGGATGCCGGATGCCGGATCACCTTCGAATGGTCCATCACGCCTGAAAGAAAGCTGATCCGCACACTTTCACCTTTCCTCCGCCCCGTGTTCAGGATGCACCATAAATATTGCCTTCGCCAGGCTGGACTTGGGTTGAAGAGAGAAATCGTAAGGAAACTGAACAGGTTGCCGCTGAGCAGTGTACCGATGTTTTAAGGGTAAGCTAAAGCTTTAGGTCAACTTAAAGAACAGGTACTGCTGAACAATTTACTTGAAGGCTATCTGTAATCCTTATTTCAGCGAAAAGCTCATCCCCCCGTTCTTTTCATCCTTCAATAAAATCCCCAGTTCACTGAGCTGGTTGCGTATCTTATCGGAAGTGGCGTAATCTTTCCTGGCACGGGCTTCCTTCCTGATCTCGATCAGTAGTTCCATCACCCCGTTCAGTTTATCGTCCTGAACGGCTTCTTCTTCGGTGAGTCCGAATACATTTTCAAGAAAAGTGGTGAACCCTGTTTTCAGTTTTTCCAGCGTGGCGGCGGATAAAGCGTTCACATCAATATGCCCATCTTTAATGGAGTTGATCACGGGCACCAGTTCGAACATATTGGCGAGTACTTTCGCGGTGCTGAAATCGTCCTGCATAAACACTTCGAACTCATCCACGAGCGTGTTTACACGGGCATCGAGTTCGCTATCGGCCGGAGAGGCTGATGTGCCTTCCAGTTTACGGAGATGCGCATACGCTTCCCACAGCCTTTTCAATCCTTTTTCCGCCCCCTGCAACGCTTCATTGCTGAAATCAAGCGTACTGCGGTAATGGGTCTGAAGAATGAAGAAACGCACCGTCATCGGACTATAAGCCTTTTCGAGAATGGGATGATCGCCACTGAACAACTCGGTGAGCTTGATCACGTTGTTGTAGCTTTTTCCCATCTTTTTACCGTTGATGGTGATCATATTGTTGTGCAGCCAGTACCTTGCGGGCACGTGACCGCCGTTGCAAACGGAACTTTGCGCGATCTCACTTTCGTGGTGCGGGAACATCAGGTCCATGCCTCCGCCGTGTATGTCAAATTCCTCGCCGAGGTACTTGGTACTCATCGCGGAACATTCAATATGCCAGCCGGGAAAACCTTCACCCCAGGGACTCGCCCACCGCATGATGTGTTCGGGTGGCGCGGCTTTCCACAAAGCAAAATCCTGTTTGTTCTTCTTCTCGTCCTGACCCTCCAGTTCACGGGAGGTTTCGAGCAATTCATCCACGATCCTGCCACTCAGTTTTCCGTAAGGATGCGTTTCCGCGTATTTCTTCACATCGAAATAAACGGAGCCATTGCTTTCATAAGCATATCCTTCCGCGATGATCTGTTTGATCATTTCGATCTGTTCCACGATATGTCCGGTAGCGGTAGGCTCAATACTGGGTTCCAGGTTGTTAAACCTGCGCATGGCCCAATGGAAAAGATTGGTGTATTTCTGCACCAGTTCCATCGGTTCCAACTTTTCCAGTACCGCCTTGGAAGAAATTTTATCCTCCGCCGCACGGCCCTCCTCTTCAAAGTGCCCGGCATCAGTGATATTGCGTACATAACGGACTTTGTACCCCAGGTGCATGAGGTAGCGGTAAATGATGTCAAACGTAATAAAGGGGCGCGCGTGGCCGAGGTGACTTTCGCCACTAACCGTAGGTCCGCAGACGTACATGCCCGCATATCCCGGAACAATGGGTTGGAAAGCCTCTTTCTGCCTTGTATAGGAGTTGAATACTTTTAAGTTGCTCATAATTGAAGGATGCAAATATACGTTTTCGGGCGGCAAGGTTAGCCTGGATCTTTGGGCTGAGGCTGAACCAGCGCATCAATATTCAGGTCTGCAATTTGAGGGTAATGATCTGAGTAATGAACGGTGGGCCGTTTGAACTGCTCTACCTTTATGGAAGGATCAGCAAGAATAAAATCGATCCTTAAAGTAGGCGAAATCATCCTGAAGGTTCTTCCGATTCCGCCACCTTTTTCCAGGAAAACATCCTTCTTTTTACCCCTGAGTGTAAAATAGGTATAGGATGTGGGGACATCATTAAAATCGCCCGTAAGGATAATCGGATAAGGACTTTTGTCCATTTCTCCCTTCAGTTTATCCGCCTGAAGACCGCGATAGTAATAAGCTCTTCTCAATTTAGAGAGAATAGTTTTGGAAGCCCGCAGGGTTTCCTCTTTACTGTTCCCGATATTATCGATTCCCCGGTAGTCGCCTTCGTTAAACAATACAGATTGAAGGTGCGTGGTCATTATCCTGATTTTTTTTCCTTTGACCAACACATCGGCGAAAGCCATATTTTCCACCCGTTTGCTTTCTCCAAGTTGTACTTTACCGGTATCAATAATTGGGTAGCGAGAGAAAATGATGTTTCCGATCAGGTAATCTCCGGAATATATTTTCTGCTCCACCGCGAAATAATGATAGGGATACCCCATTTTACGGGTGAATTCAACAATGTTCGGATCGTACCGCTTTGCCATCTTCGATTCAAAAAACTCCTGGAAACACAATATGTCTGCGTTCTGTTTCCGTACCACATCCAGCATCACATCCCGGTAACTTACTCCCCCTCTTTTTTTCCTGTTGTATTCATCCCAGCGCGAAACGTTCCAGGTCATCACGCGGAGCGTTCCTTCTTTTTTTTCCTCTTTCCAGGAACTGGTACTGAAGGCGAAAAAAGCCGCGATCTGCTGAAACGAGAGCAGGATAGAAACAACGGGAAGCCATGCCCAGCGCGAACGCGCGATCAGCCAGAACACCAGGAAAATAAGCTGTACCCCAATCATCACCGGCATCCCTAAACCAAGGATAGCGCTCCACCAATAAGTGCCCGGATTGAGCCAGGGCACCAGGCACGCTATTGCAACGAATACCGTTAGTACGATGTTGGAAACAATAAAAAATTTCTTCGCTATTTTTCTGATAGTCCCCGCCATGAATAAAATTGATTACGCCTCTCCTTCTCCGGCCCTTTTCAGGATTTCCTTTTCTTCTTCCGTTAATAAATGAACCCCTTTCTGGTTGATCTTATCCAGTATCGCATCAATCCGTTGCTGGGTGATCTGCGGGATTTTTTTGTAAGGTTCTCCTTTGGATTTGTAGAACATCTGGTCCTTCAACGGGGTTCTGTTCTTTGGTTTATCAGGATTGAAAAGATTGTTGAGCCAGGTAGCGAAGTTATTCATCCATGCGCCCCAGTCGTGGCCGCGCCGCAATTGCCTGACGAAAACGAAGCCAACCACCGCGCCCGCAAGATGCGCCAGGTGTCCCCCGGGATTGGTGGAATCAATGCTGGCGAAATCGATGATCACAAATACAGTGGTGAGCACCCACAACGGAATGCCGCCATTGATCATGGGGAAAAGTCTGTAATTGGGTGCCAGCGTAGTGGCCGCAACAGCAATGGCCATGGCTCCGGCGGAAGCCCCTTCCAGGGTGGAAACCGGAACACTGGGTTTGAAAACCGGCAGCAGGTTAAAACTTACCAGGTAAATGATCCCGCCGGCCAGCGCACCATATATGAAAAGGGGAATAATCTTATTGTTACCGGCCAGGTCTTGTAATATGAAGCCGAAGGCCCAAATCCACAACAGGTTACCCAGCGCGTGCCACACTTTGAAATGCATAAACGCGTAAGTGAGGATGGTCCATGGACGGGTAAGTAACTGGTCCAGACTTGCGGGCAGGGTCAGCCAGTTGTGCACGTCCGGTCTGTAAAGCTCATCCTTCATATCGGACAACAGGTAAATAATATAAATGAACTTGAAAGCCACGAAAATGATGGCCAGGAAAATGATCAGGTAGGTGAGCTGATTTCCTTCCTGCCCCAGGAACATTCTTCTTCTCCTGTTCTGTTCGAGTACGCCCATGAGTGAGATTTTAGCTTTTAAATATTGACGACAACATTTAAAAATGACCGTATTGCTAAGTTACCGATTAATTAAAATAAACCCTTATTAATAAAACGTCCGGCGATTGGTTTTGTTCCAGAAGTACACCAGCAGGAAGCCGACCAGCGCGCCGCCAAGGTGCGCCCAGTGCGCCACGTTGTCGCCTGCTGAGTTGCGCAATCCCATAAACAGTTCCACCGCCGCATAACCCAGCACGAACCATTTTACTTTGATGGGCACGAAGAAATACAGATAGATATAGCTGTTGGGGAAGAGGTAGCCGAATGCCGCAAGGCAACCGAAAACAGCGCCGGAAGCACCGATGGTGGGTTCGTAATCCGTATATTGTTTATAGGCTTCAAGTATGGTCATGGCCTCAGTACTGCGTGCGTACCCCATCTGAGGGTTGTTCATCCAGTTATCGTATACGTCTCGTGCAGTGATACCTAAGCCCGTTCCTTTCAGATGATCCTGGTACAATTGCGCAAAGATTTCAGGAGAAGGGTTTTGTTTGAACAATGCATAGGTATCCAGGAACTGGTGGAAGCCGATCCAGATCGTACCCAGGTGGATAACCGCCGCTCCAAGGCCGCAAGCCAGGTAAAATATCAGAAAGCGCTTCGGCCCCCAAAGGTTTTCCAGGATACTCCCAAACATCCAGAGGGCGAACATGTTGAAGAAGATGTGCCCGAGGTCCCCGTGCATGAACAGGTGGGTAATCAGCTGGTATGGGCTGAATAGCGGAGATTGAACATGGTGCAGGGCGAAAAGATTCATCAGTTCTCCGCCCATGCCTTGCTGCTCCAATACGGTCTGGGCCAGGAAAACAAGTCCATTGATGATCAGTAAATTCTTAATAACGAGCGGCAATACCTGGAATCCGCCCGGACGAAATTGGGTCATATACTTATTTTAGGATCGGCTCTTCAGTTTCAGTTGAACCACGTTTTCAATATGATGGGTATGCGGGAACATATCAACCGGTCTTACCCGGGTTACGTCGTACTTCTCGCTCAGTCCTATCAAATCCCGGGCCTGTGTGGCCGGATTACAACTCACATATACTACGGTGGGCGCTTCCATTTCCAGTATCTTCCGCACCAGTTTATCGTGCATCCCCGCGCGCGGCGGATCGGTGATGATCACGTCCGGTCGGCCATGCTGGTTGAAAAACGCGTCATCGCATATATCGATCACATCTCCCGCATAAAATTCGCTGTTCGGCAATCCGTTCAATGCCGCGTTTTCCTTTGCATCCTCAATGGCTTCGGGTACCATTTCCACCCCAATGATCTTTCCGGCCAGTTTGCTCACGAAAATGCCAATACTACCCGTACCGCAATAGAGGTCATAAACAGTTTCCTTCCCCGTAAGTTCAGCGAATTCCCGGGTAACCTGGTAAAGCGCCGTTCCCTGCCGGGTATTGGTCTGGAAGAATGATTTCGGCCCGATCTTAAAACGGAAATCTTCCAGTTGCTCGATCACGAAACCTTTGCCGTGGTAGGCGATGGGTTCCTGGTCGGAGATAGAGTCGTTCCATTTCAGGTTGATGGTGTACAACAAAGTAGTGATGGCCGGGAACTGCGCCAGTAACGCGTCGAACAACGCGATCCGGTCCTTTTTGCGTTCTTCCCCGAATACCACGTTCACCATAATTTCCCCGGTGGTGCACAACCGGACCTGCATGGTGCGCAACCAGCCCTGGTGGGCGCGTATATCATAGAAAGAAAGATTCCTTTGTACCGCGAAATCACGGATGAACTTCCGGATCAGGTTGGTGGGTTCCTCCTGAAGATGGCATACGTCTATATCTACCAGCTTATCGAACATCCCCCTGGCGTGGAAACCGGCCACGGGTTGGTTCGGATCGATGTCCGGATTATTCAGTTCGGAAGGAAGCAGGTATCTCCTGTTGCCGAAGGTGTACTCAATCTTATTCCTGTAGTACCGGGTATCTTCCGCACCCAGGATGGATTCCATGGGGGGAAGCGGCACCTTGCCGATACGGGTGAGGTTGTCCACCACCTGTTGCTGCTTGTAAACCAATTGCTTATCATAGGGAAGCATCTGCCAGCGGCAACCGCCGCAAACCCCGAAATGGGCGCAGAAAGGCTCCACCCGGTCGGGGGAATAGCCGGTAAAACCGGTCACATGTCCTTCGGCCCAGTCTTTTTTGCTCTTGCCCAGGCGCAGGTTCACCGTATCGCCGGGAACGGCTCCTTCTATAAAAATCACTTTTCCTTCCACGCGCGCGAGGGATTTGCCTTCCGCGGCGTATTGCTCCACGAGTACATTGGAGAGTTCGATGTTCTTTTTTCTTTTTGGCACGGTGCAAAAGTAACCATTACAATAGATTCAGGGCCAATCCGTTTATTTGGATAATTTTGGGTTCACGCGAAGAAGTATTTTGGGTTCACACAAAGACGCAAGGGGGCAAGGACGCAAGTAGTGGTGCAGGTGCTGCAGGTTTCGGGAAAGTTTCTCGCTACGGCGCAACGACGCAACGGGATCGTTTGTTTGCCGTCTTTGATTTGATGATTGTATAGAAAATAATCCACCTGAAATTTCTAATAATGCGATGCCAACTTCACAATGCCTTGCGTCGTTGCGCCGTTGCGAGAAAAAAATAAGATTGACAGACCAAAAATAAATATGAAAAATATCCTTTCCGCCTTTCTGCTCACTTTTACCTCCGCCCTTGCCAGCGCGCAGGGCTACGAGATCAAAGTAACCCTGAAGCCTTTCAAAAACGAAAAAATCTACCTCGCGTACCATTACGGCGACATCAAAGGCCTCGCTGATTCCGCCATGCTGGATGGCTCAAGCAATGCAGTCTTTAAGGGAGAAAAGCCGCTTCCCCCGGGTATATATATGATGGTATCGCCCGCGAAAGTGATCCTTTTTGAAATGCTGATCGATAAACTGCAAAAGTTCGCTGTTTCGGCAGATACTGCGGACCTTAAAAAGGTAGTATATACCGGCTCGCCCGATAATACAGCGTTTCGCGCGTATCAAAATTTCACCGATGAAAAAGGGAAAATACTCAACCAACTCCAGGGTAAACTAAAGGCCTCTGGCGATGCGGCTGAAAAAGAAAACCTTCAGCAACAGATGCGCGCCCTGAGTAAGGAAATAGAAAATTACCGCACCGATTATGTAAAGAAGAACCCTTCGGGTATGCTCTCCGCGTTGTTTAACGCGCTGCGCGAACCGGTGGTGCCGCCCGCCAACCAACATCCGGGTGGCAAATATGATTCCGCTTTCGCTTACCGGTACTACAAATCCCATTACTGGGATGGTATCCATTTCGGAGACGACCGCCTCGTGAGAACCCCCTTCTTCAAACCCAAACTGAAAAGGTATTACGAGCAACTCGTTTCCCCTGAACCGGATTCCATCATCGTGGAAACGGATTACATGTTGCAGGAAGCCACCGGCACCCAGGAAATGTTCAAGTTCCTGCTGAGTGAATTCATCGACAAATACATCAACCCCGAATTCATGGGGCAGGACAAGGTATTCATCTACCTGTTCGAGAAATACATCAATGCCGGACAAGCCACCTGGCTGTCGGAAAAGCAACGCAAATACATCAATGAAAGGGCATACAGTTTAATGGCCAACCAACTGGGTTTACCCGCTTCCCCACTCGACCTGGTGGATACAACAGGAAAAAAACGCCCGCTTTATGAGGTAAAAGCACCCTATACCGTGGTGGTTTTCTGGGACCCTACCTGCGGACATTGCAAGGAAGTGGTGCCCAAAGTTGATTCGATGTACAACGCCAAATGGAAAAGCATGGGCATCGCGGTGTACGGCGTAATGGTAGATGGCGGATTACCCGCCTGGAAAACGTTCATCAACGAGCATAAGCTCACCGGCTGGACGCATGTGTACCAAACAGAAGCCGACCGCGAAGCCGATTATAACGCCGGACGCCCCAATTACCGCCAGTTGTATGATGTGTACCAAACCCCGGTAATTTACCTGCTGGACGAGAACAAACGCATCGTGGCCAAAAAACTTACCTACGACCAGGTGGACAAGGTGATAGAAATGAAAAAGAAATAAGCGATGCCCAATTTTATGAAAAAAACCCTATTCTTCTGTAGTTTACTGCTGCTCTCTGCTACCGCTTTCACCCAAACGCTTTTTACCGTTGGCGGGGAATCCGTTTCCACAGAGGCTTTCAAGAAAGCCTTCAAAAAAAACAATCCCACCGACAGCAGTATTCAGGCAATGCAGGATTACCTGAAACTGTACATCAGGTACAAACTGAAAGTGAAAGCCGCCATCGCGAAAGGTATCGATACCCTGCCGGCACAACGCCAGGAAGCGGAGCAGTTCCGTTCTCAGATCGCAGAACCATATATGCTGGATGGCGCGCGCATTCAATCGCTCACGGAAGAAGCCATCAGCAGGGCAAAAACAGATGTACTCGCGGCGCAGATTTTCATTCCTTTTGCCAAAGATGAAGCCGGAGCCCTTGCACAGATCAACGCGGCCCACAATATGCTGAAGAAGGGAATGCCGTTCCAGGAAGTAGCGGCGAAGTTCTCCTCAAATGGTACGCACAAAAATGGTCGCATTGGCTGGGTCACCGCTTTTACCCTGCCGTATACGCCTGAATCTGTTTTATACGAATTAAAACCAGGCACTTTCTCGGCACCACTGAAAAGCAGCGCCGGTTACCATATTTTCAGGAAAGAAGCCGTTCGCCCCAATCCCGGACAATTGAGTGTGGCGCATATCCTGCTTACTTTCCCTCCGGAAGCAAGTGCAAAAGATTCCCTTGCTGTCTTGAAAAAAGCAGATTCCGTTTACAACGAACTGCTCAAAGGACGCCCTTTCGCGGACGTGGCCAGAGCTGTGAGCGACGACAACGGCAGTTTCCAGCAGGGAGGCGAACTCGCCCCATTCTCCACGGGTGAAAACGATGAAGTATTTGAAAACGCAGCCTTTGCGCTGACCAAAGATGGCGCTATCAGCAAACCGGTACTTACCGCTTATGGCTATCACATCATCAAAAGGATGAAGCTGATCCCACGTTCTGTTATCAGTGCGGATCCGCTGTATGTGGAATCCATCCGCCAGCAGATTTACCAGGATAGCCGCTCCGAACAAGCCAGGGATGCACTCATTGATATGGTGATCAGAAAGGCGGGCAGTAAGCTACTCGTTCCTGAAAAGGACCTTTTCGATTTTTCTGAAAAGAACCTTCAGACCGATACCATTGTACCCCACAATAAAATCAGCACACGCACCCCGGTTTTGTCTACCGGTAGCCGAACAATGGACGCACTGGAATGGTGCAGGTACATACGTGTGGCCAGGAATCCACTGAACAACCAGGAACAACCCAAATCCTATCCCGAGTTGCTGGAAACCATGCGCCGCTACGAGGCCATGCAATATTACCGGGACCACCTGGAGGAATTTCAGCCCGCCTTCGCCGAACAGTTCAGGGAGTTCAAAGAGGGCAATATGCTTTTTGAGATCATGCAGCAGGAAGTATGGAACAAATCATCCGCAGACAGTTCCGGCCTGGTCAGGTTCTACCAGCAAAACAAGGAGAAATATTTCTGGGAACCTTCTGCGGAAGCCGTGTTGCTCACCTGCACCGATCAGATGGCCGCCGGTGAACTGAAAAGAAAGATAACGGCCAACCCGGGGCAATGGCAGCAAATTACAGATGGCATGGAAGGAAGGGCCACAGCGGATTCCGCAAAAATGGAACTGACGCAACTGCCCATCAGCGGCAATGCCCCGTTGAAAGAAAAGGGCTTTACAGAACAGGTACTGCAGGCCGATGGCACAGTGCTGTTTGCCTACATTTTTAAACTGTATCCGGAAAAACACCCACGTAACTTCGATGAGGCCCGGGGGTTTGTACTAAACGATTACCAGCAATTTCTGGAAGATGAATGGGTGAAAAAACTTGAAAAAGCATACCCCGTTACCGTCCATGAAAAGGAAAGAAAGCAACTTTTCGGAAACGCAGGAAAGTAGTTGGCATAGTTTCTGCCTAAAGAGAAACGTGATCCGATACCGGCCTGTGGGCTCTGATCCCGGCTTTGAATAATATAAAAGCAGAACTACTACAAAAGGAATGGGGGCGATATTCTCGCCCCCAATTTATTTTACAGAACCGGTAGTTCCTATTGAATCTGTTTCACCACATTATACACCACTTTCGGTTTACCGATAGTGTAGTAGTGCAATACGGGTACGCCGTTCTTTTTCAACTCCCGGGATTGGTTCAGCAGCCATTCGGTGCCCACTTCCTCCACTTCAGCGTCGGTTTTACACTTCATGACTTCCAGGCTGAGTTCTGTAGGAAGATCAATATGGAAAACACGGGGCAGTACGGTGAGTTGTTTCCTGGTGGTCAGTGGTTTCAACCCGGGGATGATAGGCACTTCGATACCCGCGGCACGGCAATCGTCCACGAATTTGAAATACTTTTTATTATCGAAGAACATCTGGGTCATAATGTATTCTGCACCCGCCTCTACTTTATTCTTCAGGTATTCCATATCGATCTCCGGATTCGGGGCCTCGAAATGTTTTTCGGGGTAGCCTGCCACGCCCATGCAGAAATTCGTTTTACCTCCGTTCTGAATATCCTCCTCCAGGTAAATCCCTGTATTCAGGTTGGATATCTGGCGCATCAGGTCGATGGCGTAGCGGTGCCCTCCGGGATGTGGTTCGAAGGAGGCCTCATTTTTAGCGGCATCACCCCTTAACACCAGCACGTTGTCGATGCCGAGGAAGTTCAGGTCTATCAACGCGTTCTCCGTTTCTTCTTTGGTAAAACCGCCACAAATCAGGTGGGGAACGGTGTCCACGTTATAATGGTTGCGCAGGGCCGCGCAAATGGCTACAGTTCCGGGGCGCTTGCGGACTTCTATTTTAGAGAAACTGCCGTCCAGTTTCTTTTTGAACATGGTTTCGGCGCGGTGGTAGGTCACATTGATCCAGGACGGCTTAAACTCCATCAACGGATCAAGATGGTCGTAAATACTTTGGATGGTCTTCCCTTTCAAAGGAGGAAGAATTTCGAATGAGACCAGGGTATCTTTGGCCTGTCGGATATGGTCAATTACCTTCATGTGCAGTTTTTAACGGGGCAAACCTACAAGAAAAACAGTTAATTTATTATAATACGTTGAATTTTAGGAAAAGCGTATAAACACCATCCCTTATTTTTGCCATTCAATCATTTTATTTTGAGTTTGACCATCCATACCAAAGACCTTGTAAAGCGTTACAGCAGCAGAACAGTGGTGAATCATGTTTCCGTAGATGTGAAACAGGGAGAAATCGTAGGACTGCTCGGGCCGAACGGGGCCGGGAAAACAACCACATTCTATATGGTAGTTGGGCTCATCAAACCGGATGAAGGCAGCGTTTTCCTGGAAGAAGAGGACATTACCAAACTCCCCATGTACAAGCGTGCCCAAATGGGCATCGGTTACCTGCCGCAGGAAGCGTCCGTTTTCAGAAAACTGAGCGTGGAAGATAATATCTCAGCCGTGCTGGAAATGACCAAACTTTCCAAAGCCGAACAAAAAGAAAAACTGGAGGATCTTTTAACCGAGTTCAGGCTGCACCATGTGCGCAAAAACAACGGAGATTCCCTTTCCGGAGGAGAACGCCGCCGTACCGAAATAGCCCGTGCGCTGGCGGTAAACCCCAAATTCATTCTCCTGGATGAGCCCTTCGCCGGTGTGGACCCCATCGCGGTGGAAGATATCCAGATGGTGGTGGCCCGGCTCAAATTCAAGAACATCGGTATCCTGATCACCGACCACAACGTAAACGAAACCCTCTCGATCTGCGACCGGGCTTACCTCCTGATCGATGGAAAAATATTTAAACACGGGACCGCCGAAGAACTGGCCGAAGACGAACAGGTGAAACGCCTCTACCTCGGAAGGAATTTCGAACTGAAACGGAAAGATTACCTGCTTTCCCCCGAAAACAACGAGCCCATGCCCGATGTGGTTAAAATACCCGACTAATCCGCACAGCGCAGATTTCCATCAATTCCCTATTTTAAATTCAGAATTCGGAATTTAAAATTTATTTTGCCGTATGAGGATTTTAAGTCCTGCCATATCACGACTTGCCAGGCTCCGTTTGTGGCAAATTGAACAGTGGATGCAATATCCTGAGGCCGCCCAGCGCGAAGTACTTCAGGAACTTGTTACAGCCGCGCAGTACACTACATTCGGCAGGAAATACGGTTTCAACAAACTCTTCTCCGTTAAAGCTTTCAAACAGGCCGTTCCCATTCACGACTATGACGACCTGAAACCCTACATCGAAAAGATGATGGCGGGAGAAGAAAATGTGCTCTGGAATACACCGGTGGAATGGTTCGCGAAGAGCAGCGGTACTACCAGCGACAAAAGCAAATTCATCCCCATCAGTAAGGAAAGCCTGGAAGAAACACATTTTCAGGGCGCGAAAGATGTGCTTACTATGTATTACAGCACACATCCCGATTCCGATCTGTTAACGGGAAAAGGACTGGTGCTGGGCGGAAGCCACCAGGTGAACCAGTTCAACGATACGATATCGTATGGCGACCTGAGCGCCGTATTATTGCAGAACACTCCTTTCTGGGGGCACTGGCTCCGTACGCCCGATCTTTCCATCGCCCTGATGGATGAATGGGAATCGAAGATCGAAATGCTGGCCCAGAGCACTCTAAACGAAAATGTAACCTCTATTTCCGGCGTTCCCACATGGACATTGGTGCTTTTCCGGAGGATACTGGAACTTTCCGGCAAGTCTACCGTAAAAGAAGTGTGGCCAAACCTTGAACTGTATATGCACGGCGGCGTTTCGTTCACGCCTTACCGTGAGCAGTTCCGGAAACTGATCGGTGCGCCCATCCGCTACCTCGAAATGTACAATGCCAGCGAAGGCTTCTTCGCGGCACAGGCACATCCGGATGATGACGGCATGTTGCTCTACACCCGGCACGGCATTTTTTATGAATTCATGCCCATCGAAGAATATGGAAAGGAGCACCCGCAAACCATCGGCTTACCCGAAGTTGAACTCAACAAACACTATGCACCGGTGATTTCCACCAACGGCGGGTTGTGGCGCTACCTGCTGGGCGACACTATTCAGTTCGTGTCTAAAAATCCTTACCGGATAAAAGTAAGCGGTCGCCTCAAACATTACATCAACGCCTTCGGAGAGGAACTTATGGTGGACAATACCGATCGCGCCATCGCAATGGCCTGCGAAAGAACCGGAGCGGTAGTGAACGACTATACCGCGGCACCCGTTTATTTCTCCAATGCGGAAAATGGCGCCCACGAATGGCTGATCGAATTTGAAGCGGCCCCGCAGGACATTCAGCGTTTCGCCTACGAACTGGACAACGCTTTAAAGAACCTGAATTCGGATTACGAAGCGAAGCGGCATAAAGATATGGCCCTGCGTATGCCCATCCTGCACAACATTCCGAAAGGATTGTTCACCCGTTGGCTGAAGGAAAAAGGCAAGTTGGGTGGTCAGCACAAGGTACCCCGTCTCTCCAACGACAGGTGCTACATAGACGAAATCATGGCGCTGCATGCACAGGCTTAGTGGCGGCGGATACCAATTCACCTGTTTCCACCTGCCGATCATCTTCAGATATTTCATACTTTCGGCCCCGGATTCCGATATTTAAAACCGTGCATCCACACGGTCATGAACTGAACCAAAAACAAAAACGGATGAAATTACTCGACAACAAAGTTGCCATTGTAACCGGTGCCGCCCGTGGCATCGGAGAAGGAATAGCCCTCAAACTCGCCGAACATGGCGCCAGCATCGCCTTTACCTATGTGAGTGAAGGCAGCGCCGAAAAAGCGGCAGCGCTCGAAGAAAAACTGAAAGGCATGGGCGTAAAAGCAAAAGCCTACCGCAGCAATGCAGGCGTATTTGAAGAATGTGAAACCTTCGTGAATGATGTAATGAAGGAATTCGGCACCGTAGATGTATGCGTGAACAATGCGGGTATCTCCAAAGACAACCTCCTCCTCCGTATGAGCGTTGACCAGTGGAACGACGTGATCGCCACCAACCTGAACAGTGTTTTCAACATGACCAAGCAGGTGATCCGCCCCATGATGAAAGCCAAAAGCGGCAGCATCATCAACATGAGCTCCATCATCGGCATACGCGGAAACGCTGGACAAGCGAGCTACGCGGCCAGTAAAGCAGGTATCATCGGCTTCACCAAAAGTGTGGCGCATGAACTGGGTAGCCGCAACATCCGTTGCAACGCCATCGCCCCGGGCTTTATCGAAACCGATATGACCCACTACCTGAAAGAAGGCGCGGCGGCTGATGATTTTCTGAAAAAAATCCCGCTGGGCAGATTTGGCAAAACAGAAGAGATTGCCAATACTACCCTGTTTCTCGCCTCCGATATGAGTTCGTACATCACCGGGCAGGTACTGAGCGCCTGCGGCGGACTGAATATATAATTGAAAAATAAGATAAGCATCCCTGCCCGTATTGGGCGGGGATTTTTTATGCGCCTGCAGGTTGAAATGCAGGAATAGCGCTATTTGCAGGAACAGGCTTTTTAGCCGGAGACTTCTTCTTTTTCCTGACCCACCAGATCGCGAAACCGGTTACGGGCATACTTGCGGCAAGTAAACTCAGCAGGAAGGCGAATATTTTTCCCCCCATGCCAAAGAAGCGACCGGTATGCAAATCATAATTACTGTGTTTGAACTTATCGCCGGCAGAATAATTCGCATACAGGTTTTCACGAACCACTTTTCCTGAAACAGCATCTACCTGGATATCATTTGTTTTGCGGTACCATTTGTAGGGGTAGTGCAGTTTTAATTTGATGGGCTCCCCCTTCTTCTGGGGAAAATTAATATGCGTCTCAGTGGCTCCCGGATATTTTGCGGAAGCTTCCTGATAAGCCAGAACAGGTGAATAGAACACATTGTTTCCAGCCATCATCATTCCGGGTTCCATTCTTTTTTTCTCATCTTCCTTTTTCTTTTCATAAGGAGAGCCCGTAACAAAATAAACGGTACGCTTCACCCAATCGAACGACCACCACATGCCTGTGAATACTATCACCAGCAAAAAAAGCGAACTGTAAAAGCCGAACACATTGTGAAAATCATAGTTCACGCGTTTAGCGGAGGCATTCCATTTCACTTTAAACGATTGCTTCCGCCGCGCCTTATTGCCCGGGAACCAGAGCACAATACCTGAAATAAGCAGCACGAGGAAAATCAGGATATTAACCCGGATGATCCATTTCCCTACTTCACCGAGCAGCAACGAGGTATGTATCTTTTCAACGGTATGCAGCCAGTCGTGGCGACTGAACCTACTGATCACTGCCCCTGAATAAGGATTGATGGCTACCGCCATCTCTTTTTCAAGGTGTACCTGCCAGGCCCTGTCGGGCTCGCTGTACACCCGGAGCTGCTTCAGTTTTTCGCCAGGGAAAGCAGTGGTTACCGCTGCAAGTGCCGCATCCGCTGTTATGAATGATTTTCCCGCCTGGGGTTCTACAAATAAAACCTCCCTGTGCATCTTCTCCCGGATTTCTTCTTCAAAAACATAAATACACCCGGTAATGCTCACGATAAATACAATAAGACCACTGGCAAGCCCCAACCAAAGGTGAAGCTTGCCAGAAATTATTTTCGCGGGCGTGGGCCCTTTCTTCTTTTTATTGCTCATGGGTATGCGCCTATTATCTGAAGTTCCATTGTAAACTTAACATCAGCGTTGAAGCGTAATTTTCTCTTTCCACATCGTAACTGGTGAGTACTCCGGCGGTATTGTATACTGATTTCCTTACTTCTTTGGTTTGGGTAAGCAGGTTTTGCCCGGCAAGCCGCACGGCTAATTTTCTGTTCACCGTGTAATTGAGGAACACATCGAGCCGTTGGATATCCGTATTCTCCTTTACTTCGTAGCTGCCATCATCTTTGGTGGTGGGTTCCTGGTTGATGGGTACTTTGTTGAAATTGGCCCCGATACTGAAACGGCGGTTGTTCATCACATATTCAAGTCCGATGTTGTAAACATAATCCGGTTGGTTCTTGAATTTCCGGAGTTGTCCTGTTTTGTTGTCCAGCACTTCCGAGCGGAGGATGGAGTAATTCGCTTTCGGGATGAACTGCCCCACACCTTTTACAGTGATGGCGTAACGCGCATCAAATTCAAAACCCCATACTTTTCCATCTCCCGCGTTTATGGTTTTAGACACAAACCTGTTCGTTGCGGCATCCAGGTTCACCTGCGATTCCATATAGTCGTTCACGTCGCGATAAAAAGCATTCACGCCAAATACGCCCAGTTTCTGTTCTTTTCCGAAGAAGAAATCAAGTCCGGCATCACCACCCAAAGAAGTTTCCGGCTCCAGCAGGGGGTTACCGGCATTATCGGGTTCAGCAATGGTTCCCTTCTTTTCTTCAAGGAAAGGTGTAAGCTGGTCGAACTGGGGACGGCGTACCGTTCTGGCCATGCCCAACCTGAAATTGAGGCTGTTGGAAATGTTGTAGAGGTAATTGAGCGAGGGATTCAGGGTATTGTAGTTATTGCTTCTGGCAACCGCGGTATCGTTTCCGGAATCAGCTTTGAAGTAAGAAGTGTTGCTTCCATTGGTGTACTCCCAACGAATGGCCGGAGTGATAAAATGTTTCGGGGCGATCCAGAATTCATCCATCAGGTAAGCGTTTACACGGTTCTCTTCGGCGAAATACAAATCCTTTACCCCAATTTTATCCGGTGCGCCGTTCTTTGTTTTAGCTTTCGAACGCTCCCTTTTCTTTTGACCCGCTTCGATAGCGGCCTGGACACTGTGTTTGTTCCCTAAAAACTGGTAGGTAACACGGTTGATGAATTCGCGGTCCGATTTATCTTCTGTTTCAGTAGTGGCCTCGGTTTCCACACCTTTGTTGTTATATTTGAAGGCTGTCTTATCTTTTTGTTCTTCGTAAGCCTGATAGATGGGGCGGAAAGTGAAGACATGTTTTTCAGAAGGCCGGAAAGTATAAGTTGCCCGCAGTGCCCAGCCGGTGCGGTCCTTTACTTCGTTGTCGGCCTGGGAAGTAGTATCTATTTTATTCGCGGAATATTTATAGGCGGGTTTTGTAACTCCTTTGTCTTCCTGTGAATACAATAACATGGGGTCGAAGTTGAAACTGTGTTTCGGAGCGATGTTCCAGTTGAGCCGGGGAGCAAAGTTGGCTTCTTTGTACTTTTTCAATTCCATTTCATCTTCACCGGATTGCAGCACACCGTTCTTGAAAGATTCCTTTGTTTTTGCCTTTGGCGCCTCGCGGGTCTGGTAGCCGCCATTCAGCAGGAAGCTGGCGTTTTTGCCGATTGCGTTGCCATATTGCAGGTAGCTGTCGTAAACCGTTCCATGTTCTTCTACTTTTCCCAGGCTGGCGTTCAGGCGGAGGGTCGGGTGAGGCATGGCCTTCTTCAAAACGATGTTAATACTGCCTGCCATCCCCTGCGCATCCATATTGGCGGTGGGTGTGCGAAGAATTTCGATCCGCTCAACCATGTTCAGGGGAATCCGATCCACCTGGAACTCTCTTTTTTCGCCGCCGTCCGGAATCCTTTCTTCATCTATGAGTATTTGGGTGTACTCTTTATCTAATCCTCTGAATTTTACATCTTTAGCTTCGTTTCCTTTGTCCATTACCACACCCGGCAGCGAGCGGAGATAATCCCCGATTGTGGTCAATTCGAAACGTTCAAAATCTTTACTGGTATAAACGAGTTTGGATGAACCGGCATTTTTACGCGCATCAAGGTCGATTACGCTACGAACAACAACTTCCACGAGGTCGTTGGTTTGGGCGGAATCCACTTTTTTCTGCGCGGATACGTCTATAAAAAACAAAGATGTGAGCAGGGAAAGCAGCAGCTTTTTCATTCAGGGGAGCATTTCAGGCTGCGAAGTTGCGCATAGTTCTACCGGAAGCTTTACAGAATCGGGAAAATGCCTTTACGAGATCGGGAAAATTTTATGTGAAGTGCTGTTGCTCTGATTATTTAAAACGGCGTTTTGCTGAGTTATGTAAAAGGCATTTCGCTGTTCTAAGAAGAAGAAGGTTATTAAACAGCATACCGAAATACAAACGCCGTACCTCTACCCATCAAAATCAACTTGTACACATTGTAGGGCTATCCGGGACAAAGTGTTTTTCTTAAACTCAATATTAGAACCAAAGGCTTCAAATGAAGAACGGGGTAGAAACCCCGCTCCGTGATTATAAAACCTATAAATGACTGCTTAATTGAGTCATGAAATTAGATATTTATCGGAAATCAAGAAATAGTTTTCCGTTCATCTCAAAATTTTTGCGTTTCCTTTGCAATTCATCTAAGAAAAAGGCTTATCAACTTGCCTTGACGGCAGTTTTAAACTTCTCAATAGCAATTTTACTATACTC
The DNA here is from genome assembly GCF_023721715.1 of Parasegetibacter sp. NRK P23. Taxonomy (NCBI): domain Bacteria; kingdom Pseudomonadati; phylum Bacteroidota; class Chitinophagia; order Chitinophagales; family Chitinophagaceae; genus Parasegetibacter; species Parasegetibacter sp. NRK P23. The sequence goes on from NZ_JAMDLG010000001.1 coordinate 1,296,408, forward strand.
GCTCAGGATAAGTCTGCCGCTGATCGCCGCCCGCTCCTTCAGCAGTTCATCCCAATGCTCGGTTCCTTTCCAGAAGATTTTCTTCATCTCCCGCATAGCCTCCGGATAAGAATGGGATAAGGTGTTCGCCAAACGTGCAATTGACTCATCCATATTTTCGATGCTTTCATGCACTTCAGCGAAGAGGCCTTTTCGTTTGGCCCACTCTGCATTGCGCCAGTGGGTGGCATCAATCGCGAGTTGGCTGAAGGCGGATGTTCCTATTTTTCTTTCCACCGCAGGTCCCACCACGAAGGGGCCAATACCTACGGCCAGTTCGCTCAGTTTCACATCCACGTTGTTCCAGGCGATACAATAGTCGGTGGCTGCCGCAAGTCCTACGCCTCCGCCCACACACTTACCCTGTATGCGGCCAATGATGAACTTGGGGCATTTGCGCATGGCATTGATCACTTCCGCAAACCCTGTGAAAAACCTTCTTCCCTCTTCTTCATTTCTGATATTCGCCAGTTCGTCAAAAGAAGCGCCGGAACAGAATACCGATTCTCCCTCCGAACGGAGGATAATCACTTTCGTACCGGCATCACTTCCCGCAGCCGAAACTGCCACAGCCAGTTCATGCAGAATTTTGGAAGGAAGTGCGTTTCCCTGTGGATGATAAAATTCTATGGTGGTGATGCCGTGTTCGGTTTCCACCTTAACATGTCCGTCCTGAATTGTCTGTATCATAGGTTGCCATTTTGATAATAATTTACAAATTCGCCGGATCATTTACCAGCTTTCCTGATTTTTTAACATTACCATGGTCAAAATGGTTGCGATGGCCACAGGCTCATTCAGTTCATCATTCACCTCCACCAGCCATTTTACGATGCCCCTGGCGGTGTCGCCAGGTTCCTTTTTTTCCTGCCTTAGTTTTTCTTTACAGGTTAGTTTTACACCGATCGTGCTTCCTGCATAAACCGGCTTCAGAAAACGGCATTCCTCTAAGCCATAATTCAACATCACCGGGCCTTTCTTCGCATCCACAAATAACCCGGCCGCGGCACTCAGGATAAAATAGCCGTGCGCCACCGGCCTTTCAAACAAAGTTCCTTCCAGGGATGTATGATCGGTATGGGCATAAAAATGATCCCAGCTAACATTCGCGAAGTTCACGATATCCGCTTCTGTTACTGTTCTTTTGTGTGTAACCAGTGTGTCTCCGATTTCCAGTTCTTCGAAATATTTTCTGAACGGGTGCTTTTCATCTTCTTTACCAGGACTGCCGGGCTGATAAGTTCCTGTTATGGCCGTCAGCATTTCCGGCGCGCCCTGCACGGCCACCCGCTGCATATAATGCCTGATACCGCGCAATCCTCCCATTTCCTCTCCTCCCCCGGCACGCCCCGGACCTCCATGCACCAGCAGCGGTAATGGCGATCCATGACCGGTACTTTCTTTGGCACAGGTCCGGTTCAATACCAATATCCTCCCATGGTGTGTTCCCGCCCCCACCACAAAATCCGTTGCGATCCCTGGGTCATTCGTGACCACAGAGCAGACCAGTGATCCCTTTCCCATCCTTGCCAGTTCAATAGCATCGGGCAATGCTTTGTAGGGCATAATGGTACTTACCGGTCCAAAAGCCTCCACCTCATGTATTGCTTGAGACTGGAATGGTGTCCTGTTCATTAATAACAAAGGACTTACAAAAGCGCCAGTTTGCGGATCAGCATCTACCACGGTAACTTCCTCCATGTTTCCATAAACCAGTTCAGCCTGCTTCAAAAGTTTTTGTACCTGCTGTTTGAGTTCCTCCCGTTGCGCCTGTCCGGCAAGTGCACCCATGCGTACTTTTTCATTCAACGGGTTGCCGATAGTGGTTTGCTGTAAAGCGGTGCCAATGTCTTTCCACGCGGCTTCCATCAGCGCTTCAGGAACGAATATTCTTCGGATGGCCGTACATTTCTGACCCGCCTTCGCCGTCATTTCTTTCCGCACCTCCTTTACAAAGAGTTCCCATTCCGGGGTTCCGGGCGTAGCATCAGCACCAAGTACCAGACAGTTTAAGGAATCCGCTTCCATATTAAAGGGGACATTCTCAGCAAGTATGCGCGGATGCGATTTTAATTTCACTCCTGTAACCGCGGATCCGGTGAAGGTGACCACATCCTGCGCCTCCAGGTGATCGAGCAGGTCACCGGCGCTGCCACACAACAATTGCAGGGCGCCATCAGGCAATATACCCGAAGCAATGATCTCTTTAACCACCACCTCGGTGAGGTAACAGGTAACAGTGGCGGGTTTCACAACAGCGGGCATTCCGGCCAGCAGGTTTACGGCGATCTTTTCAAGCATGCCCCACACGGGGAAGTTGAATGCATTGATGTGCACCGCCACACCGGTTTTGGGAATAAGCAGGTGCTGCGCGGAAAATTGTCCGGCCTTACCCAGCATATGGGTTTCGCCATCGGTACAATAGGGAAGATCAGGCAACTTTCTCCTTAAAGAAGCATAAGAGAAAAGGTTCCCGATTCCACCTTCGATATCGATCCAGCTATCGGCGCGGGTAGCGCCTGTTTTGTAACTTACTTCGTAAAACTTCTCCTTTTTTTCCTGAAGATGGACCGCAAGCGCTTTCAACATTCTGCCCCGCTCCTGGAAACTCATTTTGCGGAGCACGGTATTTCCTTTTGAACGGGCATATTGTAAAACGGCATTCATATCCACTCCTTTTGTAGAGGCGTGCCCTATCAAGGTTCCATCCACAGCATTAAAAAGTGGCTGGCCCTGGTCTTCACCGGGTATCCATTTCCCTGAAACATAATTCTGAATAATCATACGGCAAATTTTCTTCTTAAATATACTCCTTCCCGGGTTTGATGGTGATATCTGTTCCATCAACCCCGCGACTTTCTTCACCAACCCGAAAGTAGCATTTCCCGGAATGACAAAATACAGGAGGGTGTTTTTCGGTGGGGAAGGGGGTGTTAAAACGGTGTATGCCGGATTTTGTTAAACCGGAGGAATGGGGAGAAATTCCGGGTGGTCGGTGCCACCGACGTTGTTTTCCGGTGTGGTACGCCGTAATATTTTACGCGGTGTTCGGTTTTTTCCCCGTTGAATTAAGGGTGATTTCACGGAGGCTTTTCTGGAAAGCGCATGTTGTGTGGCTTGTGATTTATTGCTCGCGACGGCGCTACGACGCAGCCCCTTGATTAGAAAGGAAGCACTTTTTAAGGGAATAGGAGTTGGCTATCGGGAGAATACAGGCATAAAAAAAACGCATCGGTAACGATACGCTTTTTAAGTAATGTATAAAATGATCAGATGGCCTCTTCCATTCTGACATCTATTTGTTTGCAAAGTGCATCGAAGATTTCGTCCACAGAGCCTTCACCTTTAATGGATTCCACCTTATCAAATTGGCGGTAGTAGTCGGCTACGGCGGAAGTTTTCGCGTGGTATTCCACAATTCTCGCACGTACGATTTCTTCACTGGTATCGTCGCTTCTTCCAGAGGTTTTTCCCCTGTTCAGCAGGCGTTTCACGAGTTCTTCCTCAGACACTTCCAGGGCGAGCACCACGGCGATCTCTGTTTTTTTGAGCGAAAGCAACTTATCCAGCGCTTCAGCCTGTGCTGTGGTGCGGGGGAAACCATCAAATAAAAAGCCGGCTGCTTCAGGATTCGCTTCCAGGGCGGAACTGATCATACCGATCACCACTTCGTCCGGAACGAGTTGTCCTTTGTCCATGAAACTTTTCGCTTCCAGTCCAAGCGCCGTTTGTCCCGCAATTTCACTGCGCAGGATATCCCCTGTAGACAGGTGTTTTAACCCGTACTTCTTTATCAGGTTTTCAGACTGCGTTCCCTTGCCACTGCCCGGAGGGCCGAATAGAATTAAATTGAACATGTTTTTAACTTGCAGATTGAGTGGACAAATATACCCGAACTTGATTAAAAAAAGGTTACATTTTTAGTTTTATAGTTGCATAAACCATCAGAAAATCAAACGGCCTTGCTCATTACTCTAAAAATCACTGGATTTGTTTGATATTTTTCAAATTCAACTGCTGATTTCAAGGTTCTGTTAAAGAAGTTTCTTTGCAACATCTCTCCGAACCACCCTTCCGTATGTTTGTTATCATTGTTTAAATTTACAGGAATGAAATTCACCACCTTAATGCTGGTACCTTTGTTGTTCGCACAATGTTCGTATTCCCAGCAAAAGCCCAAAAAAGATTCCACCATGCAATCAGAAGAAAAAAAGATAGCGTCCTATTCCCGCACAGATTCCTCAAAAGTTGAAATGACCGAAGAAGAATGGAAAAAAGTCCTTCCAACCGATGTGTTCCAGATCGCCAGGATGAAGGGAACGGAAAGGCCCTTTACCAGTAAATACGAAACCTCCAAAGAGATTGGCACATATTATTGCCGCGCCTGCGGAAACGCGCTTTTTAAAAGCGATACCAAATTTGAAAGCGGCTGCGGCTGGCCAAGTTTTTATGAGCCGGTGAGCAAAGGTTCTATCATTTACACCCCGGATCATTCTCACGGAATGGTGCGGACGGAAGTACAATGCGGACGTTGCAAGGCTCACCTGGGGCATGTATTTGAAGATGGTCCCCCGCCTACGGGTTTGCGTTATTGTATTAACGGTGTGATATTGGATTTTGAAAAGAAGAAATAGTTCATGTTTAAATAAAAGCTTATTACTCCCTGTAATAGGCTTTTTATTTGCTTCTTATCAAATAAATAAGTAAGCTTGTGCTTGGCTAATTTAGAATTAGCATTCACTCGATATTTAACCTTAAACCTTTCTTATGCAAAAAAGCGTATACCTCTATCTTATCGGTTTATTCTACATCTTTTCAGCATGTAAAAAACAGTCTGGTGCTCAACGTGCCCCTGAACAAAATCTTTCTGAGACTTCTCCCCAAATTATAAGTATCACTACTGACAAAAGAACTTTAGCCGAAATAAAGGCTGGTACACCTTCACCTTTTAACCGCAACATTAACCCCAGTATCTATGTATACTAAGCTGGGCACCATAAGCAACTATGTTTGTGCTTATACGGGATTTTCTCAGGGAACAACATCAGGCACCTGTGAAGCTGGAGCCTATGCTCATTTTATGGAAGAAAGGACAATGGCCAAATCGGCAACTGTGGATATGGAGTTTTCAGCAGGATTCGATGCGGCTGGTGTTAATGTAGGAGGTACTGCATCAGGAGGTTGGACTATAAGTTATGTCGCAAATTCTCCAACTGATTATACAATTAATATGAATGCGATCTTATCCTCCCCTTCAAATATTAATGTAGACTTGTCCGATCCAAGTTTAGCAGGATATTGGATGCAATTAAATTTACCATTTCCAAACGCTGAGCTTTACGTTCAGGGCGTTGCGCACGGGATCATGAGGAATTAATTTTTCAAGCTCAATAAAATTAAAAGAAGGGCATCAAACGTTGCTCAACTTCAAAGGCGATTCTATGAAAATCCTCTGTAACCTTATTCTTGCTCTTCTATTTGTTACATGTGGTGCTAAAAAATCTGAGCCAATAATGCCCCACGGAGAATATCGGTTCCAATATGTTCGAGGGTATTATTTCATGGATACTGATGAAAAAACATGGGTGCGCGCGCACGAAATGGAAAAAAACTACAGTGTTTACAACAAGTCAAAAATGACAGTTTAATACTCCTGTGTTCTCCAAATAGAAATAAAAATCTGATATACACCTGTAAGAGAATTAGTCAGGATAAAAACCTTGAAGCCCGGCGTAAGTTACCGGCCAACTACCTCGATTTTGCACTGGTAGGCGTTTATGAAGATGATATTCTCCCTGAGTTTTATGATGTTTTTTATTATTCTACTAAAAGAGAAGCATTAATGCTTCAAAGACAAAGTGATATTGGCGTTATTGACCAGATGGTAATTTATATGAATGCAAAGGATACGAGCAACCCCTTCCACAATGTAATACAGGATTTTAATATGCCCCGCAAAACCCGTTCTTACAACATAAAGGTTTCCCCAGGAAACCAGGCAAACAAATGAAAGGCATTGTTAAAAACGCTTCACTAACCTTTAAAAGCCTTTATTTAACGAAACTATTGTAACCTTTGAATTAATTTTGGTCCTATCCTTAATCACCAAAATACATTCATCATGAACCGTATTTTACTCACTGCACTCCTGGTTTGTTCCGGCGCCCTGACAATGGCCCAAAACCTTGCGCCCGATCAGAATCCCAACTTCGCTCAAAGTCGTGATAAATACATGAAGCTGGCCGACTCGTTGAATAGTTACCAGTCTACTACGGCTCAAAATACCTATAAGGCGATTGATTTCCTCGCTGATAAAGCAGAAGCGCGGGAAGAACGCCGTGAGTTCCGGCAACAAAGAAGGCTGGAAAGAATAAGGTGGAACAATTACGACAATTGGAACAACCGTTACTACGATGATTACTATTTCCGTGGAAACCGTTTCAACAATTACTACTACCGGCCTTACCGTAACTCCTGGAACAACCCGGTAACCTGGGGCACCATCGGATCCCCATTCTTCTGGCATTGGATGTTCAGATAAGCTAAATTTCAAATCAACATTTAATTATACGTTCAGTTAATTGAACCCAGATCCTTAATTGTACAGCTCATGAAAAATTTTCTTTACGCAACATTGCTCGCTACTTCAGCACTCTCTTTCGTTTCCTGCAGCAGGAACGTAACCCGTATCGACAGTTCAGAACAGATTGACCTCAGCGGCCGCTGGAACAATACCGATTCAAGGCTCACCGCAGAAGAAATGACCGGAGATGTACTCCGTGCCGATTGGGTCACCAACCACATGCAGGCCAAAGGAAAGAAACCCGTTGTGATTGTAGGTATGGTACAGAACAAGAGCCACGAACATATTGAAGCCGAAACCTTCGTGAAAGATGTGGAAAGAAGTTTCATCAGCAGCAATAAAGTGGGCCTGGTGCAGGGCGGAAAGAAAAGGGAAGAACTGCGCGCTGAAAAAGCCGACCAGCAAACCAACGCGTCAGCTTCTACCATGAAGAAATTCGGCCTGGAGAACGGTGCGGATTATATCCTGCAAGGCTCCATCAACTCCATCGTGGATTCCCACAAAAGAAAGAAAGTGGTGTACTACCAGGTGAACCTTGAGCTCACCAATATTGAAACCAACGAAGTAGTGTGGATTGGCGATAAGAAGATCGCCAAATACGTGAAAAATTAACGCCCGCAAAAGCATTTCCCATGCGATTGTTATTTACGATAGCAAGGGTACCGGCACTCCTGGTGTTGGTACCTTTCTTGTTTTCCTGCGGGAGTTACAACCAGAAAATACAAAAGTATTATTCACAGATGGAAGCCGGCCGTTTCAACAACGCCTTCCGAACACTGGATGATATTAAGTTTCTGCAAAAACCCAGGAACCTGTTCCTGTATTATGCCGAAAAAGGCCGTATGGCCCACCTGATGGGACTCTACGACAGTAGCAACCGCTTCCTCAATGAAGCGGACCGCATCGCGGAAATCCGGTACAAAGATGCCGCCGATGTTACCAAAGGAACGATCCTTAACCCGATGATGCAAACTTATCGCGGCGAACCTTTCGAACGTTTCATGCTGCATTATTACAAGGCCCTGAACTACACCTATCTTGGCAGAACCGAAGAAGCGCTGGTGGAAGCCCGCCGTATTTCGCTGGCCACCAACGACCAGATGGATCAGACCAATGAAAAAGAGAACCGCTACAGCAGAGACGCTTTTTCACTGAACCTCCAGGGTATCATCTATGAATCAGCCGGAGACATGAACAACGCGTTCATCTCCTACCGGAATGCCGTGGAAACTTACCTCACGCAGAAAGACAGCACCTGGTACGGCGTCACCATCCCGCAGCAACTAAAGGAAGATTTACTAAGAACCGCGCACGCCAATGGTTTCACCACTGAGCAGGAACGTTTTGAAAAAATGTTCGGCATGACATATGATCCCTCCAAAGCTCCGGAAGGCGGCGCATTGGTGGTGTTCATGGAAAGTGGCCGGGCTCCCGTGAAAGAAGAAGAGAACCTGTTCTTTTCCCTCGTGAAAGGAGCGGGAGGCGCTTTCTTTTTTACGGATCCGACAGGTGCGTTCAATATTCCTTTTGATGTGGCGCGTTACAACAACAACAGCACTGACATCGGCGACCTGCGCACTTTCCGTGTGGCACTGCCGAAATACATGGTAACCAGTTCCACGCCATCGAATGGAGTCATCTCTCTGAACGAGCAGGGTTATCAGCCGGAAATGGTGCAGAACATCAATGCCGTGGCTATAGAAACGATGAAAGAACGCAGGTTAAAGGATATAACTGCCGCGCTCACACGACTGGCCATTAAGAAACTCGCGGAAAGTGGTGCACGGGCCGCTAGTGAATCCATCGCCAAAAGCAACAGCAAGAAAAAAGATGAAAACAAAAAAGAAGAGAACGCCGAAGCCGTGGGCGCCGCAGTAGGCTTGCTTTTCCAGGCGCTGGCCCTTGCCTCGGAAAAAGCCGACACCCGTAACTGGCAAAGCCTCCCCGCATTTATTGAATACACCAGGATTCCTTTGCAGAAAGGCCCCAACAAATTAAGTATCGGGCAAAAAGGATATGCCTCGCCGAAAGTACTGGAAATAGAAGGTTCTGGCGGATTACAGGTAAGAAACTTCAGGTTCTGATAAGATAATTACAAATAAAAATGGGGCACGCCTTCCGGTATGCCCCATTTTTGTTTTATGTCGTCAGCGATTAAGCTTTTGCGAGCGCGATGTTCACGGTCACATCCACATCATCTCCTACAGCGGCACCGCCGCCTTTGATGTTGTATTCAGTGCGGTCGATGGTGGTAGTCGCTTTGAAGCCGGCTTTTACGCCGCGGGCGGTACTGTTTTGTCCATTGTAGGTAACATCGAACGTTACTGTTTTGGTAACGTCTTTAACAGTCAGTTGACCGGTCAGCGTGTACTTCTTTCCACCGGCGGGCTTGAAGGAAGTACTTACAAATTTGATGGTGGGGTATTTTTCCACGTCGAAGAAATCAGCTTTTTTGAGGTGGTTGTCGCGTCCTTCATTGTTGGTGTTGGCGGAAGCCGCGTCGATGGTGAAGGTGATCTTCGCGTCGGAGAAATCTTCTTTGGTGTGTTCGAAAGTGCCGTCGAACGTTTTGAAGTTACCATCCACTTCTGAAACCAGCAGGTGGGTAACGGTGAATTTCACGCCGGAATGGGACTTGTCCAGTTTCCAAACGATAGGTGTCTGGGCAGATGCTGTTGTCTGAACTTTTTTTGCGGGAACAACGGGACCGGCCACGAAAGAGGAAACGGCAACCCCTGCGATCAGCAGTGAAGTAGCTACTTTAAGGTGTTTGTTCATGTTCAATTGTTGATTTGTGGGCAAATTACTATAAAAACTAAGATGTTGGTGTTTAGACGTTAATCGATGGGAACCTTTGCGGGATGGATGAATTTAATTTAAATTGTACCTTCTTTCAGATCAAAAACCAAACACATGAGAAATTTGCGCCATTCTGTGGCCCTTGTTTTCCTATTTGCCGGCGCGCAGGCGCAACAGGTTTCACCTGCGGCCATGAAAAGCTGGAAACCGAGAAACATCGGCCCGGCAGGAATGAGTGGTCGTATCACCACCATCGATGCACTCGCTTCCGACCCCAACACCATTTATGTGGGCGCCGCTTCGGGCGGGGTTTGGAAAACCACCTCCGGTGGTGCGGCCTGGACGCCGGTCTTCGACGATCAGCCCATCCTCAACATCGGCTCCTTAGCCATTCAGCAAAACAATCCTTCGGTAGTATGGGTGGGCACGGGCGAGGGTAACCCCCGGAATTCCGTGAGCCTGGGAGAAGGCATCTACAAAACCCTTGACGGGGGCAATACCTGGAAGTGTATGGGCCTGGAAAAAACCAGGAACATCCACCGGGTACTGATTGATCCGCAGTCGCCCAATACCGTGTATGCGGGCGCCATCGGCAACCCGTTTGCAGCGCACCCCGAACGGGGCGTATTCAAAACAACCGACGGCGGTACCACCTGGAATAAAATCCTCTATACCAACGACAGCTCAGGCGTAGGCGATATGGTGATGGACCCATCCAACCCCAATAAGTTACTGGTGGCCATGTGGCAACATTTCCGTACGCCCTACAGTTTTAAAAGCGGCGGTAAAGGCAGTGGTCTTTACCTCACCTTCGACGGTGGAAAAACATGGGAGAAACTGGGAAAAGAACACGGATTACCCGAAGGAGATTACGGCAGGATTGGCCTTACCATTTCACGGAGCAACCCCAACCGCATTTACGCCCTGGTGGAAGCCACAAAAAATGGTTTGTACCAGACCGATGACGGCGGAAAACACTGGACCCTCGTGAACAGCGACCCGCAATGGGTCACCAACCGCCCATTTTACTTCCAGGAAATATTCTGTGATCCGCAGAACGAGAACAGGCTCTGGCTCATCTACCAACAGGTAGCCGTGAGCGAAGACGGGGGCAAATCCTTCAGTACGGTGCTGCCCTACAGCGGAATTCACCCCGATCACCACGCTTTCTGGATCAATCCCAATAACGGAAACTTCGTACTGGACGGCAACGACGGGGGCATCGGCATTTCCCGCGACCGCGGAAAATCCTGGCAGTTCGATGAAAAACTTCCCGTAGGACAATTCTACCATATCGCAGTAGACAATCAAATGCCCTACAATGTAATGGGCGGCATGCAGGACAATGGCTCCTGGCACGGCCCGGCCTATACCTGGATCAATGGCGGCATTAAAAACTACTATTGGCAAAGTATATGGGGTGGCGACGGGTTCGATATGATGCCCGACGCGGAAGATCCCAACTGGGTGTACGCCATGAGCCAGGGCGGCAGCGTGGGCAGGTACCATATCCCCACAGGCGAACGCTGGAACATCAAACCCCTTTCCCCGGATACCAACACCGTGCTGCGTTTCAACTGGAACGCCGCCATAGCACAGGATCCGTTCGATCCCAAAACAATTTATTTCGGAAGCCAGCTGCTCCATAAAAGCACCAACAAAGGTGCCACCTGGACCGTGATTTCTCCGGACCTCACCACCAACAATAAACAACAACAGGACCAGAGTGAGAACGGTGGTCTTTCCCTCGACATCACCAGCGCTGAAAACTACAATACCATCATCTGCATCGCCCCTTCTTTCAAAGAGAAAGAGGTGTTGTGGGTGGGTACCGATGATGGCAATGTTCAACTTACGCGCGATGGTGGTAAAACCTGGACGAATTTCAGAAACAAAATAGCGGGTATGCCCACAGGAAGCTGGATACCGCAGATCAGAGCCTCCAGGCACAATGCGGGCGAAGCATGGGTGGTGGCCAACGATTACCGCCGCGGCGACATGAAGCCCTATGTTTTCCGCACCACGGATTACGGCAAAACATGGACACGCATTGTAGATGAGAAAAAAGTTACCGGATACGCGCTCACGGTCTTGCAGGATCCTGTGGAACCCAACCTGGTTTTCGTGGGTACGGAACAGGGGCTTTGGGTGAGCCTGGATGGCGGCGCTACTTTCTCCCAATGGAAGAACGGCTATCCTTCTGTATCTACCTACGACCTTGCGATCCAGGAAAGAGAGGCCGACCTGGTGATCGCTACCTTCGGAAGGGCTTTATGGGTACTTGATGACATCAGGCCCTTGCGTGGACTGGCACAGGGCAAAGGAAAGTCCCCGGCTTCCGCCCTCAAAGTATTCGCGGCACCTGATGCCATACAGGCGCAGTTCAGAAACGCGCCGGGCTACGAATGGAGCACGATGGGATTGTACGATGCCGAGAACCGTCCCCGCGGAGCGGCCATCTCCTATTATATTCCGAAGAAAGAAAAAGCAGATTCGATGGTGCGTGTAAGCATTTACAATGCGCAGAACGAACGCATCCGCAGCCTGAGCTGGGACGCCGATTCCGGACTGAACAGGCGGTACTGGGGCATGGAAGAGCGTGGATTCCGTGCACCCGGCGGATTTGCCGGCAGAGGTGGCGGACGTGGAGGAGCAATGGGTGGCGGAAGAAATGCTGAACCCGGCGGCTGGCAAGCACTTCCGGGAACCTACAAACTCGTTTTGGAATATGCCGGATCAAAAGATTCCACCACCATTAACCTGTTGGACGATCCACGGTTAGGAAACAGGAACGAAGTGAAACTCGCACAACGCGCCATGCTCACGAGGCTGCGGAAATCTGGCGACTCCCTTTCGGCGGGTATGGAAAAACTGACCGCCGCTGAAGAAAGCATGAAAAAAGTGGAAGCGGCCTTCGCAGGACAACGTACCGCGGTAGCTGACTCTATCGTTGCGGCAGGAAAGAAACTGGCGGCCGACATCAAAGCCTTCCGGGAAGAACTGAATGGCGTGCAACGTGAACGACAAGGCTACGGCAATGTGCCGCAGGTAACCATTATGAGCGAACTTTCAGAAGCCAACCAGGCGATCACCGCCCGGCCATTGGCACCCGGCGCTTACGAAGAACAACAAGTGGTAGAAGCGGAACTGAAAATAGCGGCATGGGTAAAGAAAGTTAACGCATGGGCCAGCGGACCATTAAAAGCTTACCAGGCACTGGTGGAAAGCGGTAAACCCAGGTTCTTCCGATAACCGGGATCATCCAGCGAAACAGCCTATACATCCATTTTTTCTTTTGAAGCGCGCCGGTAATATGTAAATTGCCCGGCGCGCTTTTTTGCGCCTAACCGAACTAAAAACACTTTGATGCAACCTACTTTGAGCCATCTGGCTGAAACACTGATCGGATCAGAAATTGTGAAGCTGGCCGGAGATATCCGGGAAAAAATGAAACAGGGCGAGAACATCTACAATTTCACCATCGGTGATTTTGACCCGAATATCTTCCCGATACCACAGGTCCTGGAAGAAGAAATTCATAACGCCTACAAAAAGCACCTCACCAATTACCCCGCGGCGGATGGTGAAGCCGACCTGCGTCGTGCCATCGGTGATTTCATACGAAGGAAAGAAGGAATTGATTACGCAGACAATGAAATTCTCGTTGCGGCCGGCGGCCGTCCGCTGATCTATACGCTTTACCGGGCCATTGTAGATAAGGGCGACAAGATCATTTACGCCGTACCGTCCTGGAACAATAACCACTACGTGCACTTCAATGAAGGCGTGCATTGCATTATCCAGGCGAAGCCGGAAAACAACTTCATGCCCACAGCGGAAGATATCGCGCCACATATTGAAGGCGCCACGCTGATCGCGCTTTGTTCTCCGCAAAACCCTACCGGCACCACGTTCTCTAAAGATGCGCTTGAAAAAATATGCGACCTCGTGATAGCGGAAAACAAACGCAGGGGCCCATCCGATAAAAAATTGTACATCATGTTCGACCAGATGTACTGGACACTTACTTACGGTGATACCCAACATTACAACCCAGTTTCCCTGCGCCCCGAACTGAAAGACTGCACCATATTCGTGGACGGCGTCTCCAAGGCATTCGCGGCCACAGGCGTAAGGGTGGGCTGGTCGCTGGGACCCGCACCTGTGATCGCAAAAATGAAATCCATCCTTTCGCACGTAGGCGCGTGGAGCCCGATGGCGGAGCAGAAAGCCACCGCGGCTTTCCTGAACCAACCGGAAGCAGTGGACGCTTACCTAGAACACTTTAAAAAAGAGTTGGAAGAACGGCTTACAGGTATCTATAAAGGATTCGCTGATCTTAAACAACAAGGTTTTCCCGTAGATGCCATCGCACCGCAAGCCGCCATATACCTTACGGTTCAAATCAACCTCGTGGGTAAAACCACCGCCGATGGCCTTGAACTGAACACCCAACAGGATGTTACGGCTTATATATTGAACGAGGCGAAACTGGCTTTGGTGCCGTTCCAGTTCTTCGGTACCGGAAGTGCGCCCTGGTACAGGCTAAGTGTGGGCACCTGTAAAAAAGAAGAAATACCAGCGATGCTGGAAAAGCTGAAACAAGCGCTGCAAAAACTGAAGTAATAAAAAAGGGCCGTTCTCACGGCCCTTACTTTTTAATTTTTATTGAAGATGAACTCAAATGCCTTGAAGTCTCTTTTCTGAATAATGTTCCTGATCTGGTGCGGCTTCTCCACAATCTTATACCTGTTCATGTCGATCACTTCATGCGCGACACAAAAACTGTCAATGGATTCTGCATCATACAGCATCTCATTCAGTTTTTCCACCTCATGTTCGATGGCCTGTTCGTTCATGTATTCATCTTTCACTAGAACAAGCAAATCTCGGTTCGGAGCTCTCATACACCATTAGAATTTAATATCCAACCATGCCCTTTCTGACATTACAACCGCAGCTGCTCTTTTTGCTCGCGGAACAGGAGGACATTACAGATATGCTACTAATCAATAACACCCCAAGGAGCAACCGGTTCATTTTAGTCATAAATTCGGTTTTTCAAAGTAAACTATTTTCTAAGATATATATTTCGTTAGAATTGCCAAATATTTCTTCTTTACATGTTTCCGCTTACAAACCCGTAATCCTTGTGGCGCCAATGGACTGGGGTTTAGGGCATACCACCAGGTGCATCCCCCTGATTACCATACTCAAAAGTATTGGTTGTGAAGTAATTACCGCCGGAACAACTGAAACGGAAAAGGTTTTTCAACGGGAATTTCCCGGCACCGAGCACCTGTTGCTGCCTTCTTATGGTATCCGTTACGGGCATGGAAACAACGCTATGGGGTGGCGATTTTTGGGGCGAATGCCGAAAATATTGACAAAAATCAAAGAAGAAAGGGAAATCATTCGCGCTTTTGCGGAAAAGCGGCAGGTGCATGGCATCATCTCCGACAACCGCTTTGGATGTTATCATTCCAAAATACCTTCCGTTTTTATCACCCATCAGCTCTCGTTGAAAACACTTTTTGGTGGACCGGTGGATGCACTGGCCACCAGGATGAACTTACACCTGATCAGCCGGTTCCAACAGATATGGATACCCGATAACGAAGAGGCGCCATCGCTTGCCGGAACACTTGCTCATCCGGAACGGAAGTTACCTGTACCCGCAATATATGGTGGTCCTCTAACACGGTTGAAACAATTAAATACAAATCAACCATTATACAGGTTTCTTTTCCTCCTCTCCGGTCCGGAACCACAGCGAAGTATATTCGAAGAAATGGTGAGGCGGCAATCTGCCCGGCTGCAGGGGGAAATGCTCCTGGTAAGAGGTATTGCAAACGGGAGTGACCATATCGTAAAAGAAGGACAACTGCATGTGGTGGATTTCGCCGACAGTACCGCACTTTCTTCCTTCCTTGCCGCATCGGAAATGGTGGTGGCGCGCAGCGGCTATACTACAGTGATGGACCTCGCTTCGCTCGGAAAGAAAGCACTATTCGTTCCCACACCCGGCCAAACCGAACAGGAATACCTCGCCAGACACCTTTCGGAACAAGGGTTGTTTTACAGCACCTCACAGAAAGATTTTCACTTGCAGGACGCGGTTCAAAAAGCGGAAACATTTTATCGTGAAAACACCGGTTCCATCCATTTATCTTCCAGATGGGAAACGATATTGCAACAATGGGTGAATAGTCTGATGCTGAATTGATCGTGCCGTATATTTGCGCCATGTTGCAAAAAGAGAAGGGAACCCTGATGGCGCACCTGGCTGTTATAGCGGCGAACCTCATTTTCGGCGCTACTTTCAGCATCGTAAAGATCATTACGCCCGCATTCATCCAGCCACTTTCGCTGAATGTGGTAAGAATCGCGGTGAGCCTGCTCCTTTTCTGGCTGCTTTTTCTCTTTAAACCAACCGATCCCGGCATTCAGAAAAAACATATCCCACGCTTCATCACCTGCGCACTGACGGGCGTGGCCATCAACCAGATCTTCTATATTAAAGGGGTATCGCTAACCAGTCCTATCCACGCTTCTTTGCTGATGCTCAGCACCCCGATCCTCATTACCGTGATCGCCGCCTGGCTGCTGAAGGAGCGCGTTACATTCCTGAAACTACTTGGGCTGGCATTGGGTATTTCGGGCGCGGTGGTGCTGGTGTTGCAGAAAGACAATTCCGCCTCCGGCTCAGACATATTGCTCGGCGACCTGCTCGTGTTCCTGAACGCCGCGTCGTACGCGTTCTATCTTGTGTTGGTGAAGCCCTTAATGGAAGCCTATTCCCCGGTAAAGATCATCCGTTGGATATTCACGTTCGGCGCCTTGTTCATCATCCCCATCGGATGGAACGATTTCTCGCATACCGATTGGACCGCGCTGACCCCGAAAGCCTGGGCCGCATTGTCGTTCATCGTGGTGGGCGCAACTTTCCTGGCATATCTTTTTAATATGTACGGCGTGCGGTACCTCGGCGCCTCCGTTACCGGATCATACATTTATTCTCAACCGGTATTTGCCGCCCTCATCGCCATGATCTTTATGGGAGAGGCGCTTACTCCTTACAAGATACTGTCCGCTTTACTCATATTTACCGGTGTTTTTCTGGCGACTTTCAGGAAAAAAACGGATGCTTAGGCGCATCAAAAAACCAGAACTTCGTGGAGCGTTCTTCAAAATCCTTCCAGGAAAGTATGTTTGTTTTGGCGGCAACCATGCTACAGGTGGGCATATTGTCGATGTTCACGCCTGAAAACCTGTTGGCGAAATAAGTGATGCCGGGATTATGGGAGAAGAGCGCGATGGTGGTTGCGGTGTCGGGAAGTTGTGTGAGCACCTGCGTGAAAATATCCGGTTCGGGAAGATAGAGTTCAGGCTTCCACGCGATGGCTTTTTCAGGATAATTCAGCACGGCAGCGAACCCTTTGGCTGTAGTAGCTGCACGTTTCGCGGTACTGCTTACGAGGAGCTCGGGATGAATGCCCCTGTTGAGTAAACGGGCGGCCATCATGGGAACATCGCGCTTACCGCGCTCGTTGAGCGGACGGTCGAAATCGCTCGTGTCCGGGTCGGCCCAACTGCTTTTGGCGTGTCGTATAAGGATGATGGTGCGCTCCATGGGATGTGTGATTGAAATTTGCGGCGGCGGAAACTATATTCCTCCGGGGTTGCCTCTCATTTGTTTTCGATAACAATATCGAACTTATGCAGCAAACCGGGTACGCCAGTGAGGGAGAATTTTGCTTTTTTGATCCGATTCACGGTGGGATCAATGGCGTAATTGTAAGCGGTGCGAAGATCGGCCTTCTCCAACAACGTTTGCTCAAACAGCGCCAGATGAAGGTCACATTGCTCAAATACGGCAGCCGTAAGGTCGCAACCGGAGAAATCAGCCTCCTGTAACTGGCATTCCCTGAAGACCATCTTCTTCAGTTTTTTACCATGGAAAGTGCTGTGGTTTAACTGACATTGTTCGAAACTGAAAGAGAGGCCGAAGTCATTACACTGATCGAACCGCATCCCCAGCATCTTGCATCCTTTGAATACCGCCTCCTGGAAAGAAGTATTGCCGGGCTGTACAAGGCTGAAGTTGCAATCGGTGAATACGCAGGAAGAAAATGTACGTGACCCCAGTATCAGGCTGGAGAAATCACACTTGGTAAAGGTGCAGCCATCAAAAGTGGCTGCGGCCAGCGGGCTTGTTGTGAAATCAATGTCGGTGAACACCTGGTCCTCCACAAATTTCTCCATAATAACGGCTTTGCATGAAAAAGGGAGAAGCGGTCAACTTCTCCCTAAGTTTGTAAGATGGCGGTCTGACATAGGAAAATTATATCTGTATGCTGGTTTCCTTCGCAAGTGCAACAAAATGCCTGCCACAAATGAACTTTCCTCTTGATCTATGTCAAAGAAACATTTTAGTAACCACGAACATTCCTTCCTTCCATATAATTCAGGAAAGCTTTGTTCACCACTCTGTTCCCTCCTTCTGTCGGGTAATTGCCGGTAAAATACCAGTCGCCGGTATTGGTGGGACAAGCCTCGTGCAGGCTTTCGATGGTCTGGAACACCACTTCCACGGGAAGGTTCAGCCCCTGAGGTGTAATGAGTTGCGCCACTTTCTTCGACACCTGTTCAGGCGTGAAAGGCTTGTACACCTGCTGCACCACGTTCTCCAGGTGGAGCTGGTTGTTGCGCTGCAGTTCCTTACATCTTTTATAAATATCCTGTAACAATTCTTCCTGTCCTGTTTCGCGGAGCAATTGAATAGCGGCCTGGAAAGCCACGAAATCTCCAAGCTTACTCATATCGATGCCATAGCAATCGGGATACCTGATCTGCGGGGCGGAGGACACCACGATGATCTTTTTCGGTTCCAACCGGGAGAGCATGCGGATGATGCTTTCTTTCAGTGTGGTTCCCCTTACGATGGAATCATCGATCACCACCAGGGTATCCACGCCTTTGCGCACGGTGCCGTAAGTAATGTCGTACACGTGCTGCACCATTTCGTTCCTGCTGCTGTCTTCGGTAATGAAGGTGCGCATTTTCACGTCCTTGATGGCGAGTTTCTCGATGCGCACACGGCGGTTCACCATTTCAGCGAGTTGCTCTTCGGTAAAATCCTTACCCCAGGCAAGGATCCGCTGGATCTTGATTTCGTTCAGGTAATCTTCCATTCCCTTGAGGAGGCCATAGAAGGCTACTTCCGCGGTATTGGGAATGAAGGAGAAGATGGTATTTTTCAGGTCATACTGGATCAGTTCCAGGATCGGTTTCCGGAGGTTGTAACCCAGCGTGGACCTTTCTTTATAAATTTTTTCGTCGTTGCCGCGTGAAAAGTAAATCCTTTCGAAACTGCAAGCCTTTCTTTCTTTGGGCGCCACCACCTGGTCGATCACGATATCGCCTTTGTTGTTCACGTGGAGCGCCTGTCCGGGCATCAGTTCCTGCACTTCATTTTCTCCCACATTGAATGCGGTGCGGATAGCGGCTCTTTCAGAAGCGGCCACCACCAGGTCTTCACTGATGTAATAATAAGCCGGGCGAATGCCGTTCGCGTCGCGGAACACGAAGGATTCTCCGTTGCCGATTAGTCCGCCCACGGTAAATCCGCCATCGAAAAGCGGCACCGCTTTTTTGAGCGCGCCTATCACATCAGGCGCATTAGGACTTTGTTCATCAGCCTGCTCCAGAAAATGGTGGATCACTTCCATCATGGCCGCGAGGTCACTCTGGCGTTGGAACTCTCCCGGATCGATGTTCACGAGTGAGAAAAGTTCTTCGGTGTTCACCAAATTAAAATTCCCGGCCAACGCGAGGTTGCGTGCGGGAATCGTATGTCTTTTGATAAAGGGATGGCAAAATTCAATGTTGTTCTTTCCCTGTGTGCCGTAGCGGAGGTGGCCGATCATCAGTTCACCGAGCGAATCCACGTGGCCTTTCATAATCTCCGTGTGCTGCCTGATATCGGGCTGATAGCGTTCCAGCTCTTTCATTTCCGCGCCTATTCTGGCGAAGATATCAGCGATAGGCTGGTTGGCGTTGCTTCTCATCCTGTGGAGAAACGGCGTTCCGGGTGTGGTATCCAGCTTTACGGTGGCGATGCCCGCCCCGTCCTGGCCCCGGTTGTGCTGCTTTTCCATAAGCAGGTACAACTTATTTAATCCATACAGAACTGTACCATACTTTTCCTGGTAATACGAAAATGGCTTACGTAAACGAATGTAGGCGAGTCCACATTCGTGTTTTATAGCGTCACTCATGATGGGGAAATAGGCCGCAAAGGTACGGTGATTTTCTGCAAAAAGGTGCAGTGATTTTGTTAAGAGAATGAAAGCGGCGGGAAAGTAAAAAAGAAAAACCCCTCTGTTTTCATAGGAGGGGCAATTTCTCAAAAGGCATTGGACCTTGTAGGTTGTAATTCTGTTTTTCGGTCAGGATTAGGATTTCTTTTGTTCCTATAGGTTACGGATTGAAATACGTTATTGTTGTACAAAGATGCGCATTACATTTCTGTTCACACTATATTTTGCCCTTAAATTCAGGGGGTTAAGCGTATAACTGATGGCTCAATAAGGGTTTACTTCTATACGGGAAGCGTAGCGTTATTGATAAAATTGATGAGCGCCGCCGTGTTCTTCAGGTTCAGTTTTTTGAGGATATTATGGCGGTGCGCCTCCACTGTTTTTATGGAGATATCGAGGATGACGGCAATCTCTTTGGAAGACATACCTTCTTTGATGTGTTTGATGATCTGGATTTCTCTTTCAGAAAGTGAAGAGATGCCGGGCGCCTCGTCTTCCTCCCCGAGTATCTGCTGTGAAATAATGTTCTTGATCTCGTCACAAACGAATTTCTGCCCGTTGTAAACGGCCAGGATAGCTTCAATCATTTCCTCGCGGGAAGAGTTCTTGGTAACATAGCCTTTCGCGCCAATCTTCATCATTTGTTTGGCGTAGGCGGGTTGGGAGTGCATGGACACGCCGATGATCTTCACATCGGGAAGTTGCTGAAGAATGTCTCGTGTGGCATCCAGTCCTGAAACGGGCGCCATATTGATGTCCATCAGGATCACGTCCGGTTTCACCCGCACGGCGTCTTTAATGGCCTCTCCGCCTTCGCGGCTTTGGGCCACCACTTCAAGGCGGTCGTCAAGACCAAGCACGTACGACCATGTTTCGCGGATCAGTTTATGATCGTCGGCAATTTGTATCTGAATTTTGTTCACAGTTGGGGAATAAGGGTTTTACAAAGGTATATTGGTTATTGTTCGCTGGATTACCCCTCTAAAATCTAATGAATATACCTTAAAAGAAAGGGGCTTTTACGAATTTTCGCGGTGCTAGTTGTTAAACTGATGGTTCAATAAGTATTAACCCCTACATATTATTGTTTTTTCCCGGGTTTAAGTAAAGGTAAACTTACATAAAGGCGACATCCCTTTCCGGGTGCGCTGTCAATAGTTACTTTGCCGCCGAAAATTTCCGCGCGGTTGCTCATGTTTTTAAGTCCCAGTCCCCTAGCGGTCTTTTTCAGGTGAAAGCCCTTTCCGTCGTCCGTAACTTCCAGTTCCGCCAGGGAGGGTTTTACGTGAAGAAGGATAGTTACATTAGATGCGTCGGCATGCCGTACAACGTTATTGAGCTGCTCCTGTATGATGCGGAAAAAAGTGAGTTTCTGCCCCGGCGAAAGCACCTCGGACCTTCCCTTGCATTTGAAGTCGATCAGTAACCCCGTGCTCAGGCTTATCGTATCCGTGAGCTCCAGGATAGAGGCCTTTAACCCCAGGTCGCTGATGGACGGCGGCACCAGCGCCTTTGATATTTTCCTGATCTCGTTGATGGCCTGAACGATGTTCTGCCTGCTTTTCTCCATCATTGCCGTGGCATTTGATGGATCAGATATGGCAAGATCCAGCAACAGTTTTGAAGTAGTAAGTACCTGGTTGATGTTGTCGTGCAACTCCCGCCCTATTTCCAGGCGCTCGTTTTCCTGCCCTTCAATGGTCGCTTTCGCGATAAGCCGTTGCTTGTTTACCTCCTGTTCCAACAATTCCTGCTCCAGCCTTTTCCGCTCATTAATATTTTGCGCGGCCCCGATAAAACGCACCACTTTACCTTCCTCATCTCGGATCACATACCCCCTGTCGTGCACGTGATTGTATGTTCCGTCATCCGTTTTGAACCGGTATTGCATATCAAAACTGTCAATCGACTTGTCCCTGAAAATAATATCCATTTGTTCCTTTACGGCAGAAACATCTTCTTTGTGTACTCTTTTGAACCATTTTTCGGAGGTAAGCATGTTGTTATCTGTAATGCCGAACACTTTTTCAAGTCCTTTTCTATTCCTGTAAACTGTATTCTTCTCCAGATCCCAGTCCCAGATCATATCATTGGTGGCGCTTGTAATAAGGTCGTACCGGGTGTTCGACCAATGTATCTTTTCTTCGGCGAGTTTGTTGTCTATTATAATCCTGACGATCCGCGCTATCCGGCCAACGATTTCCATTTCTTCTCCGGTAGGCGATTTTGGCTCCGAGTAATATATGGCAAAACTCCCGATCACCCGGTTACCAACGCCCAAAAGCGGGACCGACCAGCAGGCGCGCAGGTTATGGGAAAGCGCTGCATCCTTATAGTGAGCCCATAACGGACTTGTGGCGATATCCTCCACAATTACCACTTGCCTTGTAAACATGGCGGTACCGCAGGAACCAACAGATGGGCCAATCTTCAGGCCTTCGATCGTGGCGCAATAGGCAGGCGGTAAATTAGGCGCCGAAAGTCCGGCGATAGCGTTGGTCTCGTGGTCAAGTAACAACACGGAACCTTTTGTTCCTGGCATGATTTGCTCCAGCCCGGCAAGCATCAGGTCAATTGTATCTTTTAAGGCATGGGTGAAAATCGCATTGTGTTCCAGCACTTTCCTCTCCAGGTCAACCAGCATTTCCAACTGTCTTGTTTTCACACTGGCCTCACCTATATAGGCGCTTTCGGAAGCGGCATTGCCCCCGTCGTACAGGTTGGTAGCTGTTTTTTTTGCACGTGTATGGCGGTTCATATCCATAGGTAACCATAACAATGAAGGTTTTAAAAGTACGCTTTCAGGGGCTGGACACCAATGGATAAGAGATGGTTAATACACTATTTTCAAGGAATTAAGTGTTTACGATTACCTGCTGTACTGGCTTTCATAGTGCGCTATACAAGGTCGATAGCCGAATTGTTGATGAAGTTCACCAGCGAAGCGGTATTCTTCAGGTTCAGCTTTTTCAGGATATTGTGCCTGTGCACCTCCACGGTTTTCAGCGAGATATTGAGCTCAGTGGAGATTTCTTTGGAAGAACTGCCCTGCTTGATCAACCGGATGATCTGTATCTCCCTTTCGGAGAGCAGGTTAATACTGGGCGCCTGGTTTTCTTCCAGCAACTGCTCAGAAATGATGTTCTTCACTTCATCGCAGATGTACTTGTTTCCACCGTGCACTTCCAGGATGGCCTTGATCATTTCTTCACGGGAAGAGTTCTTGGTAACGTACCCTCTTGCGCCGATACTGAGCATCTTTTTGGCGTAAGCGGGCTGGGAGTGCATGGAAACCCCGATAATCTTAGTGGCCGGAGAGACCTTTCGGATCTGCTGCGTGGCTTCGATACCGGTAGTGGGCGACATATTGATGTCCATCAGAACGATGTTGGGACGCTGGGCTTTGGCAATTTCAATCGCGTCATCGCCGTTGCTGCATTCGGCGATCACTTTGAATCGTGCATCACTATTCAGGATAAAGGTCCAGGTTTCCCGGATCAGCTTATGGTCATCTGCAATCAGGATGGAAATTTTTTCGGCTGACATAGCTTTTATTTTTTTTCTCTGGGAACTGTTACATTCAATTTACAACCTTTTCCCGGACTGGTCAATATTTGTACTCTTCCGTTGAATAAATCTGCCCGGCTGGTGATGTTTGAAAGGCCAAGCCCTCTTTTTATCTTCTGCATTTCAAACCCGACGCCATCATCACTGATGTTCAGCTCAACGTATTCATCGTCGAAAGTAAGTTCAATAATAAGGTTTTTTGCTTTTGCGTGCTTCAATACGTTATTTATTTGTTCCTGAACAACCCGGAACAACATCAGTTTCAAGTTATCCTCAATGTCTTCTTCTTCAATATTGATGGGATAAAATTCAATATTGATCATATTCGTGATGCGCACGTTCTCGATCAGATCAGTAATAGAAGCTACCAGACCGAGATCGCCAATGCTTGGTGGCACAAGCGAACGGGAGAGCTGCCTGATTTCCTGGATGGTATCCACGATGTTCTGCGCGCTGCGGCTGATCAGGTTCATCCTGTTCTTTTCATCGCTGCGGGCCAGTTCAAGGTAGAGCTTGGTGGTGGTGAGTATCTGGTTGATGTTGTCGTGCAATTCTTTCCCTATCTGCCCGCGTTCTTTTTCCTGTGCGTCTATCGCGGCCTGGGCCACCAGCTTTTGTTTTCCCAGTTCCTGGCTCAGCAGTTCTTTTTCCAGTTGTTTCCGCAAGGTGAGGTCCTGAATGGAACCCACCATCCGGAAAGGTTTTCCTTCCGAATCCTTGAGCACGAACCCCTTTTCCATCACGTAAGCATACTGGTTGTCCGCCTTCAGAAAGCGGTATTCCTTTTCCCAATGCGCCGTTTCCTCGAACTGGAGGAAACGCTTCAGGCTGGTCAGCACTTCTTCCGAGTCCTCCGGGTGAATACATTTCTCCCAGAAGCTGATGTGTTGCTGTTCAGCAGTGATCTCGTAGCCGAACAAGGTCGTGAACCCTTCTCCCCAATAGATATAATCCGTATTCAGGTCCCAGTCGTAAATCGCTTCATTGGTGGCTTTCAGCACGTAATTAAACCGCTCGCTGCTGAGGCGTAATCTTTCATCGGCCGTTTTGTTTTCGATGATGATGCGCAGGAAATTCGCGGCCCGTTCCATGAGCGACAACTCATTCTCCGCGGGCGTTGACGGTTGTTTGTAGTACACATCCAGGCAACCGAGTACCTGGTCCTGCGAACTGATTACGGGCACGCTGCGGCAGGCCCTGTAACCATGAGAAAGCGCAAGTTGTTTGTGTTCTTTCCAAACCGGATCGAAGCCAATATCAGGAGAAACCGCATATTTCTTCTGGTGCATGGCCAGGCAAGCGGAGGTTTGCGCCTTATGCACCGGCAATCCCGCGATTCCTTTTCTGAAGGATTCTGGGAACGAAGGCGCTGATAACAGGCGCGTATTTCTTCCCGAGGTATCCAGCCCCAGTACCATACAGGAAGCCCCGAAAAGAATTTCTTCCAATCCCTTTACGAAATAGTGAATCGTTGTCTGAAGCGTCACCTGCTCCACCGCGTTGATCTCCAGCACCTGTTTTTCAAGCCCCAGGATCATTTGTTGCTGTCTTCTTTCTGAAACATCCCTGAAATAAATGGTCACGCCTTCCCCGATGGGATAAGCGCTTACTTCAAACCAGGTATTCATGTCTTCATACAATTCCTCAAACTGTACGGCCACTTTTTCCTTCATCACCCGTTGGTAATGGTGGAAGAACGGGGTATCAATCGCCGACCGGAACACATCCCATTGCTTTTTGCCGATCATATCCGCACGTGGAATACCAAGTATACGCTCGGCAGCGGGGTTTACGTAGGTGATGAGCCAGTCGTGGTCGAGGATAATCATCCCGTCGGAAATGGTTTCCATAATGCTGGAAAGGTTTTCCGCCGTTTCTCTGATCCGCTTTTCCGCCATTTTCTGGTGGGTGATATCAGCAATGGTAAGGCATATTTCTTCTACCATCCCCCGCTTGTTGTACACGGGATTGGCGTAAACATTGAACCATGTTTCTTCGGGCTGTTCATAACTGATCTCATATACCAACTCTCTTCCCCCGAGTACATAATTCATGCGTTCCATGAACATGGACCTGCGGTCGGGCGGTAAGCTGAGCGCATACGATACGCCCTCTTTCATTTCCGCTTTCAGGTAAGTCTGGAAATAATTGATGGCCTTACTGTTGAATGTAACTACACGGAAGTCCGCGTCCAGCAACACAAAAGACTCATTGGTGGAGGAGAAGATGGCGCGGAGGTTTCTCTCGGAAATGCGCAAACGTTTTTCTGTTTCTTCCTTCTCCCAAAGTAATTTATTCAGTTCCAGCAAGGCTTTCTGCAACTCCATCTTACTTTCAATCACCAGCCGCTGCTGCTTCTTCTTTTCCGTGATATCGCGGATGATGGTACTGTGGAAAGACCGGCCTTCGACATCCTTAAAATGCACGCTGGTAATTTCGGCGTCAATCGTATGGCCCTTCTTGTGCAAGAGTCTGAGCTCCCCTTTGTACCTGCCATTCATATCGCGGGAACGGATGGCGTCGTGGAACGATTCATCCGTAAAATCGAATATGTCTTTCCGCTTTTTCTTAAGAATTTCCTCCCTGGTATACCCGAGCAACTGGCAAACGGCATCGTTGGCGTTCTGAACGGCTCCTCCGGGAATAGTAAGTAAAATACCGTCGGCACTGTTGTCAAAAAGATTCCGGAACCTGTTTTCACTGGATTGCAGGGCCACCAGTGCCGCACGCATATCGGTAATGTCCTGGAGCACGAGGTTGAACTTTTCGTATTCTCCGTTCACCCCTTTGGTGATGGTGCCCATGGCCGCGATGATTTTCTGCTTCCCGCTTGGCAGCACAATGCGGTATTCGTTTTGTATACCTGAGCCTTCTCTAAGTACCCGGCTGATGCTTTCGTATATTTCTTCCCGTTGGGAAGGATGGATGAAAGAGACGATGTATTCAAGGGTGAGTTCCGTGGTGGGATCGGTAATTTCAGCGAGTTGATAAGCTTCCTGTGAGCCGTTGTACCTGTTCTCCTTAAAATCATATTCCAGGTAAGCCAGCTTCGCGATGCGCTGGGCTGTCTCCAGTTGTTCGGTGTATTGCCGGAGCGCGGTTTCCAGTTTAATCCTTTCGGTGATATCCCTTGAATTGAGTACGAATCCGTCGATGGAAGGATCAGAACGCAGGTCGGTTACTACCGTTTCCAGCCAGCGGTATCCTTTGGTGGCATGCGGGTAACGGTAGGGCGAAATCGTGGTTTTCGTTCTTCCTTCGCTGATCATGGCATCAAACATCTCGCGTGTCCATTTCCTGTCGCCGGGATGGATGTGTTCGAAAACGTTCTTCCCGATATTCTCTTCCGGGTCGTTGCCCAATACGGTGAGCGCCGTGGGACTGGAATACAGCACTACTCCTTCGCTGTTGATGATCGCGATCACATCGCCGCCGCTCTGCATCAGCCCGCGGAACTTGCGTTCGCTCATCACCAGCGCTTCTTCCGCTTTTTTCTGTTCCGTAACATCGCGCTGTGTACCCCATATTCGTTTCAGATAGCCATTTTCCACAATGCCTACAAGGGAATTCAGGAAGTACTTCCTGTTGCCGTGGCGGTCCGTTTCCACGGATTCCACGCTGTTCAACTGGAATCCGGCGCGGATGAAGTTTCTAAAATATTCGATGTTCTCGGGCTGGTCCAGGTTCACCATATCGCCGATGCTGGCGCCCAGTACGTCTTCCGCTTTTTCAAAGCCGTACATGCGGGCCATGGCGTCGTTGCATTCGGCCAGGTAGCCGGAGGCGATGCCTTGTTCGATGATGCGCATTTCCGGCCATCCGATGAACACGGGCTGCAGCATTTCAAAGCGCCAGGTGCCTTCGGAAGTTTGCCTGATGAAGGTCTTATACCTTTCTTCACTTTCACGCAAGGCGTCTTCCGTGATTTTACGGTGCGTAACATCGCTGATCACCAGTTTGATGGCGCCTACGTGAGGGTTATCCAGCATATTGTGCGCGCGCACAAAGCACCAGAGCCAGTGGCCGTTGGCGTGTCGGATTCTTATTTCAATGGAACGCAGTTCGGGGGTTTGCAACACATCCGTTTCAAACGCGCGTTTCGCGAGGTGCAGTTCGTCGGGATGAATAAAATCAAAGCAACTCATGCCCATCAACGCCTGTTCATCGTACCCGAAAAGCGACATGGCAGAAGGCGTAACAAAACGGATAGCCGCAGCGCTGTCGATCAGCATCATCACATCCAATGAATCGGATATCATGGCGCGGAAACGCTTTTCATTGTTGGCGATGATCTCTGAGGCGGCGCGCTGTTCGGTAATGTCGTTCACCAGTATCAGCCTTGTTTCGCGCGAATGGTAGTTGAAGGGATAAGAATAGACCTCCACCTCACGGATTTCCCCTGACGCTTTCTGGTGACGGGAAGGACTTTTCCTGCCCGGCGCCTGGGGATCAAGGCTATTCATATAGTTCTGGAAGCTTTTCCTGTCTGCTTCCGGCCTGATGTCCAGCGCGGTCATCGTGGTAAAAACATCGGCGGGGAACCCATAATATTCCACGGCCTTCTTGTTCACCTCCAGTATTTTCAACGTAGCCGCGTCGTATACCATCATGGGCATCGGGTTGTCGGTAAAGAACATCTTGTAAAGGTTCTCCGATTCACGCAATGCTTTCTGGGTAATCTTGTGCAGGCTCTGGTCCCTGACGATCATACTGCTGAAACGCTGGCCGGTAGGGTCGGAAAATATCCGGGAGGTAATTTCCGTATCCACTTTCGTTCCATCCTTATGGAGGAAAGTGATTTCACCTTTGTAATACCCCGTTTTTTCACGTATCCTTATGGCGTAATGCACCCGGCTGTCCTCCGGATCAAGGAGTTTATCCCTTCCCAGGGCAATTATTTCCGCTTCCGTGTACCCCAACATTTTACAGAAAGCCGGATTGGCCTTGAGTACACGGCCATCCGGGTGACCGAGTACAATACCATCCAGGCTGTTCATCACGATCAGTTCTCCCCCGGGAGCATTTTTTTCATTTCCCCATAGCCGCTGTCCATTCAAAATAAACTCCGTTTCTCCATCTTTCCGGGTTCTTCCGGCAATGGAAAAAAAATAATCTTCGAATACACTTCCCTGTAAGAAATGAAGATGGCATGCTTCCCGGTTACCATTTGATCCGGCGAGTCTTGTAAGCATGGCCAGGAAAAGTGCCGCGTCACCGGGGTGAAGGCGCACGGGAATAGAGTCGCCTTCCTTCAACTGTAGTTCATCTTGCGAATACTGATCGATGAAGCGGATGTTCCCATCAATATCAGTAATGAGCATGAAGTTATTTTTGTGCTCTATCAAAGGGTTGCTCATGCTATCTTTCATCAGCCGGGCTTATTTTAAGCGATCCAGATTTTGCGCGTAAGATACGGGTTTTGAACACAGCAAAAAGCCCCCTGCAAGCAGAGGGCCGGGTTCTTCCTAGGAATCCAGTATGTTTAGAAACGCTTGTTGTTGGAAACGTAAATTTTTACACGTGTAAATGTCATACAAATAGATAATAAAAAACCATAATCTGTAAGACCGTTTCCTTATTTAAGCGTAAAATTCAGCATCCGTTAAGGGTTTTCTTCTAGCTGGATGCAGGGGAACTAGCTTTTAGTGAGCGCAGTGGCCAGCCAAAGGAACTCTTGCAGGAAAACCGAGACGCTCTTTTCGAAGTCAGGATCAGCCAAACTGCCGTCGGCATTGAACTTTTTATCTACCAGCGGCGTCACCAGCATTCTCGGAGAAGCGATCCCGAAAAGTGCGGGCACCAGTTGAAGCAGTTGCTGCGCGGCGCGCATTCCTCCCATCGCGCCATCAGAAGCCGTGGCGATACCGAATGCCTTCCGGCTGTGTTTAGGGAAATGATCGAGGAAGTTTTTCATGGTGGCCGAATAACCGCCGTTGTATTCAGGTGAAACAAGGATAAAGGCGTCTGCATTGAAAACCGCATCAACTATAGGCTGCTGCGCTTCCGGAGCCATTTCCGCATTTTTGTACACCTGCTGAATAGGCGGCAACCAGTGTTCGCGCATATCGATATAGGTGATGTTGTGGTCCGTTTCATTTTTTAACCTGTTGAGCAGGTGAATGGCTACCCGTTGGGTAACGCTTTGCTGCCGTGGACTGCCCGAAATGAGTACTATATTCATAATTATGTTTTTTAAGCTGAAGCGGAACACCGCAAGTTTACACGCTATCATCCAATAAAAAAAGCGTTCCACCGGGGAACGCCTGTACAATTCGTATTCCTTTTAGTATCAATTCGCCTTGCTGATCACGGCTTCTTTGATCCAGGGTGCCAGTTCGGGACATCCGCTGTAGCTTTCATCGATCATGATGTAGAAATCCGGGATCCGGGTATTGAACCATTTTTCCAGCACTTCAAATTCTTTCTCCTTCTTGGCCATTTCAGCGATCTTGTTGTAATCGTCTTTCATGTTCATGCGGTGCGGTTCCGTTTTGGAGCGGATGTACACGATACGCACACCCTGCTTTTCACGTTCGTCTTTAAAAGGAAGTGGCTGGGAAAACTCACCGATCTTCAACTGGCTCAATCTTTTTACCAGGTCCTTATCCATCTGATCGATGGTCACCACGCGGAGACCGCCGGTATTGAACTTACCGAATTCATCGTCGCTGTACAAGGCAACGGCCCTGCCGAAATCGATGGTACCCGCGATAAGTTTAGCGCGCACCGAATCAAGCTTCACGATGGCCTCATCAATTTCTGTTTGTGTGACCTGCGGAATTTTCAGGATGTGGCGCACCAGCGCGTCGTCTCCGGAACGGCTGATCAGTTGAATGATATGGAACCCGAACTTGGATTTGATTACGGGAGAAATCTGCCCTTCCTTCAGGCGGAAAGCGGCTGCTTTAAAAGTGGGGTCCCAGATCTGTTCGGTTCTGTTCAGCAACAAAGTACCCCCCTGTTGCTGGGTGCCTTTATCATCTGAATACAGATCGGCCAGGTTCTCGAACTTACGGGAGCCCGATTCCACCTGCTTTTTGAAACCGTTCAGTTCTTCGATGGCGAGCAGTTCAATGTCCCTTGATGCCTTGGGATACACCATGATTTCACCCAGTTCGTACTCTGATTCGAAGAACTGAAGGCTATCTTTTGGAATTTTCTCAAAGAATTCTTTCACTTCAGCGGGCGTAACTTTCACGCCGCTGATCAGTTTATCGCGCATTTGTTCCGCCAGCAATCCTTCCCGGATGGGCAGGCGGAAATCTTCCTTTATCTGGTAAACTGTACGTTGTGCCACCTGTTCCAGCGCGTCTTTGGAGCCGTACATCCGGATAAATTCCCGGATTTTCAGGTCGAGCCTGGCTTCCACGTCGTCATCTGTGAGGGGAAGCGAATCCTTTTCTGCCTGAAGCACCAGCGCTTTGGTAGCAAGCGCCTGTTGAAGCATGCCGCATTCGGAACCTTTCGGTATCTCGACACCTCTGCGTTTCGCGTCGTTGATCTCGTTCATGATATCGGAATTGAGGACGATCTTGTCGCCCACGATGCCGATGATTTTATCTGCCACCATTTTCTGTTGGGCAAAAGCGGTAAAGGAGCCGGCCATGAGGGCCAGGGTGAGCAATTTCTTCATTCAAACAGTGTTTCTGTATCGTGTAAAGATACCTTGTTATTTGATAGGGGAAGCAGGCGGGGTTGTTTTAACAATAATTTTGTGGGGAGGTTCCCGCAAAGGGCGTGACTGCCTTTTGTCACGCAAAGAGCACACTGCTTCGTTCCTCGCAGACGCAAAGCGTTGTTGTCTTTCAAAATGAATCGCTCCGTTGAGTCGTAGCGGCGTTGCGTGCAAAAGTAAAGGAGCAAAAACGCCGGAATATCAACCATTCCTTGCGTCCTTGCTCCTGCGAGGAACGAAGCACTCGCGTTCCTTGCGTAAAATAACTTACAGCGTACGCTTCACCTCTTCCATCTCGAACACTTCCACGATATCGCCGGGGCGGATATCATTATAGTTCCGGAATGTAAGACCGCACTCCATGTGCGTGGACACTTCCTTCACATCGTCTTTGAAGCGTTTGAGTGATCCCAGTTCCGCGGAAGCGCCTTCGCCCGTCGGGTACACCACGATACCATCTCGGATCAGGCGCACTTTGGAGTTCCGGAATATCTTCCCTTCGAGTACATAACAACCTGCAACGGTGGCTTTGTCGAACTTGTACACTTCGCGCACTTCCACGTTGGCGGTGATTTTCTCCTGTATTTTCGGTTCCAGCATCCCTTCCATCGCGGATTTGATTTCTTCGATGGCGGTGTAGATGATAGAGTACAGTTTGATTTCCACGCCTTCTGTTTCGGCCAGTTTGTTGGCCTGGGAAGAAGGACGTACGTTAAATCCGATCAGGATGGCGTCGGAAGCGGCGGACAGGAGTACGTCGGACTCGGTGATCTGACCTACGCCCTTGTGCACCACGCGCACCTGTATTTCTTCCGTGGATAATTTCTGAAGTGAATCGGTAAGGGCTTCCACGGAACCATCCACGTCACCTTTGATGATGAGGTTAAGTTCCTTGAAGTTCCCGAGTGCCAGACGGCGACCGATTTCATCGAGGGTGATGTGTTTTTTGGTACGCATACCCTGTTCGCGGAGGATAGAAGCACGGCGGGTGGCCACTTCTTTCGCTTCGCTTTCATCCTGGTACACCTTAAACTTCTCACCAGCCTGAGGCGCGCCGTTCAAACCAAGCACAAGTACCGGTGTGGCTGGCGGCGCTTTTTCGATGCGCTGGTTCCTTTCGTTGAACATCGCTTTCACCTTACCAAAGTACTGACCGGATACAACGGTATCGCCCATGTTCAGAGTACCATTCAGTACCAGCACGGTGGCAACATAACCACGTCCTTTATCCAGCGATGCTTCGATGATGGTACCGGTGGCTTCTCTTTCAGGATTGGCCTTCAGTTCCAGCAATTCGGCTTCCAGCAATATTTTTTCGAGGAGGAGGTCCACATTCAAACCTTGTTTCGCGGAGAGTTCCTGCGACTGGAACTTACCACCCCACTCTTCCACCAGCAGGTTCATACCGGCCAGTTGTTCGTATATTTTTTGCGGATTGGCGCCATCCTTATCGATCTTGTTGATGGCGAAGATCATGGGAACACCGGCGGCCTGTGCGTGGGAGATGGCCTCTTTTGTCTGGGGCATCACCGCGTCATCCGCGGCCACTACGATTACCGCGATATCCGTTACTTTGGCACCACGGGCACGCATGGCCGTAAAGGCTTCGTGACCGGGCGTATCCAGGAAAGTGATGTGTTTTCCGTTGGGCAGGGTCACCTCGTAGGCACCGATGTGCTGCGTGATACCACCGGCCTCACCGGCAATTACGTTGGCTTTCCGGATATAATCGAGCAAGGAGGTTTTACCGTGGTCAACGTGTCCCATGATGGTCACGATGGGTGCGCGGGACTGAAGGTCTTCCGCGTCGTCCACTTCTTCTTCTTCCTCCATTTCCATTTGTTCGTCCATGCCGATGAATTCCACTTCGAAGCCGAATTCACTGGCCACGAGTTCAATTACTTCCGCATCGAGACGCTGGTTGATGGACACCATGATACCGAGGCCCATACATTTACCGATCACTTCGGCGAAGCTTACATCCATCAGGTTGGCGAGTTCGCTTACGCTGATGAATTCGGTCACCTGGAGCTTGTTGTCCTCCATACCGTGTTCACCCATCTGTTCGGCCATGTGCTCGCGTTTTTCGCGGCGGTATTTGGCTTTGGAACCTTTTCCACTGCGGCTTCCTCCGGCCAGTTTGGCCTGGGTTTGCCGTATTTTTTCCTGAATTTCTTTTTGATCTATTTCGCGGTCGGCCGGTGTGGCTGGTCCTCTTCTGTTTTGTCCGCCACCTTGCTGACCGGGACGGTTATTCGGACCTCTGTTCTGTCCTCCGCCTTGTCCGGCACGCTGGATGGTTGGGCGCGGACCCGTTCTTCCCTGCTGCTGGCCACCTTGCTGACCGCCTTGTCCCTGTTGTCCGGCAGGACGGCTTGGCGCATCGCCTTTCTTCTCAATGGGAATACGCTTGCGTTTGCGTTTTTCGTCTTTGGCCGCCGGCTTCGGACGGGTATCACTGTCAACGGGGAGTTCAATTTTGCCCAGGATCTTAGGTCCTTCCAGGCGTTGCGCCCTGATATTTTCGATCACGGGTTCGCCTGTTTCCTGCACTTCTTCCTGTGCGGCGGCAGGCGCCTGTGCCACAGGTTCCTCTGCCTTCACTTCAGCTACGGGTTCAGGTGTTGTTTCCTGCACGGGCGCTGGTTCTGGCTCGCTTACTGGTTCCGCTGCGGGCATTTGTGGCGCCGGCTCTTCGGCTACAACAGGCGCAGGAGCTTCCTGCACTTCTTCCACCGGAGCGGGAGCTTCTTTCGGCTCTTCTTCTTTCTTTACCACCTTTTTGGGGCGGGTGGAAGAATCTATCGCAGACAGGTCTATTTTATCCAGCACTTTAGGCCCTTCCAGTTCGGGCGCTTCAATCTTCACCACTTCAGGGGCAGGCGCTTCCTCCTTCGGCTCCTCCTTAAATACGGGAGCGGGGGCGGGCGCTTCTTCCACTTCAGCAACCTGGGCAGCTTCTTCAGCGGCTTCCTCCTCTTTCCTGGCAGCGGCTTTTTTATCTGCGGCCGCTTTGGCAGCGGCTTCTTCCTCTTCTTTCTTTTTCCTGGCATCACCTGCGCCGCCCTTCGGCAGGTCGATCTGGTCGCTCTTCAATTTGGCGACCTTATCGCCCTGAAACTCCTGTTGCAAAGAACGGTACATTTCCTCCGTTAACTTCGACGTGGGTTTCAGGTCGTCCCTGCTGAATCCTTTACTTTCCAAAAAGTCCACTATGGTATCTTTACCAACATTGAACTCTTTGGCAGCAGCCATTAGGCGTGGTGTTGTAACTTCTGACATTCGCGTTTATTTTTCCACTGATCGCGACCGGTAGCGCGATCCTCTTTTTAGTTTCCGGTTATAGAGTATCTCACCTGCGTGAGTGCTGCATCTCCGCAAAAATAGGGCTGCAACAATTATTCCTTGTCCATTTCTTCCTGGAGCACGCGACGCACATCATCAATGGTCACTCTTTCCAGGTCGGTACGACGTTCCAGTTCATCTGCTGTAAGTTGCAGTACGCTTCTTGCCGTATCGCAACCCACACGTTTGAGTTCGTCGATGATCCATGTTTCGATCTCATCGCTGAATTCATCCAGGTTCACGTCGAATTCTTCTTCTTCTCCCTCGTTATCGCGGTACACATCTATATTAAGTCCTGTCAGTTCACAGGCCAGTTTGATGTTCACGCCTTTTCTTCCGATGGCGAGTGAAACCTGGTCGGGTTTGAGGTAAACATCGGCATGGTGTTTCTCCTGGTCGATGTCCATATAACTGATCTTGGCGGGCGTGAGCGAGCGTTGGATCAGCAGTTGTGTATTGGCGGTCCAGTTGATCACATCAATGTTCTCGTTCTTCAGTTCGCGCACGATACCGTGGATACGACTACCTTTCATCCCTACGCAGGCGCCCACCGGATCGATCCTGTCGTCGAAGGATTCCACGGCCACTTTGGCCCTTTCACCTGGTTCACGAACGATTTTGCGGATCACGATAAGACCGTCGAAGATTTCCGGCACCTCAATTTCCAGCAATTTAGCAAGGAAAGACGGATGTGTGCGGGAAAGAATGATTACGGGCGAGTTATTTTTCAGTTCCACCTTTTTTACCACGGCGCGAACGTTCTCTCCTTTTTTGAAATAATCGGAAGGAATCTGCTCTGATTTAGGCAGGATAAGTTCGTTGCCTTCCTCGTCCAGCAGGAGGATTTCCTTTTTCCAAACCTGGTACACTTCGGCGGAGATGATTTCTCCCACCCTGTCACCATATTTTTTAACGAGTACATTCTTTTTCAGGTCGCTGATGCGGCTGGCAAGGGTTTGTTTCGCGGCCAGGATGGCGCGGCGGCCGAAGTCCATGATGTCCACCTCCTCGTAAAGTTCTTCCCCTACTTCAAAGTCGGGTTCGATCTTCACGGCATCGCTGTAGGCGATTTCCGCCAGGGGGTCTTCAACGGCTCCGTCGTCCACGATCATACGGCGACGTACAATTTCCAGGTCGCCCTTTTCGGCGTTCACGATCACGTCGAAGTTCTCGTCACTGCCATACTTCTTCCGGAGCAGCGTTTTGAACACATCCTCCACCACTTTCATCATCGTAGGGCGGTCGATGTTTTCCGCCTCTTTAAAATCCTGGAATGCTTCGATCAGGTTAATACTTGCCATAGCACTTTACATTTAGAACCAGTGTATTAGAACACGATTTGAATTTTTGTTTGTTTGATATGCTCGAAAAGGAGCGCGTGGCTCACCACTTCTTTTTTCTTGTTTTTTCCTTTTTCTTCCTCCACCACGATGCCTTCTTCGGTAACTTCCGTGAGTTTTCCTTCTTTCTGTGTACCGTCTTTCAGCACCACTTCCACGTGTCGCCCGATATTCTTCCTGTATTGACGGAGCAGTTTCAACGGCTCACTCAATCCCGGAGAGGATACTTCCAGGGAAAAATCGCCATCAGGATAGAGTGCGGATTCTTCCATCATTTTATAGAGCGCCCTGTTGTAGGTAACACATTTTGCGATGGAAATGCCCGAGTCGGCATCCAGGAAAACCTTCACATTATTGGTGGGTTTGATGCGGATTTCCACGAGAAAGCAATCCGGGTCTTCGGCCAGGAGTTGCGTCACCATCTGTTCAATTGCCTGAATCTGTACTTCGTTTGCCATAAAAAAAACCGTCCGTTTGTCCACTGGTAGGAAATAAAGAAGGGAACGGCGCTCGTTCCCTTCTTCAGTTTCATATTCCGAGTGCAAATGTATGTTTTTTTTTGAAAAAAAATTCATTTCGGGCCAGTACCCGTACAGCGGGGCCACCGGGTACGTTAAAATTCTCTTAGAAGCAGCGGCGGGCCGGCTTAAAATGGAGAAATACTTACCTTCGTGGCATGTTTTTGAAAATAGTACTCTGGGCCATCGGCCTTTACTTTTTATACAAATTCATTTATGGATTCGTGTTGCCGGTTTACCGCACCACCCGTAATGTGCGCCGGCAGTTCCGTGATGTGCAGTCGAAAATGAACGCGCAATTCCGCGCGCAGCAACAACAGCAGGAACAATACCGCCAACAGCAGGAACAGGCCACCCGCAGTAAAAATGTAGTCGGCGACTACATCGAATTTGAGGAAATCAAGAAATAAGCGGGTCAAACAACCTGTTCACCGTATCTCCCGGCTGTAGCCAATAGGCCTGCCATCCCGCTTTACGGGCTCCGTCCACATTCACGGCCGCATCGTCAATGAATAAGGTACGCGCCGGATCAAGGGGAGCATCTTCAGCAATGTATTCAAATCCACTGGTATCGGGCTTTCTATGGCCTATCAGGTGAGAGTAATAGGCTTTTTCGAAGAGTCCATCCATGCTTTTGCCGTACACTTCCTGGAAGGCGGCAATGAAAAACGCGTGGTGAATGGCGTTGGTATTGCTGTAGAGGAAGATTCTTTTGTGGCGGGAGAGTTTTTCAAGCAGTTCTACTCTTTCCGTGGGAAAATCGAGCAGC
This sequence comes from Parasegetibacter sp. NRK P23, assembly GCF_023721715.1. Taxonomy (NCBI): domain Bacteria; kingdom Pseudomonadati; phylum Bacteroidota; class Chitinophagia; order Chitinophagales; family Chitinophagaceae; genus Parasegetibacter; species Parasegetibacter sp. NRK P23. The sequence goes on from NZ_JAMDLG010000001.1 coordinate 1,333,365, forward strand.
ATGGCGTTCCAGGCGGCAAGCGCGGATTCGGGTGTTAGTTTTCCGTTGGTGAGTTTTACCATGCCTTGCACGAATTGTTCATCGGTAATGGCGCCGGTTTCATAGTCGCGGAAGATGGCATCGGCGTGGCCGAGGGCGAAGTACTGTTTGAAGTTGGTGAGGCCGGCGTTGACGAAGGCTTGTTCGGTTTTTCCGAAATCGAGGTTGAGGAGTACGCCTCCGAGGTCGAATACGATGGCATCTATGTTTTCGAGCATGGTCGGTTGTTTCTGCTTTGTTCCTCGCTGCTTCCTGCTTCGTTTCACGCAACTGCTTTGTGCTTTGCACAGCGCAGCGCAAAGGAGCAAGGACGCAAGGCGCTGTTTTATGGTGAATTGCTGAGGAAAAGGATTTTGAGTATTGGGTTATTTTCTCGCAACGGCGCAAAGGCGCAACGTTTGGAACGCTGAAAGTTCGTCACGGAGGAAAAATGAATGGTGTAATCCACTTCATTTTTCCTGTAAAGTTAAGCAGCACCAATTCAATACTCAACATTCAAAATTCAAAATTTCTTCTCCGTGGCAAATATAATATCCAGCAACAATTACCTGGCGTTATCTTTCTTTTTCCGGGAGAAGAGCCAGGGCAGCAGGTCTTTTTCGGCGAAGGTGGGGTCCCAGCTGTTGTGGTTGGCTTCGGGGTAGAGGGTGTACTTCACGGAAGCGCCTGCTTTTTTCAGGGCATCGACCATGATATCGGAATTTACGGGAGGAACGATATCATCTTTGGCGCCGTGGAAAACCCACCAGTCCACGTTTTTGACAACAGGTGCGATGGCCGGATCGGAGCCTCCGCAGATCGGGATGGCCGCGGCGAAGAGGTGCGGGTTGCGGTACACCATTTCGAAAGTGCCCATGCCGCCCATGCTCAAACCGGCCACATATACCTGGTCGTTTTTTATTTTATATTCCTTAGTGTATGGTAAAGCAGCTCCTGCGCCATTTTCATGGCCAGAGAGGGCTCACCGCCCGATTTGAAGACGAAGACTCTTTTTCCGGCAGTATCCAATTGGATGTTGACGTTGCTCCAATAGCTGGTGCGCGGGCACTGCGGGAACACCACGATGGCCGGATAATCCTTTCGGATATCTTCCCGGATGAATAATTTTCCGCCGTGGGTGAGTTGTGCCTCATTGTTGTTACCCCGTTCCCCCGCGCCGTGCATGAAAAAGACCAGCGGATATGATTTTCCGGGATCAAAGTTTTCGGGTAGCAATAACCGGTAGGGAAGGGTATCGTTACCGGAAATATGCACTTTCTTCTGGTAGAGGGAAAAATCCTGGGCGAAAACTTTGGCAAAAGCGCTAAGCATCATGAAGGCAATCAATACCGTCTTTTTCCTGTTCATAACCTTTGTTTTAACGGAATAAAATAAAGATCCCGGCTCGTTTCCGGCCGGGATGCTTTTTATCTGAGCGTAAAAGTTGCTTTGTTAGATGTGGCGCTGGAACCGCCTATGAAAACGTGGTATTCCCCGGGTTCATGCACCAGTTGCAGGTCGCCGTTGTAGAACTTCAGGTCGTCGGGGGTAATCGTGAAGGTTACTTTCTTCGATTCACCAGGCGCAAGCGTTACCTTGCTGAAGCCTTTCAATTCTTTTACGGGACGTGTTACGGTGCCCACCAGGTCGCGCACATACAATTGCACCGTTTCTTCCCCCTTGTATTTCCCGGTGTTTGTAACGGTAACGGTGGCGGTAAGTTTCCCGGTTACGCCGAGGGTTTTTCCACTGAGCATGATGTCGCCGTAAGAAAAACTGGTGTAGCTGAGTCCGTGGCCGAAGGGATACAAAGGCTCATTGGAAACATCGAGGTATTTACTGGTATATTTCTGGTTCTCATCCAGTGGACGACCGGTATTCTTGTGGTTGTAGTACAAAGGGATTTGTCCTACGTTCCGGGGGAAGGTCATGCTCAGTTTACCCGAAGGGTTCGCTTCGCCGTACAAGACATCTACGATAGCGGGCCCCGCCATCGTGCCGCCATACCAGGTTTCAAGGATAGCGCTCATGTTTTCATCTTCCCAACTGAGTGTGAGCGGACGACCATTCATCAATACGAGCACGATGGGCTTCCCTGTTTCTTTCAATGCTTTCAGCAAACGTTGCTGGTTGGGCAGCAGCCCAATATCGCTGCGGCTGGCTGCTTCCCCACTCATGCCGAAGGGTTCGCCCAGGAAGGCTACCACTACATCTGATTTGTTCGCGGTTTCCACGGCTTCCCTGATCAGCGCTTCCGGCGATTGTACATCAGCTTCCAGCATGGCGCCGTGCGGATTCAATTTATTCTTCAGCGCTTCATCATCCACCAGGTTGCAGCCCTTCGCATAGTAGAATGGCGCGGCGGTGATCTTTCTTTCCAATGCCTGCCATACGCTCACGGCCTGTTTGTAATCGCCCGCGCCACTCCAGTTGCCGATCAGGTCGCGCTGGTTCTTTACCAACGGTCCTATGAAGGCGATTTTTTTCTCGGCGCTCAGGGGTAAAACGTTGTTTTCGTTCTTCAGGAGCACCATACTTTTGATGGCCGCTTCTTTCGCAAGCATTTTCTTCTGATCATTCATGATCTCGCGCCTGTTCCTTTCCTCACTTACATATTTATAGGGATCTTCAAACAATCCGAGTTTGTATTTGGCTTCCAGTATCAGCCTGCAGGCGTTGTCAATTTCAGCAACGGATACTTTTCCTTCTTTCACCAGCCCGGGCAGTTGCTGGATGAACAGTTCGCCTACCATATCCATTTCCACGGGTGCTTTGATGGCACGACGGGCCACTTCTTTCCCGTCTCCGATGCCATGTGCGATCATTTCGTTGATGGCGGTATAATCGGTTACCACAAATCCTTTGAAACCCCATTGTTTGCGGAGTACATCTGTCATCAGCCATTTGTTTGCGGAAGCCGGCACCCCATCCACTTCGTTGAACGAACTCATTACCGTGGCCACGCCAGCGTCTATCGCGGCTTTATAGGGCGGGAAGTATTCATTGTACATCCTGATGCGGCTCATGTCCGTGGTATTGTAATCACGTCCCGCTTCGGAAGCGCCATAGAGGGCGAAGTGCTTCACGCAGGCCAGGATGGTATTGTCTTTTTTCAGGTCGTCGCCCTGGTAGCCTTTCACCATGGCCTTCGCGATCTGGGAACCGAGGAAGGGGTCCTCACCCGCGCCTTCACTTACGCGACCCCAGCGGGGATCGCGGGCAATGTCCACCATCGGAGAGAAAGTCCAGTTCAGGCCATCGGCACTGGCTTCTTCAGCGGCGGCACGTGCGGTAAGCCTGATCATCGCGGTATCCCAGCTTGCCGATAAACCGAGTGGTATCGGGAAAATCGTTCTGTGGCCGTGGATCACATCGTAACCAAACAGGAGCGGTATTTTCAAACGGGTTTGTGTAACCGCCATCTCCTGTAGTTTGCGTACCGCTACCGGCGTGAATGTATTAAATACACCGCCCACCAAACCTTTTTTGATCTTTTCTTCCACGCCCTGGCTCACCACAGGCCCCGTTACATCGAATCCAATAGAAGGCAGGTTGAGCTGACCAATCTTTTCTTCCAGCGTCATCTTCTGCATCAGCGCCTGCACAAAGGTATTCATACGCGCCTGCGCGGGATTTGTTTTGGGCTGGGCCATCGCGAAGGAACCCAGTAGTAACATGGCCGGAACCATCATTCTTTTCATCTGCATGTCTTTCGTTTTTATCTGTTGATAAACTGTGTTTTTTACCGTCTATTTGAGGAGTACGGGTGCAAGCATGTCCTTCCATAGCTGATAGCCGTCGCTGTTCATGTGCAGCATATCGGGGCCAAAAAGGTTGCGCATCGGCTTCCCTTCACTATTGATCATTTTAGAGAACACATCTATGAAGGCGGTATTCGGTTGTTCGGAAAGGAACATAGCGATCAATCCGTTGGCACGTTTAACCTGGGGCATCAGGGCTTCCCTGCTGGGACTGGGTTTCAGGGCCACGAATACGAATGGCACATCGGGCAATCTTTCCCTGATTTTCTGAAATAAGTTTCTGAAGCGGTAATACACAGAATCGCCGGTAACTCCTTTCTCTGTAAGGTCATTTTCGCCACAGTAAAATACAATCTGCGCCGGTTTATAAGGAAAAAGGATATCCTCCGCATACCTATCCACGTGAGGAATGGCCGATCCCCCAAAGCCCCGGTTCACCACCGGATAACCCGGAAAGGCGCCAGGCAGATTTTTCCAGAGGCGTAAAGAAGAGCTGCCGATGAACACGATGGGGTTGGCCGGAACGGCCTGGATGCTGTCGATTTTTTTGTATTGAAGAATCTCGTTCCTGAAAGGAGCATTCTGCGCAAAAGCGCCTGTTCCAATCAGTAAAAGTAAAAGGGCAGGTAGGATTTTCTTAGCGATGAAATTTTTCATGATGTGCAAACAGTTTAAATCAATGCAATAGCTGGAACAAGATACATTTTATGTCCGGAACATGCTGTTTCCAACGTTGAACTACTTCATCCACGGACTTTCAAATCCCAGCTTTTTCAAACCCGTTTTCACTTCAGGGCAACTCATAAAAAGTTTCCACAACAAACCGGAGCGATGGTTTTCCATCATCACAACAATAGGCCCCTGATCAATGGCAAGATGTGAAGAAGCATACCAGTTCTGTGTTTCGTTGAATGCGTCGGTGAACCCATACCGGCTCCATATCTTATCGCCGAGGCTGAAATAAAAATGCTTCATGGCCTGCATGGAAAATTCGGGGGTATAAGGGAAAGCCGATAAAGCCGCCGTGGGCGTGATGGTACCGTGATCGTTGTCGGGCGAATGCGCGTTGTAACCGTTGTACGTATCACTTGCCGTAAGCCCCCATGCCTGCGGGCCATATCCCTTAAATCCATTCGGGTTACGCACACAATGTTCCCTGTTGATCAGCGTATGGTTGCGGTTTTGTTCCCAATAGTCGGCGTAGCGATCCTTCAACCCACGCGGATCAAGGCCGAGGAAAGAATAATGGGAGAAGAAAAGCGGACCACCGTAATCAAAGCCCAGCGGCAATTTGATACCATAGAATTCTTTTCCGTTCTTAAAGAAATTGCTCTGCGCCCAGCCTTTGTGGTACACTGAACTGCTGACGGGATACCTTTCCGATGAAGCCGCCAGTACATACATGATCAACGCTTCATTAAAACCACGCACGGCAAAATCCATCGCCCAGCCGTTGTTGGGACTCCAGTGCCAGTACAATACATCCTGCCCGTCGCGGGTGAACCAGTTCCATTCCACGTCGTTCCATAGTCCGTTGATCCTGTTGCGGAGTTCTCTTTCCACCGGGTTTTCTCCGTTAAAATACTGCCGCACACACAAGAGTCCCTGGAAAAGGAAGGAAGATTCCACGAGGTCGGCGCCATCATCTTTACGGCTGAAGGGTATCGTTTTCCCGGTTTCTCCGTTGAGCCAGTGGGGGAAAACACCGTGGTACGCATCGGCTTTTTCCAGGAATTTCAACATTCTCAACAGGTGCTTCGCGGCGGTATCACGGGAAATCCAGTTTCTTTCTGCCGCAACGATAATAGCCATTACCCCGAATCCGGTTCCGCCAACGGTTACTACTTCACTTCCGTAATTAAATGCCACGTTACTGCGTTCCCGGGCCATACCGCTCACGGGATGTGCAAAGTCCCAGAAATAGGAAAAGGTCTGGCGTTGTACCAGGTCGAAGAGTGCGGAGTCGGAAAGTTCCACAGGCCTTTTGGCCGGATCGAATACCGTGGTTTTCTCCTGCTGCTTTCGTTTTTTCTGGGCAATGGCCGGGTGAAAAAACATAGCGCCGAGTAATGCAAGGAAAGTAACGCGATAAATATATTTCATGTCGTATGTTTTATTTAAAGGCCGGGTGCTGAGAAGCCTAGTTTTTTCAAACCTGCTTTTACTTCAGGTGCGCTCATGAAAAGATCCCACAGCAATCCTGTCCGGTAATTTTCGATCATGATGATGATGGGCCCCTGATCGATGGCCAGGAACGAGTTGGCGAACCAGGGTTCGTTGAGCGAGAACGCATCTACGAAACCATATTCTTTCCAGAGTTTATCTCCGAGTTTATAGTAGAAAAACTCCAGCGCCTTCATCGACGCTTCTGGCGTGTAAGGAAAAGAAGCCAATGCCGCGGTGGGCGCGATCACCCCAAGGTCGTTGGCGGGTGAGCTGGCGGAATAGCCGGAAGGAATATCACTGGCTGTAAGTCCCCAGCAATCGGCACTGTAGCCGTAATAATTTTTGGGATTGGAAATGCAGTATTGGTAATTGATTCGTGCGTGGCGGACATTTTGTGTATCGTATCGCGCATATGTATCGCTCAACCCGTTCGGATTGATCCCCAGGAATGAATAGTGGGAGAAGAACAGTGGACCTCCAAAGGCGGGCCCAAGGGGAAGTTGCGTTTCGAAGTAGGTTTGTCCATTCCGCATGGCGCCATTCCCGGCCCAGCCCGCATCGTACACCGATTTTGGAATGGTATGCGTAGTGGAAGCCGCGGCCAGCGCATATACGATCAAAGATTCGTTCCATCCTTTGATGGGCAGGTTCATCTCCCATCCGAAATTGGGACTCCAATGCCAGTACAACACGTCTTCATTGTTCTTTCTGAACCAATTCCATTCGATGCCGTTCCAGATGGTGTTGATATCGTTCCTGAGGGTGGTTTCCCCCGCATCGGCTCCGTTAAAAAACTGGCGGGCGGTCAGTAGTCCTTGCATCAGTAAAGCGGTTTCCACCAGATCGGCACCATCATCTTTAGCGCTGAAGGGAATGGTGGCGCCTGTGTTTCCGTTGATCCAGTGCGGAAATGCACCGTGGTATTTTACCACGGTATTTTTCAGGAAACCCACCATCTTCTGTAGTCTTTCCACACCCTGTTGGCGGGTGATAAAACCCCGGCTCACGCCCGTAACAATAGCCATGGCCCCGAAGCCGGAACCGCCGGAAGTAACCAGGTCGCCGGAAGTGTTTCTTTCCCTGGCCATGCCTGAAACCGGGTGTCCGAAATCCCAGAAATATTTGAAGGTCTGCTGTTGTACAAGGGTGAGCAGTTGGTCGGAAGAAATACGTGGGAATTTATCTGAAGAGTCAATGCCTGTTCCCAACTGAATCAATACGGGATTGCGCAGCAATGCACCCGAGGTTCCTTTCAGCGCATTGGTCACGGACAATGTGTAGCGTGTGAAAGGCTGCAATGGTTGTTCAGGCTTTACGGTCACCACATCCCCCGGGCCTGACGACACAAAATCAATGGCCAAAGACTGGTTGCCCGAAGTACGCAATACAATGCCCGAAGGCAGCGAAGCAACCGCCACCGGAGCCGAAAAGGCCATCCTGATTTCAGGGGTAAGCGATGTATTGTTAAAAACGGTACCGTTGCCCAACCCGTTTATGGTGGCCGAACGGTAATCGAAATAAGTAGTGGTTCCGCCGCCTTCCTTCTTTCCGCAGGCAAGCAGAGCCATCACTGCAACTATCAGCACACAAACAACACTTCTTTTCATAATGTTTCAGCATGAAAATGGCGGTGCAGTGTTTATGGCACCGCACCGCCATACACATTGGTGTTTTATCTTTTGTTGGTAAAAAGAGCCGCTATCTCCACATCACTGATGGGTGTGGTATAAATCCTCAACTGGTCGAGCATACCGGTATAACGTTGCATCCAACTGTCAGGTGAGTTGCTGAATACGCCGGCATGCTGCTGGAAGCCGCCGATCACCAGTTTGGAAGGATCCACGAAAGCCAGCTTGCCCAGCGGAGCGCCATTTCTCATCCTGTCTTCCACCGCGGGCGACAAAGCATATTTCACTCCATCCACGAAAGCCGAAAATTTAGAGGTGGTTTCATCGTACCGGAAAGCAAGGTGTTTCCACTTGCCATACATATCGGGAATACGGGCCGGATTAGAGCCCGATCCAGTAAACTCCACCCAATTTCCTGCGAAGTGGAACTTCACCAGCATGGAGTTGTCGTTCGCATCACCGTTCCCTTCGATCATACAGAACAGGTTACCCCAGAAATCAGAGTTCCTGCCCAATACAAACACCGTTTGTGCCCCACCGGTATGTTTGTTGGTATTGATCCAGAAAGAAACCGTAAAGCTCGTCATGGTGGACACTTTGGGGCCACCACCAGGCAATACGATCATGGCGTTGGAGGCGCCTTTGTAAGCCTTGCCATTGATGCCATCCACATAAGTAACATTGGAGGCTACGCCTTTTTCGTAATATATACTGTCAATCGGACTTTCCTCGAACCAGAACATCCTTTGGAGCGGACCATTCAGTTTGGCCGTATCATCGGGGATGATCACCAACGGGGGGCGGTACATTTTCTGGCAGGAAGGCAACACGGCGACGAGGATAAGCGCCAGCGCCAATATCTTACAAAGCGCGATTTTATTTCGGTTCATAACACTTCATTTTAATGCGTAAGAAAATACTTACTGGTAATCCGGGTTCTGAATGAGTACACCATTCGACTTGTCGATTTCGGGCTGCGGAATGGGCAGGTACCTGTTTCGGGGCTGGTAATTTTTCCCGAGCGCGTTGAATACTTCCTGCGCGGTTCCCCAGCGGACGAGGTCGTAGAAACGTTCATTTTCCATGCCGAACTCCACCCTTCTTTCATGGCGGATGGCGGCCCTGAGTTGATCCTTATCGGTAGTGGTTACTGCGGGCAATGTGCCTGCGGGCGCACCTTGCCTGGCGCGGTTCCGTACCAGTTCCAGCCAGGTGAGTGCATCGGTCACATTTTGTGTGCCCCCCAGTTCGTTGGCCGCTTCAGCGGCCCAGAGCAGCACATCGGCGTAACGGATCACGCGGAGGTTCATCCAGCGGCCCTTGCGGGGGTTTCCGCCACCAATCGTATTTCGGACGTTAGGGTTCGTATAAGTCTTCCTGTTATAATACAACTTATTGAACTGGCTTTGGGAAGTGATCACACCATTCACCCCATAAGGATCGGGAGAGTTGTTGGGCATGATGGTGGCGTTCTTCCTGGGATCGTTGGGTTCGAAAGCATCGGCCAGGTCCTGCGTGGGCGTGTTCCATCCGAAGCCGAGATCCCATACACCGGAGCCGCGCACGCCCTGCACTTCGGCATACTGGATACCAAAGTCCTGGGTGGCGGAATAGAAAGCCTGAATCTCAAAGATGGATTCAGCGCTGTTCTCCCCTGTTTCTGAAAACAACTGCACGTAAGGCGTATGCAGCGAATAAGCATTGGAGCCAATCACTTCTTTGGCGGCCGCAAGGGCGCCGGACCAGTTGCTCCGTGTGATGAAGGTTTTCGCCTGCAACGCTTTGGCGGCCCATTTGGTGGTCCTGCCGATAAACCGGGGTTCCCAGGATGGCGGCAGGTTGGCAGCCGCTTCCTGCAGGTCGGCATCTATCAGGGCGTAGATTTCGTCAACCGTTGCTTTGGGTTTGTTCCCATCTTCCACGTTCTCTACCAGGAAATCAATTTTGGGTACCTGTCCGAAGGCGCGCACCAGGTTGAAATAAGCATAGGCGCGCAGGAACTTCGCTTCCGCCCTGTTGACGATTTCCGCGGCATTGGGGTTATCGAGTTTTTCCACGGCATCAATCACATCATTGGTGAGTTTGATGAGCCGGTAGTGATCGCCCCAGTAATCGTTGAGCAGCCAGAAATCTTTGGTGTAGTTGAATTCATCGAAGAAAGTTTCCGCCGCGAGGTTATCGCTGGGAATACTTCCCTTATCGGCATCATCGGAACGAATGCTGTGTACCGCGATGAACTTAATGCCCGACATGCCTTCGGTTCTTAACCCGGCATACATGGCGAACACCTGCGATTCAATAGAACTTGCGCCCAGGTCGTCCAGCGTGTACCTGCCCAGTGGTTCCCTTTCCAGGAATTTCTTACATCCCGGCAACAGCAGCATGGCCATAGCGGCAAACGAGATGCTGAAGCTTATCCTCAATATATTTTTCATGGAAGTATCGTTTTGTTAATTAGAAATTCAGGTTTACGCCAAAGGAATAGATGGCCGGCAACGGATAAGAACCGTTGTCAACACCGAACTGCGTGGAGCTGCCCCCGAACTCCGGTGTGTATCCTGTATTGTTCTTGAAAGTTTTCAGGTTCTGTGCATTGAGGAACACGCGCAGCGATTTCATATGAAGTTTTTCCAATGCTGCCGTGCTGAAACTATAGCCCAGTTGAATGTTCCTGAACCTGAAATAACTTCCGTCTTCTATATAGTAAGTCGAATTCAGCACATTGTTCGCGCGGCCGGTATGCAGGATAGGCTCCCAGTTAGAAGTTCCTACGCCGTTCCAGCGACCCAGTTGGTACGCGCCGAAATTGAATTGCGTAAACGTTCCTTTGTTCCAGTTCCTGAAAATTTCGTTGCCGTAAACACCCTGTCCTTCCAGGTTCAGGTCGAAGCCTTTGTAGCTGATGTTGAAGGCGACGCCGTAAGTGAAATCGGGGGTGGGGTTTCCGATCATGGTGCGGTCGTCGTTATCAATCTGTCCATCTCCATTCACATCACGGAATTTAATGTCGCCGGGTTTTACTTCATTCAGCAGGTTAGCGGGAGATTTGATGATCTCTTCCTGTGTCTGGTAAATACCTTCTGAAATAAATCCGAAGAAATAGCCGATGGGCAGACCTGCACGGGTTCTGCTGGGATCACTTACGATTTCGTAACCATCACGTACCAGGAAATTCACTTTGTTGTTGATGGTGGTGATGTTACCGCTGATGGAGTAGTTCCAGTCTTTTGAAATTTTATCGTTCCAGGTGGCGAGGAATTCGAAACCATTGTTGGACACTTCGCCTACGTTACTCAGTTCGGGACTTCCACCAGAAGAACCAAACGGTGGTTTGATAACAAGGATATCTTTAGTTATTTTGTCATAATAGTTCGCCTCGATATGTAGGCGGTTCCGGAACGTATTCATTTCGATACCGGTTTCCCATGAATGAACCGTTTCCCAATGCAGATTTGGATCTACAAAATATTCAGGCTGCAATGCCTGCACTACATTATTTCCAAAAACCGCGGAGTTTGCGCCGGAAAGTGTTGGAAACATAGGATAAACCCTGCTTCCGCTGTTCTGGTTACCGAGTACGCCCCAACTGGCTTTCAACTTCAGGAAATCTATCGCGTCTACATTTGTCATAAAGTTCTCTTCTGAAATTTCCCATGCCGCACCTATCGCGCCAAAGTTCTGCCATATTTGTCCACCTCCGGCGGGGCCATTGAATGCAGAACTTCCATCTCTTCTGTAAGAGGCATTTAAAAGATACCTTCCTTTGTAATTATAAAGCGCTCTGAAAAGATAAGACGCGTTGGCTCTTTCCCATGCATCTGAATTACCCCTTAAAGTGGTAGCATCTCCAATGTCGGCATTGGCATACCAGAACCTGGGATCATTGGGAATGGGTCTTCCGGTCCCCTGCCTTACACTGGCCGTAGTTTGTTCATAAGAATCAAAATAAGTGGTGAAGCCCGTCATCGCGGTAAGGTTGTGGTCGCCGAACCTTTTCTTATAGGTAAGCAGGTAATCACTTTGTATTTTGATGAAATTGTTCTTGTACTCACTCACTGAAGTTTCGGGCTGAACGGAGTCAACGGGCACCGGGCTGATCTCCGGGTTATAGAAGACAGTTTGCGGCTGGTATGACCTTCCGGAATTGAACCCGTAATCAGCGAAGAGCGATGTTCTGAACGTAAAATCGTTGAGGAACTTCACTTCGCCGAAAATACTTCCCACGGCCCTGTATTCGTAGTTACGGGCATTGTTGGCCTGCACTTCAACACTATTGAGCGGGTTGAACACCTGCGCGCGCTGGAAGCCCGGCATGGTATGGTACAACCCGTAAGCTTCGTTGTACACCGGTGCAATGGGCGCCGCGGTAAGGGCGGTTCCCACATCTTTGTTTACGGGCAATTTCGCACGATAACCATTGAAGTTGATGCCGAATTTAAGCGCTTTCGACACCTGCAGTTCGTCGCTGAAATTAAGTGTGGTCTTCTGTAATTGTTCGTGTTTGATCAGGCCTTCTTCCGTAACATAGCCCACGCCGAGGTAAAACCGGTTCTTATCCGTAGCGCCGGTGATGCTGATGTTGTTGTAATTGAGTACGGCATCCTGGAATATCAGGTCCTGCCAGTCGGTATTGGCTTGCCAGTTCGTATAATCGAAGGCGGGGTTGCCCTGGTTGGCGAGTTGCTCATCGTAGAGCATTTTAAATTCCGGCCCGTTGGTGAGTTTGATGCGGTCCACCACTTTTTTGATGCCCACGGTGGAGTTGAAGTTCACGGTAAGCTGACCGGACTTTGCTTTTTTAGTGGTCACGATGATCACACCGTTGGCGCCCCTCACCCCGAAGATGGCGAGTGATGAAGGATCTTTCAGGATCTCCATGGATTCGATATCCGCGGGGTTGATAAAGTTGATGTTGTCGTTGATGATACCGTCCACCACGTAGATCGGCTTCACACCATTGATGGTATTTGTTCCGCGGATGCGGATATCCGGTTCCTGCCCCGGGCGACCGGAGTTCACGATGGTAAGACCGGGCACTTTTCCCTGCAAAGAAGCCATGGGGTTGGTCGCGGGTTTATCGGCCACTTCCGATCCTTTTATCGTTTGGATGGAACCGGTAAGATCGCGCCTTGCGGCGGAACCGTAACCGATCACCACCACCTGGTCGAGTGATTGCGTGGACTGCACCAGCACCACATTAATCTCCGTTCTGCCATTCACCTGCACTTCCTGTTCGGTATATCCTACGAAAGAGACCACCAGGGTGGCATCATCAGGCACATTCAGGGAGAAAGCGCCTTCGGAATCAGCAGCGGTGCCGAGGTTGGTGCCTTTCACCCGCACGGAGGCTCCGGCAATGGGTTCACCTTTTTCGTCCATGATTTTTCCCCGCACCTGCACGTCCTTCATGGCCGTGCCCCTGGTTTTCAATACCACCAAACCGTTGTCGAGCAATTGATAGTTCACCGTGGTCTCGTTGAACATCCTGTTCAATACGTTGGTCACCAGTTCATCTTTTGCTTCAAGGGTTACCTTATTAAAACCATCCAGCAAGGCCTGGTTGTATAAGAAACGGAGTTCTGATTTTTTTTCGATCTGGCTCAATGCCTTACGGACATCCACCGATTCGAATTTGATGCTGATCTTCTTTTGGGAGAATCCGCCGGCGGAAACATGCACACAGGCGGCGAGGAGCAATACAGTCATTAGTTTCATAATCCTCGTTAGCTTTTGGATGACCGGGGGTTCCGGAATTCCCAACACGAGTTGGATTTTTTTCATAATTTTCCATTGACAAGTTAATGAATAGGAGTTCCTGTTCACAAGCAGTTGCGAACTCCGGGCGTTAACAAAAGGCGGGAAATGTGGCAGCATTTTCCGTCCTTCTTTGTAATTATTTCAGGACGATTCAGGAGGTGTTAGGCGTTACTTCAGTCATTTGGCAGCGTCGATTTTAATGGTTTATCAAAATACTTTTCCCGTTGTGGGCGTAGGTAAAGTCTGCTGTAATCTGTAATGCTTTCAGCGCTTCTTCGCAGGTTTCCCGGTCGAATTTCCCGGTAAACCGAAGCCCTGCTATTTTTTCATCGAGGAAGCGGATATCCACACCGAACCATCTCTCCATTTTCACCGCAAGTTCAGCGAAAGACTCATCTTCAAACACAAGTGTATTGGCCACCCATGCGGTTTCGATGCGTATACTGTCGGCACGCGTATAATGCAAAGGTTGCACCAGCACCGTTTTGGTGGAAGCTGTGCCTTTTTCACCCGTTTCGGCTTCCATTGCGGAAGGCTTTTCCCCTTTCACCACTATTTTTTCATTGGGTTTGAGCAGGATTGGTTTCATATCGGCATTCAACACCTTCACTTCCACGCTTCCGCGCACCAGGGCCGTTTCCGCAAAACCATCGGAAGCGTAGGCCTTCACATTGAAAGCCGTACCCAGCACTTTTACATCCATCTGTGCCGTATGAATAATGAAGGGACGTTTTTTATCGTGGGTTACATCAAAATAAGCCTCCCCTTCCAGTTGTACGTTCCTTAACGGGCCATTGAACGCGGAATCGTAAATAAGTTTGCTGTCGGCATTCAGCAGCACCACGGAACCATCGGGCAACACTACCCTGGAGCGGGTGCCTTTCGCGGTGGTCACCACTTCTTCAGGCAACGAACTATTACTTCTCAGCAATGGTGTGCCGTTTCTCATCGCCCACCATGTTCCTGCCACAAGAATCAATATTGCGGCCGCGCTTAACCAGGTGGACAATTTTTTATAGAAAGGAACGGAACCATTCCGGTCTTCAAGCGTACCTTCTTCCATCGAAACACCGCGTTGCTCCATGCGGGCGAGGTGGTCCTCCCAGGCATGATCAACCTGCTGCGGTGCGGTCTTAACAGGCTGTTTCCACAAACCCGTGACATGATCAGCGGCATAGTGCATATCGGGATCCTGCCGGAGCCACTGTTCCAGTTCCGCGAGTTCGGCCTCGGTGGCTTCTCCCGCCAGTTTTTTCGACAACAATTCCCAGATAGCTTCTTTTGACATGAAAACGGATTGGTATGTAGAGGACAAAATTTTCCGTTCATCCCCCTAAGCCATCCGGCATTATTTTTTAGAACCGGGGGCGGTAGGTGTGGTACGGTGCAGGTCGAAGCGGATGGTGCTGCCCAGTTTCTTTACGGCCAGGGTTACCTGGGCCTCTACTGTTTTGATGGAGATGTCGAGCAGTTCGGCCACTTCCTTGTATTTAAGGCCGTCTTCCTTCACGAGTTTGAAAATCATTTTACACCGTGGCGGGAGTTGGTTCACTGCCAGTCGTACGCGATTGGCCATTTCACGGGTAATCAGCACCTGTTCGGGATCGGCGTAAAGACTCTTCAGTTCTACAGAAAGCTGGTCGAGTTCGAAGGTTTTGTTTTTGAGTAATTTCTGAAGGTAGTTAAGGGAAAAATTTTTAGTGGAAACGTAGAGGTATAATTTCAGGTTGTCGATTTGTTCTAACTGTTTTCTTTTCTCCCATATGCGGATGAACACATCGGAAACAATCTCTTCCGCCAGCTCATGGGATTTGATAAAAGAGTATGCGAACTGATAGAGCCAGGGTTGCAGGTTTTTGAACAACGACTTATACGCCAACTGATCGTCGTTCCTGGCGATCTGGGTTTGTAAATACCTGATATCGTGTTCAGAGAGGTTCATTGGCATGGATGCAACCGGCTATGAAAAGACAAATATCGGCTACAAATTGTTGCACGAAAAATTATTGAATTGCCGTAGGAATTTTGCTACATTTGCACCCTGCCGGGAAAATCCCGTGCGGGGATCTTTAGCTCAGTTGGTTAGAGCATCTGACTCATAATCAGAGGGTCGCTGGTTCGAGCCCGGCAAGATCCACTGGAAATCAAGGGATTATACATAGTATATTCCCTTTTTTTGTGGGGTTTTGCAAATTTGCCTAACATTTCAAAAAGCGGCTTTATTTACCTGTCTGCTTATTTGTGTTGCGAAAATGGAAAAGAGCTGGTTGAATGTCCTGAGCGGAAGGCGTTTACGGAGATGAAATTACCGAATTTTCTGCCCATTTTCAGAGGGTAGATAAAGTACGCCAACATTCTGGCTTTATAAGGCTGTATTGGTTAGCATATATATCGAAACGCTCAAAAACGACCCTTCCAAAATCCTCCTCCGTCTTTATATCCGGATAGATTTTCGCCGGTTCGACCGCATCAAAACTTTCCCCACCTTCTTTATGCAGCAACCAATCGAGGTCAGTGGTAGAATATTTAAATGTCACGAGTCTTGTCCATCGTCAGGCACTGCCCCCGTAGTGTTCAATTGAAAAAAATCCTTTCGTGATAGCGATACCGGTATATGGGTCTCCCATCATTCCACCGCAATCAATGCACAGAACAACGTTTCTCGCTGCCAGTTTATAGGTTCCATCCTGTTGCCCTAATAAAGCAGGAGTGGCTTCTTTTCCGGATGGTCTGCAACATCGGAAGTCTCCTTTTCATTATAATCAAGACCAGATCGGGAAATGGGTCTCTATTCAGCGTTATTAGACGATTTAGCCACCCATTCTCAAATAATCATTCCCCAACTATTAGGTTTGACACATTGACATAGGAATTCAGTTATTTATTGACGTGATGGAAAAAGTCGAGCTATTTTTTCTAACAACCTTGAATTTTCTGCAATAATCTCTCCAGTTAGTGAAAGGCCGCTCTTATATTGCACTGAATATCCAAAACTCGTCTTTAAACCGTTTGTTAAGGATACTTTAGCAAGATACCCTGAATCTGTTGCCACATTACTTACATATGTAATCTCACCTTCTATTTTCCCGTACTGCTGATAAGGATAAGCATCAACCTTGAATAATACCTTTTGCCCAACTTTTACTTTTCCAAAATTGTATTGCGCAAGTATCATTTCAATAAACTTAGGGCCGTTTTGTGGTTCAACATAAAAAATCTTCTGCCCCGCAACAAATTCTTGCTGCTCTTCAAAAAAGCTCGCATATGCTAGCCGGCCATTAATTGGGGCTTTCAATAAGTATAAGTATTCCCATTTTTCGACTTCGGAGCGCATAGACTGAACTGCCTGAATAAATAGGCTTTTTTGAGTCGTTAGCGCAATGTCGAGTTCATAAATTTCCTTTGTTTTATCATTTATCCTTGCTTCATTAAGTAGAAGAGAAGACTTAATTTGAGGAAGTGAAAGTTGCTTATTAATAAATTTGCTTTCCTCAGCCCTTACCTCCTCTGGAGACAGAACTTTGTCCTTTAAAAGGGATAATTTGGATTCAAATGTTTTGTTGTTTAATGCGATATCTTTTTCGATTAAATTTTCTTGTACGGCCAAGTTTCTCGATAGATGTTTTAGAATTACCAAATCTTGCGTTAACATCTTTCTCTTTTGTTGATAATATCCTTTACCTATAAAATCTTTAAACTCGAGAAAAACTTGCATAAATGTTTGAAAGGAAGCTTGCAGCTCCCCTAGACCGCCAATAAACTCAATGTTATTGTATTTATCAAAGTATTGTAAAACATCTCTATAATCGCCAGAAGCCAAAAGTTTGGTGATTGTGTCAAGTTGCGCTTTAATCAAGTTCACTGCGGTGGGACTAGCAACACTTTCGATATGCGCTAACACATCTCCCTGCCCAACCTGATCTAAATGACTAAAATATAACCTGTTAACTTTTCCTGATTTTCTTGCAATGATTACCTTTTCGCTGTTGGCGCTTGAAAGCCGAGCTTTGGCAACTATGATCTCTGGATATCTTATCCACCAAGACATAGCAACTAAACATAAGACTAACCCGATAATGATATAAATTCCCTTTTTGATTAGAAACGATGGACTGCTATGTAGAAATGTATTTACATCTTCACTTCTCTCGCTGTACACGTCAAATAAATCCTTCTTATCATTTGTCGATAAAATATTTTTAATTTCCAAGTTCAAGCTGATTTTTGACAAGGTTATAATAGTAGCCTTTCCTCAAAGAAAGGTCTGTGTGAGTTCCATATTCCACCAGGCGCCCTTGATGAAGCACCACAATGTAGTCGGCATTTTTTACTGTACTTAGCCGATGTGCGACAACAAGCACAGTTCTGTTTTGAAAAAATGATTGAAGGTTCTCCATTATCATTTTTTCATTCTTTGCATCTAAAGCATTTGTTGCCTCATCAAAAAATAAAAAATCAGGATTTTTATAAATAGCTCTGGCAATTAAAATCCGCTGCTTTTGTCCTTGGCTTAAACCAACGCCCTCCGCCCCTATTTTTGTCTTTAAACCCAACGGAAGCGATTCAACGAAGTCTAAAATATTTGCTATTCTACAGGCATCCATTACTTTCTGCTCATCCATCTGTATTGGCTGCATCGCAATATTATTGGCAATAGTATCATTAAAAATAAATCCGTCTTGTAAAACACAACTACATGACGCTCGCCATTGCGCTGGGCTAACTGCATTGAAATCCGTATTGGCTACCTTTATCTCACCTGAGTAGTCGGTATAGAATTTGAGCAAAATTTTTAATAGCGTTGTTTTTCCGCTACCGCTCATTCCGACAATGGCTGTAGTTTTCTTTTCTGGAATAATGAGATCAATATCGGAAAGTACTGGTGTATTTCCTGCACCAGGGTACGTAAATGTAAACTTACGTAAACAAATGTCTTTCGATGTCTGAACATCAAAATGTTTGAAGCCTTTATTCTCTTCTGGTTCCAGCACATGAACTTCATTTAATCTTTCTAAAGAAAGCTTTGTATCCTGAGCTTGTTGAACGAATGAAATCAGCTGTTCAACCGGGCCTGAAAGCTGCCCTATAATATATTCTATCGCAAGCATAGATCCTAAAGTCAACTCACCGTTTATTACGGCTCTTGCAGACAAAAACAGGATGATGATGTTTTTAGTTTGATTTATAAAAAATGCACCGGCTTGTTGATATTGGTTTATTGATAGGCTCTTAAAATCAAGCTTGAATATTGAAACCTGTAACTTTTCCCACTCCCATCTCCTATATTTGGCGCTGTCGTAAATCCGTATTTCCTGCATCCCTTGAATTAGCTGTATAGTTGAAGTATTCTCTCGACTTTGAAGGGAAAACTTTTTGTAATCAATTTTTCTTCGTTGGCTTAAAAACAATCTAACCCAAAAAAAATATGCTAATGTCCCAATAAAGAAAACAGCAAATACGGAAGAGGAATAAAAAAGAAGAACAAATGAAAATAATACTAAATTGATGATAGAGAATATAATATTTAATGAGCCCGTCGTAAGGAACTGCTGAATTCTACCGTGATCATGTATGCGTTGAAGAATATCTCCTGTTTTTTTTGTATCAAAATATGATAAAGGAAGATTCATTAATTTTATCCAAAAATCCGAAAGAATCGAGATATTTATCCTACTTCCTATGAATAGTAGAATATGACCTCTAATAAACTCTGTAGTAGCTTTCCCTGCAAGTAAGAATAATTGGGCAAACAAAATCATTGCTACATATGAGAGATCTTTCGTTGCTATGCCTACGTCAACAATACTTTGTGTAAGAAATGGGAGTATAACTTGAAATAATGAGATTAGTATTAGACTTATGAATAATTGCAGAAAAAATCGCTTGTGCTTTATGAGATGACTAGATAAAAATTTCCATCCAATTTTTTTTTGTGTATTTTCTTCTTCTCCGTATAATCGAAAATCATGAGAAGGCTCTAGCAAAAGAACAAGCCCATCCGAGTTATGATTGTCATGACCTATCCACTTTGAAGTAAACTCGTTTTTTTCATATTTTATAATGCCTTGAGCAGGGTCTGCTACATATATTTTATGACGTGTAGAAGCAGGTATTACAACTACAAAATGCTTCTGCTCCCAATGAATAATAGCTGGCAAAGGAGCTTTTTCAATTAAATCATTGAATGATAATTTAACCCCTGAAGTTCGGATACCATTCATTTCCGCCGCATCGGCAAGTCCGAGAAAAGAGGTTCCTTCTCTTGTTGTTTGAGTCGCATTTCTCAGACTTTCGATAGAGATTTCTTTTCCGTAAAATTTGGCTACCATTTTTAAACATGTAGCCCCGCAATCCATTTCATTGGCTTGCTTATAAAAAGGGAAGCGCATCTAAAAAGTGGTATTTCTTATCTCGTTATCAATAGCATATTCGGGAGTACTTTCCCCTTCACAAAGTTCGAGAAGAAAGAACATGAGATCGTCTCTATCAAACTCAGTAGGAAACGGGTGACCGTCAATTATTAACGTTGGAGTAAAAAAGATGTCTTGCTCTAAACAGAAATCACGTTGCTCAATCAGTATATCATCAGACGTATAGTCTTTGGAACTTCGGGTAATTTCAATGAGCTTTTTATCTAATTCACTTTTCTTTAAACTCATAAATCGAAGGTATTCATCATGAAAAACCTCAAAACCATTCTTGTGGAAGAATTGATGAAAGTATCTTGCAATGTCTGATTGACGAGAGTTTATATCATTGTTGAAGATGATATGTATGTCCAGGTCTTCTTTTACTAACTCATACACTTTGTTTATATCTTTGTGTACCTGATAACAGTGACCGCAAAATGGACTGGTTACTATTGTCAGCCGGTGTTTGGATTTTGAGCTTTTATAAATAATTGATTTTTCCGTTATAGGGACAGGAGCCCGCTCATTGGACTTTAAAGCATAATCAAATAGTTTGATGCTTCTTGATTGTTTTATCTTTCGTCTAAGCTTCTTCTCAGTGTTAAGTGAAGCAAGGATATGCTTTTTGACCTCTATCCAAGTAAAGAGAATTAGAACGTTTACCAAACTGAAAGCTAAAAACTGATAGATGGAGATATAAAAGCTTAAACTTCTAGAAAGGGAGTAAAATACATATGTTTGAATATATAGAATTATGATAATTGATAGGCATAGTGTACACCATTTCTTTTCAACCTTCCATTGATAGTATATTGAAAGAGTGCTAATTGGTATTGATAGCCAAATAAAGGCCCTATAATATGAAATTAGTGTTGTTATTGGTGTTTCTAGTGAATAAAAAAGTAGTATTAGTTGTGCTGTAAAAAAGACAATCGCTAAATCAGAGAATGGAAGTATCTCAAATACTTTCCATTTCTGAGATTTTACTACAGATGAGCAGTCTGATGTTATACTTATTTTGCAGAGGCTAGATACAATTCCAGATTTTCCTATTGTTTGTCTGAAGGTTTCAATTGCCAAAATAAGGCCTATTGAAGAAGTAACAATTAATATATATGCACTTGCACTATAGCTGCCAATCGCTAACAAATAAATTGATACTATTGCAATTAGTAAAGTACTTATTCTTTTAATAGACCAATTAAGACCAGCGCCTTTTGTCGTTGCTTTATCCTCTTCAATAATTAAAACGACTTCTTCGAAGACCTTTTTAAACGTTTCTTCCGAAAGTTTTTCATTTTCTATTTGAAAGATTTTGTCAGTTCTTTTCACTGAACAGAGTTTTGAATCTCCGTCCACTTGAATAAGTGCGATAAATTCAGGAGGGAGCTCTAAGACAAACTTTTTTTCTAAGCGCAGGGTGGAGTGAAGAATACCAAAGAAAGTTAATGCATCGCTAAAACACAAAATACTCGGGTAGTTAGGGTGTCCGATGACTTGATTTCTAAATTCGATCTCGTCAACTTTCATGCCAGCATGAGATAGAAATGACAGTACAGAATCTGTACCGGTTTGTTTCAAATTCATAAGTAAGGTTAAATCGATAAAGATTATTAATCCAAAAATTCCTTCAACTTTTTAATATCAACATCGCGACCAATAATTTCACCTTTAGCATCAATTAAAATATTACTCGGGTATTTATAAATTATTCCATATTTCCTAAAGCTCTCGGCATTGGCATCCCATAAGTTTATCCACGGTAAATCCATGCTATTTAACACTGCACAAGCTTCTTCCGTTACTCCTTCTTCGTCCGTATTGATACTCAGAAAGTCCACAATATTTGATAGGTCGGTGAACTGGGTTTCTTTAATTTCTTTCATTTTGGCATAACAGGGTTTGCACCCTGTAAACCAAAATTCTATTAGCAGGTTTTTTTTTTGTTTCTTTGGATCAATGTTTATTTGGTTGCTGGCAGAATCCTTTAAAGTGAGCGGAATAAATTTATGCGAAGGAAAATATTGACTTTGGAAATATCTATAAGCTTTAGTTTTTTGAATCATCTTATCAAAGTGCGCTAAGATTGTTTTTGAAGATGGCTTTAAATCGTAATTAAACACTTGATTAATAATAAGGTATAGTGCAACAAATGATTGCTTGTGATGACTAACATAATTAGAAAATAGCTCTTTGTCTATTTCGACATCCGCATTTTTTTCCTTTATACCTTTAAGGAATTCGCGATACTCATTTTCAATTCTCGTTGATGGCCTATTATTGATTATAAGTTCATTATTAACAAGGGAAATTTCTAAACTTTGCGATCCTGGCTCAATGAACAGTAATTCATTAATGCTGAGTGTGTCAACTCCACCAAATATCCTAAACGCAGTTGGGTATAATATTTCTCCAGAGAAAACAAATATGGTGTCACCAAAAGTAGATTTTGAAATTTCTTTCTTAGCAGCTTTGTATCCTTCTAAGAAAAATGATTCCCCCAGGCGGAGATCTATTTTAAGCAGAGATTTATTTGAAACTCGGAGCGTGAATTTCTGATATTTTTGGGCGATAGTAGGGGTGTTAAGAAGAAGAATAAGTATTAAAGTAAAGAATATGGCTTGACGTATTTCTTTGTATCTATTTCTTTTGTTGTCAAATGACGCGATCCTAATCATTATTTTACCACATTTTGATTAAGACAACAGTATCTCAGCGATGTTTCTGGTATCTGCAGGACAGAATCTCTGTCCTGCAGAAAAGGAGTTTACCAAGCGCTACATCCGGTGTTACCGTTCTTGCATTGCTTAGTACACTTTCCTTTGTTTACTTGTTGACACTCCCAGTCGGCAGTGCATCCCATGCAGCCGAAATCTTCATCTCTTCCGGGGGTAAGACCATCGCCGCCTTTAATTGTTTTCATCTCACTTCTTGTAAGGCTCGATGCAAAGGAATTCAACTTAACTGTTTTTTTCATAAAACAAAATTTGGTTTAATGTGGCTGAAAGTTAAAATGAAAAATTATACGAGAAGCATTAGATTTTATTTTTTTCTAGATTTTTTTTTTCGCGAGTAAAAAATACTACTAAATGGGTATTGTTTGAACGTTTCTAACGGTTTTGAGTAATTGTTTTCGGTTATAGTCCTCTTTATAGATATAAAATTTGAACTGTGTATAATATTGAACTAGTTTTAGCTTTCATATCATTGACCATACGATAAAATTCAGCGCACGCTGCTCACCTCCGGAAGTCGTAAAAATCAGGTAAGGTACATAAATGATATTTACCCCCACGACCCCCGTCCATACCGTGATGTTTTTGCTTGCGTTCCTGATTACCGTTTTTTTATTTCATTCCTCCGAAGCCCTCCCAACTCCACATAGCTGACCACTATTTCGACCCTTCTGTTTTTTGCTCTGTTTTCCGGAGTGTCATTCAATGCCGCCGGTAATTTATTGCCGTAGCCAATGGTAACAACATGCTCTTTTAACTGTGGCAGTTCGGAAATGAGATAGGCGGCAACCGATTCGGCCCGCTTCAAAGAAAGCACCTTGTTTAAAGTATCGGTGCCGTTATACACTTATTCCGATCCATTAGATGCTGTTCTTTCGTTGCGCTATTCAACAACATTAATCTCTTCTTCCTTTCACAATCGCCACCAGAAAACAAGCCGCCAATAACCACAGCCCCGGTAATGCACAAGATAAAATTTGCTTTCCGCATATTAATAATAGGTTTTCGCATATCCCTTTCCGACCCTTTTCCCGACATTCCCGCCATCCTTAACGGCAAAATTTTCACGCATGAACCGCAAAGCGACAACACCTCTGCCCGCCCGGATCGGCGCACTGCTCCGGCGCATGTTCCAAGCTGGTACTGGCATCCGCACCCCCGGAAACTTCACGCCCTATTTCCGGTACCGCATCGGTAAAAGCCAAAACGACTGGCATTTGTATTTCCGCCGGGAGCCTTTCGCGCGCAGGTATTACAACGAGTGTTTCAACCGCATCGCCGCGCTCAGCGGCTCCGATATCTACCGATTCATCGGGTTTCATTACGAGCGCTACCCGGATAAAACTGATTTTACCCGTTTCCTCCACTATGAGCTCACCGACCGGCTCCGGCAAAAACTTCCGAGAGCCTACCGGGATAAACTGCTCACCGCCCTGCATTGGGTCACCGAAGCCGAGGGCGCTAACCAGGCGCAGCCCATCGTCGCCGCACCGTCCCATACCCTGCACGAGCGCATGGAAGCCCTCTTCCAACAGGCGGAAGAAAAGCTCCACCTCGCCGCCGGTCGCCTGCCCACCGGCAGCATCGAACTCAACAACCGCAGCCATGAGGACAAACTCATCCAGTGCCTGATCCTGCTCAAGGAAGTGACCGCACCCGCCCATGTTGCAAAATCAGAACAACTGTTCAAGCGCATATCCGACATTGATATAGCGACCATCCTCCACCTCCATGTCGAGCATTTCCGGGACAAAAAAATCCCGACCATCCAGAAAACCATCGGGCAACTGAACGGACAAATCAGGCCGAACCATCCCAAAGTCCGTAAACTCACCGAGGCGCTCCGGGAGTTTTTCTACGAATAACTGGCCTGCATTTGCCTGCCGCACCCTTCCCGTACTTCGTTTAACCTATTCAGTTAGAAGGCGTAAGAATCCCCGATTCATCGTGCATTGACTGGCGTGTCCGTTTACCCCAACTTGCACGGATAAAACGAATCTGTATGCAAACGCTCTTTATTCCTGAAGAACAGGAGTTCCGGCGGTGGGTGCGGGAAGTGGTGATGGAATGCCTGGAAAAAACGGCGGGGGCAACAACAGGTCCGGCACCACCCGGAGAGGAAATCCTGCTCAACCGCAAGCAGACGGCGGGGCTGCTCCACATCTCACTGGTCACCCTGCACGAACGCATGAAGGACTGCCCTTTTACAAACAAGGAGGCAGAGTGTACTTCGTCCGCTCCGAACTGAGCAAAAAAAAGTTCAAAAACCCGAAGAAAAATGCACGCTCCAGGAAATTTTAGGCCTGCGCTATATCCGCGGCTATTCCTGCGAATTTCTTAAACCAGCTTAAGTTTTAACGTTTTTTCATTTTTCAATTTTGCATTGAACAATTCAAATAAGAACACCATGCAAAAAAGATTTAACATGAAAGCGGTAGCCCCAAATGCGCTAAAAGCAATGATTGGTTTAGAAACCTATCTCTCACAGTGCGCCATATCCAAAACAACGAGGGAACTTATAAAGATCCGTGCCTCACAAATTAATGGTTGCGCGTTCTGCATCAACATGCATACCCGTGACGCCATCAAAAATGGCGAAACCCAGCAGCGCATTTTTTTGCTGAATGCCTGGAGAGAAGCAGGAAATATTTTTACGGAGGAAGAGAAAGTAGTGTTGGCCATAACAGAAGAAATAACTTTGATCCACGAGCATGGATTGTCTGATGAAACGTACACCAGCGCCTTGCGGTTTTTTGATGAAACACAAATTGCGGATATGATAATGGCGGTTGTTACCATCAATCTCTGGAACAGGATTGTACTAAGTACACAGCTGCAGATAGGGGACAGTATGGCGTAGGGCGAGCGTCATTAGAAATTTCAGGTTTTACTAAATAGAAAGAGGCTGTAAAAAACAACCTCTTTCTATGATCTTTCCCAATTAATCTATCCCTAAACGAATGGCCCGTTCAACGGGCGTATAGCCAGTGGCAGCACCGGAAATATTCAATTCCCCCTTTAACAGCAAAGGCGGTTGCGCCATGAATTTTGGCGTTTTGGCCCGGTGCGGTTGAGCGGCATGCACCAAGAAGGGATGACACAGGTAAACCGTACCAGCCTTACCCGTAGCATATACTTCTTTTCTTTCGGGTAGCGCCTCCGCCTTTCCCGTCAGTTCCATAAAGGAGAGACCAAAATCGTCCTCCTGAGACAATATCCGTGCAATATCAATGTGTGAGCCTTCATAAATTATTGTCGGGGCATCTTTTTCGCTGACATCAGAATACAATACCAGCATCAATAAGGCCCGCCCCCTGGATTTTACATTCGCACGCCATTCAAAATAATTCTCAGGATCTTTTCCTGGAAAACTTACATCTACATGCTTACCTGTGTCATTCGGCTGCTTATCAGCGGGAAACCTGACGGGGAACGTGCCTACATTTCTACAGGGAATCCATCTATTTTCACCAATTAATTGGTTAAAAGCTGAATGCAGCTTGTCCGTGTTGAGCGAATCAATAAAAGGCTGTTGGGTGTACATCCCCAAACGAATAACAGGTTTTGTCCAGGTAGATGGGTTCAACCTGTCGCAGGGCAGGTCTTTCCATAAAATGTCCAAAGCCGCGCCGGTAATTTCCTGTGAAAACGCATTATCGATGCGTACATAGCCGTTATGAATAAACTGCTCTATTTCCTTTTCTCCTAATATAGCTGACATGATTTTTTTGTTATAAACCAGTCCTACACAGCAACAAATTTTGCCCGGCCGTGAACCTGGTTTTCGTTTACCAATAAAATGAATATAGAAAGTTGCGCTTTGTATGAATAAAGCGTGTAGCTTAAGAACTAAGCTTGAAAGAGAAATTATAACATCACTGTCATGGTCATAGGTGTGAAGTTAAAAAGAATCGCTAAACGAACCAAGCTGAATGGCCGCATGTTTTTCAACCATTTCACTCTTCGCGGAAATGATCAATCATGGTATTATAGAAATATACCGTAGAGTCGTCGTATTTTCTTTTCGGCACCCTGTACTTTTGAACGATCTTCTTCAATAACTTTCTTTCCGGGTTATAAAAATTAACGATCAAAGAATCTTTGCCGAACTGCAAACTATCAACGGTATCAAGACCTCTCATCGTTCTCAGCTCCAGTTCCTGTATTTTCATTTTGTCCTTGAAATTATGAACGGCATAAAGCAGGTGCAGCCCATCAACCAGTCCTTTTACCGAATCTTTGGGCACTGATACCACACGAACGCGTTGGGCGTAGCAACAGAAACCGAGCACAGAAAAGAAGAGCAGCAACCCAGGAAATTTTAAATCCTTTTTCATTGATCAAACCTGTTTATTTGCTTGTTTCATAATACCTGAACACACTGTTACCGATAGTCGAAGTTAACCAGAATCTATCATCTTTCATATCTGTATTTCGCCATTTCTATTGCGGCTTTCAGTACGAGATCATGCCCGCTTGTAAATTCTCTTTTATTGTACGGTATAATTTTATCCAGCAACACGCCGTTCCTATTCACAAGCGCACAGTACGCCTTGACTATCCTTAAGTTCAGCGAGTAAAGAAAGAATGGAGAAGTTGTATTCTTCTATATTTTTTCCTGAGCAAATAAAGGAATATGCTTTTTTAAAGCAACACCCCAATGCGCAGCTTCAGTAGAAGCAAGAGGAGAACAATAGCGTATTAAAATGCCGACATGTGACAATCCTACATAATCGAAAAGCCGCCTCAAATACTTTTGAGACGGCCTCCTTTTTTATTTTAAGCCCTTTTCGTACCCATTCGATTCCACAATTTCACCAAAAGAATTATCGATAACACAAATACAATTGCAAATAAAATTTCCGTCAACCAATTTACACTGTGTGTGAATTTTAAAACTGTAGCAACAACTGAAACTATCAGCCAAGTCAGGGCTATATAAATAGACTTTATATTTTTCATTGTTCTTTTTTTAAGTATTTCACTTAGAACATTGAGTTGCATTACAACCGCAAGCAGCTGCTATGAGAAGCATCACTTGTGGTTGTGTATCAACAGCTAAGCAAGACCAAAAGCCATCGCAAAATTCATCTTTTTCCGCTTTGTAACAATTCGAAAAACTTTCACCAGGTTCTCTTTGGCAAAAGCCAGTTCCGCCATGATTTCCCTGGCAGTCCTTCACCTGGATGATTCTATATTCAGCGTCATTATAACCAAGTTGTGTAAAGAATTGAATACCATTTTCAACATCAATTAAAATCGCATCGCTATTATTGGTGATTACGATTTGTCCGCTGTTCTGATCAGTAATTTTTCGTCCAAAAAGGAATTCATTCGTTATCTGAAAAGCTCCTTTTGAAAAATAGCCTTTTACAGCATAATATTTTTCAGGGGTTTCTTCGAAACGCATCATGGCAACTGTTATTCCTTCATTTTTATTTTCAAAAAGCCTGATAGATTTTTTTTGAATTTTGGAAGCAATTCTACTGTAGACCCCGGTATAACCCGAAAGAGAAGAAAATATTACATCACTTTGCGATTGGCTTGGGGCAACATCGAAGGCGGATAATCCATAAGCCACCTTCAATGAGCTAATTAATTGAGCATCTTTTTCATTGTCGAAGGTGGCGATCCCCTTTTGTTCTTTCTTACAGGAGACCAATGAAATAGCTAGAACGGCAATTAAAAAATTTTTCATAGTTTCTGTTTTTTAGGAAAACAAAAATAGAAACTGTCACTCCGATAATATTGGAGTCAAAAATTTTCTTCGAAAAACTTTATTTTGAACCTTCCGTTTATTTCATAGTAATAAGTGCATTTTATTTTGTCGTACTTAATGGGGGCACCTAAATCTTTCATAACTGCAAAGTATTCATATAATGTGCTCTCCGAAATGTCTAATCTTTCTGCAAGCTCCTGTGGCGTTCCGGTTGCTTTTCTGGCAATCAGCTGGTCAATTCTTGTAAATCTGTCAATAAACTTCTTAGGCATAATGATTTTTTTTAGATAGCATCCAGTACAACGGTAGGGCTTTGCGATGGCAGGAATTTCTTTCCGTAAATGAATTCCCTTATAAAAATGAACATCACGATTACCCTCATGCCAGGTCCGTTGTACTAAGCTTCGCATAGATGTCTATGCTAATAAATTTTCCATTTTTAATTTCACAATCCCTCATAGTGCCCTCATAGTTAAAATCAAGCTTTTTCATTGCATTTTTGCAACTTATGTTGCCTGTCTCTACAAACCCCTCAATTCTGTGCAATCTCAATATTTCAAACCCATAGCCACAAACGATGGGCATGACCTCTGTCATTACTCCTCTCCGCCAAAAGTCTTTCAACAACCAACATCCGATTTCAGCCTTTCTATGTTCTTTGCTTAGGTTATTAAATCCTACACCACCATAAAAAGCTTTGTTGTCCAGCGAGCAAATGGCCCACCAAATACCACTGCCATCTGTTTCCAATTTTGAAAAGAACTTCATTTGCTCTTTTGCACTTTCCAGGGTTTTATAACTAACCCCATAATATTCGATGACCTCAGGATCAGAAAGTCCCTCGAATACTTTATGTAAATCGCAGTCAACAAATTGCCTAAGCAAAAGCCTGTCAGTCATTAGTGTTGGAAATTCCATTGCTTTCATACGATCGAATGCTGGAATAGTAGATTCATCAATATGCTGACCTTCAACTCACAACAACGAAAATATTTCCCCCTCGTACGTTAACGATGTTGATTAAAGTTCAGCGCCTTATTGATGTTTTTTGTGATGCTTCGCCACCTCAGTCCTACACGATGAGCGGCAAGGATAAGGCGGGTTGAAGTAGATTAGAAAAATATAAAGATTTTCTGAAATATCAAAACCGGCTTTCTGGTTAGTATTTTTGGTCAGCGAACTTTGGGGCAAGCTTCGGCTTTCGTTGTGTCACTCCCTTCATCGTTCGGGGCTTTCCCCGGCAGCGTATTACCGCATTTCTTCCCCCGCAGCAAAGATATCCGCACATGTTGATACCCATGTTTCCGCTTATGTCCTGACCGATCCGGCAGCATATTGAAGCTCCCCAAATTCTACCAGGCAGTTCAAATCCACTATCATATGCCAGGACTTCGAGATAGCGCATACAAATTTTTACTCTTTGGAAAAACTTCTCATTTTGGGCTCACTATTAAAAATTACAAGGAGCCGCAAAACGCATCCTGCCACATTAACCACCGCTTAACTTGGACTTTTTTCAAACAGGTAGTATCTTGCAAGCTCATAGGATAAGGTTTAATGGTTTAATGACCCAAAGTCATTCAAGCCCCCGGTGTCTACCGGGGGCTTCGTTTTTAGGTCAACTTCAGAAAAACGCTAAGGAAAATTTGAGACGCTCCCATTTTTTTGAAACCGCGTAGCTTCAGAACAAAGGCGAACAACATGGGAAACGGCCTTTTTGCGTACATCTCATCAGTAAAATCAGCGGCCTGGCTGAAAAAGGACAGAAGAGAAAAATCTATTATTTGTACACGATGGGGGTACAACCCCTGGCATTTCACAACAATATATTTGCCTGCAATCATGCAATAATAACGTACGAAAATTCAAAAGACATGCCAACCGCCAACCCCAACTACAGCTTTAACGTTATCCAGGACAACGGAAAGTATACCATTAACTGGAAAGCGGCAAGATTAACGCTCATCATCATCTTCCCGCTCCTGGTCCCCACTATGGCACTCGGTTTGCTCATCGCCAATTTTACCAGCGAAAACAATTTATCTTCTTTCCTTTCGAGTTTTATACTCTGGACGGCCGCGCTGATTGTTGGTTTTATGCTGCTGCAAAACCGCGTAATCAGGAAAGGTGGACAATTCAGCTTCACAAAAGAGGGGTTTGAGTTGAACGGAATCAACTATGATGTGAAAGACATCAAAGGGCTTTACATTAAAACACCAAAGGGAGAAAGGGAAAGCATTCGTGTGCATACTACGGTACACGGATTTGGCGTAGCAGGTACCATGCATAATTTAGGACAGGGAATGTCGGCAGTAAGTGGCGCCGCCCATAAAGCCATTCGCGGCAATATACGCAATCGGAGTTTTAAAGTATGCATTCAGTATGGTGAACGCGAAGTTGTGCTCGCCAGGCACCTTACTGAACAAACCGCTAAGGCGTTGATATCCAAAATAGATGAATTGATTTAGTCCACAGCTTCACGTATTCAACATCCTCAAGCGAACCTTAACATACATGTAAATCTCTCAACCGTCATTATAAAACCATTTTTCAATTAAACCCCGAATCAACATGAAATCCCTTGTTTATTTTTGTCTGCTCCTCCTCCCCCTCTTTACTTCCGCCCAAAAGAAAAATTGCAAATTCCAAAAATCCACCGATAAGCAAACCGGAAAGGTGTTACAAATGGTGGCGGCCCCGGGCCGGATAGGCAATTTCTTTCTGGCAAAAGATGGAGACAGCCTTGTGGTATCTTACGCCCGGAAAAGCGTAATGGCGTTGCTGGACAATAGTAACACAAATGTTGTCTATCTGAATATCGACAGCGTGCTGATAGGTTTCAACGACGGCTCAAAACATGTGTTCAAAGCGGTGGGTTCAGGTACCGTCGACAACAATAAAGTGGCTTTGAAACCGGATTTGATCAACGTAAAATTCGGCCTGATCACCACGGCGGAAGAAAGGCAAATACTGACTACAAAAGCGCCGACCGCCATACGGGTATATGGAGAAAAAAGCGCGGAATACCATGATGTTTTTACGGAAAAGCAACAGGAAAAATACAAAGAAGCCTGCTCCTGTATACTGAGTGAAGGCTGATTTCCACCGACATCAAAGCCTTCTCACCTTGTTGCACCCACAACAAGAAAATCTACAGCCAACAACGATCATGCGGCAGATAGGCTTTAAGGCGGAACGGGGCCGTTTGCAGCCGCTCCGAGGTGCATCCATGTTATCGGCCCTTTACCCTTCATAAGTTTTAAAATTCATGAGATATGAAAAGATTTTTTTTATTCGCCGCCATAGCTACGCTTAGCTCCTGTGGTAGCGACCCCGACAAAGCCATCCTCGGCAAATGGAAGCCCGTGGACAAGTACGGCTCTGAAGAAGAAAAAACCGCGTTCACCATCATGGCATACGATAGAAAAGAAGCCATAGAGTTTCTGGAAGGTGGCAAATTCAATGTTTACAGGGATGACGTTATCAAAGGCAGCGCTGAATATACGCTGGCCTCCGACGGCAAATCCGTTGTTGTACAGGAAGGTGGAAGAGCCGGCGGTTCCATGAAAATCGTCTCCCTGGATAACGATAAGATGGAGATCGTGACGGATTTCAGTTTCATGAACGGCCACGATACTGTGATCTTCAGAAAGTATGATTATGATAATAAAGAGGAAGTGTACGATTTGAAGAAAAAAGCAATTGAAAAAGAACTCACATCAGAACTATCACGCTTTCACAAGTCCGTAACCGATGGTGTTTCATCCATAATAGCATTCATTCAGAAAAAATCGCCGGACAACGCGCAGATAAAGGAGTTGGCAGATTTAAGGAAAAGCATGATCGAAACGCAGCCCACCGGCTTGGACCAAGCCTCCGGACTGCTTAAATCACTTAACGCCTTCATACAGAAAACCGGACCAATGGTACAGGAGTATTCAAAAAATGATTATTACGAAGGCTATAGAGTAAAGTCTACGCTGGAAAACCTGCAGAGTTTAGTATCAAACGGATATTATGGTCTGAACAGCAACATCGAAGCCTACAATAAACTCGCCAAAGAAATGAAGTGGGACGAAATGAAAAAGCCTTCCCTGCAATAATCAAGTCCTGTTAAAACAATCGTTCAGATGAAAAAAACATGCTTCCTCCGTATCATTTACCTGTCCCTTTTTATCGCGGCGCTCCAATCCTGCAATTCCAATGGAAATGGTTGCAGGCCCCTCATGGACAGCCTGCTGAATAACCGTGACATGTTACCGGCCGAAAAGGAAGCCTTGCTGATCGCAAGTTGTGGGCGGGGTGAAGTAATCAGGAAAGACAGCCTGAACCTCGTTATTAAAACCGCTCAGGGAAAAGAAGTGGCGCTGCAATCGAAAATAGATGAAACCCAAACGATAATTTACACTTTCGCGGGGTATTATGAAGAAGGCGGCCTTTATGTTGTAAGGAAATCAGGATGGGAATGGGAAAACTATCTCCTGATTGAAAGGGAAAATGGTGAGCGGTATGAGGTCACCAATATGCCGCTTATTTTCTCCCCCGATAAAAAAAGTTTCGCGAGTTTCTCCAGCGACCAGGCCACATTAATGGACGCCAACCGGTTTGAAATATGGGAGAACCGGGGCAATAGCTGGAAGTTAACATTGGCGCTGAATACCGCCGATAAAATGTTCCCGGAAAAATCCTGGGGGCCCGCCAACGCTACATGGATCAGCAACGAAGAAATCGATATCCTGCGGGAAGTGGGTGTAAACGGATACGGTACGGATTCCGGAACAAAAGAAGATGGAATAGAAAAATATATGAAAGTAAATGGCTCGTGGGTAAGAAAAACAAAATAGCAGGATAAGATAAAATCAATACAAACAAAAAAACACCATATATCACTTGTACTTCCCGGAAACTATGCTTAGTTTAGGCGCAACGGCAGTATTCGCACTAATTTACTACTCCCTTTAAACTCCAATACTTATTAAGTACCACCCTAAATACTTATGAGTAATGTTGAAAAGGATTTATACTTTAATTCCCCTTATCTTTCTTTTTGCTGTTTCTTCCGGACAAACCATTCAACTCGTCAGATTTGACAATACACCATCTTACGCGCCAGGTTCAGGGGTGTCGTTACATTTTATTCCTAACCTGTTCAAGATTGGTAATACGTTTACGCTGCAATTGTCCAATGCGGCAGGCAGTTTCGCGGCTCCTGTAGACATAGGCACGGTGGCAGATTTTTTTGTACCCGTCATCAACGGTGTAATACCTGCGGGTACACCGGCGGGCAATAATTACAGGTTGAGGATTGTTGGAAGCGCAGGAAATATAATTTCCGCTCCCACCAGTCCATTCAGGATCATAGCGGGGCCACAACTTGCCAGGCCTTCCATAGAAGCCGTGGCCCCGGTAACGATGCCCGTGAAATGCCTCGGCAACAGCAATTTTTTCGGTTACCTGAACATGCAAAGCGGCGCCAGTTCCCTTGTCATGAGTTTTGACATCAAGGATTATGATCCCGCTGTTTCCTGGACCGTGAACCTCATTAACAGTACAGGAACCGTAAGGTCGGTATTGCCCGTTAATGCGGGGAACGTGGAGATTGGCAGCCTGCCTATTGGTTACTACATGGTGGAACTGGTTAAAACCCAGAACGGTGTCACGTCGGTATTTTCCTATGTGGTATTGGTTGCGCGGAATGGTACCGGACTCACCAACCTGTCTTCCGAGCAGGTATGTACCGGCTCTCCGGTACAGTTCAGGATCGATGGCATCAACGACAACTACCCGGGTTCCAAATACACGATCGCTTATGGTGATGGAAGCGCGACTGAAACCTACACGCAAGATTCGCTGATGGTCAATCCTTTGTTGTCGCATATTTTTACCAGTCCCACCTGTAACTCTTCGTTTTCCATACCTGACCCCAACAACAATAACAACAGGGCATTCGCGGTGGACCTGCAATTATTCAACAAAGGGCTTGCGAATAATTGCGCGGATTACACCACCAATTCGCAGAAGAAATCTTTTGTGAACGCGAGCACACCTCCGGAAGCTGATTTTATTGTGCCGCAGGCCGTATGTAACAGTTCGGGCATCAACGCCACGAACACTTCCATTGGCGGGTATTACGGAAGCGGTGCTGTTTGCGTAAGATCATTTGTGAGTACCTGGCAGTACAAAAAGCCCTCTTCGTCTACTTACCAAAACGCGCCTGCCGCCTGGGTTAATAGTGTAACCGGAAATTTATCTATACCGGCCAATGTTGTAACCGAACGCGGCTGCTGGTCGTTAAGATTACAGGTACAAAACCCTGAAGGCTGTCCCACTGTTTCAACGAAGGAGAAAACGGTAGGCGTGGAAATACCGCTAACGGCGGCATTCAACGTTAGTGCCACCACCATTTGCAGCAATCAAAGCGTGTCGGTTACCGACCAGTCGAATGCCAATGCGGGCGGCTGTCAGCGCCCGGTCTATTCCTGGACCATTTCTCCCTCCACAGGCTTCACCATCAACGGACCAAATACGCCCAATCCAACCATTACATTTATTGACGCGGGCGTTTACACGATTGTACAAAACATCACCAACAGTTGCGGAACATATTCTTCCGCTGCGCGCACGGTAACCGTGAATGGCGCTCCGTTCGTAAGTTTTTCACCGGCCAACACCAGCCTGTGTAGAACCGGACCACTTAATGAGACCATTGATTTTTCACAGGCGCCTTTTAAACCCACTTACAGCACCTCCTCCGCCACGCCCGCCATCACCTCCTGGTCGTGGACGGTAGACGGGCCCGCCGCTGATTATGAATTTATAACCGCGAGCAATATTGATTATCCCAGCATAAGGTTCAAAACATTCCGGTGCTATAATATAACCGTTACTGTGAACGGGAATTGTAATCCCCCCAATTCAAAGACGCTGCAGCTCTGCTTCAAACAATCTCCGGAGATTACCACAACGCCGCTATCTGCTACCATCTGTTCAAAAGGAACAGCTCCCGCCATTAACTTAACATCGAACATGCCGGGCGCCAGCTTCAGCTGGCAGGCCGTATATTCAGGTGTAACGCCTATCGGTCCTGCATCAGGGACCACCAATATTCCTTCACGTATTTATGAGGTGACCGGCGCTTCCCCCGGTTCCATCACCTATACCATGGCTGCTACGGTGAATGGCTGCACGGGTCCTGCCAAACAATATGTTGTTGCTGTTACGCCTTCGGCCAACGCGGAAATAAAATATGAAGGATCCCCTATTTGCAACACCCTCGCTACATCACCGGTTAAACTCACCGGTACAACGGGAGGAACTTTTACGGCCAGCCCTGGCGGGCTCGTAATAGATGCCGTTACAGGCACTATTTCGCCCACGGCAAGTACACCCGGCACGTACACGGTAACCTACGCGGTTGCTGCATCGCCTCCCTGCGTTGCGTTCAGCACCACCACCACGGTTACCATCAACCAGGGGAACGCGGCTTCCGCAGGCATCAGTTACCCGGCGGAACTTTGTAATGTAGCCAACACCGCCGCTACGCCCAATCCGCCTGTTGCCGTTGTACGCACCGGCACACCCGGAGGCACCTATTCTATTGCACCGGTTACTGGTCTGACCATTGATGCCGCTTCGGGCACCATCAACCCTGCGGGCGCAACGCCTGGTACTTATACCATTACCTATACCATCGCGAACACCGCCGGATGTGCTGATTATAAAGTTACCGCCAATGTAACCATACAGCCCGCGCCTACTGCGCAAATCAGCTATGCAGGTCCGGTATGCGCATCCGTGACCGCAGTACCCGTATCGCTTTCCGGCACTACGGGCGGCACCTATAGCGCCGCCGCGGGCCTAGCCATCAATGCCACCACGGGCACCATCAACCCTTCTTTAAGTACGCCAGGCACTTATACCATAACCTATACCGTTGCGCCTTCGGCTGCATGCCCCGGCACTTCAGCCACCGCCAATATTATAATTACGCGGCCGCCTTCCGCCAGTATAAATTACCCGGCCACGTTGTGTAATGTAGCCAACACTCCTTCCACGCCCAACTTACCCGTGCCGGTAACGCACACCGGTACTACAGGAGGAATATATTCAATAGCGCCTGCCACGGGTTTAAAAATTGATGCCGTTACAGGAACGCTGGACCCCTCGGGCGCTGCGCCCGGCACCTACATTATTACTTACACCGTTGCGGCGGCGGGCGGATGCAACACCTTTACCACGTCGGCCACCGTAAATGTGAATGGTACGCCTACAGCTACCATATGGTACACCTCTCCGTTATGTTCTTCCGCCGGTATTGCCGCGGTCACCAGAACAGGCAATGCCGGGGGTACGTATACAGCCACACCCACGGGCTTAGTGATTGATGCTGCTACCGGCGCCATCAACACCCTGCAAAGTACACCCGGCACGTATGAGGTTACTTACACCATTGCGCCTTCGGCACCATGTCCCGGCTTTGAGACTAAGACTACTGTTCAAATCACGCAGGCGCCTTCAGCCAACATCACTTATCCGGCTGTACTGTGTAATGTGGCCAACACATCCGCTACACCCAATAATCCTGTTGCCGTTGTACAAACGGGCACCACTGGTGGCACGTATTCCATACAACCAGCTTCGGGGTTAAGTATTGATGCCAATACCGGCACGATAACGCCTTCAAACGCCACGGCAGGCACCTATACCATTACCTACACCATTACCGGCGCGGGAGGATGCCCCGCGTTTACCACTTCGGCCACCGTGGTGGTGAACAGTTCCCCCACGGCTAGTATTAGCTATCCGGGTTCTCCTTACTGCAATGGCATTACACAGGTACAACCCGTTACCCGAACAGGCAATACGGGAGGCGTGTACACCGCAGGCCCCGGATTGTCTTTAGATCGTGTTACAGGCGCCATCAATCCTTCTTTAAGCATGCCCGGCACTTATACTGTAACTTATACAATCACCCCTGCTCCTCCTTGCTTTGTGCTTAGGACTTCAACCAGCGTGACCATCACGGAAGCTCCTGCCATAAGCGTGGTTAATCCCGCGCAAACTATTTGTTCAGGGGAAACAGCGGTTTTCGGGATCACGCCTTCTTTGGCCAATATCAGTGTAAACTGGTCGGTAACAGGGGCATTACCCCCGGGCGTAGCGGGCATTTCGTCGGGAAATATTGCGGCGCCGGCCACGGCTGTATCCCTGCGTTTTACCAACACAGGCAGCACCAGTCAGACCTTAAGTATACAAGTCGTTCCTGTTAATCCCGCACAGAATCCCTGTGCAGGACCACCCGTGGTGATGCAGCTTACGGTGAATCCGATATCGCCGTTACCGGTTGTTGATGATACAATTAAATATTGCCAGGCTGCTCCCGTAGTACCGCTTACCGCAGGTACCGCGCCGGGCCACTGGCTGATATGGTATGATGACAACGGGCAATTACTGCCTGCCGCACCCACACCGTCAACGGCAATACCCGCCCAATTCATTTATTTCGTGAGTCAGGTGAACGCATACAATTGTGAAAGCCCTAAAAAGAAGGTAGTGGTAGTGGTGAAGCCAACCCCGGTGATCAGCTTTAACGCCCTTAAAGATCCTACGGATTGCGGCATTCCATCAGGAGCGGTTATACTTACCGTTACCAGTTTGAATAGTACGATACCCATTGCCAATGCGGCTTTCGAAATTTATTACAACAAAGACTACTCCGGCAACACAACAGGCCCGGTTACCGGCAGCACCAATGCCGCGGGCGAACTGCGCATAGCCCTCACCGCGGGTACTTACAGCAATATAAGGGTGGTGCTGAACGGCTGCATTTCCAATACACTCGCAGGCCCCTATGTGTTAAAGGATCCCACTCCACCGGGGATACCAGCCGCGGGATATAATACCAACCTGTGCAGTAATGATACGCTCAGGCTAACGGCTTTGTCGGTACCCGGTGTTTTAGGCAGCGGCGATCCCAATGGCAGTGTTCCCGTTAGCTATGTTTGGGCCGGTCCTGCATTTGGCAACAGCAACCATACAACTTCAGGCAGTACGATCGCGCTGGCGCCGCCTTTGGAGCAAAAAGCCGGCTTCTATGTGGTGTATGCCTTGCAAGGGAATTGCCGGTCCGTTGAAACATCTTTCATCGTTACCGTAAAGCAGGCGCCTTCCAAACCTGTTGTTGTCACTAGGACCCCACTCTGCGTAGGAGATGAGTTGCCGCTCCGCGCCAACAGCAGTATGCCGGGGAACAGCCCGCAGCTTAACTATACCTGGACAGGACCGGGTTTCAGCACGCCGATAAATGTGCAGAACACAGGCATCAGCAGCGTTACCGTAAATGATGGCGGCCTGTATACCATTACAGCCACTTCACCGGTAACAGGCTGCAGCGCACAAACAGACACTTTAATTCGTATCGGAAATTACCCTGAGATCGTATTACGTCCCGGACTGGTTACCGCGCAAACAGGCACGTTAATGCCCCTCAAGCCTATCATACTCAACAGCAGCGCGCCGAATGTATTGCCCATGCAGTCCTATTCATGGACGCCCGCCACCGATCTTACCTGCTACGGCAATGGTTGCGACAGTGCCGTGGCTACGGTGAAAAGAGACGTTTGCTACCAGGTAAAAGCCACCAACATTTATGGTTGCAGCGATACCGCCAGCATCTGTATCAAAGCGTTCTGCCAGAATGCCCAGGTGTTCATACCCAACGCGTTTACACCGGATGGCGACGGGCAGAATGATATTTTCATGGTAAGGGCCACCGGCATCGCCTCCGTGAAATCGTTCCGCATCTTCAACCGGTATGGAGAAGTCGTTTTTGAGAAATACAATTTCACGCCCAACAACCCAGCTTTTGGATGGAACGGCACCATTAAAGGGCAAAGAGGCATACCGGCGGTATACGTGTATACGGCTGAGGTGGTTTGTGAAAACGGCACTACGTATGCTTATCATGGCAACGTCACACTGTTACGCTAAAACAAGGAACATGAAAATATTTTTACGGTTATTACTGGTGATCATCTGCTGCTCCGGCAGCAACGCGGGCTTCGCCCAGGACTTCCACTATTCCCAGTTTTATGAAATGCCCATGTTGCGCAACCCCGCCCTCACGGGCATGTTCCTGGGCGATATCAAAGTAGCTACCGCTTTCAGAACACAATGGAACGGCATCACCACGCCTTACAAAACAGTATCGGTAGGCGCGGAATTCAAGTTGCCTTCCGATGAAAACAGAGCGGTACGTTTAAGTACAGGACTACAGGTAGACCGGGATGTGGCCGGAGATTCAAAACTCAGTAAAACGCAGCTCATGCCTGTTGTAAATCTTCACCTGCCCATTCAACACGATGCGAACTCGTATGTATCGGTCGCGTTCGCGGGTTCAGCGGTACACCATAGCTTCGACAGATCGGGCCTTACTTTCGATGACCAGTTTGTTAACGGTACGGTTACGGGCAGTTCCGGCCAGAAATTCAATTTCAGCAACCGCAGTTATTTTAACGGCGTATCGTTGGGCCTTTCGTACAATTATGGCGGGCTGGATGCTACAGACAGCCGATACTATATAGGAGCAGCCATTTTTAATATTGCTCAAAAAGAAGCGGTGCCCTATTTCCAGGATACCATCAGCATGAAATACAATAAAAAAATCAGCGCGAATGCCGGGTCCGTTATACCCACCAGCGCGGAAGACAGGTTCACTTTTTACGCCGACTATTTTAAGCAAACCGGCAATTCGTTGTTCCAGATAGGTGCCTTGTTTACCCACGATTTTTATCAGCACGACCTGGACCAGGACCTTAAAACAGGCATTACAGTCGGTATTATCCACCGATGGGCCGATGCTGTGGTGCCGGTGATTAAACTGGAGTATTATAACCTTGTTATGGGCTTTAGCTATGATGCGAATATCAGTCAGCTTGCGGTAGCTTCCAGGATTAAGAACGCGTTTGAACTAACGCTTTCGTATAAAGGATTTTTAAACATGCGGAATTCTACTTTGAGGCAGGTTTGGTGCCCAAGGTGAGCAAAGACCGGAGCTGTTATGAAGGAGAAAGCCAGGAATGCCTGAGTCTTATTATAAGTTCTGGATTGTGCCTGGAAGGCAATTTTATGAACCTAAGCATTGGCACTACCTAAAGTTTTAGATCAACCCATTAAACGGGGTAGGTTGTGGCAATATTTTATCCATGGTTTTACATTTTTTGCATGGGTATTTATATTTCTCACCTTTTAATTAACTTGACTTCGTTTAGAAACCTTAAATCTTATTCTATGTTGTCCTGCGTCTCAGCCGGCACTTCTTCAAATTACAGCTATTTTCATTTGGCAAGTAAGTTTTTTCTTTTTGTACTTTTTGTACACCTCTCTGTTTTTTGCCTTGCTCAACCACCCACACCGCCAGCGCCCTGCCAATGGAAACATGCAAGGTACAGATGTACATCATTGGCCGCTAATGCATCTCATATAATTACAACATTCGAGACAAGCTACCATTATGAATGCGCAGTAGGCGGTAATCAAAACCGGTGTGAAGTAATTGATTGCAATGGTGATGTATTATTTATACTGATGTGCATTCCTGACTAAGGCAAACAAATCAGTGAATTGCGTACCCTATATCTTGTACAACAACCATTTAACCAAAAAACACAAATATGAAAAGAGAAAAAATTCTTGTAGGAAGTTTAATTGCGCTTCCCGTCATAGCCGTTTCACTATCTGTTATGGCTCAAAATCCTGTACCGCCTAATACTACTTTAATTTCGACTTCATACGAAACGCACTTCAAGAAAGCACAATATAAGTGTACGGACGAAGTGCGTACAATATCCGTTTCCGGTATATCACACCAAAACGGAGGAGGTACACAAGTTGGAGCATTTACCATATCATTCGGAGGGGGTACGCAGAGCAGAACTGAATGTGCTCTTGGCGGCAGTAACGTAACCTGTCAATTGATAAACTGTCAGGGACAGACAATGATGACACTTCTTAATACACTTCCTTAAAACAAAAAATGCCGGCAGTTCATCCTGCCGGCATTCTATCAGATGAAGAACAAAAGAAACAGCGCGCTGACATTTTTTTTCTTATACGCACCGATATTACTTCTTTCCTGCAAGACGGAAAGAAGTGATCAACAGATTTATGTACCGTTCAGCAACAAGACTTTTGAATACGCCGACTCTATTGTGAAAAAAATCGAATTTGTTCCACTGGAAACGAATTCTGATTTCCTAATTTCACACATAGATAAAATAATACACAAAGATTCAACCTTTATTATTCTTGATAAACGAATAGCCCGGTCAGTTTTCATATTTGACGACAAGGGTGAATTCAGAAAGAGAATCAGAACCGGACAGATCGATGATGTATTATACCACGAAAAAAGGATTTACCTGCTCTCAAATGCAAATGGTGCGCTACAAAAATTCTCCTTAGACGGAACCCTTGAGAAAACATACCAATTCCCGGATATCTTTCCCAGGGCAATCGCTTTCGTCTCCAACAATACAATTATCGGATACAACAATTACGCTGGAGATCGGACGGGAAATTTTGGCAGAACATGCTTCTATAGAATAGATTCAGATAAACTTATAAGGTGCCACACCGAAATGCCTTACAATGAATCTATGATTGAAGATTACGTACCCATTCTTCCCTCAAATATTTTCACAGACAACGGGAGCGAAGTGCTGGTGAACGAATTTGCCAATGACGAAATCAATGTGTTTGACAAGCCAAACGGCGCTAATGTAATTCGCTATAAAATAAAATACCAGCGGGAACCTTCCGGCAACAGGTTCAGCGATCGACACTTCCTTTCCAATGGAATAGAGTACCTACAAAACAAAAAAGAATCTGCTAAAGCGGATATTCTATATGCAAACAAAAAATATTTATTCTTTAGTTATATCAATGAAGGGGCTGACGATTTCTTTGTTTTGTACGACAGGGCAAAAAGTAAAGTAATTTACAACACTCGTGCATTTGTTCTTGAAAAAGCTTCCTTCCAACTGCCTTACGACTGGTTTTACGACAATAACGACGACAATACAGTCATCAGTTATCTTAATACTAACCGGCTGATAACCGACAGCTCCTACAGAAATGCTCTAGAAAAAATCTCTCCTGTATTTTCAAATATCAACAGCTTAAGTAATCCAATTTTATGCAAGATTTTATTAAACTAATCGCCTTGGGTCTCGTCACTTTTTCCGCAGTTTGCTGCGCACAGAAACGCGTTGATAAAGGCCCTGTAAAAGAAGGAGAAATTCATGCCGGACTAAAGAGAACACAGGTAAGATGTACATTTGAAGAAACAAAAAACTACAAGTTACTCAAAAAGAAGGGAGACAGTACAAATATTGAATTTAGTTTGTCATTTCAAAACAACGGGAACTATGCCTACCTCTGTGAGCGTGTGAATGGGTCGAAACAAATAACCTGCCAGGTGGTTGATTGCGACAACCAAACCCAATACACGCTAATGCTGCAGGGCGACTCCCTTACAATTCTAAAGAAATAACCTTCATTGCCGTGAAGATTTTACCGCTTATCATCCTGTCTTTTGTTTTTTTGAAATGCTCCTCCAACAACAGGAACACCCCCATTTCAAATACAAATACTGCAAATAATAAAGAAACACCCAGCCTTCCTTTATCTTACAAAGACATCAACATCACATGCGAGGAGGCGCTGCCCACAAGCAAGGTTAATACATTTACGTTGCATGAATCCAGGTACCCGATGCTGATATTC
The DNA here is from genome assembly GCF_023721715.1 of Parasegetibacter sp. NRK P23. Taxonomy (NCBI): domain Bacteria; kingdom Pseudomonadati; phylum Bacteroidota; class Chitinophagia; order Chitinophagales; family Chitinophagaceae; genus Parasegetibacter; species Parasegetibacter sp. NRK P23. Next base: position 1,376,343 of record NZ_JAMDLG010000001.1, read on the forward strand.
AGACATAATTACTATGGATGTGAAATGTGTACAGATAGTGTATACCATTTGTTGGTTACAAAATTCAAAGACAATGGTCTCCTTAATAAAGTTTTTGTCCTTTCAAATTACCCCACCCTAAAAGATGTGGTGGTATGGCGGGAAAATTTTCCGGAACTTAAAAAAGTGTATCATTCTTTACATGCGATAAACATTTATCCTGAAACGCAGCATCACTCCTATTTTTTCATTTATGATCCGCGTAGCCGTACTATTCAAGATGTTCACTTTCCGGATAAGTCAAACGTCTCACTTACAGAATCATACCTTAAAAGCATCGCGGAAGATATGTCATTATAAAAATGGAATAAACTCATTTCAATCATCGGAAATTTCAATCCCCATCGCATCTTATGAAGTTTTTCTCCTTATTTTCGGCCCGTTAACCCCTTTTATGCGCAAGAACCTGTTAAACCTGTCCTTATCAGCATGTCTGTTGTTGTTATCCTCTACGGTATGGCCCCAGCTGCAAAAACTTTACATTAACCCCAAAGCGGTGGGCAACGAGAAGCAATCGAACTTTATCGATTCCGTGAAGTTCGTTCCGCTGGAGCCTTTGTCGAAAGTTGCCATGGGATTGAACATGAACATCCAGGTAACCCCTGATTATTTCCTGCTCACCGATTATCCCAAAAAGAACATCTTCGTTTACAACAAGCAGGGAAAACTGGTGAGCACCATTCAGTTCAAGCGGCTGGGCAATAACTTCTACCCGCAATACAGGGAAGAAACCAACCAGGTCGTTTTCTTCGGCGGCAACAAGAATTTCAACCTCACGCCTAAAGATGCCATCAGCATCGAAATAAACTGGAACAACCCCAGGAACCGTAAATACTATAGAAAGTATGTCATCGATCTGAACGACACTACCTTCACCCTGAAAAAGATGTTGCCGGAACTCCACGAAGTGGCCAGAACGGTTCATTTTTACGACGACCACTTCCTGAAAGGAAAAATCACCACCAGCAACCTTTACAAAGACAGCCTGAGTTACGAAGTGCAGCTCATCCGTCACGATAAGGTGATCAAAAGCTTTTTCCCGTACAACCACATCAATGAACCCAGGTTCTCGTTTACGGAAGAAAGCGCTTATTTCTCTGAAACCGATACGCCTTACGTCCGCTACGTAACCCGGCCATTCTGTGATACGATTTATAAACTGGTGCGGGATAGCCTTGCCCCCATATATCAACTGGTGCTGCCCCTGGAAAACAAACTGCCCCCCGATTTTTATTCCAGGACCTTCAAAAATAATTCAGAACGGACCAACTTCAACCAGAACAACGCCATGCTGCTCCACCAGCCCTTCAGTTTTTATGAAACACCCAGGCTGATCTTCTTCGGCATCAGGTACCTCTCTAACTTCGGGACCTATATCTACAACAAAGCCAACAACACCACGTACAAAACCGCGAACATCAAAGGAGACAGCACCCATTATAACCTGAATCTGATGGGCGGATACGGCAGTGCCCTGCGCGATGGCGCATTTTTCAACCTGATCAAAGCAGGCGATTTACAGGCTTTCTTTGAAAAACACAAAGAAGCGGTACCGCCACCTGAACTGAAAGCGTACCTCCAAAGCAATCCTTCCCCGGAAAGCCCTGTTGTCGTATCCTTTAAACTGAAAAGCTGATCCTATGAAACGCATACACATCGCGCTGCTCCTGTTGTTCTGGGTCGCAACGACATTAGCCCAAACGGGAAAACTGACGGGCTCCGTACTCGACTCACTCACCAAAACATCTATGGAACTGGCTACGGTAAGTCTGTTCCAAAATGACTCCACACTCATCGGATACAAACTTTCCGATAAAGATGGCGTTTTCTCTTTCGATAAACTTCCTTTGAACAAACCGATGAAGCTCACTGTTTCCTATGCGGGTTACAAAGAATTCTTCACTACGGTAACACTGGAAAAACCATCCGGCGATACGCTGAATATCTTCCTCAGCATTAACGTAGATGACTCCAACGCCGTAATTGTTACGGCCGCGGCGCCTATCCGCATGAACGGCGATACGCTCGAGATCAACCCCGCTGCGTTTAAAATGAGGCCCGATGCCGTTGTGGAAGAATTGCTGAATGAAGTGCCGGGCATTACCATCTGGTCCGACGGTACCATTACGGTGAACGGAAGAAAAGTGCAGAACTTTTATGTGGATGGAAAACCCTTCCTGGGCGTTTCTGATCCCCGCTTCGCCACGCAGAACCTCCCCAAGAACGCCATCGAAAAGATTCAGGTGTACCAGGAATACGACAGGGCGAATATCGGCAGGCAGAAGCAACCGCAGGACTCCATACTCAACATGAACGTGAAACTCAAGGAGAGCAGCAAGAAAGGCTACTTCGGAAAAATGGGCGCGGGTTATGGCACCAGCGACCGGTTCGAATCGGACCTCAGCTTCCAGGTGTACAATAAAAGGAGCAGCCTGGCGCTGGGTGGCGGATACAACAATACCAACAAAGGCATCGGCAACCTGATGGACATGCTGATGACCAATACCTACAGGAATTTCAATCCAAACCTCTACAACGTCAGCTATTTTGGCGGGCAGGGCATCAACAAAAACCACTCCATTGGCGGTTTGCTCACCCATAATTTCATCGAATCCCAAAACAGCCGGGAACGCAACAGCGCCGTGTTCACCTACAACAAATCAGGAACGGACAACTATACCACGGATCTTTTGCTGCAGAACAGGACCACCGCGGCCAACCCCCAAATGATACGGGAAGAAGGCGTGCAATTTCTTAACACAGACCGGCACGACCTCTCCCTGAACTATGAAAAAACCACCGGTTACGACAACAACCTGAAACTGACCGGCACCGCGGCTTTTAACAAAGGAGCGGGCAACACCAACAGAACCACCACCGTGATGGACGCGGGCGGCGCACTGCAAAGCACCAATACCAACCGGTCCTTCCGGAACAGCAGAACAGACAACAGCGGAATGGAATTTTCCTTCTCCAAATCGGACGAGTATGATCCGCTGAAAGCGATCAATCTACAGTTGAATCTCCAACAGGGCAACGCCCGGGGCCAGACCGAGACACAGAGCGTATTCAACTCCTTCACCGATAATAGTACCGACACCTCTTTTGTGCGCCGGTACAATACGGACCACCAGACCCTGAACCTGGGCGGATCGCTGACTTACCCCGGATTGAAACGATTGCTGTTCGGCAGGTTCGACCTTTGGGGCATCAGCCTCGACTTATCCCAGTATTTCAACTTTAGCCGTTCAGCCGGCAACACAAGGGTAAGTGATTTCGACAGTACAAGCGGCGACTATATCGCAAACGGAGCGCTCTCCAACTTCAACCGGAACGAAGTATTGAAGTATACGCCCTCCATATGGGCATCCAAAGGCTTCAACAAATGGTCGGACAAATTCAACCGCTCCATCTCCCTGAACGCCCACGTGTACCAGGATTTTAATGCAGACAGAAATACTTCATCCATCGCCAAAAGAAACCTCGACCGGAACTTTCAGTTCTTTCGGTATGAAGGCACCGTGAACTACCAGTATTATAAAATGCAGCGATTCCTGTATTATTCTTCCCTGAATTTCAGCAGGGATTTCAGCTACGCTTCCATCGACCAGTTGTACACTATTGTAGACGACATCAACGCTTACCAGATCAGGGTAGGTAACCCCGGCCTGAAAAATACGGTAAACGACCGGTTGAATTTAAACGCCAACTTCAATACCCAGTCGCCAAAATCAAAATACAGTATAAACAGTTTTCTCAACGCCATGTACCTGCAGTCGCGGAACCCGGTCATCGACAGCGTGATCAATGATGCTTCCGGAAAAAGAATCTACTACTATACCAATGCGGGCCATAGTACTCAATTTTATACAAACTATAATTTCAACATCACGAGGAGGATACAGAAGAGTTCCATACAACTCTCGTACAACGGCTCAGTTAACCAGAGCAGGAACCCCAGTTATGTAGACGGGCTTTACACCATCAGCCAGAACAACAGCCTGAACAACCGCGTTACCCTGCAATATACCTATCGTTCGTTGCTGGTACTGAACCTGTCCCGGAACATGCAGCAGAACCAAACCAAACAAACGGCCGCGGGCCTCACCCCGTTCAAGAACAGCAACCACACCACCCGGGTGAGCCTTACCCTGAACCATCCCAAAAATTTCACGTTCAGCAGCACGGTAGACAACATAGAGAACTCCAGTCTTGAAAAAGCAACCGTACTCTGGAACGCCTTCGCTTCCTACCGTTTCCTGAACCAGCAGGGCGAATTGAAACTATCGGGCATGGACCTGCTGAAACAATACCGGAACATTTCAAACTACGCCAACCAGTTTGGCACCACCACCAGCGTTACAAACGGGTTACAGCAATACTTCCTGGTTACGTTCTCTTATTTCCCCAGGAAGTTCGGGAAAAGGGAAATCAAAAGGAGGGATGGGTAAACGGGGAAGGAGTTTCAGGGGGCGAGACCATTTCATCTTTACAGGATATTTGCTATTTTGTTCCTCGTCCACCCAACACCAGGCAACATGGCAAAAAAATACATTGTACTACTGTGCACCATCATCTCTATGGCACTGCTCTTCATTGCGGCCTATCTTTACCCCGGCGGTTCCATCCAGGATAAAAACTCCATTGGATTTATCTGGAACAGGAACTTCATCAGCAATCTCTTCGGAGAGAAAGCGCTGAACGGAGCGGATAATGCTTCGAGGATATGGGCCATCATCGGGATGGCGTTTCACGCCATAGGTAATGGCATCTTTTTTCTGCATACGGCGCAGAAAATGCCTTCCCGCCACGCGGCTTTGGTCCTGAAGATTGTGGGTTACACCAATATGCTGTTCAGCTTCCTGATTGTCACGCCATGGCACGATAGTATGGTAACGATCTCCAGCACGCTTTCGCTGCTGGGCCTGTTTTACATTACCGTATTCATTTTAAGAACGAAGCTGCACCTGTTGAAAGTCGCCTGTATACTTTTCATGTTGATGTTTTATTACACCCTGTTTCTATATGGTTCCGGCGATTGGATCATGCTGGCTATTATGCAGAAAGTATCGCTCATCTGCTCTATGATTCTGGTGTTGTGGGTGGAATATTTTACGAAAAAGGAAGATTTTATGGTGGGAAAAAAAGCAACCCTGACCACCGCCAATTAATCACGAAACACTATTGTTTAAAAGGCATACCCGCTCTTCTTTCCCCCTTTATAAACGCGGGCATTCCCACCATACGCGCCAACGGATGCACCTGGTGAATTTCGTAGGCATATTCAAAAAACATACTGTCGCAGGTTTGCCTGAAGTACAACTTGCTTACATCTGGAAAAGTCATCACGCCCGCACGAAGGTGGCGGGCCGTAAAACGAAACTCCGTGTTGTACTGTTTCCCGAATAGACTCAAATCCCACACCTGTACGGGCTTTGCTGTTGGTATATGGAAAGCGTCCAGCTGCTTGTTCCAATGAAGGAGGTAATGGTAGAATACCAATGAATCCGGCAGCTGCTTAAGGTCTGGCCGGGAGAGCACCCGCCGTTCTATTCCGCTATCCACCAGCGCGTAGGTGAGCCATCCCTCGTTTTTTAATTCGTTTAGCTCCGATTCCACGGCCCTGGTACTGGACAACAGGAGCGAATCCGGTACAACGATAAATGTGTTGGGTGCCAGCGAATCGTATTTGAGGATGGAAGCGCGGGCGGCTTCTCCACGCGCTTCTGTAGTTTCACAGGAGTTATCGGTACACCCACAGATCAGATGGAAACAAAACAGTAAAACAATGGATAAAAGTAAGGAGGCCCTGTTGAAAGATACTGAATGCGGCATAAGGTTTAAGTTGAACCATAAATGTATTGCCGAAATCTATGCTCAATTGTTAATCAACCTTAAACAGATTGTTAACACCCAAATGTACCAAAGAAAAACGGCCACCATCAGGCGGCCGCTTTCTTCTTCAAACCCTCACTCAATTCGCACCAATCTTCGTTACCACACTGCTTATTGTAAAACCTGTTCTCAACGTGCCCCCGGTATAAATGGCGCTGCTGTACAATCCATCCAGCAGGGAACCTGTTGCCGTTCCTCCTGTATACACCGAATAAGAAGTTCCGGCAACCAGCGCGGGAGAAGACAACACCACAGACTGGTATGCTTTGGCGGGCGCATAAGTAAGAATGTTAGTACCCGCCGCATTGCTGATGTTTACCAATGTGCCCGCTTGCAAACTGCTGCCGAATGTAACCAGCACCGATGGTTGTGTGGAAGTAGCGCCAGGCAGTTGCGCCATACCCGAACTACCCACCGCCAACAGGTAGCCGCCAGTCATCTTGAATGAATTGTCATAGTCAATCGGGCCATCCGCATTGGAAGTAGGGCCATCCACGATAATGGTTCCCCCGCTCATTTCGATGGAACCGTTCACATCCACGCCATCGCCACCCGCATTGATATAAAGGTACCCGCCTTTCATGTAGAGGTAGCAGGTGGCATCGGTGTCGGACGAACCGTTCAGTCCATCGTCTGTGGAAACAAGGCGCGCCTCGCCGCCCGTGATGGTGATCACTTCGCCTTCCAGTCCTTCCTCACTTTTCGTGATGGTTATATTCCCGCCATTAATGTTCAGCGCGGCATCCGCATGCAGTCCATCGTTGCCTGCGGCAAGGGTATAGGTGCCGCCATCAACAGTAACATTGTCGCTGCTTTTAATGGCTGAACCCGCTGAGGTAATGGAGAACGTTCCTTCTTTCAGAATAATGCCGCCTTCCGCGTCGATGCCAGCATCCTCCTTCGCGTTCACCGAAAGTGTTCCCGTTCCGAATACCGACAGGTTGGAGGCACTGTAAACGACGGCCTCCGAAGCGTTCCCACTGGCATCTGTAAGCGAAGATATGGTTCCCGGCATCAGGTAGAGGATGGTTTTCGAAGCGCTTTTCACCCTGATTGGCGCGTCGCCGGATCCGGTAACAGACGCGCCATCCAACATAATCTTCACCTTATCGGATGTGTCCGCGTTCACGACCAGTTGCCCCGACAACAATGTGCCCACCACCCGGTAGGTACCCGCTTCCGTAATGGTGGCCGTGGTACCACTGGCGGTGGCCCCCGTTCCTGAAATGGAAATGGATGTCTGATTCAATGTAATCACTGTGGCACCGGATGTATTCAGCGTATAATCATCATCTTCTTCCACGTTACTTCCCGGAAGGGTAACGGTTGTTTCTTCGTTTTCTTGCGAATCATCCTTATTGCAGGAACTGAACAGCAATCCTGCCTGCAGGAGAACCGCGCAAAGTATGGTTGTTCGTTTGTTCATGGTAAAGCGTGTTGTTTGTACGAAAGAACAACCATTCAGAAAAAGCGGGAATACAGTATCGGTAGTTGGGCCTAATATCCCGGTGAACGAAGGGGTACGCTTTAAATAAAACCCTTTGGTAACAAGGCTTTAACAAAAAAAATTCAAATATAGATAACATAGCCGGTCATCCATTTTGCATAGCTTTAACATTGTTAATACATCCTAAATCCATCCGATCGGAAATAGTATTCATGCTTTCTTTACAGCCACACCTATCAACAATGAAACGCATTCTTTTCTTTCTATGCCTTTGTTCCGCCATTTGTTCAACGGCTCAAAACATGGCTTCTGATAATGTAGCCCAGTTCGTGAATGTGTTCCTCGGCACCTCCGGCGACCACGGACAGCTTTCTCCTGCCGCATCCTATCCCTTCAGCATGATGAGTATAGGACCACAAACTTATCCGAATACCCATACGGGTTATGAATACAACGCTAAAAAGTTCCTCGGCTTTACGCACAACCGATTTGAAGGCGTGGGCTGCACGGGAAGTGGCGGCAATATGCTGATCAAACCATTCATTCCAAACAAAGAGCATATCCTGTGGAAGCAAACAGAAAAAGCAGCGCCAGGTTACTACAATGTGCAGTTCACCAATGGCATCTCCGCCGAAATGACGGTAGTGGAAAAATCAGGCATGCACCACTATACTTTTCCCGACCACCACAAAGGATTTGAACTGAACCTCGACCATACCCTTTCCAACCGGTTCGTAGCCGAGGAACATAATATTGATGGCAATTCTATCAACGGATGGATAGAATCCACCACTACATGTAACGCGGGTAAATACAGGGTGTATTTCGCCATGTCATTTTCAGAAGCGGTAGCCTGGAACAAAGTATCGGAACACCGGTATACCGTATTGCCGAAAACCGACAGCAAAGAAGTGTATGTAAAAGTAGCTTTCTCTTCCGTGGATGTTGAACACGCGAAACAGGCGTTGCCCGCACAAACCTTCTCCCAACTCCGCTCCGCTGCGTTTACTGCGTGGAACAATATGCTGGGTGCCATAAAAGTGGAAGGTGATCCTGAAAGGAAGAAATTGTTCTATTCATTGTTGTACCGCACCATTCAATCGCCCTACATTATTTCAGAAAAAGACGGCAGCTTCCGGGGCAACGATGGCACGCTGCAAAACTCAAAAGACACCATGTACAACGGATGGGCCATCTGGGACAATTACCGCACACAACTGCCCCTGGTCTCCATCGCGTGGCCACAACAGTTCCGGGGCATGGCCAACTCCATCGCCAACCTGTACCGCTTCGGGAAAAAAGACTACGCCACGCAACATGAACCTTCCAATACGGTACGCACCGAACACGCCGTAGTAGTATTGCTGGATGCTTTGCGCAAAGGGGTTTCACTTCCCTTCAACGCTATCGTGGACTCTATTGTGAAAGAAGTGTCCAACCTCGATTATTCCCGTCCCGATAAAGCGCTGGAATCCTGCTATGACGCTTGGGCGCTTTCCAAAATACTGGATACACTAGGCAGAAAAGAAGAAGCCCTGCTGTTCCGCGACAAGGCGTGGACGTACAAAACTTATTGGGAGAAGGATTTTAAAGACATTTCGAAACCCGACGTGGACCGCATGCAGGCCCGCGGGCTCTACCAGGGCACCATCTGGCAATACCGCTGGTTCGTTCCTTTCGATGTGAAAGGGCTGATAGAACTGGCGGGCGGCGAAACAACATTCATCCAACAACTAGACACCTTCTTTGAACGCGACCTCTACAACCATGCGAACGAACCCGATATCCAGGTGCCGTTCCTTTACAACGCCACCACACAACCCTGGAAATCGCAGGCACTGGTACACGCCTATGCCATTGATACCGTGGTGCAGTACTATTTTAACGACAACAGCCGCGGCATTGATCCCTTTGTAGACCGAATTTATAAGAATGAACCCAAAGCCTATATCCGCACTATGGACGATGATGCCGGCGCCCTATCGGCCTGGTTCATCTTCGCCGCATCGGGCATTTCACCGGCCTGCGTGGGAGAACCGGTATATTACCTGCATGCGCCGTTGTTTCCTTCGGTACGTTTTACCTGGGGCGGGAAAAAACCCTTCCATATTAAGGTAAAGAATTTTTCCGCATCCAATAAGTATATCGCTTCAGTAGTACTGAATGGAAAACGGCTGAAGCGAAATTATCTTTTGCATGAAGAGATTTTAAAGGGCGGAGAACTGGAGATCACGGTTTCAGAGGAACCGGTGAAGGAGGCTTTCGGGGAGGTTTGGGTGAGTGGGATGGAGTAGCTCGTACAACCACCCCAGCGCTGTGGAACCACGAAAGAAATAGCTTATGCGATAAGGGTAACACGCTGCATTTCTGTTCTGTTATTGGTTCCATCCAAGCGCTCCTACTTTAACGAAACGCTTTCTCCTTATCCTTAAACCTTTTGAAGGCAGATCTTGCCAGTTTGTCAAGACGTTTACTCTTATAAAAAGCTAAAGACTCATTCAGAGCCGCCTTCAGATTTTGCTCTTTATACAACATGGGTGGAATGATGGAATTATAAAATGCTTTGCCCAAGCTGTCTGCCTCGCTTGCAAAAGCGTCACTTCCAATCAGACTGAAATTTACACCTGGAGAAATGTCGCTTTTTTCTAAGTTTGGATGTGCCATTTTTATGGCAGCGATGAATGCTATATTTTTGTACGTTGAAATCCAATAGTCCTTTAGCGGCTGCTTTTTCTGAACCGAACAGCCAATTATTGTAAAAGACAATGCTAATAATATATATCGCATACTAAATTAATTTAGTTCCCAAAAATAAACCCTATATACGCCTCCATATTTACTTAGGTTAAAGTAACATCCATTTACACACTTTATTCCATCCCAGAAATCAGCGTGACCGCTTGCACCAAATTTTGCAGGATAATTTGGGATCATGATATAAATTCCTTTTTTGCCGGCAAGGTATGAATCAAAATTCTGACCAAATTCCCCGCCCTGAGTACCTGTTACTGTTAGGTATGTAGTAAAGGTTTTCCTCATCCATGCAGCTAAATCATGCGCACGATAAAAGTAATTTTTACCATCGGCTCCAGTTAGGGTCTTGTTACTGATTGCGGGTATTGTTATTCCGGAATTGTTTAAAGCCCGTGAAACTCGCAGCGCGCAAGCGTTACTAAAGCTTATGGGGTCTGCTTGATGATTAGCAAGAACCTGCCCTCCAATCTGGATATAGACATCTGTACTTAACATTGGTCCCCCGTTACTCCTTGGATAAGCTGCATCAAATTGTGCAAGAGTTGGTAGTTGCTGAGGAGGAAAGCTTAAAGTGGGATCATTCCAGAATTCGTTATCAAGATATTCCCCGGCCCCGTCGAAGCCCACAACAAATGGCGTCAGGTATTTATTTCTAAAAATCTCAAAATTTAGTTCTTCATTTTGCGTCAGGAACAATATAGCCCAACGACCAAATTCTTTCACACTTTCATCTTCTGTACTCATGTATTGCAGTAGTTGGGCTACTTCTGCTGGATGTTCATAAATCCAATTTGATTCTTCTGTACCTAGATGCATCGAAGGATCGGAATCCTGATTATAAAAGGCGATTAACCTATCGGCATCAGTTGAAAAATCTACTCCCCAATCTTGCGGAAGATCGTCAACCGGAAGTTCAAGTTCACTACAAGGAAGAATATACTCGGTTCCCGGTGGTGGCGGATCCGTGGGCACTTCATAGTTTGGATCAGGGTTGCAACTAAGCGGTGGATAATCTTCCCCTCCGGCGCCACCACCACCACCTGTTTCGCCTGGGGCAGGTGTTTCTCCCCCGCCATTATTTCCACCTCCTCCTCCAGATGGCGGATCTTCTGGAATTTCAGGACAGTCGATTTCGTACGTTAAAGTATATGAGATGTTTTCTCCTGGCTCAGGTTTTTGATAGCAATTACATGCATCATATTGCTCATAAGTATGCTCCATACAAGGACACTTTTTAGGTGTTTTGACAACAGTTATCGTTTGTGTAACGAAACAAAGGTCGTCTTCGTTCTCTTCAGGATCATCGTCCTCTTCCCAAGGATCATCTTCATTATTCATCCTAGTTAATGGTGCATTCAGAATTGGCGATTTTCTTTTATTAGTTGCCAATAGTTGCCCATCATCGTAGCTATATACTTTTTTTAGTTTCCCATCCCAATTTTTAACAAGTATGTTACCATCATATTTTCTAGACTTTCTTGAGAATATCCAGTTTTCGGATGGTTTCAACTGAACCCATTCCGTAACAATAGCATTCAAAGTGTCCTTATACATCAACATGTAATTTAGAAAACCGAAATGCATCATTTTCTTATTGCTCACCTGGATATAGCTTCCGCTCTTTTGTAATGGAACAATGACCGCAACGCTGCCTTGATGCATAATTTTTTTCCTGGCTGAATTCCAACGTGGTATTTTGTGACTTGAAAAACGTGCGGTATAAAGCGCGGATGAATTCTGATTTGATGAAGAAATAACGGACTCGAAATGCTTTTTAGCTTCCTCAATTGAAAGATTATGATTTTGAATTTTAATTGAATTACCTGGATCGGCTATTTTTTTGCAAGCTAGAAATAAAAATAAACTAGAAAAAAAGACAAAAACGGGTATGTTTTGCTTCATAAATAAGGTTTATATGGTAAGGGCTAAATGAAACAAGTTACCTTAAGACCTTCAGCTGATCGGTGCAGAAAGTGCATCAAAGTAATACGTTAAAATATAAATTATAGTCAATGTACCAAAATATCTTCGAAAGATTATTTTCCAATTTAGACCATGTCAAGTTAGCAATATAGATTTGGCATAATCGCTGGGTGTTTTTCGCGGGGCTGTTTACTTCTCCCGGCGCCCCAACGCTTCCAAAAAATAATAATCAGCATAATTGATCGGCACATCTATTTCTCCGTTAGAAGGAAGATTGCCCGTGCTGTGCACCAAAATAAATCCTTTGTTTTCGCCTATTGGTGAACGGTAATATTTCATAAGACTGCTCATTATTTTATCCGCGTACTTCCTGTACTGCTTTCCATTTTTGCTGTACCCGGAAAGTTCATATAAACCGGAAGCCATTACGGCGGCGGCGGAAGCATCTCTTGGGGCATTGGGAATATCGGGCGCGTTAAAGTCCCAGTAAGGAACGGCATCTTCGGGCAGGTTGGGATGCGAAAAGAAGAAAGCCGCTATTTTTTCAGCCTGCTGTAAATACGTTGGATCCTTTGTTTCACGGTAACACATGGTATAGCCGTACAATCCCCAGGCCTGTCCGCGGGCCCAGGCGGAAGTATGCGCGTGGCCCTGGTGGGTATTCTTCTGGAGAACGGCGCCGGTAAGGGTATCGTAATCTATGACGTGGAAGGAACTGTTATCGGAACGGAAATGATTTTTAAGCGTGGTGTTCGCGTGGCTTACCGCGATGTTATAGAAAGAAGAATCCCCGGTTAAGCGGGTGGCGGCGAAAAGCAGTTCAAGGTTCATCATGTTGTCGATGATCACGGGAAACTGCCATACTTCCTTGTGATGATCCCAGGAGCGGATGGCGCCCACCTTCGGATGGAAGCGGGATGCGAGTGTTTTCGCGGACCGGATGAGCACATTTTTATAAGCGGTATCCTTTGTAAGCGCATACCCGGTACCGTAACTGCAATACATTTTGAACCCCATATCGTGGGTGCCCGCGTTCCATTTTTCCTGCTCCAGGAGCGCTGTGTATTTTTCAGCCTGTTGTTGCCAAATTTTATTTTTGGTGAACGCGTACAACATCCAGAGTTCCCCGGCGAAGAAGCCGCTGGTCCAGTCGCGGGAAGGCACCAGTTTCAATTCGCCGTGTTCGTAGGTGCGGGGCGCGACGAGATTGGGCTTTGCGACACGTATCGCTTCCGTTTCTTTCAGCAATAACAATGTTTGTTGTTCCGCTTCGCGGATGATTTGCTTTGTATTGATCTTTTGCGCGGCAGCGGAAAATGTTAGTACAACTGAGGCTACCGTAAGTATTTTTTTCATTTGAATGGTATGAATGATTAAAGCCATATCAGCGGGTGACGAACAGGTAAATTTCTGATCACTTCTTTTTCAGACGGATTATGTTCCAGTTTTTTCCAGGTGTTCAGCCAGTTTTTTTCACCGAAAGCGTTGGCGCCAAAAAGCAGGAAGGGCTGCGCCACCGGCCATTGGTTCCAATACATCACATCCTGCGGATAGGGCCATTTGCTTTTATCGGCCATAAAGGGATACAGAAAACTGATGCCTTTCCTGATGTTCTTTCCGTCCGCTGTATGATGGTTCCAGAGCTCATCCTCCGGCGTCGAAAGCACCTGGCAGATGGTGGCCATGGCATCCAGGTTAAAAATAGAATAGCCGTAAGGTTTGGTTCTTTTCAGTTCCAGCGGAAAGCTGCCATCCTGCTCCATTTGAGCGGGCAGCAATACATTTTTGTACCGGTCCATGCAGAAACGCATCACTTCGTTGTTGCCCGTGAATTTCGCGAATACGGCCGCCTGCATCACCCAGCAGGTGCCATGGTTGTTCTTCGCATTCATTTCATCGATCCCGTAAGGGTGTGTGCGGAGCCACTGAAGGTACCGGGAGAACCATTGCTGAAAACCGTAGTAAGTCTCTTCATCCATTGCGGGATCATCGCGCATCACGTACAGCGCCTGCGCCACTTCCATGAGCTGAATGGCATCAATGATGCCTATGCCCCTTCCTGTAACCCGTCCTTTGATGGCCTGGGCATACAGTAACGAAGGATACATGTATGTTGCCGAATCGGAGAACCAGGCCCGCGCGTGTTTCACGGCATGGACCACATATTCCGTTCGCGGCGCAATTCTGTACGCCGAAGCCAGCGATCCCAGTACCTTGCTGAAGCGGATCATTACTTCCCGGTGCTTTGTAAAATTATCCGGGTTGGAAAGACCATCCTTCTGAATGTACGGGCTATCAGGCGAAGCCGGATCCGGCCACCAGTAATCCCCTTCGGAGAAAAAATCATGGGGGCCACCGGCGCTTCGCACGGAGCTGTGGGCCGTAATGGTAACGGGCTCCAGTTGCAGGGCCGCCGCCGCATCTTTTAAGACCTGCTTTTGCAGTGTTTCGCGCGCCGCTTTATAAACAGAATCTTCCCTTCTTTCTTCCTCTTCCAGCTGCGCCCTGTATAAGGAGGCTGGTGTAAGTCCGGTTTTATTCAATCCTTCCCATTCGCCGTTCAGGCGGCCCTTTAATCTTCCTTCATACCGTGTACCTTTTAACCCGATGCTGTAATTGTACCCCGACACCCAGGGGTTCTGCACCGCTGCTTTGGGGGCCGTGCAATGCCACAATACCTGCGTAACTCCGGCCCATCCGTGCCCCGTTCCCCAGTTGCCCCGGTCCTGGATATTTATTTCGCCATCGGTAACAATGTTGTCGTACAAAGTACCCACGGCCCAGCGGTGGTGAGGACCAATATCGGCATGGGTGTTTTCCGCCTTGCAATGGAAAAACACGTTGGGACCGCAAACACGGGCACCGGTCACAAAATCATGACGTCCTTCGGAGGCGTAACAATGTTGCACAAGGTGGTACTGTCCGTCGTTGTTGAAGGAATACCTTCTGCCCCCTGTGATTGGTGATTTCGGCTCCAGTGAGCGACAGTATTGTACCGTGAAGTTTTTGGAGAGATGACCGAGGTCCACACACGAAAACACAAAATGTTTCGCGGTTACATATTGCACCCAGCCCTGTTCAGCACGGTTCACATACACAGCAGTGCGCGCATGTTCCTCAT
The DNA here is from genome assembly GCF_023721715.1 of Parasegetibacter sp. NRK P23. Taxonomy (NCBI): domain Bacteria; kingdom Pseudomonadati; phylum Bacteroidota; class Chitinophagia; order Chitinophagales; family Chitinophagaceae; genus Parasegetibacter; species Parasegetibacter sp. NRK P23. The sequence continues at coordinate 1,391,522 of NZ_JAMDLG010000001.1, forward strand.
CGGTAGCATGGGCAAATTCAGATACACATGACAAATGCTCCACCCCAACCTGGCTGATCCTCCCTTCAAAACTGTATTGGTATACTTCGCCGCCGCCGAATTTTTCTTCCAACGGCATCATCAATGGTGCATCAATGGTGATCCTGTCTCCTTCGATGGCCGTGATCGTTCTTTCAAAATGGAGGTCATATTCCGCGGGTGCCCATTGTTTGGAGGTGCTGTCCCGTACCGCGATCTGGTCCATCTTCAAAGCAGATATCCATGCTTTTGTTCCCGGACGGAACACGACGATCTTATCGTTCACCTTCCAGCCTTCCGTTGATGAAACCCGGAAAGTAAATGTGCCCGTTGGCAGGTATTTGTCCAGGATGCGCCTCCGCGAACCATTAATTTCTTTGCGCGCACCCGAACCGTTGATGGAAACGAGGTTGCGTTGCTCCTTTCCCGTGGCCAGCAGGATCGTTTCTTCCCCTTCCCCCCGCAACACTACACCGCTTGCGGCAATGCGGACCGTTCCGGCAATGGGATAAGTTCCTTTCTTCAGCAAAAGCGCTCCACGAAACCCATGTGTATCCAGTGGCATAGAGGCTATTTCATTCAGGGCCCGCTGAATATGCGCGGTATTGTCTCCTTTTACCGGTGTAATTGTTTTTACCGTTGGCACAACGGGAATATCTTTTCTATTGCCCGAATAACCGACGGCACTAAAAACAGGAATCGTATTCCCATATTGATCGGGCGTGTATTTTAAGTATCCTTCTTTATTGAAGTAAACATGTTTGCTGCTCCAGGATTGCGGGAAAGCCTGGTTGCAGCAAAAAAGGAGCAATAGTATAGCGCAAAACGTTTTCATGTACGATCCGATTTACAGGGAAAGAAACACGGTCCCCAATTGTGTGTTGTGGGCGGCTACTACGTTCTTCCCTTTGTTTTTCTGAATAGAGATGACTGCCCGCCCGTTATACGCCTGTACCAATCGTGCGCCGGTGGCCGTACCAAGGTTATCGGCCAGCTTTCCGTTGCCCGCCAGGGAAAACCGTATGTAATCAGCGGCATCCAGACAAAGTATCCCGTTGGCGTCCAGCAGTTTTACCTCTACGGTGGCGCTGTCTTCCGTTTCTGCAATTTTTGTCAGTTGCAGGTGCGCGGGCTTGCCCCAGGTTTCCGTTTGGTAAATGAAACTGATGCTATCCGTTACGGTTTCTTTTCCTTTGACAGCAATTACTTTCACTTCATTTTTTCCGGGCTGAAACTGTGCGGACCAACGCAAACCGGCTGCGGGAAAGTCACTGCTGTTTCTTTTCTTTTTTCCCAGACTCTTTCCATTCAGGAACAATTCCGCGGCCTCGCAATTGGAGTAAACTTTCAGCATTTTCAGTTCTTCTTCGTTTCCCCAGCGTACCGGCCACGAATGACCGTAAATATGCGCCATGGGTTTTTCGGTCCAATACGATTGAAAGATATAATAACTTTCTTTCTTCGACATATCCCTTCCCAATACGCCTTTCTGGTTTACGTATGGTACCGGGTTCTCGGGTCGGAGCGGCGTGGCGAAATCTTTGAACACCCACTGCGCGGTGCCCGTGAGCCAGGGCATGGTTTCCTGTTCCTTCAGGTGCCAGTCGAAAAGGTTGGCGATATAACTTTCGCTCCAGTCCCCATCTTTTGAAACGCGGGCCCCGCCGCCATACAGCGAAGCGTCTCCTGTTCTTTCATCGTTACCCTGACCCGGTTTGATCTGTTGCAAAGCATTGTCGGGGTTTTCCGCGTGCCTGCCCTGGTGACTATCACCGCCCCATTCCACGTGCAGAAAGCGGTTCACGCGGTTGAACTCTTTTTCGGAAGTGGCTTTATATTCAGTATAAATACCACGGTACCATCCCGCCCATATCGAAGGAGAATATACATCCACGATATCTTTGCAGAAATCACACCTGCGGATGGCCGTTAGTCGTGAAGGATCCAGTTGGTGAGCAAGATCGTGCAGTTCCTTCATGAAAGCACGGATTTTAGATTCGCTGAATTCGGGAAAATCGCCGGGCCAGTCGTTCTCATTGCCCATACCCCAGATGATGATGGCCGGGTGGTTGAAATGTTGTTCCACCATATTGGTAAGCATACGTTTCGCCTGCGTTTGGTACACTTCGCCGCCCAGCCCGCCACGGCACCAGGGAATTTCTTCCCAGACCAATATGCCCAGGCTATCACAAAGGTCCAGTACGATCCTGGATTGCTGGTAATGCCCCAGGCGGATGAAGTTCACGCCCATTGCTTTCATCAGCAGCATTTCCTGCCTTATCATAGATTCAGTAAGCGCCGCGCCAACACCCGCGCCATCTTCATGGCGGTGTGTTCCACGCAGCAACAATCTTTTCCCATTCAGGAGGAACGGACCTTTCGGAACAAATTCCGCTTTCCGGAAACCGATCTTCTCTTTCAGCGCATGTTTCGATCCGTTATAACTCACCGAAACTTCCACTTCATACAAAGCCGGCGCATCGGTGCTCCAAAGCAAAGGTTTTGAAACGGTAAACCCCGTGAGCGCTACGCTCCCTTCTTTTACAGGCACCTCAAGTGCTTGCTGTTGCAGAACCTTTCCTTCCGGGGAACGCAGCAGCACCTCCACTTTTGCATTCCCTGAAATGCCGGGAGCATAAAACCGACCCTCCAACTGTACTGTTGCTTTATTCAACTTCGCATCCAATACGGGTTTCGCGAAAATTCTTTCTATTGAAACTTCCGGTACATAAACCAGGTTCAGGTACCGGTAAATACCGCCGTACACCATAAAATCCGACATAGAGGAAGGAATCATTTCCAGGTCTCTGGAATTGTCCGTGCGGATGCTCACGGGTATCTTGCCCCCAAATTGTTTCCTGCATATTTCAGTGGAAGAAAATGCCTGCACCGCATCGGTAATATCGACTGTGAACTCATCGTATCCCCCCACATGCGCACCCACTTTTGTGGTGTACACATATACTTCGGTTTTTTGTCCGGCGCCTTCAAAATGCAGTAAGGTCCTTCCTTTCGAATAGGGATTACTGATAGCAAGTTGTGTTCTGTACCATGCCGGACCCTGGTAATAATTGTTGTCTGGGTCCACTTCATTTCCTTCGGAAGAACAATGTGGCAACCCGACATTTTTCCACAACGGTACACTTTCGGGACTACCTTTCGCCACCGGGCGAACGGCTTCCCAAATGCCGCCCAGGTCCTGGCGGAGGAATTCCCATCCGGAATTCAAACGGGTGGAAACCTGTGCTTCAGTGAAAAAGAAAACGGGTAAAAGGAACAGCAGGCAAAGCAATCTCTTCATCAATATAATTTTGTGACCCGGAGGGCATTGAGTATGGGATCGCCTTTTATGGCGCGGAAGACAATATGTATGCCTTCATTCCCGCTCACCTCGCAAGTGGTCGTTTTAACAAGGGCCGCGCCAATTCCCACTTCCGCCACTATATCGAGGGAAGGAAGAAAAAGCACGTTATTGACCAATACATCAAAAATACGGGGGGATCGTTGCTCCGCAACGGGTGAATATTGCAGGTTGTAAACAAGATCAAGCGTTTGAACACCGGTGAAGTCCGCAAAATGAAGCGCGACCTCATATTTCCCCGGCGGCACATCGAGCCGGAACGATTGAATGCCCGTTAACTGGGTCTGGTAAACGGGATCATCTTCGGTACCTGATATGTTTTTATCTGTTCCATAAGGCAGACGATTGTTCCCGGGCATCTTATAAGGTGTTCCGCCAATGTAACCGAAGCTGCCTTTAGCATAAGGTTTTGCCGGAATCCAATTGGTTTTATTGGTTTCGTCAATGTAATAACGATTACCACCCAATAAGAGGTTTACTTCGCTAAAAGGAAGGTCAGCATGATCTAAATTGAACGGGACCGCGTTGAAAACGATACGCTCCTGGTCGCTGAAGCGTGTGCCGTTCTTTTCTCCGTACACCAGTGCTTCATTTATTCCGTTCCGGAAGGGCAGGTTCCAGGAGCAGGTGAAATCCGTCACTTTCTTTTTGCCCATTTTTTTCCCATTCCAGACGAGCTCCAGGGAATCGAGGTTGCTCGCCACTTCCAGCGGCTGCATACTTATTGCTGTGGCGCTATCGGTTATGCCCGTACGGTATTTCCAGGTACCGGACATGATTTTCAGGTAAGGCGTTTTTTCCAGCGCCGCTTTGTAAAAGAAATAAGGATCTTTTGGTGTACGGTCCGTTTGCAGCAATCCTTTGTTGTTGATGTGCGGCATCGTTTCCCCGCGTGTTTCAGAATTAAAATCGGCCAGATTCCATATCATGGCCGCGGCCACATAGGGACGATTCATCATTTCGCGCAGGTAATACTGGTGGAATGCGGTGGTATATTCCACGCTTTTGTCGAAACGGACAGGCTCCAGGCTCCTGATGCGGGGGTCAGCATCAGCTCCATATTCGGTTACCAGCAAGGGTTTGTCGGGCAGTTCCTTCCTGTGCCTCTCCAGGAAGGCCGGGAAAGCGGTGAGGTTACCACCATACCAGCCGGAATAAAGGTTCCAGCCCACCAACATCGGAATTTCGGTTAATCCTGCACGTTTGTATCCCTCAAAATCACCGTGGTGGGCCAGCATGGTGTAACGATAGGGATCATTTTTCCGGAGCGTGCTGTCCAGTTTTTTGGCGAGCTGTGTAATATGGGAGACATAAATCCTTTTTCTGGCGGTATCGTTATTGAAGCGTGGCTTCAGCAAAACCTCATTCATAGAGGCCCAGATGATCACGCTGGGATGGTTGGTGTTTTGCGCCATCATTTCCTTCAGCATGTGTATCGAATTTTTGCTGAACGCTTCGGTTTCACTGATTTCGTTCACGATGGGGATTTCCACTGAAGCCAGAATGCCCAGGCGGTCGCAGGTTTCCAGCACCGCTGCATGTTGCGGGTAATGCGCCACGCGCAAAAAGTTGCCCCCCATTGCTTTGAGCAAGGCCACATCTTTACGGGCGAGCGCTGCCGGAACCGCATTGCCCATTCCGGCATAGTCCTGGTGCCTGCTGGTACCGATGAGCTTTAAAGGCTTCCCGTTCAGGAAGAACCCTTGCGCCGCATCGAAACGGAACCACCGGAAACCAACCGGCGCGGATAACCTATCCAGGATTTCCCCCTGCTCCGTTTGTACAACGGATTCTACCCTGTACAAGTAAGGATCATCTGTACTCCAGAGGTGCGGTTCCTTCAAGGCAGGAAGATCGGTTACTAATCCAATTTGCTTTCCAGGCGGGAGTTGTATACGCTTCGCATAGGAGGATACTTTTTTCCCCTGCGCATCAAAAAGTGTTGTTACAAGGCGCAGTTGCTGCGCCCGTGCAGTTGTATTGGAAATGGCCGAACGGATGCGCAAAGTCGCGCGATTGCTGTCCACTTCGGGTGTTTCCACAAAAAACGTCCTGGACCCCAGCAGCGTATCCACGGTAAAATGAACTTTGTTCAGTGCCAGCAACCAAACATCACGGTAGAGTCCGCCGTAAAATGTGAAGTCTGCAGATAAAGGCGGAACCGTCTCATCATGGGCATTGTTCACCTTCACCAGCAGTTCCGCTTTTTTTCCGTCCAAAAACCGGGATACGGGCATGAAAAAACGGGTATATCCCCCGGTGTGTTTTCCCGCATACTGACGGTTAATATATACGTCCGTTACCTGGTTGGCACCTTCAAAAAAAAGGAAGACTGCTTTATCGCGCCAGGAAGGATCTACTGGAATGTATTTTTTATACCATCCGGTACCACGATGGTAACCTGCCGCATCATCCAGCACGTCTGTTGTGTTCCAGGTGTGCGGCAGGTTAATGGTTGCCCATTTCATCGTGGCGTTGGACGGAATGGGTGCTGCAAGGGTATCATTGGAGAACAGCCAGCCTTCATTCAATCCTTTTGTAATTCCCGGTTGGCCGCGAAGGCCGGAAACGAGCAATACCAGGGCAAAAGAAAGCTGGTACTGTAGGGTACTTTTCTTCATGAACACTCAATAACCTGGGTTTTGTACAAGGTTCTTGTTCTTACCCAGTTCAGTCTGCATAATCGGGAACAGGTAATTGGCGTCTTTGAAAACGTGTTGCGCGTTCACATTGATGGGCACTACTTCATAAGTATATGTGGTAGCGTTTACCCTTGTCACTTTCATGGCCTTCATGGTCACGTTTTGTGTTTCATGGGCAATTTTCCAGCGGCGCACGTCCCAGTAACGGTGGTCCTCATACGCCAGTTCCACCATACGTTCGTTCTGGAGCACAGTGCGCATTTCAGCTTTTGTCATGTTGGGTTTCAGCCCGTAAAGTCCGTCAGCGCCAGGTATAATACCCGCGCGTTTGCGGATCAGCTTCAGTTGTTCATACGCTTCGGCGGTATTGTCCATTTCATTGCTCGCTTCGGCGTAGTTGAGCAGTATTTCCGCGAAGCGGATCAGCGGCAAACACCGTTCTGTATTGGGGCCGGCGTTGCCTGCGGTATTGTCGTCCATCATTTTCCGCCACCAGTAACCGGTAGACCAGGCCACGGTTCTGTACCCGTCGTTGGGTGCGCCATCGTAGGTGTAGAGCGGCGCTTTGTTGCCCGTGCCGGAAGAATACCAGAGTGTGCCGTTATAGATAAAAGTGTAATTGAACCTGGGATCGCGGTCCACGAAAGGATTGTTGGGGTTATATCCCGAAGTGGGGTCGGTAATGGGTTTTCCGTTTTTCATACCGAATGCTTCGGCCAGGTTCTGAGAAGGCGCGGTTTGCGTGGTGCCGTTCGTTCTGGACCTGGGCAACGCAAATCCTTCCATGGTTTTATTGGGTGTTTGCATGCCGGGAAGAATGTATTCCGTGTTTTTCCGCAGCAGGAAAACCCGTGAGAATCCATAGCCCGGGGCGGTGGTATTGTCTTCGTACAATGCGTAGTGGTTCAGGTCAATCACTGCTTTGGCGGCATCCGCGGCTTTCTTCCAGCGTTGCTGGTCGAAGGCTGGGTATGCGGTGATTTTTTTCAGTTCCTCATTTTCAGCCACGCTGCCTCCGTTAAAAAGCGGACTCGCGGCGTACAACAACACCCTTGCCTTCAGGGCCAGACAGGCGCCGCGGGTAATCCTTCCATAATTAAGCGCATCGTGTTCCAGCGGAAGATCGTTGGCGATGGCATCCATTTCTCCGGTGATATAATCCACGCATTCTTCGTAGGTATTCCGTGGCATATCGATCTGGTCAGAAGCATCAAATACCCTGTCGCCAATCAGCGGTATGCCGGCGAAATTTTTGAGCAGGATAGAATAGTACCAGGCGCGGAGGAAACGGGCCTCGGCTTTCACCTGTGTTTTTAACCCAGGTGAAAGCGGGGAATTTTCCACGTTGGCGAGGAATACATTCGCGCGCCGGATATTGGTCCAGGGCCGCCACCACATGTATTCGTATGGTTGTGTCTGGGCGGCGTTCATGGTACCGTTGAACAGGAACACAAAAGGCTGTGTGGCCCCACTTAACCGGTGCACGGCCTCGTCGCATCCTTCCGCGGTACCCGCGCTGATGTTGCTTGCATAGGTATAGCGGCGGTAGCCGAAAGAGAAAGCGATATCGCTGTAGGTGCCGATCAGGAACTGGATGGTACGCGCACTGTCGTTGAAGGTAGTGGCGGCGTTCAGGTCGGTATTCGGCTTCACATCCAGCAGGTCCTTCTTCTCGCAGGCGCTCAATACCACGAGTGCCGCGACAATGGTGATGGAAAGTAATTTTTTCATATCGGAATCATTTTGAAGTCTGGTGAATGAAGTGGTTTAGAACGTGATCTGCAATCCGAGGTTGATCACTTTCTGCACGGGATAATCGCCCCCTTCGGTACCGGAAGGTGTTTCGGGGTCCACTTCATAAATATTCTTTTCCTTCAGCATCCAGGTCAGCAGATTATAGCCGCTTACATAAATGCGTGTACCCTGCAACGTGAGTTTGTTCATGAGCTTTTTAGGAAGATCATAAGAAAGCTGCATGGTTTTCACGCGGAGGTAATCGGTTCTCCGGAACCAGTAATCGGAGGGATAAGCGGTGGCGTTGCTGATGGTGCCCACGGTGGAGATGCGCGGGAACGCGGGGTTGGCCGAATTTTCCGGTGTCCAGGCCTGGGCATGAATTTCGCGCAGGTTATTGGAGAACGGGTTGATGGATTCTGCCACTTTCCGGTTCGCGAAGTTGAGCGCGCTCTGCATGGTGAAAGAGAAGCTCAGACTCTTGTACCCGATATTACCTGTGAACCCGAGGATGGTATTGGGAAGGTTGGGATATTTCAGAATACGCTGGTCGTTCACATCAATGATATTGTCGCCGTTCAGGTCCGCGTATTTGAGGTCACCTGGTTTTGCGACCGGGCCCGAGAACACGGGACTTTTCGCGATATCGTCTGCATCCTGGTAGAAGCCGATGAAAGTGTAGCCGGGGATGGTGCCCAGCGGGTTACCCGTTCTGTTCAGCCAGGGGAAAGCGGGTTGCGCCTCATCCATGTACAACACTTTGTTCTTCGCGACTGAAATATTGGTACGGATGGAGTACTGCAGGTTGTTGTTGATCTGATCAGCATAAGAGAGTTCAATTTCAAACCCGCGGTTCTGCACTTCTCCCAGGTTCACGGGTGGCAGGTTAACCCCCAGCAAAGTGGATACACTGTTGCGCTGGATGAGGATATCGTAACGGTACTTATCGAAATAATCCGCGGTGATGCCGAGTTTACCCTGGAACATTTTCAGGTCAACACCAATGTTCCATTGCCTTTCTTTTTCCCAGGTCACATCATTGCCGAGGATGTCTTCCACGATACCGCCGATATTGTTGCTGATTTCCCCGATAGAATACGACCCCGAATTGATGTAACGCGGCAGGTACACGGATTGCGCGCCTGAAATGGCCAGTTCATCCGTACCGGTAACCCCGATGGAACCACGGATTTTAAACAGGTCCACGAAGCTGATGTTGTTTTTGAAGAATCCTTCTTCAGCAACGTTCCAGCCCACGGATACCGCCGGGAACCAGGAGTAGCGCTTCTGTTCGGAGAAGCGGCTGCTGCCGTTGTAACCGGCATTCAGTTCCAGGAGGTATTTCTTTTCATAATCGTATCCCGCGCGGAAGGAATACCCGCGGAGGTAATAAGGAAGCGCCGTTCCGGCGATCCTGGAGGTTTGATTGAAGAGGGCCAGCGCGTACACTCTTTGTCCGCCGAAATTGCGGTCGTAGTTCAACGCGCCCTGCAGGTTGAGGATTTTAAGGGAGTTGGGACCATCGGCGTAATAACCGAGGTTCAGTTTTTCCACCCGGTAAATATTGGGGTTCCAGGCGGCGTAGGTTTCAGTTGCCGGATCATACCCGAAAGAAGGAAACTCGGTGCGCGTAAGGCTGCGCCAGAAGCGGAACTGCGCGTTGTAGCCCGTTACAAAACGCGCGGAAAGGCCTTTTGTAACCATATCCAGTTTCTGGATGGCGCGCGCGTTCACCGTAATGTTGTTGTCGTAAGAACGGTTGTAACCACCCAGCGCTATCCTTCCGATGACGTTGTTGGAATAGTTGCCCACCGCGGGATTGGAACCGTAAGAGCCATCCGGGTTGTACGGATTGTAGGCAAAAGGCGGCAACTGGTTGTAATCGCTTATTTCGAAAAAGATGTTGTTCCGGTTGTTCCTTCCGCCGATATTGGGCTCGTTCCTTTCAGAAAAAGTTCCGGAAAGGTCCATATTCAGCGTTAAGGTTTTTGTGGCCGTAAAATCCAGGTTGGAGCGGAAGTTGTACCGTTTGTAATAGTAATTGCTGTTGAGGTCTTTATCCGTAGTGAAATCTTTGATCATCCCGTTCTGCCAGAGATAGCCCGCTGAAACGAAATACTTCGCTTTTTCAGTACCGCCGGAGATGTTCATGTTGTTATAGGATTGAACGGAGAAGTCGCGCAGCAGCAGATCGGCCCAGTCGATATTCGGGTGGGTATAAGGTGCAGTACCGTTTTTAAAATGTTCGAGGTCCTGTTCGGTGTAGAACGGGGGCAGGCCATCGCTTTCCAGCGCTCTGTTCCTGATGAGTGCCACGTTATACGAGTCAAGGTATTTGGGCAGGTAAGTTGGTTGCTGGGCCGCGTTTTCGGAACGGAAGGTCACCCTTGCACGACCGGTCTTTCCTCTTCTTGTAGTGATCACAATTACGCCGTTGGCGCCTTTGATACCGAATACCGCGGTGGAAGCGGCATCTTTGAGGATGGTGAAATTTTCGATCTGGTCGGCATCAATATCGCTGAGGTTACCCTGGTATTCGAGGTCGTCCAGGATAATCAACGGCGCGCCGGCATTGTCGCCAGAGCCCATGGAACTGAGTCCTCGGATCAGGATGCGGCTGCCGTCGCCTCCCGGCCTTCCGGACCGTTGCTGGGAAACGATACCTGGTACACGACCTACGAGCGCGTTCTGGAAACTGGCCGTAGGTGTTTGCCTGATCTCATCGCCGCTGATGGAGCTTACGGCCGCGGTATTGGCCACTTTGGTGGTTTTTCCATAGCCGATCACCACTACATCTTCAAGACCCTTGGCGTCTATCTCCAGGGTGATCTGGACATTGTTCCTGCCCGAAACGTTTAGTTCTTTACTGAGGTAACCAATACTTTGCACCACAAGGGTTCCTTTTCCCCGCAGGGTAAGGGAGAAATTCCCGGCCGCATCGGTTACCGTACCGTTGTTGGGTACATCTTTTTCAAAAACGGAAGCGCCTTCCACCGGCCCGGCGGCGTTCTTCACGGTACCTGAAACGGTTTGCTGCGCATAAGTGGCCAGCGCGCCCAGGCATATCGTCAATAATAAAAATAGTTTTTTCATACAGCATTCATTTTGGTTTACCAGCCATGGTTCTGGATGAGCATTCTGTTGTTGGATATTTCACCGAAGGGGATCGCGTAGTAATACATCCGGGGAAGGAAGGTGATTTTACCGGCCACCACTCTTTCATACAGCGGATTACCCGCATTGTCCAGCGTGGTTTTCATTCCTTCCAGTGGTTTGTTGAGTTCCGTTTCAGCGGTCTTCCAGCGGCGGAGGTCCCAGTAGCGCTGTTCTTCAAAAGCCATTTCTATCCTGCGTTCGTTGCGGATGAAAGCCCGCATTTGTTCCTGGGTTAGTCCTGTGGGAACACCATACCTGTTATCGGATCCGGCGGCGATACCCGCTCTCTTCCGGATATTGATGAGTTGGGTGGAAACCGCTGCTGTAGAAGGACCGGAAAATTCGTTGAGGGCTTCGGCATAGTTCAGCATTACCTCTGCGATACGGAACAATACGAAATTGTGGTTCTGCCCGGAATACTGCGCGGAAGTAGCGAAGTTGCCCATGAATTTTCGCATATAGTAACCCGTTTGGGTCTGTACGCCTCCTCTGTTGGGTTTATCCAGGCCACCTTCAAAAGTCTGCACACCACGGTTCAGCCACTGGCTTCCATTGCGGAGTACCGTATTCGCCAAACGCGGATCACGGCTGTTGTACGGATTGGCGGCATCGTAACCGGAAGCGGGATCGGTAATGGCTTTGCCGTTGGCCATGGGAAACGCATCCACCAGTTGTTGGGTAGGACTTGTAGCGCCGTTGCTTACCCCATTCAGCGTATATCCTACGGGGCCATTGTTGGTTTCCACATCGGTGGTGGTGCCACGTAAGAAAGAAAGGATCACTTCATTGTTGCGCCTGTTCAGGAAAACGTTATTGTAGGTACCTTCCAGGGTATACACATTCAGCGTCAGCAGTTCGTTCGCTGCTTTCGCGGCCAGGTCCCAGCGGTTCAGATCGTATCCGGGATAACCCATCACGGCTTTTTGCGCAGCGGAAGCCGCGGCGGGAACACCACCATTGTACAATGGACTGGCGGCATACAACAGTACACGGGCTTTCAAAGCGATGGCGGAACCCCTTGAAGCCTTCCCGAAATCGGGTGCGGGCACGGGTTCAATGAACACCTGGGTTTTAACGGCATCACATTCGGATACGATGTAATCCACGCATTCCGCGAAGCTGTTGCGCGGCAACTGGATATCATCTTCCGGAGAGAAAACCCGGTCGCCTACCAAAGGCACGCCACCGTAACGTTTCAGCAGTTCAAAGTAGAAGAAGGCCCGCAGGAAACGCGCTTCGGCTTTCCAGCGCTTCACTTCATCCGGCTTCGGCACGATATCTATTTTGGAAAGGAAAAGATTCACTTTCCGGATACCGCCATAGTATTTGCTCCACGCGCCATCCGGATGGGACGCGTTGGTAAGATTGCCCTGGATGATAGACTGTATTGACGTTCCGAAACGGGAAGGCATAGCATCATCGGTAGCCGCATCCAGCAGGTCGCCGCCAATACGATTAAAACCCGTGGGCATTTCCGCGTAAATATTAGCGAGAAACTGTTGCGCGTTCAATCCGTTCTGATCCAGCGGATCGAAGATGATCTCTTCGGTAAAATTCTCGAGGGGACCGTTCTCATATTTTTTGCACCCGGCCACCGACAATGCGGCCAGCAGCGCTATACAATAAAATGTTCTCATAATTAAAGTTTGATGGTAAGGCCCGCGTTGAACGTTTTCATAATGGGATATGCGCCCGCAAGCCCTTCGGGGTCTATGTTCCATTTGTTGAGGGAAGAGAACGTAACGGGATTGGTGGCGTTTACGAATACACGTACCAGTTGTAACCGGGCCTTTCCGGCCATCGCTGATGGCAGCGTATAACCCAGTTCCACACTGCGTATCCGGGCATAATCTCCTTTATGTAGCCAATAGGAAGACGTGAGCTGGTTGTTTATATTGTTGCCCAGCCAAAGGCGCGGGTAAGCGGCATCCGTTGTATTTTGCGGTGTCCACCGGTTGGTCTGGTATTCATATACCTGGGCCCGTCCATTGTTTTGGAACGCCATAAAACCACCAAGTTGCTTATTGATATTGGCCGCGCCCTGGAAAAGCACATGAAGGTCGAAGCCCTTTACTTCTACACCGGTGTTCAGTCCATAATAGATTTGCGGTGCGGTATTGCCGATCACCTGCCGGTCGGCGGCATCTATCAAACCATCTTCATTCAGGTCACGGTAACGGATATCGCCGGGCAAAATGCCTGCGCCCTGGAAGGCATGCGCGTCAATTTCAGCCTGGGAAGCGAACAGTCCATCGGCCACATAACCATAGGCCGCGCCAACAGGTTTGCCTGTTTGCAGCATGTAGGCATACATCCGGTTGGGTTCAGCCAGCTTCAAAACTTCCGTTTGCAGGAGGGTAAGGTTTGGGGCGATGAAATAACTGAAAGCGCCTTTCTTTTCCTGCCAGCCCGCTGTTACTTCAAGTCCGGAATACCGGTTGGAACCGAAGTTCTCCCGTACATATTCTGTTCCCAGCATATCCGAACCATTCTGGCGAGATTGTACGAGGTCGAAGTATTTATCGCGGAAATAATCCACGGTGATGTTCAACTTGTTTTTCAGCAAAACCGCATCCACACCCACATTCAGCTTATCCGCTTTTTCAAAACTGATGAAAGGGTTGGCGAGTGTGCCCTGTTGCAAGGTAGTGGTGGAGGAAGGAACCGTGTTGCCGAATCCGTATCCGGAGCCAGTAGTGTAGTACTGGTAATAATCATAGTAACCCACATTGGCATTGCCTGTTCTGCCGAAAGATGCACGGAGTTTCAGGTCGTTGAGCCAGCCAGCCTTGTTTTGAAGAAAATTTTCTTTGGTGAGGTTCCAGCCCAGGCCGATGGCGGGAAAGAAACCATACCTGTTTTCTTTGGGCAGTCGCTCCGTTCCGTTGTAGCTCATGGCCAGGTCAATGAAGTATTTATCGTTCCTGTCGTAAGAGATTTTAGCGGCGGCGCCTGAATAGTTGAAAGGCAGTTCGGAGTTCACCATCCTGTTGTCGTTGTTGTACAGGGCGATGATGTCCAGGTTATCATTGGAAGAAAGTTGTTTGGAGTAACCGAGCGAGAGTTCGGTGTAAAATAACCTGTTCTGACTGTTCACGGCAATGGAGTTAGACTGATCCGTTGTAACACCGTACACATCGTAGGATTTCCCGCCGCCCGCGTCGGTATTTTCACGGAACACCGCGAAGTTTTTACTCCGGTTGATGGTTTCCCGCTGGTAGCCGTTGATGGCGGCGAGCCCTTTCACCCACAATCCTTTGACGATCACGTCCAGTTTTCCTTTCAGGCTCACATCGGCTTTAAAGTCGCGCTCATATACAGGGCGGTATCCTGAGAGCACCGTTTGCCCGTACAGGTTCTGGCGGTAATCCAGGTTGCCGCCCAGGGAGCTGTCGGAGTTTCGAAGGGGATACGCGTTGTTCGGCGTGTTGGCGATATTGTCGAAGATGGTGCCGGTGGTGGCCCCTGGCTGGTTGGAGTTTTGTATCCTGCCTATGAGGTTAACCGAAGTGGTCACCGAGTTACTGAGGTCTATCTCGATATTGGAGCGGATGATATACCTTTTGTAATCTGAATTGGTATTGTAAGTATTGAAGTCTTCTGTTTTCAGGAGTCCTGCCTGGTGGAGGTAATCCAGGTTCACGAAATACCTTGTGGTCTTGTTTCCACCGGAAACGGAGAGATCGTAGCGGCTGAGCGGGGCCTGATTTTCGAGTATTTCACGTTGCCAATCCACATTTGGGCGGGCGATGGGATCGGTTCCGTCCCTGTAAGCGGCGATCGCTTCGGCGGAGTAGACGGGCGCCTGCCCTTCATTCGCGAGCGCCTCGTTGTATAAAGTGGCATAAGTGGCGGCATCCACGAACTTCGGAAGTTGTGTGGGCCGTTGCACCCCGTGCCTTGCGGTAAACTCAATATGCTGACCAGGAACACTGGAGCCTTTTTTAGTGGTGATCAGGATAGCGCCGTTAGAACCCCTCAATCCCAGCATGGCGGTGGCCACGGCATCTTTAAGTAGTGTGATGGATTCGATCTGTTCCGGGTTCAGGGAAGGAAAGCTCTGCGGTGTTCCGTCAATCAACACCAGCGGCTGCTGACCGCGGAGAAAGACATTCACATCATCAAAGCCGGGTTCGCCGATGGTTTGGGTGGTGAACAATCCCGCCATTCTTCCGGTGAGCCATCCCCCGAAAGTGGTGGAGACCGTTTTGCGGAGTTCCTGCCCGTAGATTTCCGAAACGGCGGCGGTGGTTTTCTTCTTTGGCACGGCCTGGTAGAGTAGTTGAACGGTGCCGGGCGGGTTCTCCAGGGTGGAGGTATCCACCGGTGACTGAGCCATGGAGAGGCCTGAAACCAACAATAATCCCAGGCTGCTTTGCAATCGTTTTATCATTATAGCAGCATTTTGGTGATGGAACAAAGTTGCATTCGGATGCCGCTAAAACCAAATATTCCACTACGTCAAAACCTCTACATGATTTATATTTTTAATTGAAAATCAAATACTTATTGTTACTTCAAAAGAAATTGAGGTACTCATGCATGTATGAAATGAGTTGTTTCCCACCCTATGGTTGTTGCCCCGGAATGCTTACGCGGCGCAATCATTATTTTATATTCCACCACAGCATTATTGTCCAGAATGCTCGTTCGGTTTGGTGATATTGATGAGAAAGTCAAACAAGCTGGTATCGTTCGTGGTGAGGTTGAGCTTTTTCCGGAGGCGGTAACGGCTGGTTTCCACGCCGCGGATGGAGATGTTCATGAGTTGGGCGATCTCTTTGGTAGAAAGATTAAGGCGTAAATAAGCGGCGAGTTTCAGTTCGGAAGAGGTGAGGTCGGGGCAATACTCCTTCAGGCGACCCAGGTAGTTGGTATGCACGCTGTCGAAATGGCGGGCGAACTGCTCCCATTCCTGGTCGTGGTCCAGTTCGTTTTCGATCATTTTCACGATTTTCTGGAATTCTTTACCAGCCTTCTGAGGATCGGCATTGCTCCTGTAATCAGAAAGATCGGTCTTCACTTTAGTGAGGAACTCCTTTTTCCGCACGAGGTTCATCGCGGACGAGGCCAGTTCCGCGTTTTTGTGTTCCAGTTCAGCCTGAAGCTTTTCATTTTTCAGTTCAATGATCTGTTTTTCGCTTTTCCCGATTTCCAGTTCGTGGAGGATGCGCAGTTGTTGCTGTTCTTCTGCGTAGCGCCGTTGTTGCTCTTCCAGTTTTTTTCTTTCCCGGCGCTTGTATTTTTCCTGCTGGCGTTTATAGAAAATGTACAGCACTCCGAAGAAGGCCGCACTGTAAAGCAGCCATGCCCACCAGGTCTGGTACCAGGGTGGCAAAATCGTGAACTGGTAGGAAGCGATCGGCGACTCGTTGTCGAAATTGTTCCTGCTTTTCACTTTGAACGTGTAGTATCCTGCGGGAAGGTTGGTGTATTCTTTTTCCGTTCTTTTGGTCCATTCCCCCCAGTTCCGGTCGAAGCCCTCCAGGAAATAGCTGTATTCTGTGTTGTGTTTCTGGCCATACAGAATGGAGGTGCACTCGAAGCGAATGGAATTATTGTCATACTTCACAGCGGGTGCATCCGCTCCGGCTTCAGGCTGGTATCCGCCAAAAATCACGGTGTCGGCATTGCCGCCCGCGCTTACTTTCCGGATCAGTGTTTTCAACGGGTACTTACTCTTTTTATACCGGGCATAGTTGAGGTGAAAGAACCCTTTTTCCGCCGCGATAAACACGTTGTTGCTGTCCACGACATTGATGTGTTCAAACCCGTTCGCCAAAATCTTATCATCCATTTCCGGGATATACATCAGCGAAGGTTTTCCCGCAGAGCGGTCCACCACACCCAGTTTCCGGTTGGCACAAAACCAGATATTGCCATAGCGGTCCTCCTTCAGGTAATCGACCACTGTATTGCCGAACAGGCTCCTGAACCGGGCAGATGCTACAAAATCACCTTCTCTATCATCGTATTCAAAAATGCCGTTATCGCTGGTAAGGATCAACTTGCCACCTATACTATAGATATGGTTGTGGTTTTCCGAAAGCAGTTTCTTCCTGTTTACATAATCGGTTACGGAAGCGGCGCCATCTTTCCCGATAGTGATTTTGTACAAGCCTTTGTAGGGGTGGATGGCCCATACATGATCCCCGTGTTTTTCGATAAGGCGTGCCGATTCGAAATGCACGCTTTTCCCGGGGTTTGAAAATTGGCCGTTCCGGTAGTCGTAAAAGCTGATCCCATTATACGATCCCGCCATGATCAGGGCAGAGGGGACGCTGTCGTAAACGGGTTTGAACAACCAGAAACCGCTTTTGCTGTCAATTACGGAAGCGGTATTGTTGAGGATATGAAAAGCCCCTTTGTTGTGCCCCATCAAAAGTTGCCCATTCACTTCGGAAAGATTCCACACCTGGCCCTTTGTTTTATCCACCAGTGAAAAAGCCCCCTTCGTGTAACTGAGGTCCTCGCCCTGGTTGGAGAGGGGAACGGAAAAAAGTCCCGAGGCCAGACCCAGGTAGAGGTACCCGTTATGTATATACGAAGTATAGCCTGAATTCCGGTCGTCGGTTTCTGGGAAGATGTTTTTGATGGAGTTGCTGTAGGTCAGGAGATCAATGCCGTTGTCAAGCCCCAGCCATAGGTTTTCGTCCTTGTCGAGGAAAATACTGAGCACATTGTTGTTCTGTATCCCTTCTTTTTTGGTGAACCGCTGGATAAAATTGCCGGACTTGGTGATCACCACGCAGCCGCCGAGATTGGTGGGCAGCGCGAGTTTATCGGGAGAGAGCCATACCGCGCCGAATATGTTCATGGCCGCTATTGTTTTGATATCGGGCGTTTCGTAGCGGTGGAGGGAATCGTTGTGGATGATGAAAAGCCCGTGGGAGATGGAAGTAACCAGTGTACTGTCCTTTCCGAAGTCGATGGCATTTTTGAATTGAATGCCTGCGGGAAGAGCGCCGGTACTGATCTTTCCCGTCCATTTACCATTTATGTAAGAAAGCAATCCTTGCTCATTGTCGTATGCGAGGAGGTGCCTGGTGCTATTGCCCATGAAGTTAAAATTCACCCCGTTCCAGGTAGTGAGTTTGTCCTTCGCGAAGCGAATGATTTTCCTGTTGGCGCGGAAAAAGACTTCTTTATTGAAAAGGCATACGTTCCATACATCCGCGAAATCAAATTCCGCGGGCGGCAACATTTTTTTGAGGGAAGTATATTCGAGTTCCCCGTTTTTTCCCGGGAAGAAATAACCGAATTCACCCTGTCCGCCCACATAAATTCTTTCATCCGCGTCAATGGCTATTGAGCGCACTATGGTGGCGTTGGGCAGGGGATAAGTTCTCCAGAAAGCCCCGTCGAAAGAGAGCAGGCCATTGTTGTTGCCGAAATACATGATGCCGTGTTTGTCCTGTGCGATGGCCCAGTTCTGCCTGCCGGCATTGTAATCCTGTTTCAGGTAGTTGGTGATATTGGGAATACCGATGGTATTCTGCGCACCGGCACGGAGTGTAAAGAAGAAGAGCGCCGTCAGCAAAAAAGCAGTAGTTCTCATGCGCAAGTGAATCGTTTGGAACAAAAATAGGCGATTCGCGCATAGCAGGAAATCGGAAGAGGATTCTAACGATTGAAGAGAATGGGTGACTTCACGAAAAGTGTATGGAAGACTTCACTAAGGAGTAGGAGGCTTTACGAAGGTATGGGCTACTTCACAAAGGTATAGGTGACTTCCCTAAAAGGTTACGGTGAAAAAAGCCGGAGATGAGCGTTTTTAAACGGGGTGTGCCGGTTTTTCGGTAGAAGTTCGCGTTCGGTGAAAATACGGGTTACCCGGTGCCACCGACGTTGTTTTCTGCCGATGCACCTGTTGAAATGGACGTGTCCGCATCGGTGTTTTACACCGATGCGGACACGTATTAAAACTTTAACGGTTCTACTTAGGAAAATCTGTTATAGGCTTCAGCCGCTGTGGCGTGGTGGTGATGGAATGCAGGAATGCGATCAGGGCGTCGATTTCCCGGTCGTTGAGCGAGAGTTTCTTCAGGATGGGTGAAGTTTTCGGGAGCAGCGAATCGCGGTCGCCTTTGTATACACGCTGGATAGGAGACGGATTGCCGAGGTTATAAAAGAAAACGACATCTTTTAGCGTCGGGAAGTTGCCATGGTGGAACCAGGGGCCGGTGTTAGCGGTTTCACGCAAGGACGGTGTCCTGAACTTACCCACATCGCTTCTGTTTTTGGTAACATTATACAGTCCGAGGTCTTCGCTGGCGCTGGCGAAAAGCGTTTGTCCGTCGTTGTGGAACTGATCGTCGCTGAATACGCCGCTGTTGTGGCAGTTCACGCAACCAGCTTTGGTTCGGAAGAGGTGAAGGCCCAGTACTTCTTCATCTTTCAGCGCCTGGCTCCGTCCTTTGATGAACAGATCGAACCTGCTTTCGGGACTCACGATGGTTCTTTCAAAACAGGCGATCGCTTTGAAGATTTTGTCCATACTGATGCTATCGCTGCCGAAGGCTGCTTTGAACATGGGTTTGTAGCCGCTGAAAGTTTTTACTTTCTTTTCCATATCGTTCACGTTCATGTTCATTTCCACATGATCGGCGATGGGGAATCGGGCCTGGTCCTCCAAACTGTTTGCCCGGCCGTCCCAGAAAAGTTTTTCGAAGTAGGCGGTATTGAACAGGGACATGGCATTTCGTTTCCCGAGTTGCCTGTCGTGGCCGAAGGATACTCTTTTTCCATCACCCCAACCGAGTTGGGGATCGTGGCAGGAGGCGCAGGCGATCTGTCCTGAAACGGAAAGCCGGGGGTCAAAGAAAAGTGTTTTGCCCAATTCCTTTTTAGCCGCATTAAACGGGTTGTCTTTCGGATGCACTACTTCGGGTAAAGCGCCGATGTCTTTAAAGTTTTTCACATTGGGGTCCACGATGGCCTTCGGCCATTGAGCAGGATCGCCGCTGCTGTACAGTTTCCGGAGCAGGGCGATATCGGGATCTTCATGCACACCTTTAAAGGAAAGACAAACCGCGGCCCCGGACGTTACCGCCAGTAACAATGCTATATGTATTTTCTTCATGGAATTTAATTTGCGTTGAACCTGTATCTTCTTTTTATTTCCGAAGGACCTCCGATTTCGGTATCATCGAATTTCACTTCAATTTCAAATACACCGGAACGGGTATCGTAAGTGCCGGGCTGGTCTGAAGGACCAACGCCAATGTGAAGCTTCTCCTTCGCTTTCGTATAGATGGTAATTTTCTGCGGCAGCACAATCACTGTTCCCGTTTCAATGGAATCAGGACTTTTTGGGATGAACTGGAATAATTTAATGGCAGTGAAATTGTAGTAGCCGGAATCACCTGTATAGCCAGGATTAGTTCCATAAAGGTTATTCATGTATAATACATTCGTTCCTTTTCCCGGAACATAAGGGTTCGCAAAACCGAGTTTATCGGGCTCTCCTTCCGTAGTTACAGAGAAACTCGAAAAATTCCTCCATGTCCCCGTCGCCTCCTGGTATATCTGGGGGCCTGGAGAATAGTACTGTTCCGGCTTTGCCCAGGTGGCGGCCAATGCGGGTTTCGCGTAAGTGGGTTGTGCGTCGTATTCTCGCTTACAGCCGGCAGACAGGAGAACGATGAGTGCGGTGGTTAATATCTGAAGTTTCATTGTTTGCAGTTTTATTGTGAAATAGGAATGGGGCAGGCGAATTTGTCATCGGGGTAACTGATGTTGGCGTTGGCGCTCACACAATCGATGCGAACGAGGTTTTTCCGTTTCCTGCTTACGTCAAAAAATGTGTGTCCTTCAAAGCAAAGTTCCCTTCTCCGCTCCGTTAAAATCTCGTTGATGATTTCCTGCTGGTCGGTGGAAGAAAAGTTGGTAGCTGAAGTATTGGCGCGTTTGCGGATGGTATTCAGGTCGGCCAGCGCTTCGGTCAGCATATTGCTTTCGGCATAAGCCTCAGCACGGTTGAGGATCAGTTCCGAAGTGCGGATCAGTTTAATGTTGTTGGCGCTGTCTGATGTGCCCTGGTATTTTTTAGGGAAGAAATACTCCGTCCCGGAGATGGTAGCTTTCACGAACATGGTGGCCGAAGAACGGATATCAGCGGGCAGGTAGAGATTCAGCACATCATTGGTTGCCGCCCACTGCACCTGACTGGTGACAAGCGGGTTGTAGTTTTCCCCAAGACTACCGCCTGTCCTGGTTCCATAGGCCAGTTCAAAAATACTTTCATTCGAAATATTCTTCCTGCTCCAGGAGTTCACGTATTGCGCCCTGGTAAGCAGACGGTAATTATTCGGTGTGATGATATCCGTTGCCAGCGCGATCACTTCTTCCCAATCGCCCTTGTACAAATGCACCCTGCTCAATAATGCTTTCGCGGCATCCCCGGAGAGCCAGGTTTTATCGTTACCACCGGCGTAAATAGCGGTGCTGTTGGCATACAAAGCGATAGCGGAATCCAGGTCCTTCACCACCTGGTCGTACACTTCTTTCACGGAAGCACGGTTGCCCGCGGGTTCTATTACCGGGCCATTCACCGTTTTCAGGATGATGCCCGGGTGGGAAGCATCAGGCGTATAAGCATACGACTGCGCAAACACACGCACGAGATCAAAATGTACCAGCGCACGAATAGTGTAAGCATCGGCCAGCATCCTGTTCTTCTGGATCAGGCTCGCATCCTTTACATTTCCGATATAAGCAAGAATATTGTTGGCATTGAAAATGATGCGGTAAGCGGTATTGTAGAAACCGCGCATGTCGTTGTCGATATTGTTGTTGGTGAAGTTGAAACTCAGTCCCAGCGACTGGTTCGCGGCACGTGTATATTTAATGTTGCCACCCGTAACTTCAGGGAAAGCATAAAAGAACTTCAGGTAATAATCATTCGCCTTCAGGTTTTCGTAGCAGCCCACGAGCGTGGTGCGTGCACCTTCAAAATTGGTGAAGATTTCTGAAACGGGCACGTTGTTGGGCGATTCCTGCTCCAGGAACTTTTTGCAGGATGTGACGGTGAAAAGCGTTGTAACCGCCAGTAATAATATGATGCTATTTTTACGCATTGCAATTAAATTTTGGAACGTTTATAAACCGAGGCGAACACCCCAGGTGAAGCTCTGCGCCTCCGGGAAACTGTATTTGTATTCACGAACGCCGTTGCGGCCCCTGGGTGAATCCTGTTTGTACCAGTACAGCAGGTTGGTGCCGTTTCCATAAACCGTTACGGAAACACCTTTCAGTTTCTCGGTCACTTTTTTAGGCAGCTGATAAGAGATACCCACATTGCTCAGTTTAATGAACGTATCGTCGTAAACATATTTTGAGGAGTTGCTCACAATCGGGTTACCCTGGCCGCTCACACCCGTAGACAGTTTCGGGATATTCGTGATATCACCCGGCTTTTGCCAGCGGTCGAGCAGGTTCACACTCATGTTGCGCTCCGGCAGGTTCCGGCCATTGTTCTCGTTGATGTAATCGATCAGTGTTTTCGCCCCAAAGGAGTACAGTATATTCACGGTAAGCGAGATGCCTTTGTAACCGAACGCGTTGATGAAACCACCTTGAGCCTTCGGCAAACGATCACCGAGGTAATAGGCGTTCTGCAGGTTTCGGTCAAGGTCAGTGGCGTTAACGATCTTGCCGGTGTTGTCGTAATACATTTCTCTTCCTGTGGCCGGGTCCACACCCGCGAATTCAAAGCCCCATATCGCAGTGGTGCTCACGGATGATTTCAGCAGAGCCGCCAGATAATTCTGGGAAGCGTAACGCGTATAATCGTTTTTCACTTCCAGCACTTTGTTTTCGTTGTAACCTACGTTCAGCGTAGAGGTCCACCTGAAATCTCCGGTGAAAATCTGGGCGGTGATACCTGCGTCAAAACCCCGGTTCCGCATTTTGGCTACGTTGGCCAATACTGAGCTGAACCCGTTTTCGATGGGCGTGGTGATGGTGGAAATAGCATCATCGGTGATATTATTGTATACATCAGCGCTGATGTTAAAGCGTTTCAGGAAACTGAAGTCAAGACCGATATTCGTTTTGTACCCTTTCTCCCAGCCAAGACCGGGATTGGGTGCGGTAGAGATATAGGAAGAAGTCTGGTCGTTGTACCCTGTACTGCTGAAAGTATAGATGCCACGGGCCTGGTAGCTGCCGATACGCGAGTTGCCGGTTGTTCCGTAACTCACTCTTAACCGGAGCATGTCTATCCAGTTTTGTTCCCGCAGGAAGTTCTCCCTGTTGATGAGCCAGCCCAGACCGGCAGCGGAGTTCACGGTGGCGTTCACATCGGTGCCGAAGATCGATGACGCATCATAACGACCACTGAGGGAAAGAAAATATTTCTCAGAAAAATTATAGATCGCCTGCCCATAGCCCGATACTGTAGATGCGGTTTGTCTTGAAGAGGCCGACTGGCGGTTTTGCGCCACACTCAGTTCTGTTATGCCCGAGTAGGTGAAGCCACTTCCCGATCCGCGCAGCAATTTGGTTTGCTCGCCGCGGGCTTCGAAGCCAGCCGTAACATCGAGTTTGTGGCGGGCAGCCAGTTTGCCCGACCAGTTCACCTGGGAAGAACTGATCCAGCTGAAATCGGTACGGTCATAAATTTCGGCGAAGCCATTCAGGTTCTCACCGGTGGCATTCTTCGGACTTTTGAAAAGATCCAGTTTATTGATCAGTCCATCCACACCAAAGCTGGAGGACAAACGCAGGTTCTTCAAAGGCTCATATTCCATCCTGAAAACACCGTTCATGGTACCACCGGAGTGTTTGTTCCTGTTCTGCGCCAGCACCGCGAGCGGGTTCGGCACACCCAGGCTTGACAATTTATAGAAGGAACCATCAGCGTTGTAAACCGGGATATTCGGCGCAATGGGTACTATCGCATAAGCGTTTTGCGCTGTTTTGTTGGTGATGCTCGGTGCCAGCGACATGCTGAAACCCAGCTTTTTGTTGATGCGGTGATCGATGCGCATCCTGATGTACAGCTTCTGGAAATCGTTTCCTTTCTGAATGGATTGCTGGTCAAGGTAGGAGCCGGATATCCTGAATTGTGTAGACTCCGTGCCACCGGAAAGATCGATGTCCAGGTTCCTGAAAGTGCCGAACCTGTTCAGTAATTCAAACCAGTTCGTATTAATATCGGGTGAGCCTGCCAGTTGGTCGGCATCAAATTCGGTACGGCCATCATTGAGGTAAGTTTCTTTCAACAATTGGTGGTACTCCGGTCCCGAGAGCCATTTTAACCTGTTGATGGACTGGCTCCAGCCGTTGCTGTAATTGATGTTCAGCCTTGCTCTTCCGGCCCTGCCTTTTTTGGTGGTGATGATGATCACCCCGTTGCTGGCATTCGCGCCATAGATGGCGGCCGCCGCGGCATCTTTCAACACGGATATGCTTTCGATATCATCCGGGTTAATACCGGCCATCGCGTTCAGGAGTTCCTCATTGTTGAGAAAAGCAACAGGTTCATCCTTTTTCCGTTGCTCCGTAATAGGCACACCGTCCACCACGAACAAAGGCTGCGCCGATGTGGTGAGGTCGGTGGAGTTTGCACCATTCAACCCTGAAAGGGAATTCTGCCCGCGGATATTGATCTTTACGGGTGTACCCAGTTCAGTATTGGTCACGACCTGCATACCGGGTACCAGCCCTTCCAGCATTTTATCGAAACTTTCAATAGGGCGCGTGGTTTGCAGTTGCTGCGCGGAAACAGTGGCCACACTTCCCACCACTTCTTCTTTACGTTTTGGCTTGCTGTATCCATTTGTAACGACGAAGGCGGAAAGTTCCTGTACGTTTTTCTCAAGCGTAATATCTATACTGCTATGCCCACTTACCCTGTATTCCTTTTTGTGGTAACCCACATACGTGAATACCAGCGTACCACCAACGGCCTCCTCAGCGTTGAGTTGCATGGTAAATTCTCCCCTTTCGTTGGTGACTGAAGCTTTTTTCGTTCCCTTCAACAGGATCACCGCGCCACTGAGCGGATCGCCCATATCGTTGTACACATGTCCGCGGATTTCGCGGGGCGGAACGGGCAAATCTTTATTGGCCGCGTCTTCCTTCCGGCGGATCACCACGATCTTGTCTTCTATCGTGAAAGTGAGGCCACGTTCATCAAGAAGTTCACGCAGGACCGTTTCCAGCGAAGCGTCTTTAGCACGCACATTAAAAGGACCGGTGTTTTTCAACAGATCGTAATCGTACCAGAAATTGTACCCGGTCTGTTGTTTAAGGGAAGAAAAAACTTTCTCCATGGAATTGAACCTCCCATTGAGATTGATCTTTTGCGAGAAGCCTGTTGCGGAAACCTGCAAACAGGTGATGGTCATGAACACGATAAGCATCCTCATAAACAGGAGTGTTTGCCGCAGCAACGCCCTGTTTTGCAGGAAGTTGCCACAAAGTTGTAACTTCATACGAAACATTGTTTTGGTTTTCTGATCTAGATCCGTGAGACGATTTTTATCGGGGAACGAACAATTTCACCAGGGGCGGGCCTAATCGCTCCTGGTTCTTGTTCACTCCTTTTTATGGTGATACAGTTAGTATATTTCCTTCCAGTTTACAGTGCACGCCAGACAACTCCAGTACGCGCAAAACTTTCGACAATGAGCTGTTGCGGCTGATCTCTCCCACGAGGTGCTTTTCAGGAACATCGCCCGTGTACACCACTTTTACCTTGTACCATCTTTCCATCTGCCGCATAATCGTGGGGATATCCGCTTTGTGAAAACTGAACAACCCGTTTTTCCACGCCAGTTCATGTGCTTCGTTGGCGGCATGCTTTTCAAAATCTGCATCTCCGGGTGAGATACTGGCTACGGATCCCGGCTCTAATTGAATGGAAGCGTTGCCGTGTTTGAGTTTTACGGCCCCTTCCGTGAGTGTTGTCCGAATATCCTGTTCGTTCGCATACGCCATTACATTAAAGTGCGTTCCAAGCACTTCCAGTTCCATACCACGGGCATATACGCGGAAAGGCATTTCCGTATTCTTTTTCACTTCGAAATATGCTTCCCCCGAAAGCTCCACCCGGCGTTCTTTTCCTGTAAAAGCGCTGGGGTATTTTAATGCGCTGGCAGCGTTTAACCATACCCGTGTGCCATCCGGAAGCACCACGCTGTATTGTCCGCCTTCAGGTGTTTGCAGGGTGTTTTCAACAGGTACCTCGCCGTTGTTTTCTCCCGCGTAAACAAGGAGATCATCACCGGACTTAACGGGTTTCATCCCCGGTTGTTCCGCCAATGCGCCTACGCCTTGCTGGTCCAGTACGATCACCTTCCCATCAGCCAGCACCAGCGTGGCATGGTTGCCGCCTGGTGCGGCATCAGCTTGCTGAAAAGTATTTTTATCGGGAGAGAAAAGATAGAATCCTGTAATCACAAATGCGGCCACCGCGGCGGCAGCGACAGTGGTCCTGACCCAGCTTCGGCGGAAGCCTATCACCTTCGGCCTGCTTTCTTCCGCAATATGTTGCTTTACATTGTTCAGTACCTGCTGCTTATGGCTCTCTCCGGCAGGAAACGCTGGTTCAGTTTCAGCGAATGCCTTCAACATCGCGGGGTCCCATGCATCGGTGGGCATCTCTCCGGAGCGCATGGCCTCGTGAAGTTTATCGAGTTCCTCCGGCGTAATACGATCGTTCAGGTAACGATCCGCCAGTTCCTGGAAGGATTGTTTTTCCATAACGTAGTTGGTACAAAGTGGTTACCTGGATGACGGCTGTAGAATCAAAACGTTAACATGGCCGTGAAAAAAAATTTCAGGGCGGTGAAAAGCCACCAGAGCGGCAGCAGCATTTTCCGGAGTCTGGATACTGCCCTGGCCAGAAAAACCCGGGACGAAACCGGTGTAATGCCCAGTCTTTCAGCGATCTGTGTATGGTTCAACCCTTCCAGGTAACTCAGGGTAAAAACGGCCTTAAGTTGGGGAGAAAGGCGGCCAATCGCGTCATTCAATTGTTCCCTTTGCTCTTTGCGTTCCATGAAATCGGGCGCCTCCGCATCCGTAGAAAAGTAGCGGCGCAGTTCTTCCATGTTCTCCTCGCGGAACACTTTGTTCCGGAGATGGTCGTACACCAGGTTTCGGGAAACCGTGTAGAGAAAGGCAGGGAAATTATCGAGATCAACCAGCCGGGCGCGGTTGTTCCATAAACGGATAAATATCTCTTGCGCAAGGTCATCCGCTATTTCAGGGGATTTGGTGAGCCGGATCGCGATACCATATACATAGTCCCATGCCTGAAGGAAGAACACTTCAAACGCGGCGGAATCGCCTGCGGCGATCTTCCGCAACAGGTCGGGATCGGTATGAAAAGAGGGAGCAGTCAAACCAGCGCTTTAACCCTTGCAAGTTAGTGCAGTGGAGCCAAGGGGTCAAATACGGTGAAAAAACATACGGAGGTAAAGTGTTTACACGGGGTATGCCAGTTTTGTGGAAACAGACATGTTCGGTGAAAATACGGGGTACCCGGTGCCACCGCTGGTACTTTCCACCCGAAAACGCGTCGAAATAACGGGAACCTATGGGTGTTTCCCTTCAAGGTGATACCGTGTTGCATTACGATTGCTAACTGCTAAAAAAAGCGCTCCCGTATCGGGAGCGCCTGTGACCGCCTCTTACTATTTATAAATGCTGATGCCGTGGTTAGAACCCGATGCCGATGTAAATACCCACCACGCTGTTCTTGGAATCGCCGGTGAGGTTTCCTGAAAGGCTGCCGGATTTTCCGATCTCGCTCATACCATAACTGTAACGGGCACCGATGGTTACGTTAGAAATATCCACGCCGATACCTGCGGCCAGACCAGCATCAAACCGGTTGAAGTTTTCCGCATTCAGTTCGGTGGCGCCGTTAATGGTGCCATTGTCATCCATATCTTTAATGTTTGCCGCAGCCAGGTAGCTGATGTACGGACCACCATGGATGTTGAAGTTGCTGCCCAGGTTGATCACCGCCATTACGGGCAATTCAACGTAGTGCAGGTTAAAACGGTATTCTCCTGATCCCTGAAAAAAGTTATCATAACGGAGTTTTGCTCCTTTGTTGGAATAAGTAAGTTCAGGCTGGATGGAGAAGCCCCTGGCGATGGGTAGTTTTGCGAAGAAACCTACGTTTGGCCCCAGTTTCATGTTGTTGTCGTCCACTTCGTCCACATATAAATTGGAGAGGTTGGCCCCAAGTTTCAACCCGAATTTGGGGGAAAGTGAAGACTCGGATGAAGTTTGCTGCTCCTGTGCCATTGCGGCTGTTCCTAAAAACGCTACGGATAATACTGCTACTAACTTTTTCATGTTGCGGATTTTTAAATGATCAATCTTTAATTTATAAGTGCTGATTGTGAATTGCTTATATTCAATTGTTATGCCAGATAGGATCTAAGCATCCAGGCGGTCTTTTCGTGGGTGCCCAGGAAATTGGTGAGCATATCCACTGTTACAGGATCGTCGTGTTCTTCTTCAATTTTGCTGATGTCTTCCCTAAGATGGCGGGAAATGGCCTCGTGGTCGGCAAGCAACTGTTTCACCTGCTTATCCTGTTCGGTATGGTAAGGCCCTTCTTTCAAACGGGTTCGTCCCAGGAATTCCTTCATGGTGGCCGTGGCTTTTTGCCCCAGTTGGGTAACCCTTTCTGCAATCTCATCAATTACTTCGCGGATGGTATCGTATTGCCCTTCGTACAGCCGGTGCATTTCCATGAAACTGACGCCCGTTACGTGCCAGTGGTAATTCCTGGTTTTGGTGAGCAATACATATTCATCGGAAAGCAGGGTGTTGAGGACCGCTGCAATACTTTTCGCGCTTTGTTCTGTAATACCTGTATTCGTTTTCATCTGAAAATGAGTTTGTAGTGATTTGTGGCTTACGTTTTAAAAAATCCGTGCCATTAACGGTTGAAAGAGAATATGCCGAGGTCAGGATTTTCTTTTCCCATCAGTTCATCCCTGATTAATTGCGCGGCGATGATGCTGAAGGTGATGCCGTTCCCCCCGAATCCCAGGGCGAAGTAGGTGTGTGGGCGGCTTTTATGCTTCCCGATATACGGTAACCCGTCTTTGGTACCTGCGAAGGTGCCCGCCCATTTAAAATCGGTTTTAAAAGGAAGGTGTGGAAAAAGAGATTTGAATTTTGCTTCCAGGGCTTTGGCTTTCTGCGGCAGCCGTTCATCTCTTTTCTGTGGATCGGAAAAATCATCGTCCATACCGCCGATGAGAATCCGGTTGTCGGGTGTGGTGCGCAAGTAGATATATGGGTCTGCGGTTTCCCAGATCAGGGCATCTTTATACCATAATTTTTTCTCCCGGAAAGGTTCGCTCACGATGGCATAGGTGGAATGAAGCAACTCCACCTGCTGCTCAAGGTATTGTTGTGATTCGTATCCGCAGGCGATCACAAGGTGCTTCGCCTTTATAATAGCACCGGTATCGGTTTCAAGTTCCACCCCGTTTCTTTTGTGCCTGATGTCCGTAACGGCGGTGCCATCAAATACCTTCAGTCCTTTTTTTGCGGACTGCTCCAGCAATGCATGGGTGAGCCGGTACGCATCTACCACAGCGCCATCCGCCGACAGCAATCCGGAAGGCGCATTCATGCCGAAAGTTTTTTTCACCTGCTCCCCATTCAGTTTTTTCAACGGTATGCCGATCTGTTTCCGCAAAGCGTATTCTTCTTCCTGTTCTTTCACATCCTTTTTATAAGAAGCGAACTGGAAACTGGGGCGCAGTTCAAAACCACATTCCTCTGGCAACCCTTTGCAGATCTGTTGCAAGTCGTAAATAGATTTTCTGCACAGGAGGTAACTTCTTTCAGCATTCTTCTTTCCCACCTTCTCCATCAATTCACGCAACGGTGTATCTATTTCGTATTGCAACAATGCCGTAGAAGCCGCGGTACTGCCCATGCCCACGTGCCGCTTATCAACAACGATCACTTTTTTACCGGCCTTTGCCAAATGCCAGCCCACCAAAGCGCCTGTAATGCCGGCGCCAATAATGGCCACGTCGGCCGTGCTGTTTTTCTGAAGAGAAGGGTAGCTGTTGACGATGCCGTGCCGCAACAGCCAGTAGGGGTATGCTGAACGAAGGTCCATAGAACGTTTTCCACTACTGTAAAAAATACGCTCCACCCTTTGTTGGGGAAAATCCACCCCAGGAAAAGATGATTTCTACGGTCTTGCCATAGCGCACACGATGCACGGCACGATGGCAAGGTATTTTTAAATACTGCTACGAGACCCTTTTTAATTCACCAATAAATAAATTTTTATGAGAAGCATACTTTATCTGATAGCAGTGGTACTGATTATAGGTTGGTTACTGGGCGTGTTTGTATACAGCGCCACCGGCCTGATCCACCTCCTGATCGTTCTCGCCATCGTAAGCCTGTTGCTGGGCGTGATCCGGAGAGCGTGACGAAAACAATCACACCTCCATAAATTCCCAGGCGCTTTTGTAGCCGTCTTTCCTTTCTGCGTGGGCAATGAAGCCCGCGTAGAAAGGAAACTGGGACAATGTTCCGCTATCGCCCACCACTACCAGTTTCTTACGCGCACGCGTCATCGCTACATTCATCCTTCTGATATCAGAAAGAAATCCGATCCTGTTATCAGGATTACTGCGCGTTAAGGAGATGTATACGATATCTCTTTCCTGTCCCTGGAACCCATCAATAGTATTAACGGAAATGTGTTCTTTCACCTGCATTAACAAAGCATTGTGTTGCAACAAGTCCTTCAATATGCGAACCTGTTCGCGGTAAGGTGAAATCACCGCCACGGAAGGAAATTTTTCTTTTCCCTTCTTTTCTTTCAAAGTTTCCACCATCCCGGAAAGATGCCTTAATAAAAAGGCCGCTTCTTCCGGATTACTTGTGCTGGTGCCTTCCAGCTTTTCTTCAAAACCGCAACCCGCTGTATCAATAAAAAGCAGGGGCTCATCCTCGTCAAACAATAAATGCCCGGCAACAGCACTGTTTGCTTTTAACTTATTATCGTAGAAAATAGCGGATGCGTACTCCATGATACTTTCGTGCATCCGGTATTGTTCTTCCAGCAATACCACCGCTTCGGGATGCAACTCAACATTCTTCTCCATCAAAGTTTTGCTCAATCCTTTTTTCGCGGCCTCCTCCGAAATAATGGTGGGCGGCAATTGACAATGGTCTCCGGCCATCACCAGTTTACGTGCCTTTAATACAGGAATCCAGCAGGAGGGTTCCAGCGCCTGACCCGCTTCATCGATAACGGCTACATCATATTGTAAATGGCGCACGGTATAATGATTGGCGCCGACTGGTGTTGCGGTAATTACCTGCGCCCGGTTCAGGAGATCATCTACAATATACTGTTCGGTTTGCTCCACCTGTTTCATAATGTTGCGCGCTTCGGCGAACAGTAATTTCCGTTGTTCCCTTTCGGCCCTGCCGAAACTGCGTTTGTACTTATGGGCCATATCGCGGAATTCGTTGGCCTGTTTGCGGAGTTTTTTAATCTCTTTCACCGATTGGTGCTGCGCCACCTTACTGTCCAGTGTAAGCGAAATCAATTTTTCAGAAACCCGGGCGGGGTTGCCCACGCGCAATACATTTAATCCTTCATCGGACAGCTTTTCACTCAACAGGTCCACGGCGGTATTGCTGGGCGCCACTACCAGTATCTTTTTGTTCCCCTGTTCCGTTAACGCTTTGATGGCCCGTACCAGCGTGGTTGTTTTACCTGTTCCCGGCGGGCCATGTACGATGGCAAGGTCCGCGGCGGAAAGGATCTTCTGAACAGCGTTGTTCTGGAAAGTATTGAGTGAAGGAAAGGACTGGAAAGGCATTTCGTGAAAAACAGGCTTTGCGGCACCCGTAAGCACCTGCACCAGCCGTCCTTCTTTAGGTTCACCTGCCAGGGAAGCAGCCCTCTTCAGCGCGGCTTCCATTTCTTCGTAACTATTGTTATCGAACAGGATATCTACACCCAGTTTCCCATCATCGGCCCAATCGGGGAGTTCATCGGTTCGGAGCGACAGCTTCATTTTATTGCCGCTCTGGTAATTCACCACGCCTTCCAGCCTGCAGTTTTTGGGATCGTGCTGGGAAAACAGTACGGCCGGCACGCCAAAGCGGAACTGGTGCGCCACATCGGTATGCGTGGTCCTTTCCAGTTCCAGCACCAGGTAGTCGCCCCGCCCCATCTCTGATCCACGGATGGCGATGGGGTACCAGGCGATGCCGTTCGCTCTCCGTTGTGCAACGGATGTTTGGGCGGAGATGAATTCGTATTGTTTCCTGTCCTCGTTTTTTTCGATCTGTAATAATTCCTGAAGCTGTTTGAAATAATCCATGGCGCAAAGGTAACGCCTGCGTTTATTTTTTCAGTTGAATCAGCAATTGGTCGAGGTTGGAGAGTCCCATGGTGAAGCCTTCTTTGAAGCCCATGGACACGATCTTTTCCAGGTCTTCGAGGGAAGCGTATTTCAACAGGATGTCAACGGTGGTGGTTCCGGTATTGTCGATGAAAGTGTTGAGCCATTCGGTTTGCGGGAAGGATGTGTTGAGGTTGCCGTTTTCATCGCAGAACGCATCGAGGCAGGAAAAACTTCTTAAAGGCTCGATGGTTTTGTAGTCCGCACGGCACCAGTGTTTTTCATCTTCCGGGCTCACCATCGCGTACAGCCAGTGACCACCTTCGCGGAAGTCCATTCTTTTGGTAAGGGAGCGATATGGTTTTGGCGCCCACCACTGATCAAGCAGTTCCGAGGTGGTCCACGCTTTCCAGACCAGGTCGGTATCCGCGTCAAACTCCCTTCTTACGTTGATGGTGTTGGTGGCTTTGTCAACGGTGAAATCGAATAAAAGATTGCTGTTCATTTTTTATTGTTTTTGATGGTTTTTAATACATCGTCGAGCTGGTTGAACTTTGTTTCCCATAGTTTTCTGAATTGCTCCAGCCATTTGTCTACCTCCTTCATTTTACGCAGTTCCAGCTGGTAATAAATTTCGCGGCCCCGGGTTTCCTGCTTTACCAGTTCACATTCAGCCAGGATGCCCAGGTGTTTGGAGACGGCCTGCCTGGTGATATCAAAATGTTGGGCCAACGCGTTCGGCGTCATGGCCTGTGTGGCGATCAGCACAATGATGGCGCGGCGGGTGGGGTCGGCAATGGCCTGGAAAACATCTCTTCTCATATCGGAATTTATTTAGGAAACCATTCGGTTGCGAATATACGCAACTTTTCGGTTGCGCAAATTTTTTATTGCTCCATCACATACCTTTATTAAAATCTACCCGCTTCATGCAGTTCCCTTTTTCCATCCACCTTTTTAACAAGACCATCCCCTGGCATGTGGTGCTGGAACCGCTCGCTTTTTTTATCGCGTTCAGGTATTATCTCTACCTCAAAAAGAAAAAAGGCGATGCCATTGAAAGTGAACACCGGCTCTGGATACTGGTGGGCGCCACTTTCGGCGCAGTGTTGGGCAGCAGGATCATTGGCGGACTGGAAAATGTTCCCGCCATGCTGGCCGCTCCCAACAAACTCCTGTATTTCTACCAGAACAAAACCGTGCTGGGCGGATTTCTAGGTGGATTGCTGGGAACGGAAGCCATCAAAAAAGCGATTGGTGAAAAAAGAAGCAGCGGCGATCTTTTCGTATTCCCGATCCTGCTCGGGTTGATCATCGGCAGGATCGGGTGTTTTTCCATGGGCATCCACGAGGAAACCTACGGAATCCCTACCCGTTTTTTTACCGGTATGTACCTGGGTGACGGCCTCCTCCGGCACCCGGTTACCTTGTACGAGATTGTGTTCCTCATCTGTTTATGGGTACTGTTGGCAAGATGGTCCAAACATTATGTACTTGCAGAAGGACTTCTTTTCAAAATCTTCCTCATCAGCTACTGTATTTTCCGTTTCCTGCTGGACTTCATCAAACCACATTACAGTTGGGCGGGATTGTCGACCATTCAATGGGCATCACTCGCGGGAATAATTTATTATACCACGCTGTTCTTCACAGAAAAACACCTATTTTCCTTCTTCCGAAAACACCGGGTCCCTTATGCCTGAAAAAGATTATACCTACTACGATTTCACGATATCGCTTTGTACGAAGTGCCTGAAGAGAGTGGACGCCAAGATCATCTTCGAAAACGAACAGGTGTTTATGGTGAAAAGATGTCCTGAACATGGCATGGAAAAAGTATTGATCGCCACGGATATCCAGTATTATAAAAACACCCGCAACTACAACAAACCGAGCGAAGCGCCGCTGAAAACGAATACCAACACCCATTATGGATGCCCCTACGATTGCGGGTTGTGCCAGGACCACGAACAGCACAGTTGCCTTACCGTAATAGAGATCACCGACCGTTGCAACCTCACCTGCCCCACCTGCTACGCCATGAGCAGTCCACATTACGGAAGGCACCGTACTGTGGAAGAAGTGGAAGCCATGCTGGACACCATTGTGGCCAATGAAGGCACCCCGGATGTGGTGCAACTGAGTGGCGGTGAACCCACTTTGCATCCAGACTTCTTCCGCATTCTCGACATCGCCAAAACAAAACCCATCCGGCACCTGATGGTGAATACCAACGGCATCCGCATCGCCAACGATGAAGGCTTCGCAGAGCGACTAGCCACCTACATGCCCGATTTTGAACTGTACCTGCAATTTGATTCTTTCAAATCCGAAGCGCTTATCCAGCTCCGTGGCAAAGACCTTACGGATACCCGGAAGAAAGCACTGGAAAAACTCAACGCCCTCAACCTCTCCACCACACTGGTGGTGACCCTGCAACAAGGGCTGAACGACGATGAAGTGGGCGAGATCATTGATTTCGCGTTAAAACAGAAATGTGTGCGTGGTGTCACGTTTCAACCCGTGCAGGTAGCGGGAAGAAATGAAGATTTTGACCCGGCCAAACACCGTATTACCCTCACCGATGTGCGGAGAAAAATACTGGAACAAAGCCCCGTTTTTCAACCCAACGATATTGTGCCCGTTCCCTGTAACCCCGATGCCCTGGCAATGGGTTATGCCTTAAAACTCGGTGGTGAAGTATTCCCCCTCACCCGTTACATTGATCCGAGTATCCTGCTCAACAGCGCCAGGAACACGATCGTGTATGAACAGGACGAAAACCTGCATGAGCAGGTGATCCGCATTTTCAGCACCGGTGTAAGCGTGGATGCCGTAACAGAAGATATGCAGTCGCTCCTGTGTTGCCTTCCGCAGATACAGGCGCCGGGGTTGAGTTACGACAACCTGTTTCGTATCATTATCATGCGCTTCATCGACGCCTACGATTTCGATGTGCGCGCCATCAAAAAAAGCTGCGTGCACATCGTTCATAAAGACGGGCGCATTATCCCCTTTGAAACGATGAACCTGTTTTACAGGGATGAAAAGGAAGTATATTTGAAAAAACTGATTAATAGCTGACCATGAATGAAATAGCTATTCTTCTGCTGATATTGTTTCTTCCCCCGATAGTCACCATTATTAGCGGGTTGGTGCTTATTTTTTCGCCTCAGAAGCGGAAAAGCGTCAAAAGGATATTTCTCATCGCGGCCATTCTGCTGGGTATTGAACTCCTGATCGGCTTCGCCGTTTGCGGCAACATGAACTTCCATTGAAGCATGTTTTTGCCTTATTCCGCAAGTTCCGGGTATTCCATCTCCCCTTCTTACCCCATCTTTGCAGGGTAATTCCATTTCATGCCACAAGACCAATCGCATCACTATAACCGCATCGCTGAAGCCATCCATTATTTGGGGGAAAATTTCCGTTCCCAACCCGACCTGGAGGAGCTGGCTTCTAAAATGCACCTCAGTTCCTTCCATTTTCAGCGGATGTTCTCCGAATGGGCCGGCGTGAGTCCGAAAAAATTCCTGCAATACCTTAGTCTGGAACACGCTAAAGCTATGCTCCGGGAACGTGCCACGCTGATGGATACTGCTTTCGAAACGGGCCTTTCCGGCACGGGACGTTTACACGACCTGTTCATCCACATCGAAGGCATGACGCCCGGGGAATACAAGAACGGGGGTGCAGCGCTTTCCATGCAGTATTCCTTCGCTGAAACACAGTTCGGTCCGGTGATCATTGCCTCCACGCACAGGGGCGTTTGCTACATGGCTTTTTATGTTGAAGAAGCGGCCGCGTTGGAAGAACTGAAACGGAAATTCCCCGGAGCCGCACTCTCTAAAGCAACAGACGTGCACCAGCAGGAAGCATTGAAAGTTTTTTCCGGCGCTCCCGCACAAGTGAAACTCCACCTGAAAGGAACACCCTTTCAACTGAAAGTATGGGAAGCGCTCCTGAAAATCCCACCGGGGCAATTATCCAGCTACAATTTGCTGGCGCAGCAGATCGCCCACCACAAAGCATCCCGCGCGGTGGGATCCGCGGTCGGTGATAACCCGGTTGCTTATATTATCCCCTGCCACCGGGTGATCCAGTCTTCTGGTATTATCGGGCAATACCATTGGGGCAGCGTGCGCAAAGCCAGTATGATTGGCTGGGAGGCCGCACAGCATGCGCGGGAAGAAGAGGAAACGCCATAAGTTGGTTCGCAAATAAATTAAAGAAGAAAAACACGGAACACGACAAGTGCAAAACACCAAAGGCACCCGGGGAAAACAACGTCGGTGGCACCGCTGGTTCCTCCGCACCGAACCGCTGCAATACAACAGGCTCGCAGCTTACAACCGATTTTCCACCTAAAAACAGGAAATTCTGCCCAAAAAGATAAACACCTACACATGCAATGTATATTAACTGATATTTTAATGCGAAGACATAGCAACTATAAAGTCAGCACAAATACCGGACACCAATGAATCTTTTCACCCAACATACCATTCCCAACCTCCTGCCCTACGATGGCGAGACCGTTTACCACGGCATCATCCTAACCCCGGAGCAATGTAATTTCTTCCTCCGCAAAATGCTCCACGATATTGAATGGCGAAATGATGAGGCGGTCATATTCGGCAAACACATTGTGACCAAACGCAAAGTGGCCTGGTATGGCGATGAACGTTTTTCCTATACTTATTCCAACACCACCAAAGAAGCCCTTCCCTGGACGAAGGAGCTCCTGGAGCTGAAACAACGGGTGGAAACCGTTTCGGGCAACAGGTTCAACTCCTGCCTGCTCAACCTCTACCATTCCGGAGACGAGGGCATGGCCTGGCACAGCGATGATGAAAAAACGCTGGTAGCGGGTTCCAGCATCGCTTCACTGAGCCTGGGGGCGGAAAGGAAGTTCAGCATGAAGCACCGCCGCACCAACGAACAGGTTTCGCTGATGCTGGCTCCCGGTAGCTTGCTGGAAATGAAAGGCACCACGCAAACCCACTGGCTGCATTGCGTACCGAAAACGAAGAAGGTGGCGGAGGCCCGGGTGAACCTGACGTTTCGGAGTATGGGATAGTTGGTTTTGAGGATGTTTCGTTGATTTTCACGCGATTGCTTCCTGCTTCGTTCCTCGCAGTTCGCAACGCAAAGGAGCAATCGCGTGAAAAAAATCACCTCATCCGCAAGTCGTGCAACACACAAACGGCACTTCCGTCAGCGGCGATGTCCGCAGAATCCTGTAGTTCCCCAATTCGTTCCCCAGCGCCTGTTGCTGACGCTGCGCACGTTGCACCAGTGTTTGATACACCTGTGGTTGCTTTTGGGTGAGTTGTTCCACCTGGTTCATGGGCATACCGAGGTGTTCAAAAATACTCGTAATGTTCCCGAACACTTCCACTGCCAATACACTGAGTGGTGAATCCTGCGGTAAACCAAGTTGCGCGAGTAACATCGAGATTTCTTTGTTGTCCCATACCACTGTGGCTGTTTTCGGAATATCCTTGTAAGCGGCGATCTTCGCGCCTGCGGCGAGGGATGCCTGGGTGAACTTTTGTCCGGCATTCACCACGTTGGCTTCCACCACCGGTGCCAGGTCAATCTTATCTTTCAGTTGGTTGAATGCGTTCACCAATTTCGCGGATGTGGCGGCGTCGAGCCGGTTGATGCGGCCCTGGCGACGGGCACTGAGAATATGCGACACTTTTTTAGTAACCTCGGCATCCAGTTGCAGGGAGGCGATGGCATCATCGTCCATAAGGGAGAGGTTACTTACCAGTACGTTCGCTTTTTCGGCGGTATCCACCTGGTCTACGGTCCAGGCCGCCATGGTGAGGTTGGCGGCGGAGAGTCCGCCGGTTCTGCCCGGCCTTATCGGGTCAATAACGGGTTTGTTGAG
The DNA here is from genome assembly GCF_023721715.1 of Parasegetibacter sp. NRK P23. NCBI lineage: Bacteria > Pseudomonadati > Bacteroidota > Chitinophagia > Chitinophagales > Chitinophagaceae > Parasegetibacter > Parasegetibacter sp. NRK P23. Next base: position 1,429,703 of record NZ_JAMDLG010000001.1, read on the forward strand.
GACCATCATTTTTTCATCGAGGAGAATATTCCGGTAGCCGTTTCCATCGGCTTGCCTTACCTGTGCGTACAGCAGACCGTGTAATTGTGTGCGCGGCGGGTTGGCGGTTACATTACGGCCTTTCCATACGGCTTTGGCATAAGGCGCGGTAAGGTAGAGCCTGTCTTTATCGCGGTTCACGTTGCACAACAGGTTCGGTGCCGGATGTTGCATGCCCGTAACGCGGAGTGGTCGTCCGAAACGGCCCTGGGCGGTGCTCCACAGGTGACCCTGCTCATCTTCCTGCGCGCTCCAGTGGCCGTGGCCGATGCGGAACTCGTAGGTAAAGAAGCCGAACAGCTCAGGACTTTCAGCATGTAGTCCGGGAGGGAGTGGCAGCAGGTAATGGATATCATCGTCGTCAGCGGCCTTTTCCATGGGTTGCATGGCGCTGAGGCCGGCCATATCATCGGTTTGGCCGGGTGTAATGGCGCGGATGTATTCGGGATCGATGGGCAATGGCGGTTCTTCCGGCACTTCCGTTATAATGCCGCCCTGGTTGTTGCTGATGAGTTGGTCAGGCGCATACGCCAATACGCGGCAGAACAAGGTATCGTGCGGATCTTTCACGGGTTCCTTCAGTTCCACCCAAAGGTATTTCTGCCGCGGCTCGGTGGTGCTGTATTTTTCGTTGGCACGATAGGGTGAGAAGGCGATGCCCACGCTGGCGATCTCCGGCACCTGGGATGGTGCGATGGTGGTGGGTAAACGCAGCGCTTCGGAAGGATGTTCCTGCGGTGCGCCATGCAGCGGACGGAACCTCGGGGTAAGCGTATATTGAACTTCTATTTCATCAGGGTAACGCAAGCCGCCTCCGGTACGTTGCAAGGAGGATTTCGGTTCAATCGCATCAATGAACACCAGCAAAGTATGTTCCCGGTTGATGTCTCCGAATTCATCTGTTTGAAGGCTTTCGAACGAAGCCGATCTTTTCATTTCAATATCACCCAGTACGGCGAGGTTTTCAGCTTCGCCATCCGCGTCACGGGCGAATTTTTTCCGGCGGCTGATCGTGAAGGCCACGTCTTCCAGGCCGTTCCAGGTCCAGTCCCGGTTGAGGCGGTGCACCACACAGCCGAGCCAGTGGTTGCAAAGATCACCTTTGGAAGAGAAGGTGATGCTGCCGTGATCGGGAGAGAGATGGTGCCTGATTCTGGGACTGCACCCGAATACCACGCGCTGTCCTTTTTTACCCATCAGGGTGAGTCCGTTGGAGCGCAGGCCCAGTTTCTGGGCGAAACGCTGTACAATATCGGGCATGCCGCCGTCCACCTCGCGGAGGAGGAAGAAGCTGGAGAACTTGCCCGTATTGAGGTAGGGCGGATCGGGCTGAAGATAGATGCCCTGCAGTTCAGGTACGTTGGGCTGGGGCAACAGCAGGTCTTCTTCGTTGGTGGATGCCTGGTGGAACCAGAATTGTGCAGTTTTACCGAAGCGTGTATCCCGTTCCGGATCACCGGGATGGATGAAGCCGAAATAGTTGCCATCGCCTTCACAAACGCCTCTAACGGTAACGCGTATCCTTCTGGCGGTGGGCAGCGGAATGTCGGTCATGGCATCGATGGCCGCTTTATCGAGATCGGGCCGGTTGAAGGGATCATCCGGATTTCCCGCGAGCAGAACGGGTGTATCGTGGAACACCACGGGCAGTTCCAGCTGGTCGTCGAAGCCTTCGGGGAAATTTCGGGTGGTGGTATACAGGGTGATGTAGTTTTCCCGTCCCGATTCGCTGAGCAGGTTGTCGAGTTTCAGCGTTTCAATCTCCACTTTTATTTCCACTTTGGTAACATCGGGATCGGCTATGCCGGGTACTTTGCTTTCGTCGGCGGTTTGTGTGGAAGCGATCAACAGGTCAACGGGGTTGAGTCCCGCGGCCTGGTATTTACCGGTGAACAATACAGCGGGGTAATTGAGCAGGGGTCGGCGGATGCGAAGCACAGGGTTGGGTATAGAAGGCGCATCTTCTTCCATACCGGTTTTGTTGAAGTAGGAAGAAAGCGCGGTGCGCAGCGGCTCCGGTTGTTCGATCCGGCAGAGATCGGGTTCGAGAAATCTTTTGAAATGGTGCTTCGCGGAAGGAGCAGGCGCATTGTTGAATACATCTTCTCCGATAGAAGGGCCGCCACCACTGATGTCCATCATCCTTACCCGGAAGCGGTAGCGGTTGCCGTAGCGGAGGTCGATACCCGCAGGAATTTCCGTGTAAGGCGTAGCCTCGTCCACGCTTTTAGGAGTTTGCTCTTTCAGCGACTTCATTGCTTCGGCGTGGCGGTTGATGCGCACGGCATCCACATCTTTCAATACCAGGCTTTTGCCGATCCAGTTGGTGAAGTACATGGGCAGCCAGTAGGGTGCGTTGGTGTTGTTGTCGAGTTGGGAAGGAAACACCTGGTAGGGCAGTTCGATGGGCTGGTTGGCATCGTTGCCCAGGTTTGCTCCTCCAATGGCGAGTGGTTGGTTGCTTTGCACCAGGTTCAGGCTTCCCCATCCGGCACCTTCTTCATCTTCGGCTACATCTATCCGGTAGCCGTAAACACCCATGGGCACATCGAGGCGCTTTCCGGGATCGAGGGGGTTAGCGCTGAGCTGGCGGAGGTACCATATCATGATCTGTTCATCGTCCCAGGCGAGGCGGATGCCGGTGTCGGACTGTGGTGCGGGACCGTCCTGTGTTTCGCTGAGGATGTTGTTGCTTACCTGCTGGCCGGCATGGACGATCTTCGCGAACCCGTCGTTGTATTCGTTCAGTTCGGCGAAGATCTTGTCCCATTCCGCTTTCGGGGGTTCCGGGTCAACCAGGGAGCCCTCCATGCGGTGCAGCACGGGGAAGAGTAGAGGAGCAAAAACAGGGCGCGGCTCACCTGTAGTGAGCGCTGGTATCCTGGCTGCATATCTCTTGATGAAGGGCCCCTGCGGGTCGTTTAATAACTGGTTTTGTATCTGGAGGTATTCATCGTTAATGATGTTCACGTAAACGAAGCCGCCTTTGGAGAGTAAACCCGGTTGCTGACTGATATCTATAGAAACGGAATAGATCATCCCGCAGGCGCGGGCCAGCATGGGCTGGCGAAGGATGTGGGCGAACACCTGTCCCCAACTCAGGTCATCGTTGTTTTTCCAGGTGGGATCTTTGGAGGTATCTTTTTTTAACGCGCAATGGTAGCTGTCGTCCAGCTTTGCATTGGGATGCCGTGGGGAAGTGAAGTTGAAGGCGTTCCTGTAGGTTTCCGGCAGGTATTTTTGTACGCTCTGGTTTTCCGGCAGGGGTGTATCGGGCGCTTTGTCTGTTTTGTCGGCGGAGCTGCCGTCCATATTTATTTTGGCGCCGAGTTCAGTTGCGATGCCTTGCAACAACTGGAACTTGTTGGTGGCATCGGTAACGGTCACCGGTATTTTAACGGGCACCTGTCCGGCAGCGGTGGCGTTGCCGATGGGCCATTCATCAAGACCGTTGGCCACGGCTATTTCAAACTGCGGTACCAGGTTGGCGAAAGCGGTTGCCGTGGGATGTGCCGCCAGCCCGGTATTGTAAGGAACGAACGGGTCCTGGTTGCGCGGGATCAGTACGATGTTGAGGGAGAGTATGTTCCCGTCGAATCCCTGGGGGAACACCATTGTTGAATATCTTCTTTTCGCTTCCATGCGATTTGTTTTTTAAATGTATGATTGAAGGGTATGGTGGATACTGCTTTTGAAAACGATTGCTGCTGCCATTGGCACAGGCGATGAAGTGCTTGCGACGCAACGAAGCCGCCATGCAATACAAAAGCCGGTATTACGCAAAAATTTGTTCATTACTAAGCTATTTGCCTGTCTTCCCCCCATGTTTTGGAGAAACTGATGTCGATGATGAGGAAGATGCTGATGTCGATGGCGAAAGTGACCTGTGCCGAACAATCGGTCACATCGTTTTGCCTTACGATGATGCCTTTGGCTTCGATGGTGATGGTTACGGCCACGATGCCGCCGAGCAGTGAGGCGTGGCCCCTGAAGCGCATCATGGCGGCCACCACCACTTTATCTTTATCGGCATACATCTGCACGCCCACCATGTAGCTCACGCTGGCGTTTCCAACCACGGGGAGGCTCACCACGATCTCGATGCCGAAGCCGAAATCGAGGGTGAGGCTGGGGCCTACTTTGGTATCGCAGGCGATCTTCACACCTACATTTCCGATGGCGAAGATGGAGCCGACGCCAACCGAAACGCACATCACTTTCAGTCCGCCTTTGAACTGGAGGAAAGCGCCAGCGGTGGGTAGTAACTGCGTGGGATCGGTGGTTACTTTGAGTGCGGCATTGAAGTACACACCCAGCGCCAGCGAGGCTTCCAGCTTCAGCGGCGTTTGGGCGCTGTTGTACAATTCATCTGTTGGCGGGAAACGCACCAGCGGGATTTCTTTGGTCGCTTCAAATTTGTATTCCCATATTTCGCCGCTGTTGCCCATGGCTATTTTCAGTCCTTTTTTCATGGCATCGGCATAGTTGCCGGAACTTAGGCTGGCGAGTACTTGCAGGATATCGATCACGGGTTGGAGCGCGTCGCTGAATTCAATTTCGGGCGTGGGTAGTCCTTCGGTGATGTCTCCGGGACCACCTTCATAACCGGTTTCTTTTCCTTTTTTGGAATCGAAATTTCCTTTGATGGTCATGAGGCGATCCATATCGCCGAGGTCCACTACCATGGCGAGGTTGTTGAGTCGGCTTTTCCATTGGTTCCCCATATCAGAGGCGAAAGATTCCACATCGAAGTTCAGGCGGCTGTCCACATAGTCTGCGGGCGGTACGTCCTTGCCTCCTGTTTTGTATTCAATGTAAATCCGGAGCGCTTCGGTATCCACCAGTGGTACTTCAAAGGAGGGCACATCAAACTTCATGGCTTTGTCCAGCACGCCGTTGGCGCCTTTCTGCAACAGGCTCATGCCCTGTTCTATCACGGCTTCTCCTGCTTTTACGGCTTCCACTTTCATGAGCTCCAGTACATTGGTGGCGCCATCCTGGAGATTGCTGGTAGTGAAGGCTTCGAACAGACTTTTATCCGGGTTCTTTCCATGGAACAAAGGCATGGCCTTTCCGAAATTGCTGATGGCATTGCCGATATTGGGGAAGATGCCGTTGCCCGTCATCAGGCGGTAAGCGTCGGCAAAGATGGGCGGCGTTTTGCTGAGGAGCATTTTTTTACCCAGGCCATACGCCGGTGTGAGAAACAGCGCTTTTTGCGTTCCGGTAGTTTGGAGGTAGCCGAAGTTGATGGTGTTGTTGGTGGCTTCGCGGATGATTTCCAATGGATGCGCGATGCGGAGGAGTTGTCCCGTAACCACGGCGGGATCGATCACCACATTCTTTTTCCATTTGCCTTTGCGGATCAGCGGAACGGAAGTATTGGAAGGAAGTGGGGTTACATCGCCGGTACCCGTGTTGTGTTGCACCATCGCCCAACTGCCGTCTTTGGGGAGTAATACCTGGCCGCGCACCGCCAGCACAAAGGCGGGATCGCCATTTTCGTTGATGGAAACGTTGGCATCGAAGCGGGTGGCTTTCATCTGCTGGTCGCTGTTGTTGATGTCGATCACACAGTCGATATCACCGCCAATCACGCCACCGTGCAGGTTCATCAGGTCCCGGAGTTGATTTGCGGTAAGTGGTTTACCTGCCGGAGCCACCTGCACGTAACCGAGAATTTTTTTAGACACCACACGTTTGTTCACGTGTCCCTGCACCACGTTTTCAATTTCAACATCGGCATCAAAATATACCGCGCCGCATTTTACGGGTTCTTCAATACCCGCGGCCGGGGCGGTCATTTCCATGCCTTTCACACCATTCACATAAGTGGTGCCACCCTGAATATTGTTCACCGCGATGTATTCGGCTACGGAAGGCGCGTCTTTGATGTTGCGGATGTTGAACAATCCTTTGATGACGCCGGGGTGGAACTCGAAGGGTTCGTTCTCCGTTTTAAAATCGCCGGGTTGCGGTGGAGGTGAATAAGGATCAACACCCAGTTTGAGGTAGCGGTAAGAGAAATCGAAGAGCCCGTCGCTTTCGGCTTTCCAGCCGCTGTCGGTCCGGTACACATAACCGGTACTTGTTCTGAAAACGGTAATGGTGCGTACCACACGGATGCCCCAGGGGTAGAGAATACTTTTCACCTGGATCACTTCGTGGCCCGTTCTGCCGAGCATCACATCGAACCGGGCCTGACTGGTTTGTGCCATGGCAGCGGTAGGACTGATCCATTTACTGAAGATACTGGCGCCGTAGCCGGTGAGGTCCATCCTGCTTACCGGTACGCCGCGGGAGTTTTCAAGTCCGGGCACACCAATTGGTGCGATGAGGAATTCGTTGTTGAAAATTTCCGACACCCTGTGCCCGAGGTTGCTGGCGCCGGAAGGTTGCCCCAGTGGTGTAAGCAGGTTATTGAGTTGAATGGTATAACCGGGGAACATGGGTTCGTCCTTCTCTTGTGGCGTGGGCACGGGTTTCCCGAAATCGCCCGCTTTCATTTTGAGCTGGATACCGCCTTCCAGTTTGTATGTGCCATCGCCGTTGCTGCGGAAGAGCGGGCGCAGGTTTTCGATATCCGGTTTAACGGGTTCAACAAAATTTTTAGAAATGAAACTGATGGCTTTTAAGCCGAATGGAAGCGTAATGGCGGCCACGGTAAAGTTCTTCGGATTCTCTTTAAAATCCTTTATCAGCGCATCGATAACGGGGATGGGAGCCAGCGCAACGAGGTCGGTGCTGTTGTTCCAGATGCGGGTAGCGCCGCCATCGTCAGGGAAGTACAGGGCACCGGCTTCGGGATCCATGGCCAGTTTGGGGGAATTGGGGTTGTTGGGATCGTCTCTGTCCGGGGGTGTTAAATTAATAACGGGCTCCCAGGCCATTTGCGGAAGGGTGAACGATTTCACAAGTGTGCCCGGCGATTTCACCTGCATACCTTCCACTACAAACGGGAAAGAGGGGTTGACGTTGGTAACGGCCTGTTCTCCTTCGGCCACGCCACGGATGTTGCCCGTTTTCACGAAAAGCAAATTGGCGTTCAGACTGATGCCCATCTGGTGGGCATTACTACTCACGTCAAGTAAGGAGAATGCATCTGCTTCGAGCCGGTTCCCAATTACATGGTCGTCCCAGAACGATTCGTAGGAATTGTCCTTTTGCGTGCGCAACCGGGCACCATTAAACACATCGCCGGAGGTGGCGGTTTGCAGTGTGATGTTTTCTTTGGGTTTATTGATTATTTCCGGGTCCAGCGGTTTGAAAACATCTCCGATGGGATGTTCCGTGATCTTATCCTTGATGAGATCGGCCACGTTCAGTTTGGAAACATTTTTAAACTGCGCCAGTCTTCCACCGGTATTCAGTTTTACCGTTTTCAGCAACGGGTTCACGGTAACCGCGGCGGGACGGAGCACCGCTGGATTAATGCGTACAGGCCTTCCCGTGAATACGGGCCGGAAGGGGCGATCCGGTTGTGCAGGTTGCACAGGCGGTGCGGGCTGAACGGGCTCCGGCACCGGCGTTGGGGTATCCGTTTCAGCGGCTGGCAATTCCAGCCAGCCGTGCGCGGGTGGTGTACCGAAATAAAAATCGGTATCCACCACATCACCTTCGGATCCGGCCGCGTAGCGAACGGTACAGATGAGTGTGGTATGCACCTGCGACATGCTTTGCATCATCGTGGCGCCAGCGGCCGTACCGGCTGTTCTTCCAGCGAAGAGTCTGCGCCAGCGCAGCAGGTCGCCCACGTAAGGATCCGGTAGAATGGGGAGATAACTTTGCAGGCCGAAGAGCAGGAAGAAGTTGGCACGCTGCACTTTTTTATATGTATTATCCAGTTCGCCGAAGAGCATGAAACCGGTAACGGGTGAAACGGTAAAAACGGCGTTTTCAAGCGCAATGGCGTGCCAGGTAATTTTGGGTTCTTTGTCTTCCGGTTTTTTGTTGTCCCAGAGTAAATTATCATCGAAGAGGTAAAACAGTCTTCTTGTTTTGTTGGCGCCCAGCACCAGCGCGGAAGCGCGGGAACGCACGGGGAAAGGTGTACTATCTACCTTCAATGGCCGGTCGGCCTGGATGTCTGCGTCGCAGAAAACGGTGAGCATTTCCTGGTTTTGTTCCGCGGAGACCGCGAGCATGAACGGTGATGCGTTGAGGAAAGAAAGTTCTGCCGTGGAAGCGGGCTTTTCTTTTTCCTGCCACAAAACAAGTTCGTGCCTGGCGCCCTGTGCTTCGGCTTTCAGGTCGAGCAGGGAGATCATAGAAGGCTCCGCATTGAGGAGCGGTTGCTGTAAACGGAGCTCTTCGTATTGCAATCCATTCCATTTTGCGCGCAACCCTTTTCCCAACTGCAGGATCACCGAACCGCCACTCTCTGCCGCAACGGGATTGGCCACTTCCAAGGTGGCTACGGGAAGTCCCCAGTACGTTTTTTCAATGGGCGCCGAACCTGAAATTTGCGCGAAATTACTTTTACAGGACTTCACTTCAAAGGTGGAGACATCCGCTTTCCAGGGCACCAGTATTTTGCTGATGCCTGCGTTGTATTCCAGTGTTATCGCGGCTTGTGTGGTATTGGTAAAAGAGATGGCTTGTCCGTAGAGGGTGCATTTTGCCGCCCCCAGGCCGGTAATGTCCACCTTCGCGTTCTGGTAAACGAAACTGAGTGTTGCGGGAAGCTGGTAGGTCGCGTTCCTGGCATCTTCTCCGTAAGGGGAACCATCTCCTGGAAAGGATTCCTGCGTATGGTCGATGGTAAGGGTGAACGTGAGTACCGAAGCGGGGTTCAGGGTTGCCTGGTTATTTTGTAATACGGGCAGTATAGAGGTTTTGATGCTGCCCGATTTTATTTTCAGTCCAACGAATTTGTCTGTGGGTGCTGAAGGAGAAAGTAACCGCGCGTTGATCCACAAACTGCCGGGATTCAATACATATTCATTCAGCAATGGTGGGGTTCCTCCACCTATCGGCACCAGTCTTCCCCGTACAGTGGTTTTGAAGAGCAGCACGGGAATACCGCTCATATACAGTGTTACCAGCTTTTCGATCCGGTACACATCTATCCATATTTCTCTTCCTTCCTGGTTCAGGAATGGCCCCAATGTTTCCGTGGGTTTGGCGCCCACGGCCCAGTCGGGAATACTGCCGGCCACTTCATATTGCCTTACCGGAACGCTTCGGATGAAGAAGCGGGTTTCGGGATCCTTGTTTTCTTCCAGGATTTTTTTTGAAATGGAAGAAATCTGTTTCAGGGTCTCCGTTCCAGCCTGTTTTCTGGCATACATATCGGAGCCTGAGAAAAGAAACCGCTCACCCGAATAGGGGATATCCCCTTTTACGACGGAGGCGGCGATGGCCCGTTGCGCCTTTTGCAGCAGCTCCTCCTGCCCCGGTTTTCCGGGTGCGATCTGCAGGGTGATGTTCTCGAGTAACCGTGTGAGTTGGTCCTGTGTCATAGCACGTTGATGTTTTAATGAGCATACGGGTTTACTGCGCGATGGAAGGTTGTTTCCAACACGTTCTTATTGCCTGTGAGGGAATAAGGTTTTTAAATGCTACACCTGGAACACGGCACCGGAAGAGGATTCCGGGCTTTCAATGGCACATCAGAAAAATTAACCTGCACGGTTCAGAGAATTTTCGTTTGGGGAGGATGAAGGTAGACGTTTTATGGATAGAAAAAAGAGGTGGGGGTGGTACATTTAGTGGTATTTTCTGTGGAAGATGGTTTCACGCGATTGCTTCCTGCTTCCTGCTTCGTTCCTCGCAGCCTCGCAGCCTCGCAGAGCGGTTGTAGATGTAGCTCGCTGGGGAATATTTTCTCGCGACGGCGCAAAGGCGCAACGTGGCTGTTTATGGGCGGGAGGCTTATTTTATAGGCCCGCTTTTCTTGTAGAAGTTAAGAAAAAGATATTTCGCTCTCGCACTGCTTCGTTCCTCGCAGGAGCGAAGGACTATTGTATTCTGAAATAGCTGGTAGGCGTTGTAAAACTTTTTTTAAAGGTTGCGGCTAATTAATTCTTCTCCTCTAAAATGTTTATTTGCGCTGCCAAAATGCAGGGCCGCTGACTGCAATTAAAAAAGAAGAATGCAAACCAAGCGCTAACGTTGCGCCTCCGCGCCTGCGAGGAACGAAGCAGTGCGAGAGACAAAAATTCCATTATACAAAACCTGCCCAAACCAACGCCTTGCGTCCTTGCTCCTTTGCGAGTTGCGAGGCTGCGAGGCTGCGAGGAACGAAGCAGGAAGCAATCGCGTGAAAACCCCAATTCCCTACAGCATGAATTGTTCTTATTCAAACGTATATTTAAAATGCACCAATGGCACTTATCGCCCTAAAACAAGCGAAAACACAGTGCCCATTGCCAGAGATTGCCAGTTTGACCATATTAATTCTGAAAAAATGAGCAAAAAATCACCGCTGAAACATTGTTTTATTTTAGCAAATATTTCATTTCTATTTGCAACTTCCCTGGTTGCGCAGCAACGAAATACACTCACGCTATGGTACGATAAACCCGCGAACAAGTGGGTGGAAGCGCTCCCCGTAGGAAACGGCCGTATGGGTGGAATGGTATTCGGTGGTGTGGAAGAAGAGTTGCTGCAACTGAACGAAAGCACGTTGTACAGCGGCGGCCCCGTTAAAACGAATGTGAACCCGCAGGCGCACACCTATCTTGCACAGATAAGAAAGGCATTGCTGGAAGAGGAGGATTATGGCAAAGCGGCGCAGCTCACCAAGAAGATGCAGGGGTATTATACGCAATCTTACATGCCCCTTGGCGACCTGGTGCTCCGGCAGCAACTGGATGGTGCAAAGCCTTCTTCTTATTACAGGGACCTTGATCTTACCAGCGCTGTGGCCACCACAAAGTTCACGGTGGATGGAACGGAATATACCCGTGAAGTGTTCGCCTCGGCTCCGGATAAGGTGCTGGTGGTGCGTCTCCGCGCCAATAAGAAAGCTGCGTTAACGATAGATGTTTCCGCTAAAAGTTTGCTTCGTTTTAAACTGGCTCCGGTTGGCACCAACGGACTTGCCCTATCCGGAAAGGCACCCGCGCATGTTGACCCTAATTATTATAATCCAAAGGGCAGGGAGCACGTCATCTATGAAGACACGACGGGTTGCAACGGCATGCGCTTCCATTGCCAGGTGAACGCTTTAACGAAAGATGGTTCCGTTTCAACAGACACCTCCGGTATTCATATTAAAAACGCCACTGAAATTGTATTGCTGGTATCCGCGGCCACCAGTTTCAACGGGTTCGATAAATGCCCCGACAAAGAAGGAAAGGATGAAAAAGCCCTGGCCAATGCCGCATTGCAGAAAGCAATGCTGAAGCCTTATACGCAGTTGTTGCAAGCCCATCGGGCAGATTACAAAAAATATTTCGATCGTGTTCATTTCAACCTGAAAGATACCAGCGGAAATACCACACAAAGCACTATTCCTTCCGATCAACGGCTGGAACGTTATTCCAAAGGAGCATACGACCCCGGTGTGGAAATGCTCTATTTTCAGTATGGCCGCTACCTGCTCATTTCTTCCAGTCGCCCGGGAGGTCCGCCCGCAAACCTGCAAGGACTTTGGAACAAAGAACTCCGTGCGCCCTGGAGTTCCAATTACACCATCAACATCAACACACAGATGAACTACTGGCCCGCGGAGGTCACCAATTTATCTGAAATGCACCAGCCACTGCTGGACTGGCTGAAAGATCTTTCCAAAACAGGCGCCGTTACCGCAAAAGAATTTTACCGGGCCAACGGATGGGTGGCGCACCACAACTCGGATATATGGGGACACTCAACCGCTGTGGGCGATGTAGGCGACGGAGATCCCGTTTGGGCCAATTGGTACATGGGCGGCAACTGGCTCAGCCAGCACCTTTGGGAGCGCTACGCGTTTACCAGGGATAAAAAATTTCTTGCGCAACATGCCTATCCCATCATGAAACAAGCGGCGGTGTTCACCCTCGACTGGCTCGTGGAAGACAAGAACGGCTACCTGGTAACCGCGCCCTCCACTTCGCCGGAAAATAACTTCAGGGATAAGAACGGGAAGGGACAATCCGTTTCTGTGGCCACAACAATGGATATGTCCATTATCTGGGACCTCTTCACCAATGTGATCGAAGCATCCGAAGCTTTGGGAACGGACGTTGAATTCAGGAATAAAATTACCGCCGCCAGGAAAAAACTGTTCCCGCTGCAAATCGGCAGTAAAGGGCAATTGTTGGAATGGTACAAAGATTTTGAAGAAACTGAACCCGAACACCGTCACGCTTCGCATTTGTTCGGCCTGCACCCCGGCAGACAACTTTCCCTGAACAACAATCCCGAATTTTTTAATGCCGCCAAAAGATCCCTGGAACTACGGGGTGATGAAGGCACCGGATGGGCCCGGGGCTGGAAAATCAACTGGTGGGCCAGGCTCCTGGATGGCGACCATGCCTACAAGCTGATCCGTAACCTGCTCAACTATTCCGGTCCCGACGGGAAAGGCGGAGGCGGAACATACCCCAACTTCTTTGATGCGCACCCCCCCTTCCAGATCGATGGCAACTTCGCGGGAACGGCTGGTATGGCTGAAATGCTGCTGCAAAGTCACCTGGGAGAACTGCACCTTTTGCCAGCGCTGCCCGAGGCCTGGTCTGAAGGAGAGATAAAAGGGCTGAAAGCCAGGGGAGGGTACGAGGTGGCGTTGCAATGGAAAGATAAGCAGTTGGCAAACGCTGTGATCATTGCTTCGCAAAACGGGAACTGCGTGGTGAAAACCAGTGTTCCGGTGCAGGTGAAAGGAACGATGCTTAAAAGTAAGAAGGAGAAAGATTATTATGTGGTGCGTTTTAAGGCGGAGAAAGGGAAGAAGTATGCGTTGGTGGCGGTGAAGTGATTTTTTCACGCAGCCTTCACCACCTCAACCGCTCCTTGCGTCCTTGCTCCCTTGCGTCTTGGCGTGAAAACATTCCGCAGCGTGAACTCAACTCCCCGTCCGTAAATCCCTTCCCCCATCTTCCTGCACAAAATACCTGAAAGTAAAATAGGGTGCGGGCCAGAACATATCGGTTACCACGGGAGGATTTCCTTTGTAGGCGTTGATCAGCTCCAGTTTGGCGTATTTACCCGTTGCCGTGCGCAATACAAAAGTCCTGTTCTTGATGGGTACCATAATATGGTTGTCCAGCGAATAATAGAACCAACCTCGGCCGTTCCCCGCATCCCATCCTATTTTAGAGAGATTGGCAGCCTGGAAGGCGGCATCATCCGGAGCCTCATGTACATCATTGTAGGGTTGTTCTATCGCTATAACGGCACCGAGGCCGGGTCCTTCAAAGCCGGGATTATTGGGGTTTGATCCATTGTTTACATATACTTCTGAATTGTACGGGCCCGTGAAGGCGATATCCCATTTCACCGATTTTTTTTCGCCATCCGCAATAGAAACTGCTGTATTGGTTTGAAAACTGAAATACAGGTTTCTGAAGGATGCGGCACCATTTTGCATGGAAGCGGACGTATCCCCTGCAAGGTCTTTTATAAAAACACTGTGCAGGTCATCCTGGTTGGTTACCGTTTCTTTTTTGCAGGAGAACAGTGTAAAAGAACAGCATAGCAAGGGGAAAATAAGTTTGTTCATGGGTGTTTTTCTTTTGAAAGGTTCAGTGAAAATCCCGCTAGTATCATTCTTCCGGGTTGAGCGGGCATTAAATAATCCGTGTGGTCGGTGATGTTGTCCACCACCAGTTTCAGGGTCAGTTTTTTACCGAGTTCTTTTTGAAAAGAGGCGTTGAATAAAGCATATCCGTTGATGAATACGTCATAGGGATCGATGAAGCCATTCACGTCCCTGTCGAGAAACCCGGCACGACTACGGTACATGCCACGCAGCGAAGCGGTGATTTTCCATGGTTGGAAGGTGTAGAAAAACTGAAGGCTCGCGGTGTGCCTGCTGCGGTTTGGAAGCCCAATATAATCGGAGGGCACCGCTTTTCTTGGTGGCACATCGCGTACCGTAGCGTTGCCGTTTTTTATAGAGTCGCGTAATATGGTTCTGTCCTTCGCGTACAACAATTGGTATCCTCCTGAAACCTGGAGGTTGGAATGTGGCTTCCAGGTAAACCCCATTTCTGTTCCCGCTGTATATGCCCTGGCGATGTTCAGGTAAGAAAATAGTTGTGCGCCGTTGGTTTTCACCCCCACCTGCTGTTCGCTGATGAGGTTGCGTATATTATTGTAAAACCCGTTTATGTTCAGTTCCAGTGTGGCCAAAGGACGCAGTTCAATACCAAGGTTCCAGGAAACGGAAGTCTCGGGTTTCAGTGGCGCTACTTTTCCAGCAAGGGGCCATACCTGTTGTACCATCCCGGCATCTTTTAATGTATGTATTCCTTCTTCAAAAACATGAGCGCCCACAACGGTATACCCTCGGATGATGTTGGTAAAAACCTGGTACATCTGTCTGTAAACCGGGGACCGGTATCCCCAACCCACGGATGGACGGATGCTCATCCACGCAAGAGGTTCATACTTTATCGCTGCGCTGGGGTTCATACTTCCGCCGAACAGGTTATTCCCATCGTAACGTGCACCCGCTATCCACGACAGGTTCGGTTTCAATCGCCCATTCAACTGCGCATATACAAAATAGTTGTACATGTTCCCATCTGTTCCGGCGGTGTTCGTCCTGGTGGCATTGTATTCCCCACCTGCCCCCGCCACTCCTTCCAGCGCATGGTTACTGCTTCTCCACGCCGATTGCAGTTCCAGCCGATGCACTTGCTCGTTAAATCTGGTGTTGGAAACGGAATGCCCCTGTTGAAGCAACGTGATGTCCTGTTTTGATTGATAAGTTGTAGCATAATATTTTACGGCCATCCTGGTTTGCTTATTGAAAGTATGGTTCAGCGCCAGCAAAGCGTTCCAGTCCTGTTCATCCAACCTATCCCGGTAAGGTGAAAGCCCATAATTACGGGTCATTTCCGATTGTCTTCCCGCATATCTTCCGGAGAAGATCAGTTCTGTTCTTTCAGAAAAATGATACCCTGCACGCAATTGGAAAGACGCATTGTTGTAAGGTGGCGCAGTTTGGCTTCCTTTTTCGAGATAGGGGTTCACATTGAAGCCATTGGTGCGGTAAAAATTCCCGGAGGCGTGGATGTTTCCTTTTTGCTGCAGAAAACCCGTTGCGCTTTCCACTGTGGCATCCCATGTATTGTAAGTACCGTGTAATACCGTAGTGGAAATGTAGGGATCAACGGCACTTTGCCTTGTGATGATATTGATGACGCCACCCAACGCTTCGCTTCCAAATAAACTGGATGAAGCGCCCTTAATGATTTCTATCCGTTCAATATCAGCCACACTGATCCGTGACAGATCGAGGTTCCCGTTGTTCCTTCCCGCCAACGGAACACCGTTGAGTAAAACACTGATGTATTCGGAAGAAAAACCCTGCATTTGTAAACCCGTTGCACGGTTTCCGGCCCCGAGATCACTCACAATGGCCAATCCCGCCTGTTCACGCAGCACCTCATCGAGGCGCCTGCTGCCCATCAGCCTGATCTTTTCTTTCCCGATCACGGTAACGGGCATGGGTATCTTCCTGGTATCTACCAGGTTTTCGGTTGGGCGCCAGGTTTTTGCAAAAACGGTCACAGAATCCAGCGACTGCTCTTTTTCCTGCGCCATGCCTTTCAGCGCAAAAAGCAACAGGAAAAACACGGGGCTTATATGTGGGTGTATATACTTCACATCCTCATTTTAACCAGCAAAATTGTCCCCTGTTCCAGATGCGCCGGGGAGAATAACTTATCCTAAACGGAAATTCATTTTCATGAAACCTTGATAGAACGGTGATTTTCCCGATCTCGAAAATCAAATTCCCAAACACGGAAGCAACAGGTACACGAATGGACTAATATTGTTGCTGGCTTATTACAATTCCATGACAAAACGAACAGCTATTGAAACCTTATTCCGGCGATACTATTTCTTGTTCCTTTGATATTTACGGCAACGGTAGCGAAGAGATCCGTGAACGGAAGAAAGTGATGGATGGGCCGATGCACAAAGGATTCTCTTATGAACTGGGTACGCCCGATGGCATCAACTTTGGTTATTACAATGTGTTTTCAAAGGAATCCGGTAAGGTACAGATAGAGAACCGGCATCCCTTCTTCCAGATCAGTTACGTGGTGCGCGGCAGTAAGACCTACGGCACCGGCAGTAATAATACCTTGCTCGCACGCATGGCACAACAACAATACAATTATCTTTTTCTCCCTCAGGATGCCTTCCAACTGAATTGGCCCTCCAACGAGCAGGTAGAACTATTCGAACTGGGCATGAGCCCTGAAGTGTTCTCGCGCATGTTGCCTGAAAATCATCCGTTGTACGAAGGATATATGGGTAGCATGAAAAACATGATTCCTGCATCTATCAGTCAGACGAACCTCCCTTTGCTTCCCCGGTTCAGCGCTATTCTGTATGATATGCTGAATTGTCCGTTGGAGAACCGGTACAAACAATTGTATGTTCGTTCCAAAGCCACGGAGTTGTTGCTTTTCCAATTGGAGCAATACGAAAACTTCAGTGAAGCCGCATCTTCGCAAACGAAAGAGCTGAAAAAAGAAGAAGTGGAGCGCATGTACCTCGCGCGGGAGATCATATTGACCAACCTCAACAGTCCGTGCTCACTCATTGACCTCGCACACCAGGTAGGCACGAATGAGGCTTACCTGAAAAGTCATTTTAAAAAGCTATTCGGCACTACGGTATTCGGTTTTGTGCACCAGCTTAAAATGGAACAGGCGCGGGAACTGCTGCTGAACGGAAAAAATGTGTCCGAAGTGGCGTACATAACAGGCTACAAGTACATTCCCAATTTTACAAAGGCTTTTAAAAAATATTTCGGCGTGGCCCCCACCCGGTTAAAAGGGTGAGTGATTATTTAAATACCCAATAACCGAGTGCGAGCCATATCAGGCCCTTCACGAGGAAAAAAAGAAATCCCCAGAAGCCGAGTTTTTTTACCCAGCGGATGATTTTTGCTTTGCGGGATGTGTTGGTGGTGTTCATGTTTCAGTAGTTACAAGTTAAGATTTTTTTCGCGTGGTGTTGCAGGGTGGGTTGCTTTAGATTAGGTGATTTTGATCTTGGGGCACAGGGCTGGTTTTTTCCGGAACAATGGGGTATACTTTTCACGCACTGCTTCGTGCCTCGCAGACACAAGGCGTTTTTTTGTCTGAAATATTTTTTGCTTTTTCTCGCAAAGGCGCAAGGGCGCGAAGCGTTGTTTGAGTTCGGGATGGCTTTTGTTTTTTTCTCGCAACGACGCCACGACGCAACGTGTGGATCTTGTTGAGAGAATTTTGATGCAGCGAGCGCAGCTCGTTCATTTTTAGCAGGGCCAAGCCTGCCATTCACGTTGCGTCGTGGCGTCGTTGCGTGAAATGAAAAAACTTCATCCAAAAAGAAGCTCCGCCAACCAATTAGCGCCTCGCGTCTGCGAACTGCGAGGAACGAAGCAGGAAGCAGTGCACCTTTGCGAGAAATTTCCAAACCTTACTCCGCAATCACCTCATACGTTCTGAAAGAACTGCTCATGGGCGCGGGCCTTCCTTCTGCCTTTGCTTTGGCGAGGTCCTCAAACCCGCGTTGGTGGCCTTTAATGAAGGCTTCGGATTTTGTCCAGTCTTTGAATGCGTTTTCTGTTTCCCAATAACTTACGATGAGATAGGAGTCTCCTTCCTTTGCAGGGCGCAACACGTGCATGTTGATGAATCCGGGCATCGTGTCTATGGCTTTGGCGCGGGAGCCGAACAGTTCTTCGAAACGAGGGCGGTATGCTTCGGTGCAATCGATGTAGTTAATGGCTACGAAATTCTTTTTCATTTGCTGATGATTTAATTGAGGGTCAAAAATAGAATTGTCACCGGAGTGTCAGGTATCCCCGGGGGAATAACAGTTATCCAGGAAGGAAATAACGGAGTGGCGCAGGGGAAAACAACGTCGGTGGCACCGCTTTTCTTCCCGCTCTGCGGAAACGCGCATAAACTTATCATGAGAAAAACACCGTTCGCGAAGAAAGAAAAACACGGTACCCGGTGGCGCCGCTATAGCGGTGCCACCGGGTACCGTGTTTTCCCCCACGA
Organism: Parasegetibacter sp. NRK P23; assembly: GCF_023721715.1. NCBI lineage: Bacteria > Pseudomonadati > Bacteroidota > Chitinophagia > Chitinophagales > Chitinophagaceae > Parasegetibacter > Parasegetibacter sp. NRK P23. The sequence continues at coordinate 1,447,906 of NZ_JAMDLG010000001.1, forward strand.
ATAAGTTTTTCTCCCGGAATGAATATCCGTTGTGCTGAGTTTTGCGGCTGTTAAAGAAATCTCAACAATGATGCGCAAAACAAGTATGCAACTGCTGTTAAGAACACTACCGGTATTCCTGCTGCTGGCAATGGTCTCCTGTAATAAAGATGATAATGGAGGCGATCCGGAAACTCCTCCCGTGAGCGATACCATTTATGGAAAACTCATCACGGTTTCCAACCTCGCGCCGGAAGTAACAGACGACAACGACCCCACTTCTACCAACCGGCCGCCGATGTATTTTAGTTTGGAAGAAAACAAAGCGGTGCCCGCGGCTTATGTGAAAACCGCCCGCTGGGATATTTCCTTCACAGAAATCTACAATAGTTTCCTGGGCGGAAACAATGGCGGAAACACGGCCAATCTTGGAAGCGGCGGCCCGGGGAAAGGAGGAATTTACATGGTGGAAGAACCCTTTGAAAATGTGCTAACCGCGCCTGATGATACAAAGTTCCACACCGGAAAAGGCGTTTACGGCACCGATGATTCCGGTGATTTCGGCGCGGGCTTTGGCTGGTACCTCTACGATTTCGGCGGCACCATCAAAGGCGATGGAAGCTACGACCTGCAACACGTGGTATATCCTATTCAGCCACGCACCATCATTGTGCGTACCGCCCGCGGTAATTACGCCAAAATAAAAATGCTGAGTCTGTACAAAGATGAACTGGACCCAACGAAGTGGAGAAGGAACACCCCGCACCCCTACTTCAGTTTTCAATATGTACTCATGAAAGACGGCAACAAAAATTTCCAGATCAAATAAATCATTCTCATGCGCTCCGCAATATTTGTACTACTATTCCTCTCCGCAGCACTGGCTTCCTGTACCAAAACCATGGACCTGCCCGCACAACCTATGAACAGGATTCTTTCCTATAAAGTAACCAACGTTTACAACGGTTCTATTTCAGGTGTGGTGAACGATATTGAAAAATCCATCACCGTATACATTCCTTTCTATTATAACCTCGGCGTAATTGATCCGGCGATCACCGTTTCCGAAGGAGCGAAGTTACAGGACGAGGTGCTCCCGGTTCCCTTTGATGATTCTACCACCACTTATACCGTGATTGGCGCCGATGGATCAACCGCTACTTATAAACTGACGATCGTTATTCAGCAACCGGATTTCGTGGTGAACGAACATTCAACAGAAACAACTGTAACAGCTTATAATGTGCGTGGAGGAATGTCAATTGCCGGGAACTTCAACACCAAAGATCTTTCTGTTATAAAACCTTCACTCGTTTCCATTTCAACTGGCAAAGAATTCCCTATTCCGGTAGAGGCACTTACTGTAAGAGAAGAAATACAGAATACTGAAACAGGGGAAGCGAAATATGTCATCAGCAATGCAACGATCCCCGCCACGATGGATACCGGACTTTTTAAATTGAAAGTGAAGATATTCAACAAAACCGCCGAAACACAATATCCGATCCGGATCAATTATCCGCCGAATGGCATGTTGTTTCTATACAATAAAACATTCACACAGGGCGAGGTTTTCACGATCACGGCTGCCGCCACCAGTATTTTCAGAAACCTGAAATCGTTTGAAATTAAGGTGAACGGCGAATATGTGAACCTGCCAATACAATCTTACACAGTATATGAAGCGCAAGTGAAATTACCCGATGATTTCCCACCGGGAAATTATACGGAAACCCGCTTGCGTTTTGAAGATTCCCCTGAAATAGTGATCGCTTACAATACGATTACCGTGCACGCCAAATAGCAATAATCATGGCTTAACCGGCCACCACATACATTCCAAAAATTACAAAAATGAAAAACTTAGCAAGAACCTTTTCCACACTGGCGCTTTGCGCGGTGTTCGCCATATCCTGTTCAAAGAAAGACCAGCTTTCCGGAGCCGGTCTGGAAAAAGAGCCTTCCATTCAATCTGAAAGCGTTACCGCATTGGCTGTAACCTGTGCATCAGACAGTATTATCGGAAATTGCGCCACACCTTCCGGAGGCAGTTGGGGTGCTATAGATTTTGATTTGAGTTCGCCGGGAAGAGGCGCTGGACAGATCCAATTTGTGGATCGTTTCAACGCAACGATCCAGGTTACCAGTGGCTATTACGCTTATATATATGATGAGGCAGATGTAGATGCCTGTTCATTAACAAGATCAACGATCGTATCAGGAGCCATTTTGGTATCCAGCGGGCTGGTTGGATACAACAACACAGGAACAGGATGGTACAATTACTCCTTAATGTCCCCCACGCCAACGCCTAACAGAGTGGTCGTGATTACCGATGCCAGTTCCGCTTCCGGTATCAGTTCAGCATCAGAAGTATATGTCCTGAAACTGGACAACATCGGCTACCAGGCTGGTAGTTGCAGCATCGGTCAGTTCCAGGGCCTGTTAACATTCACGATCAACGAAATTTAAACCGAAGAGCTTTCATTAACCCAACGGTTGGTGAAGCCATGATTATCTATTGAACCTGAACAGCACTGAGATGAACATACAAAATACATTTTTGAAAGCAGGAATAGTATTGCCTGTAATAATCACTTACTTTTTTCTTTCTTCCTGCAAGAAAGAGAATCCTGATTATCCTTACAACGAAATCACATCCTTCGAAGTTAAAATAGACGAGGATAATGCGCTGAAGGCCGCGTTGGAAGGGAACGAAATAATTTTATACTGGCCGCCGTTCCAAGCTGAGCCGGATTCGATTGCACCGGAAATAAGCGTTTCTGACCGTGCGAAAATCAGTCCCGCAAGTGGAGAAAAAATTCCTTTTACTGATGGATTTACTTACCATGTTACCGCTCAGAACGGTAGCGTTCAGTCTTTTACATTGAAAATATCGGCCAATGTTCCTGATCCTGGTTTCTACTTTAACAACCCGGCTACAAACGGGGTTTATACTATTCGGTACGAACAAGATTTCCCATATATCAGAGGCTACTATATCATTCCTGATACCACAAAAACAAAGGTATATATCTCTAATTCAAAAGTTGGGGAAATCAATATGACTCCGTTTATTACAAGTCTTGCTCAGATTCGTTTGACATTTAACATCCCGACTTCAGTTGATACCGGCTTGTACAATATCAGGGTGGTTTCCGGTAAAGTTGCATTCGAGCCGGAAGAAAAACTTTACATCTATTACCACGAACCAGGGATAAGCTGGCCCTATACAACCGAATTGAAAACACGTGCCACGGTAACCTTTAACACTAAAATTGGTATGTATGCTGAAGGCCCTACCAAAATAGAAAAAGTACGGCTTCGTTCCGCTACCGATAGTACGCTCCATGAACTGGAACTGGTATTGGTGGAAGAAGGAAAAATAACCGTGAAGATACCCGATCAGTTTCCAACCGGAATTTATAATGGCATTGAACTCACATCTCCGGCGTTTCCCAATGGCTTCATGAATGATATTCTGAATGCCCGGAGGAGATTCGTTGTTTCCAACTGACCTACATGATAAGTTAACCCTTTCTTTCCTATCCATGCTCCCCGGCAGGCAATAAAAATCTATACCTTTATTGTCTGCCATTTTTTTAAGTATGGAAAATTTCAACTGGACCAGTTTCACGCTTCGCATCGCTATCAAGGCGCCCATGCAGCAATTGTACAATGCGTGGGCCCAACCTTCAGCAATCACAAAATGGTTTCTGGAAACAGCCAGCAATACATCCGCAGAAGGAATACTACTTGATGCATCGCTACCAGCCAGGGCAGGAGATACTTATCAATGGACCTGGTTCGTTTATGATGAAGTGGAGAAAGGACATTTCCTGGAAGCGAATGGTGTAAACAACCTGAAATTTTCTTTTGCCGGCCCCTGTATTGTGGAGATTGCCCTGCGGGAAGAATACGAATACACCGTGGTAACGCTCACGCAATCCAACATTCCTACCGATGATGCTTCCAAAAAGAACATCCGCCTGGGTTGCCACGATGGCTGGAGTTTTTACCTGGTGAACCTGAAATCTGTTTATGAAGGCGGCATTGATCTTCGCAACAAAGACACGCGTTTCCCGCCCATGCTCAACAACTAAGGCCGCACCACCATCACTGAAGCGGGATGTATTTCCGCTGAAATGCGCTTCTGTTTTCCCAGGTATTCTCCGTCCACCTGGAAAGGATAGGCTTTCTTCGCCTCAATCTTCGCGTTCCTGCAAGAGATGATTTCGATGGCCGAGGGGTCAAAGGGTTTGCGGGTGATCATCATCGATATCAGTTCCCGGAAAGCCATTCTTCTTACAATCACCAGTTCAAATAGCCCATCATCCGGTTTGCCCTGGGGATTTATAACGGCTCCCGTTCCATAGCGTGCTGCATTTGCCACTACAATCATCAGTGCTTTCCGTTGCAATAAACGGCCGTCTGCACGAATGGTGAGCGGCATGTAAATACGCGTACCGATCATTTTGAACAACGCCCTTGCATACCCGAGCATGCCCCGTTGTGGTATCTGCTCAAAATGCCGGAGTATTGTGGCATTCCAACCCATATCGCTGAGGTGAATGCACCATTCGCCGTTTACACAAACCAGGTCCAGCGGACGGGCATCGCCGGAAACAACCAGTTCCAGTGCATCGTTAATATTGGAAGGAATACCCAGTTCAGTGGCCATTCCGTTAGCCGATCCAGTGGGAAGAATGGCCAGCGGGGTTGTAATATGTTCCTGTTTCAGCAATCCCGCCATCATTTTGATGGTACCATCGCCTCCGGCGGCCACAATCCGTTCAGGTGCGAAATCCTTTATTTGCTGTAGGATAGCAGGCTCATTGTCCGTTGAAGTATCAATGGTGTGGAAGGCGAGCACATGCTCCTTCCCCCCGAACCAGTCCCGAACAATGGATTCCCAATTCTTATTGTTGGCTCCGGAAGCGGGATTTATAATGAACAATAGGCGCATATATCGGTTTTACTGAATCAGGTATGATTTTTTAAAAGAAAAGATCGTACCAGCAACACTAGTATGCAAAACAACACCAACCGGAAAGGGTTTATAAAAAGGGGACTCGTTGTAAGAGTGTACCGGGGATTCGGTCATAAGAACCGGATGCAGGTGTTCGGCCATGTGTTGTTTTCCCGCAAAGAGCGCAAAAGAAAGAAGAAAAGGTTGCTCGGAAACATGAAGGCCCTGCTGGACCTTTTTTTCGTGAAACCAGTCTCTAAAGCAGAAGTGGTATTGGAATGGGAAGGGAAACAGGTGAGCACATTAACAGAGGAAGATGGTTTTTTCCGGTTGGAATGGGAGTCTGAGGAATCCGTGCCTGCGGGCGAACACAAGGTGCAGGTGAGGTATAAGAACGGTAAACAGGTCCTTTCAGGGGAAGGCTCGGTAATTGTACCGCACGTTACGCAATTGGGCATTATCTCCGATATCGATGATACGCTACTGATCTCTCATTCTTCCACCATCATTAAAAGACTGCTCACGCTTTTCAGGCACCACGCGGGCTCGCGCAGGGCATTTGAAGGCGTGGCTGATTTCTACCGCAAACTTCAATACACAGATACCGATAAGGAGAATCCCAATCCCTTCTTTTATGTGTCCAGCAGCGAATGGAACCTATACCCCTACCTGCAGGTGTTCTTCGATGTACACAAATTTCCGAGAGGTGTTTTCCTGCTCAACCAGTTGAAGCGCTGGTATAACCTCCTGGCTTCAGGACAAACCAAACACAGCGGAAAATTCGTCCGCATCATCCGTATTATGGAAGCTTTTCCCAAACAATCCTTCCTGCTCATCGGTGATAACACCCAGCAGGACCCTGAGATTTACGCGGCGGTAGCGGCGTATTTTCCCCAGCGGGTGAAGGCCGTTTTTATCCGTATGGTATTGCCGGGAAAAAAACGGGTAACTGAAGCACAACTCAAAGTGGTAAAGGATCTCAATATTCCCTATTGCATTTTCAGGGACACGCCCGAAGCAGAGGTGTTCGCCCAACAACATGGACTGTTACCAGGAATCGTGTAGCTTTAGCAAAAGACCGCAATGAAAAGAAGTGCTATCGTTCCGATGCCGGAATTTTTTGACCGGTACATCAATCTCGTGGAAGATGTTCCTGTTGTTGAGGCGTTAACAGCAAGCGCCCAGGTATTCCCGGTTGCCGATATGCCAAAGATTTATGCGCTGGGCGATAAAGTGTACGCACCCGGCAAATGGACCATTAAAGATGTGGTGCAGCACATCATCGACAACGAACGCATACAGGCGTACAGGGCATTACGTTTTGCGCGCAACGATGCTTCGCTGTTGCCCGGTTATGATGAGGAACCGTATGCAAAAGAGGCGCGTGCCGAAAGAAGGAGCCTGGAAGAATTGCTGGAAGAATTTGAAGTAACCCGCCGCTCCAACATTTTATTGTTCAGCAGTTTTACGGAAGAAATGCTTTTACGGAAGGGAATTTGTTTTGGAAAAGAAATGAGTGTACTCGCATTGGGCTTTGTGCTGGCCGGGCACCAGGAACATCATGTACGTATAGTGCGCGAAAGGTATTTTCCATTGGTATAGGGTTTTGCGGCAAACTAAACCTTCCTTGTAAAAAAATTAACAGCCATTCCTGCAATGGTTCATGCATTGGCGTTGTCAATCCCGCCAAAGTATAGCCATGAAGAAATTATTTTTACTCGCAGCGCTTGCGGGGCTGGGATTCGTGTCCTGCAAAAAGAATCATTACGGAAGCTACCTGAAAGGAACTTACAAAGGCACCTTTAAACGCTACAACGAACCCGGGGCGGAAGAAGCCAATGTGAGCATTAATTTCAATTCCCCCAACTGGAGCGGCACCAGCGATATCGATAAGTATCCGGCCCTGGCACAAGGAAGGTTCTCTTCTGATGGAGAAGTGATCCGCTTCACCAACACCGCCGCCTGGACAGCGGACTTCGACTGGACATTGATCCTGGACGGAACTTATATTGAACGGGCCGAAGGAGATAGTCTTGTTTTTACGAAAAGCTATGGAAACGGGTGGGTGGACGTGTATAAGCTGAAGAAGCAGTAGGTTCACGTGATAGCTTCCTGCGATCTACGAAACAGGAAGCTATCGCGTGAATCATATACCTGCGCGCTATGAGAAAAGATACTCCACATCCGCCTTGCTCAGGCTCTTCACAAAACCCGTATCATCGGAAATAAGGTCTTTCGCGAGTAGGCGCTTCTTCTCCTGCAGTTGCAGAATTTTATCTTCTATGGTATCCTTACAGATCATGCGGTAAGCGAAAATATTCTTGGTTTGCCCGATACGGTGGGTCCGGTCAATGGCCTGTTGCTCTACGGCGGGGTTCCACCATGGGTCCACGATGTACACGTAATCGGCGGCGGTCAGGTTCAGACCCACACCACCCGCTTTAAGGGATATAAGGAATACACGGCATTTGTCGTCGTTCTGGAAATGCTGGATGGCCCGTTCCCTTTCGGTGGCGGTGGTGCTTCCGTCAAAGTATTCGAATTCCACGCCCAGTTCCTTCATTTTTTCGCGGATCAGTCCCAGCATACCCAGGAACTGCGAGAAAATGAGCGCTTTGTGGTTGCTGATGTTCTCGGTAATCTCCCGCGCGATTTCATCAAGTTTGATGGAGTGGTTGGGGAACTTTTCCTGTTCATTCAGGATGGCCGGAGAATCACAGATCTGGCGGAGTTTCATCAACCCCTGCAGGATGGTGAGCTGCGATTTCTGAATGCCCTGTTCATCGATGATACCGAGGATGCGGTCACGGAAATCGTTGCGGTAGGCGTCGTAAATTTTCCTTTGTTCATCCTCCATTTCACAATAAAGAATGGTTTCCATTTTCTCCGGCAGGTCACGCGCCACCTGTTCCTTCGTTCTTCTCAGGATGAAAGGGTACAATATTTTCCGGAGGTGTTCCTTGCGTTCCTGCTCCCCGAATTTATCAATGGGAATGGCGAATTCCTGGCGGAAAAACTCGATGCTGCCCAACATGCCCGGGTTAAGGAAGTTCATCTGGGCGAAGATGTCGAAGGTATTGTTCTGCAATGGGGTACCACTAAGACAAAGACGGTTCTTCGCTTTCAATACGGATGCCGCTTTGGTCACTTTGCTCGCCGGGTTCTTGATGGCCTGCGATTCATCCAGTACCACGTAATCGAAGGCTATTTCAGACAATACTTTGATGTCACTTCTCAACGTGCCATAAGTGGTGATGATCACATCGTATCCTCCCAGTATATCGGAGGAACGGGTACGCATACTCGAATGGTGGATGATATAGGTGAGGTTGGGCGTGAACTTTTTAATCTCGTTCTCCCAGTTGTACATCAGGGTGGTAGGGCATACCACCAGCGCCTGCATTTTTCCCTGCGTAGCCTGGATATGGTGCAGGAACGAAAGCGCCTGAATGGTTTTACCCAGACCCATATCATCGGCCAGTATCCCGCCCCAGCCTACTTCGTTCAGGTAATTGAGCCATTGGAAACCTGAAGTCTGGTAGGGCCTTAATATCGGCGCCAGGTGCGCGGGCGGAGGCACTTCCGCTATACGGTGATCGGAATCGCGGAGCCGCTCGTATTTTTCTTCCAATTGTATCATCAACTCTTCTTCATCGCGGTTGTCGTACAACTCGTCGATCACGCTGAGGTGGTATTTGGAAAGGCGGAGCTGGTTGGTTTTTCCTTCGCCTACCCGGAAGAGCAGCGAATATTTTTTGATCCATTCTTCGGGCAGCACACCGAGTGTTCCGTCTGAAAGATGCACAAATTGTTGCTTGTTGGCCAAAGCGCGTTTCACCTCGGCGATGGTTACTTTGAGGTCACCGAATTCGATTTCCACGCGGGCATCGAACCAATCAGTATTGCTGGAAATATGGATGCGGGTGGAGGGCTTGGCTGTATTGAAGCGGAAATTTTTGAGCGCGTCGAAGCCGAGAACGGGCACTTTCATGTCGCGCATGGCATCTACGAAAAGAAAGAACCAGTTGTTCTTCAGCACGTCGGCACCTTTCAGCACCAGTTGCTGACCACCTTCCGGCCGGATGAACTGCGAATGCAGGTTCTCCAGTTTCTGCATGAATTTATTTTCCGCCGCTCTGTTGCGGTGGATGATCCACACTTTCTCGCCGGTGGGCACCACGATCTCTTCTTTGTCGCCGGCGCGGGTATCGTATCCTTTGTAATTGAATACAGGCTGAAACACAAGGTAATCGCCTTTTTCCTGCAACAACAGGCGTACTTCGGGTTCCCCGTCTTTCACCTCCTCCACGAGGGAGGAATCGAATTGTACGTGGTATTCGCGGGTGAGCGGCAGAATGGTATTGCGCAGGTACGCGGGCCAGTCGGCCTTGCTGATGCCTTTCTTTTTCTGCTGTAGAAATCCTTCGGCCTGCATCACATCTTCCGGACGTTTCCAGGTGTACAGCACCCCATTGTATAAAAAGATCAGGCTGCTGCTGGTCTCGTTCTCCGTGAGTGGAATCCGTTGCCCGTTGAGCCTGGCGAAAGCATTCATTTCAAAACCGTTCCCGTTCTTTTCGATGGAGAATTCCGGAAGGATCGGTTCTTCCGCCACCTCGATGTTTTCGAGATTTTTGGTGAGGTAAGGTTTGCCTTTGGGAAGAAGGAAAAGCTTTTCGCTGCCCGCCACTTCATTCAGCAACTTACTCAGTTTAGGATGGAGGTATTCCACCATCAGCGACTTCGTTTCTTCGGGAAGGTCATCGTCTTCATGGTGTACGATGTTCTCCCAGAACCCCGAAAAAGGAGAGTTCCTGTTGAGGTATTTGGTGATTTCCGTTTCCTGGAAGCGACGGAGTTGGGGTAAAAGCTGTTTGTCGGCGTCATTCAGTTCCTGGCCGTCCACAAATTTGCTGAGGTCCAGCTTTTCAGCTTTTCCCGCGAACAGGTTGCCGTTCTCTCCCGACTCTCCTTTCACGGCTTCCACCAGGAAATAAGGGTAAGATTTCTGCTGCAGATTAATGACCACGCCCAGGGCGGAACTGGCTTTCGCGGTTTCCTGCTCCGGCATTTCCGTCTCCTGTTCCACGACCTGCTCCACCACCACGGGCTCCGGTTCGGGTTTGGGTAAACGCGCGTTGGCGGCGGGTGCCAGTCTTTTTATAGAAGTATCCAGTACACGGAGGAAGGGCTTGCCATCTTTATAAGTGAATTCAAATTTCCCTTTCAGGTCATCACTCAAAGAGTAGCCGTAGGCTTCCAGTAGCTTGTTTTTTTCTTTATCCCAGTTCCGGATGGTATCAAAATAGTGTGCCCCATAAGCGTGCAGCAGTTGCAGCAATAGCATTGTTTTGTGAAAACACAACGGGTGCGCGGTTTCATTACAGGTGCAACTGGTATCAAAGTTTCTTTCTTCGTTCTTCTGAATCACTACGGGAAACGTTTCTCCGTCAATATCCAGGGAGGCGGTCACTTTCTCTTCTTTGGCCGAAAGAATGTTCACCTTCTGGGTACGAAGCAGTTTTTCGGCTTCCTCAAAATCGACCGGGGCGGAGAGCATCTTGATCGTTTTCAGATCGATCTGCTTCATCTTCACCACCGTATGCTTCTGATTGTAAGCGATTTCCCGGTTACCGAGCATATTCCGGTCCAGCAATTCCTGGAGTTGGAAAAGCGCGGCGGATTCGTGGCGGCAGATGTCTCCCAGGTTATAGGGACAACTGCAACGCACGGAAAGGGTTTTCGGGTCACGGAACTTTTGCACCTGCACCTTGTAGTAAGTGGCGTAGCTGTCATCTTTTACGCGGAAAAGCGCTGAACCCATCAGTTCATCGTATTCCATCAGTTCCACGTACCCAATGGCGTGGATTTTCTTTCCTCTTCTTATAACCTCATCCGTGCCGCTGTTGTAAACGTATTTAATAAGGTGCGGTAAAGCCATGTAAGTGAATTAGGTTTAATGATGGCCCTCACCCCGCTTCCGGTCCGGTACCGGAAAGGCCAATTTGCAAAAGTAAAGGAAAAATGAGCAGATTTTGAAGTAATATTTGAACCATTCAAGGGTTGATGAATATATCTTATTGCTTAACATTAAATTAGCTTGCGGTAACAATAAAAGGCGTATCTTCGCATCGTTAATTGAGCAACAGCCAAGTAAGTTGATGATTTTCTGCTAATAGTCTTTTCTGCTAATAGGTCAGTATAAGTCTTTATTACCCCAGCTTTTCTCAGTATTTATTCTTTTTTTAATTTTTAGTATGAACATTTTTGTTTCAAACCTGAGCTTCAACGTAACTGATGAAGACCTGAACGATTTTTTTGCTGAGTACGGTGAAATTTCTTCCGCTAAAGTAATCATGGACAAATTCACAGGCCAGAGCCGTGGATTCGGATTCGTGGAAATGTCTGATGACGAACAAGCCCGCAAAGCAATCGCTGAGCTGGATGGTGGAATGGTAGAAGGAAGAGCGATCCGCGTTTCCGAAGCCCGTCCCCGCGAAGATCGTCCCGCCGGTGGTGGTGGCAACCGCAACGGTGGTGGTGGTTTCAACAGGAACAAGAGCTTCAGCCGTTACTAATTGAAGCTTTAAGAGATAGACCTCTTATAAAGATAAAGCCGCCTTTACGGGCGGCTTTTCTTTTTATTCCCTTCCCATCTTACTACTTTTCCTTCAGCTTCGTGGCCAGCGAAACCGCATAATTTTCCAGTGCCTTTTTCGCAGCGGCAATGTATTGCGCCTTCGTGGTGGAGACCACTACGGGAACCGCGTTGAAATCTTTGGCGAAGATGTTCTCCTTTTTGTTGAGGACTTTCCTGTTCGGATCCTGGGTTACCTCGTTCGCGAACTTCATGCCGGAAGAAATGTCTTTTTCAAACTGGATCATATCGGTGGCCATTTTCTGGTTGTAGAACATGATCCTTCCGCCCACCGGCTTTCCGTCCCATGTAGTGCCGCCGGCTACTTTAAGGTTCGCGCCTACCGATGAGTTAAAATTGAACGCTTTTGTTTTGGTGATTTTAGTGATGCCGCCCACTTCGTAACTAACGGCGGTGCCGGTTTTAGCATCGCCATCCATCATGATGTCGGCGAAATCCACTACGGTGTGCATGTACGCGACCGGAGCACCAAGTTCATCACTGAATTTACCGGCCCTCTTCATTTTGCCGAACGCAAAGCCGATGTTCATGGTTTTGGTAGGGTCATAAGAAATCAGGGTATTGCCATTGTTGGCGTTAACCACCTCATAAACCTGGCCCTTGCGTTGGGTTTCTTCCTTTACTTTCTTTTCGTCTCCCGCCTCATTTTCGGCGGTATAGAAATCCGCTTTGGTAACGGTTCCCCAGTCTACGGTACCAATGCCCGCCGCTTCCAGTTGCTGGTTCAGGTAGGTGTAGAAATGATCGGCCAGGCCCTGGAAATCTTCTTTGGTAAGATCTCCATCGGTGGTTTCGAGGTAAGCGGTAACTCTTCCGGTTACACTTCCTCCCAATGATTTTCTTCCGCCAAAGGCGCCTTTTTCATTCTTCAGCATTTCGCGGGTGGTGGCGGTTTTAAAGATGATGGTGCTTTGTGCAACGGCCAGCTTTTCAAGTTTGGGTACGATGGTCTTCTTACCCATCGAACCACCGCCCTGTACTTTAAGGGCATCAGGGTCTGGTTGAGCCACGGCGCTCATTGCCATGGCCAGGAAAAGAGGAAGTACAAGATTTTTTTTCATTTTTTTGTTGGGTTTGAACGGGGTAAAGGTATTTGTGCGGGAGCGCCGCTTCAATACCGTGTGGCGGATATTTCTGCTGAACTTTCCCTTCTTTTGCACTGTTATTCATTCCTCAAAAATTGATGTTATGAGCAAAATATGGTTCGTTACGGGCTGCTCCACAGGCTTTGGCCGTGCGCTGGCTACCGAATTACTGGAACAGGGCTACAGGGTGGTGGTTACCGCGCGCAACACGGCGCAGGTGGCGGATATTGTTTATGGCAAAGAAGACAGGGCGCTCACCATTCAACTGGATGTTACCAAACAGGAAGAAATTGACGCCGCCGTTCAAACGGTTATGGACACCTGGGGAAGGATAGATGTGCTGGTGAACAACGCCGGTATCGGTTACTTCGGCGCACTGGAAGAAAGCGATGAAGCCGAGATCAGGAGGATGTTCGAGATAAACGTATTCGGCCTCGCGAACATGACGAAAGCCGTACTCCCGGTGATGCGCGCGCAACGAAGCGGTCATATACTGAATATCTCCTCCATCGGCGGACTAACCGCTTACCCGGCGCTCAGTTTTTACCACGCCACTAAATTTGCGGTGGATGGTATGTCGGAATCGTTATCGAAAGAAGTGGCGCCACTCGGTATTAAGGTGACCATCATCTGCCCCAGCGGTTTCCGCACCGACTGGGCGGGACGTTCCGCCAACGAAGCGGTGAACACCATTGACGATTATGCCTCCACCGCCGGCACCAACCGCAACACGATCCGCGGCTACAGCGGCAACCAGCCCGGCGACCCGGTAAGGGCCGCGAAAGCTATGATACAGGTCACAGAAACGGAACATCCTCCGCTGCGCTTATTGCTCGGCGCCGCCGCCGTGAAAGGCGCCCGCCGCAAACTCGATGAACTGAAAAAAGATTATGATGCCTGGGAAGCCGTAAGTGTTGGCGCCGACTTCCCGAAAGCGCAGTAACCTCTCCGTTAAAACACTGTACCCGGTGGCACCGCTATAGCGGTGCCACCGGGTACAGTGTTTACACCTACGCCAGTGCTTTTTCCAGATCCCGCACCAGGTCGTTGGCATCTTCGATGCCTACACTCAGTCTTATGAGGGAATCGGCCAGCCCGTTGCGGAGCCGCTCCTCCCGGGGGATGGAAGCGTGCGTCATGGAAGCGGGATGCCCGATCAATGATTCCACACCGCCGAGGCTCTCCGCCAGGGAAAACAGTTTCGTGGAAGAGAGCACGGCATATGCGGCTTCCAGACTGTCATTCTTTAAAGTAAAACTCATCATGCCCCCGAAGCCGCGCATCTGCGCCTTGGCCACTTCATAATTGGGATGGTCCTCAAAACCACACCAGTGGACGGTTTCCACTTTCGGATGTTCCCGCAGGTATTTGGCAATTACGGCACCGTTCTCGCAATGGCGCTGCATTCTTACATGCAGTGTTTTTAAACCGCGGAGGATCAGGAAACAGTCTTGCGGACCGGGCACCGCCCCGCAGCTGTTCTGGAGGAAATACAATTGCTGCGCCAGTTCTTCCTTGTTTACGATAAGGCAGCCGTGCACCACGTCGCTATGACCGCCCAGGTATTTCGTGGCGCTGTGCATCACGATATCGGCGCCAAGATCAAGCGGGTTCTGGAGATAGGGGGAAGCGAAAGTGTTGTCTACCGCGATCAGTACGTTTCTTTCCTTGCTGATATGGCAGATCTCTTTGATGTCGAGAATACGCAGCAGCGGGTTGGTAGGTGTTTCGAGCCAGATCATGCGGGTCCTTTCATTGAGGAACGGTTCAATATTGGATGGTTCCGTAAGGTCAACGAAGTGGAACTTCAGGCCATACCTTTCCCACACTTTGGTCATAAGGCGGTAAGTGCCGCCATAAAGATCGTTGGTGCAGATAATTTCATCTCCGGGATTAAACAATTTCAACAGCGTATCGATCGCCGCGAGTCCGCTGCCGAAGGAAATACCGTAGGCCCCGTTCTCCGCCGCCGCCAATGCTTTCTGCAACTGATCACGCGTTGGGTTCTGTGTTCTGGCATATTCATATCCCTTGTGTTTGCCCGGGGCTTCCTGCACATAAGTAGAAGTCTGGAAGATGGGCGTCATAATTGCTCCGGTGGATGGATCGGGTTCCACACCCGCATGAATGAACTTTGTGGCCTGTTGCATACCGTTCGTTTTAATGTTCCACAAATATGGAGATTTCCTCCGGCCTGATAAAATTATCTAGTGAACGCATCGCTCTATTTTAACGATCACTTAACCTTGGAAGGTGTAACAATCCACGGGCGGTGTAAATGCACGATCTGCAAGGGTTTCGTTGTGATGAACGGCAGTGTTCACGTTAAATGTCAGCATACTTTCCTTAGGAATAAATCTTTTTCTTTCCGTTCCTCCCAATTGCAAAAACACCCGTGCAACAGGATGCTACTTTTACATCGTATTACAAAGCCATTTAAAACAAAAAACAAATTATCATGAAAAAGCTCATCCTGTCACTCGCCGTAGTGATCTCCTTCGCCACAGCCAAAGCCGCTGATCTCCCCATTACAGACGAAGTAAAAACAAGTTTCAAAGAACTTTTCGGAGCCGTACATAATGTACAATGGAGCGAAGACAAAGGGAACTTCACCGCTGTATTTTACAACAGGGACGTAAAAGTTGTAGCAAGTTTTACCGCTGAAGGCGAATTCAAACATTCTATCCGGTACTACAAAGAAGACGGATTGCCCACCAACCTGCGCAAAGGACTAAGCAGGAGCTACAAAGGAAAAGAAGTATTCGGCGTTACTGAAGTTACTGTGGGAGAATCAACCGCGTACTTCGTGAAAATGCAGGACGCAAAACATTGGTACACTGTAAAAGTAACTCCCGCCGGTGAAAATGAACTGGTAGAAAAATACAATAAGCTATAAGCTTACTTATTCCGAGTGTTTAACCCAATGGGTTGAGGCGCATCCAATAGATGCGCCTCTTTTTTTGCGTTTGCGGTTCGTGGTAAAAAAGCCGCTCCCGCTTCATGAATCAAACTTACCATGCATAGCCGGAAATAACTTTTAACAATGGATTAACCTGACCTGACAACTTGAAGTGTAACATAGCTGAAATGCTTTACAGTTAAGGGTTTCAGCTTTCTTTCTTGATAAGAATAATAGTACTCTTCCAATTGTTCTTATCAAGAAGAAAAATAAATATACCGGTTATGTGTAACCACTTATCCCCGAGCTTATCCGGCGCTACATTTGAACCATAAAACAAAAGCCATGAAAAAGATAACATTATTCCTGATGATCGCCCTGTTCACCGCAACAGGCGCAGCCCTCGCCAATGATCCCAACGATCCCGTTGACAAAGCCAATGAAAAAGTAACCCGCAGTTTTGAATCGGATTACAAGGCGGTTTCCGAATTGAAATGGTTCGAATCCACCGATCACTTTATCGCGGTATTCAAGCAGGAAGACATACTCGTGAAGGCACGGTACGATAAGGGCGGAAAGTTTGTAGGCAGCACACGTTACTACAAAGAGGAGCACCTGCCGATTTTTATCCTGAATAAATTAAAAAAGAAATATCCCGGGAAAGAAATATTCGGGGTAACCGAACTGGCTGAAGGGGAAGACATGGAATACCATGTGAAGATGACCGATGAAAAGAACTGGTACACCGTAAAAGTTTCCGCCGCGGGCACAATGGGCATCACGGAGAAATACAAAAGAGCCGCGGAACAGAGATGAGCTAAGTTAGTTTGGTCGCGTATAGTGTTTGTAAGAGGATGTATCTGAAAGGAGCATCCTCTTTTATTTTCTGAAGTATTGGCTTAGAGGTGCATGGCCATCTGGATGACCCGCCAGTTGAATATGGTGTCGTTTGTATTACCTGGCGTTCCAGGGGAAAGTATTCTTTCTTTCTTCAGATGTGCAATGGCTTCAGCGGTTCTTTCCTTCATGAACACTGTATTCATCCACTCGTTATGGGGCGTTTCGAAGCCGGTTTTGATCCTGTTCCAGCATACATTCGCGGGAAGTTTTTTATCCATGGCCTTTCTTAACAGCCATTTACCGTATCCATGCCTGATTTTAAGGTTGGAAGTTATCTTGTATAACCAATCAACGAGTGGCCGGTTCAGAAAGGGCAGCCTTACTTCTACGCCATGTGCCATTGCGTTTCTGTCGGCGTAATACAATAGTTCTTCAAGACCGAAACTTCTTGCATCATAATCCATTGCTTGCCGTAAGGAAGTAATGACGGGCTTTCTGATGAGTGATGGTTGAAAAAAGGAACGGACAAATTCAGGATGTAAATAGCGGTTGTGGGTAACGAGGCGTTGCGTTTTTTTGCGCAGGAACCAGGTCGCCGTATGCGGGAACATCGCCGTAAGTTGGTCCTTAAATCCCCAGGAGTAACCCATTTCACTGCATTCTGTCCTAAATTGTTTTTTGCCTTGCTTCCATAACTCCTGCAGGTACCATGTCCGGTACCTGTTGTAGCCACCCAACATTTCATCCGCGCCCTGCCCGTCGAGCAGCACCTTAATGCCATGTTGCTGTGCGGCTTCAAATACTTTGTACTGCGCGTAGCAACTGGAGTGGGCAACGGGTTCCTGCAACTGCTGAAGATAGTTGTATATATCTTCCGCTCCATCTTTTCCGGGATATACCAGACAGGTATTTAGCCCGAACCGTTCCGACACCTCAAGTATCGCTTTTGATTCATCTTTCGCGAAGCCGGGAAAAACGGCTGAAAATACTTTTCTGTCCGTTGTTGCTTTGAGGTCATTTTGTACGGCGCATATTGAACTGCTGTCGGTTCCTCCGCTCAGGCTGTTGCCTGAAGGAACGTCGCTGATTAGCGCCTGCTTAACGGATTGGCTCAGTAAAGCGGCGAATGTTTCAACCGCTTCATCGTCGGTCAATTGAAGCTGCTCATCTGCCTGAGGAGGTGTCCAGTATACGCCTGAAGTTTCGGTGAAGTCGTTGAGCTTTATGCTGATCCATGTTGCAGGCGGAACCTGTACCAGGTTTCTGTAAAATGTTCTGTTTGATTGTCCTGATGATTTTGGCAACCCGGTACCCAGGAAGTAGCTCCACATTTCCATGTCGGGTTCAAGCGGCTTCGCGGCGGCAATGGCTGCAGGCTCACTGCCAAAATATAAGGCCCGTTCTTCGCGCAGGAGGTACAGCGGCTTTTCGCCGAATCTGTCTCTGGCAAGCCAAAGCACCTGTTCCACGTGATCCAATAGTACGAAAGCGAACATGCCGTTGAGTTGGTCGAGAAAATCTCTGCCGTAATGATCCAGTGCGGCGGGGATGACTTCCGTATCAGTTTCAGAGTGGAAAGTGTACCCTTTTTTCAGGAGAGTCTGTTTTAGCTCCCTGTAATTATAAATTTCTCCGTTGAAGACGATAGAATACCTGCCCATATAATGGAAAGGTTGCGCTCCGGCACCGGAGATGTCGATGATACTAAGTCTTTGATGTGCGAAACCGACTTTTCCTGTAGGGTCTATCCAGGTGCCGCTATCGTCGGGGCCCCGGTGTCGCAGTGCGTTTCCCATGGCCTGAAGCGTCTGAAGGGAGATTTGTCCGGCTTCTTTGTGAATGATGCCTGCTATGCCACACATAGGTTGCTATGTTAGAAGCTGAAGGGCAACTTCGCCTTTACATGATCCCATTCAATATGCAGCATCGCCTTCCCGTTTTCTTCCGTGAAGAACATGGTGAGCGCTTCCACTGGTTCTTCCACGGCTTCTACGGGAATCGTGGTGCGCAGCACATCGTTGGCTGGATCGAATTGAAGTCCCCAGGTGTAGCTGGCGCTATTGAAAACTATAGTCCATTCTTTTTCTTCCGGGATACAATAGAGGATATAAGTTCCTTTGGCGATCTTTTTGCCGTTTACGGAAGCCGGGGCAAACAACTGGATTTCGGTGGCTTCGTTGGCGCCCATTCTCCAGGGTTGCCCGTATTTCTGTAATCCGCCGAATATGGCTCTGTTGTGGCGTTGGGGTCTGCTGTAGATGACCCTTACTTTGGGATCGCCGGAGGCCTGCCGCTGGCTCTTGAGTTTGGGAAATTCGGTGGGGAAATAAATCATGTCCATCGGCGACTGGTCGAATATGCCCGAAACCGGTTTGGGGTTCACGATAATCTGAGATGCGGAACCGCCGTTTGTTTTCCTGGCCGCGCTGGAATCGGTGGCGGGTGTTGGTGTGCTGCTGTTGCAGGCCGCAAGGAACAATATGGCGGTGTAAAGTAAGCTGTAGGATGCCTTCATGGTAATATTCATGGGGTTTGGAATCAGTAACCAATGGGAACGGTCACCCGGGTGTCGTCCCATGAAATGTACATGGCGGCGGTGGTCCTGTTCATTTTATCGAAAAAGATGGTGAATGTTTCAGAGGGGTCGTTGAGCTTCTCGGGCTTCACATCGGTGCGCAGCACATCTTTGGAAGGATCGTATTTGAATGCGCCCCAGGTGTCGAGGTCTTTGTTCAGGATCAGCGTCCATTTGTCGGCCAGCGGAATGGCATACAGGGTGTACCTGCCTTTTTTCACGGGCTTTCCGTTAAAGCTCACATCTTTGTAGAATTCCACTTCGGTAGCTTCGTTCGCGCCCAGCCGCCATACTTTATTGAATTCTACCAGTTCACCGAATACCTTGCGTCCATTGCGCTGCGGGCGGCTGTAGATGACGCGCGCCACCAATGGTTCAGTCGCCTTTCCCTGTATTTTTAATACCGGATAGTTGAAAGGGTAATAACTCATGTCCATCGTGGATTTGTCAACTGACGGACCTTTGCCATTTTGAGCTGATGCCGTTACTGTAAGAAAACCGGCCAACGCAACAATAAGAAGGCGCTTCATGAAATGTGGTTTGCAACAAAGATAAGCGTTAAAAGCGCTTATTCATCAGTTCAAACCGCTGCTGCACATATTGTTGAAGTTGGGGAAAGAATTCCTGGTAACAGGCGGACAGCGCTTCATAATGGCGCATCAGTACTTCAAATGCGGGGCGCGCATCTTCGAGGTGGGCGGCCCGGCGCACCAGTCCTTCAAAACTGTTGCGGATGCCTTCTTCAAAGCGGTAGTTGTACAACCAGTTCTGGGCTTTCATATAGGGAAACATGCGCTGGAAATGTTGGGGGAAATAAGGGGATGCCGGTTCCAGCAGTTGGTAGGTATCGCCTGAAAATCGGTGAAGGTGTTGTTCCGTATGGAACACGGCCGCGTCGTTCGCGAGGAAATGATCGTATACGATATCGATGAACGCGGGCGCGTAGAGCCGGTAATCTTTCCTGAAAAACGTGGCAGCGGCCCTGGTGGCGGGATGCGCATCGGTGAACGCGTCTATTTCACGGTGCAACTCAATGCCCTGGCGTATTGGGTCCGGGTAATCGAATTTCTTTTTTCCTTTTACAAAATCGCTGATCATGTTCCCGGCGAGGATACCGGGATCGTTGAAAGAAAGGTAAGCATGTGCGAGGAAGTTCATGCACAGAAGATAGCGAAATCCGTGCTACTTTCCTAAGCGCGAAGCGTTTTCTACCATTCACCCAATACCGTAACCCCGCCTTTCACGTGCTGGTTCAGGCCCACGGAAACTTTGGTTCCCAGCGGGAGCAACAGGTCAACCCGGCTGCCGAATTTGATGAAGCCCAGTTCCTGCCCCTGCTCTGCGGGATCTCCGGCTTTACAGTAGTTCACGATGCGGCGGGCAACGGCTCCGGCAATTTGTTTCACCAGCACTTCTTTGCCGTTCTTATCAATTACAATGGAGTGGCGCTCGTTGTCGGTGGAGGATTTCGGGTCCCAGGCCACCAGGTATTTGCCTTTGTGGTACTGGCTGTACACTACTTTTCCCGTAACCGGGTGACGGTTCACGTGTACGTTGGCGGGACTCATAAAAATAGAGACCTGCAAACGCTTCGCTTTAAAATATTCTTCATCAAAAACCTCTTCTATCACCACTACTTTTCCATCGGCCGGACAAATAATCTGATCGTTGTGAATGGTGAGCGGACGGTTTGGAATGCGGAAAAATGAGACGATGAAAAGCCAGAAACCTATGCTCAGCACCAGGATCAGCCAGGTGATCCAGGAGAATGATTCGGGAATAGAATAAAAAAGGACCAGGTTAAGGAGTCCTAATACGAGGGCCGCAATGGCAATGGAAGCGTACCCTTCTTTGTGTATGGTCATATACGGAAATTGTGGGGCGAAGTTAGCGCAAATATTATGGAAGCGGAATTATTGGAACAGGAAGAAATACAGCCATACCACGGGCGTGGCGATCAATAGGGAGTCGAACCGGTCGAGGAAACCGCCGTGGCCGGGAAGTATGTTACCGCTGTCTTTGATGCCCGCCATGCGTTTCAGCTTGCTTTCGAGCAGATCGCCCAGGGTGCCGAATACAGCCGCAATGGCCGCGATAATGCCACATTCCATGTAGTTGAGGCCGATGAAATAAGCGACGGTCGTAATCACCACAATGGCCAGCACGGCCCCGCCAATAGTGCCCTCCCAGGTTTTTTTGGGAGAAATGGGCGAGAAAGGCGTTTTCCCGATCAGTGATCCTACTATATAAGCCATCGTGTCGTTGATCCAGATGGAAAACACCAGGATGCATACCACCCATTTGCCGTAGTCCAGCGTTTCAAAACCGGGGAACTGTACCGTGAACTGATCGCGCAGCAACACCAGCATGGACCAACTCATGGAAATATAAACCAGTCCCAGCAACGAAATCCCGTAGCATTTCAATGAAGTTTGCTTTGCAAAAAGCAGTTCACCCAGCGGCAGCATCAATACCAGTAACAACAGCAGCCACCAACCCAGTGAATGCAGGCTGAATGTGCCGATGGCGAGTGTTTCCCCCGCGGAAAAAAGCATCAGCGCGAAGCCGATCAGGGGCACGATGTACCGGTGAAAAGAAGAAATTTGTTTGTAAGCGGGATGAATCCTCTCCATTAGCTTGTGGTATTCGAACCAGCAGCCGAAATGCACCACCGAGAACAGCAGGAAAAAACTCCAGTAATTCAGGAGCAGTCCGGCCAGCATGATCACCGCGAAGATGATGGCCGATAAAGTACGCGTTTTAAATGTCTGAAGGTTGAGCGCCATGTGGAATGCTTTGGTTATTCAGCGGGCGTTTGCTGTTCTCTGAAAACGGATGCGGGTATCCATCTCCGTTTTTCTTTCTGAAGATAGGCGAAAAGCAATACTACCGCCGCCAGTCCGGTAATACCCGCCCATACCGGGAAGGATATTTCCTGCTTTTCAGGGTCAAATCCTTTGATCTTATTGTGTTGCGCGAGGTACAATACCACGATCTGCATGCCGTTAAAAAGGAAATGGAACAGGATGCTGCACCAGATATTCCGCGTAACCATGAACAGTGTGCCCAGCACAATGCCCATGCACAGGATGGGAATTAATTTATAGAAAGTGGCGTGCATGAGGGCGAAGAAGATACTGGAACCCAGCACCGCTCCTACCGGGCTTTTCCACCACCGGAACAAACATTGCTGAAGGGTACCCCTGAAAAAGAATTCTTCCGCAAGCGCGGGCAGTGCGGCGGTGAGCAGGAGGTTCACCACCAGGTCGCCGATACCGTTCATTTTCAGGATGATGGCCATGGAGTTGTTGTAGCGTTCTTCAATGGCCTCAATTTCTTTCTGCGCCATCCCCCAGGTGAACTGGCTGTTCCATTCGCCGATCAGTCCTACCATGGGAAGGGAGGCCACCAGGATCAGCACCGTGAACAACAGAAGCGCGGGATGGGTATTCTTACGGAATCCCGCATACTGAAAAGGACGTGCGTCGGAGAGGTAGTTGAAAAGAAAAGCCGGTACAATAAAAGTACATACCGCGCTGGCGAACTGGATGATCTTGAACTTCTGCACCAGTGCCGGCGTGGCGGTTTCGGGCTTCAGTTCCGTGATCTGGCTGATATCCCCGCCAAACAGCATCAGTCCGGCCATGAATATCAGGTAAAGCCCCAGGAAAATGCCCATGAACGCCGAGAACTGGAACATGGGGGTATAAAATCGGAGGTATCGCATGAATCTGTGTTTGCTGCCACGGGGATGCCGTATCTTTGCACGCAGTTCCCGGGTCGGTACCGGTGCAATATACGCTAACCCGGTTATTTGTACCCGCTTTAAGCTGTGTAATGAGTTGTTATGGTGAATATTGGACCACTTTCCCTGCCTGATTTTCCTTTGCTGCTGGCGCCCATGGAAGATGTGAGCGATCCGCCTTTCCGTGCGGTATGCAAAGACAATGGCGCAGATTTGATGTATTCGGAATTTATTTCTTCAGAAGGACTGATCCGCGACGCCATCAAAAGCCGTAAAAAACTGGATATTTTCGACTACGAACGCCCCGTGGGCATCCAGATATTCGGGGGCGACGAAGAAGCAATGGCCCTGAGCGCCAAAATCGTGGAAACCGTTCAGCCCGATCTGCTGGATATTAATTTCGGCTGCCCCGTGAAAAAAGTGGTGACCAAAGGCGCCGGCGCCGGCGTACTGAAAGACATCGACCTGATGGTAAGGCTCACCACCGCCGTCATCAAATCCACCTCCCTGCCCGTTACGGTGAAAACAAGACTGGGTTGGGACCACGATTCCATTAATATTCTCGAAGTGGCCGAAAGACTCCAGGATATTGGTGTACAGGCCCTCACCGTACATGGCCGTACCCGCTGCCAGTTGTACAAAGGGCATTCCGACTGGAGCTGGATCGCCAAAATAAAGGACAATCCACGGATTACGATGCCCATCTTCGGCAACGGCGACATCGACAGTCCCGAAAAAGCCCTTCATTATAAAAATACTTACGGCCTCGATGGCATGATGATCGGCAGGGCCGCCATCGGCTACCCCTGGATATTCCGGGAGATCAAACACTATTTTGCTACCGGTGAACTGCTGCCCTCCCCCACTTTAAAAGAAAGGGTGGAACTCTGCCGCAAGCACCTGCACAAATCGGTGGAATGGAAGGGGCCGCACACCGGAATCTTCGAAATGCGCCGCCACTACGCGAACTACCTGAAAGGACTTCCCAATATCAAGGAGTTCAGGGCCAGGTTGGTGGTGCTGAATACTGCGGAAGAGATAGATGCCGTGCTGGACGAGATCATCGTAGCCTACGATGGATTCGTTTTCGAACGCACCCCCATCGAAATCATCAACTACCACGAAAAATGTCCGGTTTAGTTCATTTTCTATCAATCGTATAAGCTACAGCGCATGGAATTCGGCATCAGCACTTTCGGTGAAACACCAGGAGATCAGGGAACAGGTTCGGCCCGTAACGCACATCTTCGGATGCAGGAACTCCTGGCCGAGGCAAAGCTGGCCGATGAGCTGGGGCTGGATGTATTCGCCCTCGGCGAGCACCACCGCCCGGATTATATGATTTCCGCACCTGAAGTGGCGCTGGCGGGCGTGGCCACCGTTACGAAAAATATACGGTTGTCCAGTGCCGTTACCGTGCTGAGTTCCGCTGATCCCGTTCGTACTTACCAGAATTTCGCTACCCTCGATCTGTTGTCGGGCGGAAGGGCCGAGATCATGGCCGGAAGAGGTTCTTTCATAGAATCGTTTCCTTTGTTCGGGTATTCGCTGGAAGATTACGATGAACTTTTTACGGAGAAACTGGAACTGCTGCTGGCCATCAACAACAACGAAACCGTAAACTGGAGCGGGAAACACCGCAGCGGCCTGCGGCAGCAGGGCATTTACCCGAGGCCCCTGCAACCCAAACTGCCCATATGGATCGCCGTGGGTGGAACGCCCGCTTCGGTAGTAAGGGCCGGTACGCTCAATATTCCCATCACCATCGCGATGTTGGGTGGTATGCCGCAACAATTTCTGCCATTGGTAAACCTATACCGTAAGTCGGCGGAGAAAGCCGGTCACGATGTGGCTGCGCTTCCGCTTTGTCTGAACGCGCACATGCACCTGGCCGATTCTTCCGAACAGGCGGCCAATGAATTCTGGCCCACTTACCAGCAACTGATGAACAGGATCGGAAGGGAAAGAGGCTGGCAGCCCATGAGCCGCCAGCAATTCGAATACCTGCGGTCACCGGATGGACCGTTACTGGTGGGCAGCCCGGAAGAGATCGCCTCTAAACTGATTGTGCAGTATAAAATGTTCAACAATACGCGGTTCCTCGCGCAAACCATTTCCGGCGCGGTGCCGCACGAAAAACAACTGCGCTCGATAGAACTGTTCGCCAAAGAAGTGGCGCCTGCAGTAAAGGCGGCGCAATAAATCAGCCCTTTCGTTTTTCCTTCATCTCTTCTTTCATTTCCTGCTGGAAAGCAAGGTACTTTTTGTATTGGTCCGCGTTCAATACCGCTTTCATCTCCTTGTCCTTTTCTTTGCCCAGCTCTTTTAGTTTGCGGTATTTGGCCAGTTTGCCCGCATCGGAATCGCGGAGTGCGGCAAGCCCCTCAAAATATTTTTTGTTGATGGCCTCCACTTTAGGCGTTTGCTCCTCCGTAAGGTTCAGCGAGGTGCGGTATTCCTGCATTTTTGCTTTCAATTCTTCTTTTTGCTGTTCATTCATTTTGCCCTGAGAAAAGGCTGCTGCGGAAATTAGAATAAACAGTGCCGTGAGGATTTTTTTCATGGTTTTTGTTTTTGAAAACGTCCTGGTCTGCCGACGTAAACGTGTTGTTATCAATAAGAGATTGTTTGCGGTATTATTTCAGATTAGATCGGAAGAAAGCGATAATCAACTCATTCGCGTTCAGCGACATGGAGGAAGCATCGCCCAGTATCCTTGTTTTTTTCGCGCCTGGCCAGCTGTGGCCGCCATCTTTGGTGAGGTAGAGCTGCACCATTGTTTTTCCTTTGGCATCGGTCCACGTGGTGCAGGTGTAATTCTTTCCTGTTTCCACGTTCGATTGAGTGGCTTCGTTCCAGCCAGCCCATCGTTTCAATCCATCTTCCACCGGAGGGAACCAGTTTTTCCCAATACCCGTTCCTCCTTTATAAGGCACACGGGTATCCAGTTCAGAATGAAAATGCAGTACTGGTACGCTGTTCCCCGGATCCTTCGCTTCGTTATAATACATGCTCCCGGCAACGGGCGCGATGGCGCTGATCTTTCCCGGTAAATCCGCCGCCAGCCGATAGCTCATCATTGCCCCGTTCGACATCCCGGTAACGAATACATTTCCGGGATCGGCACTAAAGTTTTTCACCATACTATCGATGAGGGCGGAGAGAAAAGCCACATCATCTACATTTTTTTCCATGGCGCCCGCGCAACATCCTCCCGCGTTCCAGGTGCGCACGGCAAGTCGTCCTTCTCCCGGTACGCCATCGGCGCAGGCCACTAAAAAGCCCGCTTCGGCGGCCGCCTGGTTAAAGCCGTAGCTATTGTCGAACTGTTGCGCGCTGCCACCCCCGCCGTGCAGGGTGAGCACTAGGGGATAACGTTTCCCGGCCGTGAACGCAACGGGCTTCCTGACCAGGTAACTGCGTTCAGTACCGTTGATGGAAAGGCGTTTCTGCTCGGGACCGGATTGACCCACACTGAAAAGGGCGCTCAATAATATAAATAGGGACAAAAGGAAATGCTTCATCGGAAGAGATTTATCCGCCCAAATTAGGAGGAATCTCCAGTTGAAAGAAGTGCGCTCCTATAAAACGGCCAAACCAGGGGCTGAACCGGACACGTGGCCGCTGCAGGAGTGCCAGAGGTGCTTAAAAGGCCTCGCCGGTGTACAGGTAAAAACCGGGTCCTTCTTTGGTGAAACCCACATCGAGCCGCAGGAAAATATCTTTCTTCGGAAAAAGAAGGTAACGGATGCCTGCGCCGCCCGAGGGCCTGATCTGGCTGAAACGAAACTGATCAATATAGGGCGCAACGGATGCCAATCCGCCAAATACGACACCACCGAACTTCCTGCTGAATGGAAATGGCAACCAGCGGTATTCCGCCTGCGCGGCCAGCAGGTTCTTGTCACGGTACCTGCCCTGGTAGTAGCCGCGCATCATCATATCTCCGCCCAGGAGCGCCAACTGATTGAACGGCGCATCTCCCGTAATAAAATTACCGTTCACCTGCCAGGCCAGCACCTGTTGGTTGCCCATGGGGTGAAAAGAACGCAGGTCGAGGTTCACGCTTCTGAAATCGAAATCGCTACCGAATCCGGAATTGTATTCCAGGAACGAAAGTTCAGTAAAAAGACCTTCGCGTACATTCAGCACATTGTGTCTGTTGTCGTACACCAACGCAAGCCCGAGACCCAGATTGGCGCTTCCGCCTGCGCCTTGCGGCAGTGGATACGGTGGTCCGGCTTCAGGCTGACGAAACCGCGAGCGGCTCAGGCGCTGAAAATCCACTTCGGGACCAAAAAATAAATTCCGGCGCAACTTGCGCAATACACGCTGCCGCAGTAAAATATAATTGCCATCCACAATTGCGGGATGTGCGCCTGCTGTTTCCGGACCGGTACCATAATACAAAAGCGGGAACTTCTGCAAACGTGTTCTGCCCAGAAAGAACCAGTTGTCCTTATCGCCGTACAAAGCGTTGTCTATCCAAAGCCCATATTGATTTTCCAATGTAAAAAACGCGAAGGCGTTCACTTCACTCAAACGGTTCAGGGTATCATTTTTTGCCTGGTACAACAGCAAAGAAGAAATACCGAATTCAAAACTTGTTTCGGGCGCGTAAGCCAGGGTTGGGTAGAAGCGGATGCTGGCTTTACCAGGAGGCGTGGTATCTGCAATGGAGCGTTGAATAAGGCGTTGCAGCCACCTGCCTGACTTTGCCGTATCCTGCGTGAATGCTTTGGAATAAATACATAGGATAATAATAATTGCCGGGAGGAGGCGGATGTTTAAACTTCTTTTCATTGGTGTCAGGAAACAAATGTAGTTAAATAGGGAGTAGAATTTTTTTTCAGATAACAGAAAATAGTTTGTGAAAGCTTACCATGATCAGCATCAATAGTTGGAACCTACTCCCGTATCAGCTTTAACTTTAAAGGTGTTTCCCTTTAAATAGAACCGTTATGAGCTACAGATTTTTACCGTCGCTAGTGCTCCGGACGCCATTGTATGGTTTTAAGGAGCGTGGAAACATGGATTATGCCGCATTACTGCATACGGAGGTTTTCAGGAAGGCGATTTTTCTTTCGAGCGAGCTTCTTTTTGAAGCGCTGCACAAGAAAGGTTTTGCGTATGATACACTATCCGAAAAAGAGCGGCACACCGTACAGAAGTATGCGAACAGGGCATCGTTCCGCTCCACGCCCTTCGGTATGTTCGCGGCCGTATCGCTTACCTCCTGGCAACCGGCTTCAACTGCTTCAATTGTTGTAGCGCGTTCCCCTTCTCTATATGTGAAACCTGATTTTTCGATATTACCTGGTATTGCGGCGTCCCTGGGGTATACCAACAAGGCTATGGAATTGCGTATCAATCAGAGCGCATTTACAGGCAGGAACGATATCCGGTTTATCCGGCGCGAGTTTTCGGAGCTGGATGCGCGTTTCGCGCTGGTTGCCGCCCCCAGGAACAGCTTGCTTCGAACCCTTATGCGTTTGGCGAAGCGTGGTATTTCAAGGCTTGCACTGGCTGCTGCCATCAGGTCTGAAACCGGTGCTTCCGCTGAAGAAGTGAGCGACTATATAAAGGAGTTGGAAGCGGAGCAATTGCTGGTAAGCGCTTCCGCCCCTAATATTACTGGTAATGATTATACGCAGGAACTATTACCGCTTTTGGAGCAACAACAGCCTGTGTTAAAAAAAATATTGCGGGAGCTGACGGAAAACCGGCACCCTTCACTGGCTTTCCTGAGCGCGACGGCCGCGAAACTTTCAGCGTATACCGGTCAAAAGCCAAAATCCAGTTTTTATTGCGTGGCTGAACGGAAGGCAATTGCCGGCGGGCTCCCAATGAAGTACCAGCAGCAGATCAAGGAAGGATTGCATTGCCTGCAACTGCTTTCATCCTACACGCCCTCACCTGACCTGGAGCAGTTCCGCAAGGCTTTCCTCGCGCAATACGAGCGGGAAGAAGTACCGTTGCTGGAAGCGCTTGATCCGCAGTTGGGCATAGGTTATGGCAGTTTTGGAGAAATGGGCAACCAGGTCCTTATTTCTTCCCT
This sequence comes from Parasegetibacter sp. NRK P23, assembly GCF_023721715.1. Taxonomy (NCBI): domain Bacteria; kingdom Pseudomonadati; phylum Bacteroidota; class Chitinophagia; order Chitinophagales; family Chitinophagaceae; genus Parasegetibacter; species Parasegetibacter sp. NRK P23. The sequence goes on from NZ_JAMDLG010000001.1 coordinate 1,476,714, forward strand.
CGGATTGGATATTGCCGCCGCACGTACAGCGAAGAAGAACCAGCCAAAGAACCTGGCGGCGTTGCTGATGAATGAGTGGATGCAGCAAAGAAAGCTGACCGGCCTGGGAGAAGTAGCAATAACGAATGACCATCTTAAAGAGATTTCCTCCGAAAATAATTCACATCCCTTGCCACCCAGTATTGCCGTCATGTTCCGCGTAGTAGATGGTCAGGTTATCATCGAAAGCGCCGGAGGTGCATCAGCCTTGCAAATGACCGGAAGATTTTCCTGTATTCCTTCCATAGAAGCATTTGCGCAAGAAGTGGCCCGCCATGAACAGGAGATGAACCCGGGGGTGGTATTCGCGGAGATCGCGCATTTCTGTAACGTACATGCCGCCAACATCAACAGGCGGCAACACCTGCGCAGGTATGAAATACCGGTGCTTACCAATTCCACCCTTCCGGGTAACCGGCAAATACCGCTTGCTGACCTTATGATTTCCGTAGTGGACAACACTGTTGTACTGCGTTCCAGGAAACTGGGGAAGCCCGTAATACCAAGACTTGCATCAGCATATAATTATACGAAAAACTCACTTCCTATCTTCCGGTTTCTCTGCGATGTTCAATCGCAACAGTTGACCACCAGCTTCAGTTTGTCCCTTTCATCGGCTGTTCCGGGTTTGAAGTTCTACCCGCGTGTGCGTTACAGGTCATGCATCATCCACCTTGCGGAGTGGCACCTGTACGAAGAAGAGCTGGCACCCCTTGCCAATGCTGATCCATCAAACAGGATTCGATTGTTCCGTCAGCTCTGTGCCGAAATTCATCTTCCAAGGTATGTCGCGCTTACCATCCATGATAATTTTATTGTGTATGATTTGAACCTTGATGCGGAAGTCAGCGCTTTGTTAATTGAAATAAAACCCATGCGGAAAGTTGCGTTAAAGGAATTCATCTACCCACAGGAATCGCTGATCAAAACGGAGGACGGAACCGAACTGATCGGGCAGTATATCGCCACACTTATCCTGGATGAACCTTCCTACAAGGAGATTCCGTTAACCGAAAACAGAAAGCAGCCCGTTACCCCAAAAGATACGGGCAACTGGCTCTATTTTAAAGTCTACTGCCACCCGCTTTCCGCTGATGGTATTTTGCTGCAGCACCTGCTGCCGATCGTAGAGAAAAGTATAAGGACCGGACTCGTTCAGCAGTGGTTCTGGTTGCGTTACAATGATCCTGAGCACCACCTGCGCATCCGTCTTAAAACAGAAAGACGGAACCAGGGAAAGGTATTTGAATTGTTCAATCATTGTTTGCACAAGCTTTACCTTTCCAAGCTGGTGCACCGTTTCCAAACGGATGTGTACAAGCGGGAACTGGAGCGCTATTCAGCAGCGCTGATCGTATATGTGGAAGCGCTGTTCCATTGTAGCAGCAACATTGTGGTAAGGTATCTTCAGAAAGCTGCCGTCGCGGGATACAGGGAAGAAGAGACGGTAGTGGAAGGCGTCAGTTTTGCCAACCGGTTATTGGGTTATTTCGGCTTCTCTACGGAAAAAGAAACAGATTTCTGTAAAAAGAACTTTGAGGCTTTTTACCAGGAACATGGTGGTGTTAAAGGATTCAGGACGGAAGCGGAAAAACTCTACCGGACCATGCAGCCCGCGCTGGAAGAAGCCCTGGTACTGAACGAGACCATGCGTGATTTTGACCGTGTGGGGCAGAATGTACATTTTCTTCTGGTTAAGCTGAGCTTCTCTCCACCCGGGGGGCCTGATATCAACAGCCTTGCGGCGGATATTGTCCACATGCACATCAACAGGTTGTTCAGCAGCAACCAGCGTTATTATGAAATGCTGGTTTACTTTATGCTGTACCGGCACCTCACCGTAAGGGCTTTCAGGCAGCGGCCATCATGAATTGCGTTTCGTTTTTACCAGCCGTTCTTTTACAAAACTGAAAAAGTGATCCCGGTAGCTCGCGCCGATGGGCAATGGTTCCGGGATACCTTCCAGGAATACATCATTGCCTTCAATGTGACTGATGAAGTCCGTATTCAGTATAAACGACTTGTGTATGCGAAAAAAATGACCTGGTAGTTCTGATTCCATTTCAGAGAGACTCAGGTAAGTCAGGTACGCCTTCTCCTGCGTTACAACGGAGAGGTAGTTTTTTTTGCTCTCCATGTAAAGGATATGGTCATGGAATAGCTTTACGATCTTTCCCTTGCCTTCCGTCTGAATGAAAAGTGTGCTGTTGCGTGGTACTTCAGGTTGTTTCAATTTCAGTGATCCCTGCACTTTGTGCAGGCTTTTCAAAAAACGTTCATAAGGAAACGGCTTCAGTAAAAAATCGCTCACGCCAAGTTCAAATCCGTTTATCGCGTAATCCTGATAAGCTGTGGTAAAGATAATCTGCGTATTGTTGCCCAATAGCACGGCCACTTCCGTTCCCTGTAGTTGGGGCATATCCACATCAAGAAAAGTAATATCTGCGTATTTGCCGCTATCCCTGAAGAGCGCCAGCGCTTCGAGGGGGTTGGTACTGGATCCGATGAGCTCCAGGCCCGGTGTTTTCTCGATATAAGCTTTTAAAGTTTCAATGGCGTGTAGTTCATCGTCAATAATATAGCAGGTGGTGGCCATTTTGTTCGTTTAAAGTGTGATTTCCAGTTTTACCTGGAAATGATCGTCCATATCCATGCTTTCAAGCGTAAACTTTCCGGAGTAGCGGGCTTCCAGTCGTTCCCTGAGATTGCTGATGCCAATCCCGGGTGTTTTGTACTGAATCGTGGTTTTCTTCCGGTTCCTGGTTTCAAAAATAATCTTTCCGTGCTCCATTTTAATCAGGATTCGTGCCGGGTCATCCGCATCCATCAACTCCGCGTATTTGAACATATTTTCAACCAATGGAATGAGTATGAGCGGCATGATATGTACCCCGGTGATATCCCCTGTTATTTTCAGCTGAAGGTGCAGCCGGTTGCTGAACCTGGCCTGGTTGATGCGGATCAGGTTTCCGATTTGCTCCAGTTCCTCTTCCAGTAACACGCTGCCGTCCTCTTTTGTTCCGTTGAGCGAATAGCGCATGATATCGGCCAGGGTGATCACCGATTCCGCCGCTTCTGGAGAGGCCTCCCGAACTTCATTCTGAATAAAGTTGAGTGCGTTGAAAATGAGGTGCGGGTTTACCTGCGATTGAAGGAAGGCATTCTGTGTTTTTACCAGTTGCACCTCCATTTCGGCTTTCGCCTGCTCCTGCAGGAAAGCCCTTGCTTCTGTTTCCCGGAGCCGTTGGAGGTTTTGAAAGAAACGTCGGGTATACCAGAAGGCACAGCTGAAAAGCGTGAAGTAAATGAACCGCCAGGAGTGCCTTATTATAATAGTTGGGTCAGCCCCTCTTAAATACGTGACGTAGCTTTCTCCTTTTTTTGAAAGAAAAAACCAGTTGTTTGCAGTCATAAAACCGGAATAGACCACCCATTGCAGCAGTAGGGTGATGAGATAAAAGGCGGCCCACCATTTACCTTTCTTAACGGACCAACCCAAAAGCGCCGCGTTGATGTAGAAAAAGGAAATATTAATGATATATGGAATAATAAATCCCCAGGTGATATTATAGTTTAAATGATAGCCGCCCTGCACATAAACCATCCCCACCTCATACGCAATGAATACCGACCATGCAACGGCATGGTAAAGGAGTAGCTTTCCTCTTGCCTTTTTCAGAATATCCTTCTCCAGACGCTGAACCGCCATATATCCTTCCGCTTAAATGAAAAATAAGTGTTGAACAGACTTAAAGTAAGCTAAGTTTCTGTACAACACTTATTTAAATTAAGGACAATGCGGCAAATTCTCAAAAAGATATATGGCCGGCTAATGAAACTAAAGTTAAAATGGCATATACAACTCACAAGTTATTGTTTGAACAACAAGCCGGCAACGTGTTGTATATGCCTGTGCCAATTGAGACTTCCTGCTTTTCCGGTTTCATTTTCCGCCGCCGGTTGAGAACTATGAAACCACAGGTGCCCCGTTTACTGGCGCGATAAGGTTAGAAGTGGTGGATAAGATCTAACGGATAAGTATATGAAGTAGCTTAAAAGTCTTAAAAAGGACGTCCTCCTGCGAGGCTGGTGGTTGGGTGGGTAGTGGTAACCGTGGTGGTGGTATCCATAATGTCACCAGTGTAATTTAGTTGCCGGGACTTCTTTTCTCTGAATACAAACAACACCTTATTCTCAAATTTCAGCAGATTGCTTTTTTGTTTTTTCATCTTACACTGCTTTAGAGTTCTAAAGTAGGGCGATCTGAAAAGCAGCCTGAGACTTTTACACCCATTTGCGTATTCTGCATTTGAACATGGGCTTTTTACATATTTCCCTTAGCCCCGGTTCAGGATGGAACATATAAAAAGAAATGCTAATTATATGAAAAAAGGCAAGGTTTGTACATAATAGAGAGAACTAAGAGCAGGAAAAGTTAACTTGAGGCCTCTTATATTTCATTTTTTACGATCACTTTCGCAAAGCATTAAATTTTGGAAAAAGTTTTAGCGTTTATCAACGACATCATCTGGAGCAACGCGCTCATTATTCTTTGTCTGGGTGCCGGTATTTATTTCTCTATTGTTACGCGGTTTTTGCAGGTGCGTTACCTGAAAGATATGGTCAGACTGCTTTTTGGCGGCGGATCATCCGACAAAGGGGTTTCTTCCTTTCAGGCTTTTGCCATGGCCATTGCGGGAAGAGTAGGTACGGGGAATATTTCAGGCGTTGCTACCGCCATAGCGATGGGAGGTCCCGGCGCTGTTTTCTGGATGTGGGTCATCGCTTTTCTGGGTGCGGCTTCCGCCTTCATAGAAGCGACACTGGGACAGATTTATAAAGAAGTTAAGGATGGTCAGTACCGAGGAGGGCCGGCTTTTTATATAGAGAAGGGATTGGGAATTAAGTGGTACGCGCTTGTTTTCGCCATCGCAACGGTATTGAGTTGTGCGGTATTTCTCCCTGGCGTGCAAAGCAATAGTATCGCGCAAAGCATGAACAACGCGTTCGGCACTCCGGTCGCGGTTACGGGAGGTGCGGTTACATTGCTGCTGGCGCTGATCATTTTTGGCGGGGTGAAACGGATCGGAAAAGTAGCGGAGTTTGTGGTCCCCTTTATGGCGGGCGCCTATATTTTAATGGCGCTTATCGTGATAGGGCTCAATATCGGAGAAGTTCCCGCGGTATTTTCTCTTATCGTAAAGTCGGCGTTCAACCTTGAATCGGCTTTCTCCGGTGTATTCGGTTCCGCGATCGCCTGGGGAATCAAAAGGGGAATTTACTCTAACGAAGCCGGGCAGGGAACCGCGCCCCACGCCGCCGCGGCGGCGGAAGTGAGTCACCCGGTAAAGCAGGGACTGGTACAAGGCTTCTCCGTGTACGTGGATACACTTTTTGTATGTACGGCCACGGCATTGATGATCTTATTTACCGGGCAGTACAATGTGGTGAATCCCGAAGGAGGTTTTCTGGTAGAAAACATGCCTGGCGTGGAAACGGGTCCCGCATTTACGCAATACGCCATTGCCAAACATTTTCCCGCCATCGGCGGCGGATTCGTGGCGTTCGCATTGCTCTTCTTCGCTTTCACCACCATTATGGCCTATTATTACATCGCGGAAACCAACCTCAGTTACCTGAATAAAAAAGGCTCCGCGGCCTGGAAAACAAACGCGCTTCGCCTGCTTATTCTCGCCGCCACATTTTATGGTTCCGTTAAAACAGCCGCCACGGCCTGGACGCTTGGTGATATCGGCGTTGGGGTAATGGCATGGCTCAACATCATAGCGATATTCCTGTTGCAGAAACCCGCATTGAAAGCCCTGAAAGATTATGCAACGCAAAAAAGAGCAGGCAAAGATCCGGTGTTCAAACCGAAAGAGCTGGGTATAACCAACACTTCGGAATGGGAAGGTTAAGCCTCAAATAAAAAGCAGCGCTGTTCTGATCTTTTTGCCACCATTGTTGTTATTACGTTCTACAAACCAATCTATAAAAATACGACCATGAAACATTGCCTTACCGGCATCGCCGTTTTCGCCACGCTAATTCTCGCCGCCTGTAACAATCAGGCGAACCCGGAAGAAGCAAGCGCCGACTCCACCCAACAGGAAACCATACTTGAAGCGTCCGTTGCCATCCAGGCCGATTCGGTAACTATGAACAGTATAGTTGCTTATGGAAGTGATTCTTCCGTTAAAAAGCCCATCGTACTCATTGTACCTGAATGGTGGGGACTGGACGAATACGTGAAAGGACGCGCCAAACAATTGGCAGAACTCGGCTATTTCGCCGTAGGGGTGGATATGTACGGTGAAGGAAAAACCGCCGCTGATCCTGCCGCCGCTGGTGCCATGGCTGGTCCGTTTTATGCCAATCCGCAGATGGCGAAAGCCAGACTGGAAGCCGCACTCGCTAAAGCAAAAACATATCCGCAGGCCGATACCACACGTACCGCCGCCATCGGTTATTGCTTCGGCGGCGCTATGGTACTGAACAGCGCTAAGCTTGGATTACCCGTGAACGGAGTAGTGAGCTTCCATGGCGGCCTGGCAGGACCAGCGCCTTCAAAGGAACTTACAAAAGCAGCCATCCTGGTTTGCCACGGCGGCGCTGATCCCTTTGTGCCGGAAGCAGAAGTGGTTACTTTCAAAAAGCAACTCGATTCTTTGAGTATTCCGTATACATTCAAAGTGTATGATAGCGCCACGCATGCTTTTACCAATCCTGCGGCTACAGAGAAAGGGAAACAATTCAAATTGCCCATCGCCTACAACGCAAAGGCGGATAGCGCTTCCTGGCAGGATATGAGGACCTTCTTTAAAGATGTGCTGAAATAATTTCAGCCTGCAGTTTTTATGAAATATAAATAAGTTCGTGAAGCAAATAGCTTATTTTTCGTAACTGCACAGTAACACCAGTATGATAGCGCATGATAGAAGATGACCTGAAGTATAAATCAAAGCGTTTGAGGATTACATAAAAGGAATTCCCTCTCCATCCGGAGACTATAATAAGAAAAGGGTGTATCATTTCAACTTTGATACACCCTCTTCTTATTTAATACCAGCATTTCGTTTCCGCGCCTGCGTGGTACGAACTGCGATGCACGAAGCTGGAACGTAGCACTTGAAACTACTAACGCCTCAACTCCGCCGGCATCTCTTTCTGCAACAAATTCTTATACACGAACTCCGTTTTCAGATTCTGGAAATGCAGGCCCTTATTCCCGCCCCATCCATGCCTTCCGCCGGAATAAATCATCATTTCGAAGTCTTTCTTCAGGTCCTGAAGTCTGGAGATAAGTTGAATGGAATTCTGCATGTGCACGTTCTCATCAATGATGCCGTGCACGATCTGCAATTTACCTTTGTATTTGTCTGCGTGGGTAAGTACAGAACTGGATTTATAGCCTTCAGGATTCTCTTCAGGCGTATCCATAAAGCGTTCCGTATAATGCGTATCGTACAGGCGCCAGTCGGTTACGCTGCCACCGGCCATGCCATGGGTGAACACATCGGCGCCATAGGTGAGCGCGTAGCAACTCATGTAACCGCCGTAGCTGAAACCGGTGATGCAGATACGCGCGGGATCGGCGCCTTTGGAGATGAGGTGTTTTACGATGGTGCTGTAATCTTTTGTTTCCCAGTAACCCAGGTTACGATGGATGAAATTCTGTCCTTTCTTTCCAAAATGACCTGAGGCACGGTGGTCCATCGCTACCTGGATCATCCCTTCTTTCGCGTACCATTGTTGTTGTGCGCCCAGCGAGAACCTGTCCATTACTGTACCGGCGTTAGGGCCCCCGTAAATAGAGATGAGTACGGGATATTTTTTGGCCGGATCATAATCCAGCGGCCAGGTTACCAGGGCGGGAAGTTCATAGAGACCATCATCACTTTTCACGCGGATGAGCTCGGTTTTGGCCAAACGGTACTGATCGGCTTCCGTGCCTTTGCTGTCGGCGATTTCACGAATGAGCTTTCCTTTGCCATCCACGAGCGCTATTTTAGGAGCAGTGGCGGCGTTCTGGTAAGTAGTTACAAAATAAGAGGCATTGGGCGAAAGCGATACCTGGTGGTTGTAGTCGCCGAAAGTCAGTCTTTTCAGGTCCTTTCCATTGAGCTTAACACTGTACAGGTCTACCCGTGCGGTGTTCTCTTTCCGGGCGGTGAAAAAAACGGTGCTTTTCTTTTCGTCCACGAGAAGGATATCGGTTACCGTGAACTCCCCGTTGGTGATGGGGTTCAGTTGTTTGCCGGTCATATCGTGGAGGTACATCATGTTCCAGCCCGATTTATCGCTCTGAAGGATAAAACCTTTTCCGCTTTCCAGGAAAGTGAAGCGGTTAGCGTTATCCAGGTCGATCCAGGTTTTTTGAGTTTCTTCGTAGATCAGCTTTTTGGAGCCGTTCTCTGTTGAAACCGCATAAATTTTTAATTGATCCTGGCCGCGGTTCATCCACGACTGCCAGAGGGTTTTAGAATCGTTCATCCAGATGGGCATACCGAAATACTGGTCCTCGGCGGCGTTAAAATCGGCCCAGGTAACAGCACCACCGGTGGCGGCAACAATTCCTACTTTCACTTCGGGGTTGGCGTCTCCCGGTTTGGGATAACGCAGCGTTTCCACGTAGCCGCGGGTGCCATTACCATCCGTCATAGTGAATACGGGAACTTTGGTATCATCGGAACGAAAAAAAGCGAGGGACTTACTATCAGGGCTCCACCAGAAGGCGCGGTGCCGCGTAGGGCGACCGAGAATCTCTTCCATATATACCCAGCTGGAATAACCGTTCAGGATTACATCACTTCCATCAGAAGTGAGTTTTGTTTCTTTTCCGGATTGAAGGTCTATCGTGTAAAGATTATTTTCTTTGGTGAAAGCCACGAACCTGTTGTCGGGCGACATTTCAGGATTCACTTCCAGTGCAGGGTCGTTGGTGAGTCTTTTTTCAACTTTGTCCGGACCTGTATAATAGAGGTCATTGTTTTTCACCCGAACCATGCCGTCTGAAGCGGGGCGTTGGAATGTATACGGTGTTTCTTTGCCTGTTTTGGCATCCACTTCATAAAGGTCGGGGCGTTGCGGGTTTCCTTTGTTCACCACATAATGTGTGTCGTCGGTCCATTGGCTGATTCTTGGCAAGGGTTTGGAAATGGTTTCCGGAAGTCCGTAAAGCAGCATCTGCTGGCGCGTGAGTTCTTTTTGTTGCGCGGCAGCGGAAAAAGCGATGCTCATTCCCGCCAGCGCCATTCCCATCCACAGGGTGTTTCTCCTGTTCAATTGTTGCATGGTTGAATACATATAGGTTATGAAGAATAGAACCTGAAAAATAGTATTTTCTCCCCTTCCTCCCGGTATTTTTTGATAAATGGCATCGGTTAAAAAACGGTCCAGGTGCCGGAAATGATTCCTTTACAATGTGTTGGGAAATAAGTAAATTGTACAGACACACGATAAATTTCACCATTATGAGCTTCGCCAACAAAACTGTATTGATCACCGGAGGCAGCAGGGGTATCGGGAAAGCCATTGCTTTACGGCTGGCCAAAGAGCACGCGAATATTGTGATAGCCGCCAAAACCGTTGAGCCGCACCCAAAACTGGAAGGCACCATTTTCAGCGCCGCGGAAGAAATAAAGGCACAGGGAGCAGGCAAGGTGCTGCCCGTTCAACTCGATATCCGCGATGAAAAAAACATCGCTGAAGTAGTGGATAAAATCGCTTCAGAACTGGGAGGGATTGATGTCCTGGTGAACAACGCGAGCGCCATTAACCTGAGTTCCACATTGGAAACTGAGCCGAAACGTTACGACCTGATGCACGATATCAATGTACGCGGCACCTTTCTTATGAGCCGTGCATGCATTCCTTACCTGAAAAAAGCGGACAATCCGCATATCCTCAACCTTTCTCCCCCGCTTAATATGGATCCCAAATGGTTCGGTAAACACCTTGCCTATACGATGAGCAAATATGGAATGAGTATGGTAGCGCTGGGATTGGCGGAAGAACTGCGCTCCGACCGGATCGCGGCGAATGCACTGTGGCCGAAAACCACTATTGCCACGGCGGCCGTACAAAACCTGCTGGGCGGCGATTTTCTCATCCAGCGCAGCCGCACCCCGGAAATCGTGGCCGATGCGGCTTATTACATACTGAAACGCCCTTCTACTGAGTGTACCGGCAACTTTTTTATTGATGAACAGGTACTTTCAGAAGAGGGCGTAACAGATTTTGAAAAATATGCGGTAAACCGGGATCAGCAACTGATGCCCGATCTTTTCCTATAATTTTTCCGGGCGCATCATGGGGAACAGCAGCACATCCTGGATGCTGGGCTGGTTCATCATGAACATACAGAGGCGATCGATCCCGATGCCGATGCCGGAAGTGGGGGGCATCCCGTATTCCAGGGCACGGAGGAAATCGTGGTCGATGAACATGGCTTCGTCGTCGCCGCGTTCCATCAGTTTGATCTGGTCCTCGAAGCGTTCGCGCTGGTCGATGGGATCATTCAGTTCGCTGTAGGCGTTGGCCAGTTCCTTTCCATTCACCATCAACTCGAAACGCTCTACCAGTCCGGGTTTGCTGCGGTGTTTCTTGGTGAGCGGACTCATTTCCACCGGATAATCGATGATGAAGGTGGGTTGAATGTAGGTGTGTTCGCTGGTGGCGCCGAATATTTCGTCGATCAGCTTTCCTTTGCCGATGCTTGGGGCAACGGAGATGTCTAGTTGTTTGCAAACATCGCGCAGACCGGCTTCGTCCATCTCACTGATATCAATACCCGTATTTTCTTTGATCGCGTCGAAAATGCTGATGCGCTTGAATGGCGCTTTGTAGTTGATGATTTTGTCGCCGAGTTTCACTTCGGTGGTGCCATGCAGGGCGATGGCTATTTTTTCGAAGAGTTGTTCGGTAATGTCCATCATCCAGAAATAGTCTTTGTAAGCGGTGTACCATTCGAGTACGGTGAACTCGGGGTTATGGGTCCTGTCCATGCCTTCGTTCCGGAAGTTCCGGCTGAATTCATATACCCAGTCGAAACCGCCAACAATCAGTCGTTTCAGGTACAATTCGTTGGCGATCCGCATGTACATGGGCACGTCCAGCGCATTGTGGTGTGTTTCGAACGGGCGTGCGGCCGCGCCGCCGGGGATCACCTGGAGCACGGGTGTATCTACTTCCAGTGCTCCTTTTTCGTTGAGGAATTCGCGGATGGTATTTACCAGTTTGGTTCTTTTTACGAATACATCCTTCACATCGGGATTTACCACGAGGTCGGCATACCGCTGGCGGTATTTGAATTCGGGGTCGGTCACTTCATCAAAAACATTGCCTTCCTCGTCGCGCTTAACCACCGGCAGGGGTTTCAGCGATTTGGCGAGTAAGGTAAGATTTTGCGCGTGAACGGTCACCTCTCCGGTACGGGTGAGGAAAACAAATCCCTGTACACCGATAAAATCACCGAGGTCAATCAGTCTTTTCACCACCTGGTCGAACAGTGTTTTGTCTTCTCCGGGGCAGATATCGTCCTTTCTCACATACACCTGGATGATGCCCTGCATATCCTGGATTTTGATGAAGAACACCTTTCCCTTATCGTTGATGGTCATGATTCTGCCGGCCACGGTAACATTTGCGAACTCCTCCTTCTTCTCTTCGGAGAAGCCGGTTTTGATGGCTTCGGAATAATGACTAAGGGGGTATAACGCTGCGGGATAGGGATCGATGCCCAGTTGCTGTAATTCGTTCAGCTTGTCCCTTCTGATGATTTCCTGTTCTGATAATTGCATAAAACGCCTTTAAACGGGCAGCAAAGTTACGGTTTTGGCGTTGAAGTGATGGCATTTCCATTGTTAGCCTGGGATAGGTTAATACAGGAGGTTAGCTGGTGTTTTGAACACCGGGGTTACCGTTAAAATCTTTTACAGCAGCTTTTTGTAGGGAAAACTAGCTGTGTTCCACGGCTGGGAAGGGTTTGGAGAGAAGGTGAAGCGTGGGGGGGAAGGAAGAACCGGTGCCACCGACGTTGTTTTCCTGGGGGAGTTAAGGGGTTCCATCCGCTGATTTTTAGGTGTTTTTCTGAGACTGAATTCGAAGCTAAAGCGAAGGCGGGTAGATTATACACCCATAATTTTCCAGCACGGTTTTCCTCTAACTCAAGAATGAGCGATGTTAGAATGCGTTGTTACCAGAATAGCTTGTTAGGTGTAGCTCCCCCGGTTAACTACCCTACTTTAGGTGTTTTTACGGGTACCCGGTGGCACCGCTATAGCGGTGCCACCGGGTACCGTGTTTTAACGGTAACTGCTTGGGGGTACGGCTTCAATAGCGGAGGCGGCGACGCTATCTTCTGATGCCTCACCGATAGCTTCATATTAAGTTAACCGTTCATTCATATCCCGGTAATACAGAATGATGAATTTTGAAAAACGCCAGATATGGAAAAACGTCTCATGGATGTAGCTGTGATTTCGGATGTTCACCTGGGAACCTACGGTTCCAGAGCGAAAGAAGTGGTACAATACCTCCGCAGCATTGCTCCCCAGATTCTCATCCTGAACGGAGACATTATCGACGGCTGGCAGTTCAGTAGAAGATATTTCCCCCAGGCGCATTTACAGGTGCTGAAAGAAGTGGTGAGTATGATGTCGAACGGAACGCGGGTAATTTACATTACCGGGAACCACGATGAGATGCTGCGCAAATATTCTGATATAGAACTGGGCAACTTCCAGCTTACCGACAAACTGGTGATAGAAATTAACGGTAAGATGACCTGGGTTTTTCACGGAGATGTGTTCGATAATACCACCAAAGGCGCGGCCAGGTTCTGGGCCAAACTGGGCAGCAGCGGGTATGGGTTCCTGATTTTGCTGAACCGGTTCATCAATGGTTTCATGAAGCTGATCGGCAAGGAACGGATTTCTCTTTCCAAAGCGGTCATGGACGGTGTGAACAAGGCCGTGGTAAAGATCAACAAATTCGAAATGACCGCCGCCGAACTGGCGATTGAGAAGAAGTACGACTACGTGATCTGCGGACATATCCATCAACCCGAAAAACGAGTGATCTCCAACAAGAATGGCTCGGTCATGTACCTGAACTCCGGAGATTGGGTGGAGAACCTCACTTCGCTGGAATACTATCAGAACGACTGGCACGTGTACCACTACGATGCCACGCAGTTCGCCCATAAGCCTGAAGAAAAGCCTCAGCAAACGCTTACCGTGGTAACAGACGAGATCAACCTGTTCATTAAATCCCTCGCCATCTGATTATGAAAATATTATATGCGGTGCAGGCTACCGGGAACGGACACATCAGCAGGGCCATGGAACTGCTGCCTTACCTGGAAAATTACGGGAAAGTGGACCTTTTCCTAAGCGGTGACAACTGCTCCCTGGAACTGAATGCACCCATCGCTTACCGCAGCAAGGGGCTGAGCCTGTATTACAACAATGGCGGCGGTCTTGATTACCTCAAAATGCTCCGCCAAACCAGTTTTACCCGCTGTTTCCGGGAGGCCCGCGACCTGCCCGTGGAAAAATACGATATGGTGATCAACGATTTCGAAGCCATCACCGCCCTGGCCTGTGCCCTCAAAAAAGCACCTTCCGTTCAATTCGGCCACCAGGCCAGCTTTCAGTCGGTTAATACCCCTCGGCCACAAAAGAAAGATGTTTTCGGAGAATGGATACTGAAAAACTATGCCCGCGCCAGTCATTATATCGGTCTGCATTTTGACCGTTACGATGAACAGATTTTCACCCCGGTCATCAAAAGAGAAATACGGGATACCGAACCGGAAAATCACGGACATATCACCGTTTATCTCTCCGCCTTCCCTTCGGCATCATTGGTTCCGCTCCTGAACCTGGTACCTGAAGCGCATTTTCATCTCTTCTCCAAAGATGTAAGGCAAACCACCCGGAAACAGAATGTGACCCTGTTCCCCGTTCAGAAAGAAGGTTTCGACAAGAGCCTCGCTACCTGTAACGGCGTAATTACCGGAGCAGGGTTTGAAACGCCGGCGGAAGCCCTTTTCCTCGGCAAGAAATTGCTTACCGTTCCCATCCGCGGTCAGTATGAACAATATTGCAATGGCGCGGCGCTCGAAAAAATTGGCATTCCCGTTGTTATGAAATTAGATGAAAAGTTCCCGGGTATCATTCAACAATGGCTTCAAACCAAACAAACTGCAAGCGTAGACTATTCGATGCGCACGGCTTCCGTGGTGGAACAGGTGTTCCATACCTATCCTTTTGGTGCCGTTCCTTTGGCGGATTGGGCACCGGAATTGAATTTCAATTAGGATCACTATATTAGTACCATGGAATTCAGTAATGCTTCCGTGGACCCGTCGCAGTTGCCCGATGCTTCAGGCGTACCGTTCACCCCTCTTGAAAAACCTTATGCCCGCTCCCTTTCCTGGCAGTGGCTGCTTTCAGCTTTGTTGTTTATCGCCGTGGCCGCTGGCTTATACATCGGTGTCAAAAAAATCCGTTCCGATCTTTACCTGATCATTTCTTTTTCTATTATATCGTTGGCGCATTTTATTGGCTGGTACCTTGCCATGCTTTCGTTCAGGAGAAAGGCTTACGCGTTGCGGGAAAGAGATATTCTATACCGCTCAGGCTGGCTGGTGCAAAGTGTTTCCGTTTGTCCTTTCAGCCGCGTACAACACTGCTCCGTTTCTTCCGGCCTCATAGACAGGAAATTCGGACTGGCCACTTTACGTGTGTACACGGCCGGTAGCGATGGTGACATCGCGATACCCGGCTTAAAAGAAGCCGATGCCTTTTCGATGAAAGCGTACATCACCGGAAAAATCAATGCCGATGAGCCCGCAAACGTATGACTGGTCGAAGCCCCAGCGGCAGTCGCCCGCAGGATTGGGGTTGATGTTCTTTAAGGTGCTGAAAGGCTTCTTTAATGTTTTCCTGCCACTTATCGTGGTCTATTTCTTTAAAAAAGGAAGAGCCTCCGATGCCTATGAATGGGCCTTTGCGGGTCTGGGTGTTTTTGTACTGATAAGGGCCATCCTGGAATTTCTTTTTTACCGGTTCCATATCGCTGATGGTGAACTGGTGATCAAAAGCGGTATACTTCGGAAGCAAACCGTATCTCTTCCACTGGAAAAAATCCAGGGGGTGCAGTTGGAACAGAATATCTACCACAAAGCGCTGGGTATTACCAGAATGGGGTTTGACAGTGCCGGAACTGAAAAAACAGAGGTAAAAATTGACGCGATCGGGCTGGAAAAAGCTGCCGCTTTAAAAGCATTTATACTGGAACGGGCCGCCACGGAGGAAGAACAAACAGCTTCCGGAAACATTGCGGCCCCCTACGAATATGATGAGAAAAAGATCATCCAACTCGGGTTTGCCGATTTGCTGAAACTCAGTTTCTCGGCCAATCACATAGAGGCGTTCTTTATCCTCCTGGGCTTTCTTTTTTCGCTGTTGCAGCAGGCGCGTGATGTGGTGGAGGACCAGATTGAAGCGTTGGCAACGGAGGCTTCCGGTTACCTGGTGGCAGGCTCAGTTTCCCTGTTCGTATTCCTTTTCCTGCTCACGCTTATTGTGTCCATCGTTTTTTCCGTGCTGCGCACTTTTCTCACCTACTTCAATTTTTTCATCAGTTCACGGGAGAAAGGGTTCCGGATTTATGGCGGACTAATACAGGTAAGGGAAAAACTGGTGCCTTACCGTAAAATCCAGTACATCTCCTGGAAAGCGAACTTCGTGCGCCGAAAGATCGGTATCTGGATGCTCCAGTTTCATTCCATTGGCAGTGATGCCGTGAAAGAAAACCAGCAGGTGAAAACACCCGTAACGCAAGATTCTTTTCTTCCCGCGCTCCTCGAAAAATACCATCCTGAACTGGATCAGAACACGGTGAACGGGAATGGAATATCACGGTTGTACGCCATCAGAAGAACCCTTTTTACCGGGCTGCTTCCCGCCATTGTATTGTGTGGCGCATCTGTTTACTGGTGGGGTTTACATGCGATCTGGTGGTTGCTGTTGGTTCCGGTGGTCTATGCGCATACCCGTGTTTTCACCAGCAGATTCCGTTTTTTCCTCGAAGCAGAAGCCATTCAACTCCGCAAAGGGGTATGGGGTACACACAATGCCTTGTTGAGATGGGATAAAATACAGAAAGTATCGCTCCGGGAAAGCATGTACCAGCAGAAAAAGCACCTTGCCACCCTGGTACTGCATACCGCAGGAGGCGTGGTAACGCTACCCTATATTAAAAAGCAGGAAGCGGTTCAACTCATGAACTACGCTTTATTTAAAGGTGAAATTTCGGGGAGCGACTGGATGTAGTCAGAAGATGTAATCCTTTACTTCCTTTACAAAATTCTGTTCATCGGTGTACACGATGCGCGGCACGTGGGTATCCGCCTCTTTTCTTTTTACATAAGCGAAGGAAAGCACATGAATGTGGTCGCCCGCGTTGAAGTGTTTGGAAGCGGCACCGTTCACGGTAACCAGCCCCCTATCTTTGGAAGGTACCACATAAGTGAGTATGCGGCTTCCATTTGTTTTATTGTTCACATGCACCAACTCAAACTTTTTCAATCCGGCCGCGTCAATAATTTCCTGGGGCAGCCCAATGCTGCCGGGGTAACTTTCCACGCTTTCGGTAACGATCAGTTCCTGTACTTTAACCCTGAGCAATTCTAATAACATCGAAGGATCATTTTATTTTAGCAATACAGGTGAACAGTGCAATGATTGTACCCAAGATACACAATTTACACTTCAATGAATGTGAATATCAGGTATTTAATGAGAGCAGCACCTGCCAGGCCGATGCTTCGTTGCGTTGTTCCAGGAGTTCATGGGCGTAACGGTGCAGTTCTCTTTCCATCTCATCGGGACTTACACTATAGTATTGAAAAATCTGTTTCAGCCGATCGTCGGTGAAAGCGGGATCCACGTTGGGGATCACATTGACGTTAGCCAGCATGCCCAGGTCGTTGCCGGTCAGTATTTTACTGTTCCGGATTGCGTCTGGCAGGGCATCGATCCCGATGCCCAGTTGGGTGTTGGGCTTGGGTACCTTAAATAGACTTTCCGGCGTAACCCGGCAATACCAGTCTCCGCCGAGTCTTGCAACCAGGTCCAGTTTCCGCTGATCGATCTTTCCTTCGGCATCAAGGATATCATCGCTAATGTGGAGGCGCAATATTTCCGCGAATACGAGATTGCCCGCGCCGCCTTCCGTACCCAATGCTTTAATTTCAGTGACCCTGCATTCCAGTTTCACTTTACTTTCCCTCACCATCGGGGGGGCGACTAGCGTGGCTGGTTCCATGGTGAAACCGGCCTTGGTGAATTCGTTCACGTCCTTTGGGAACTCACAACTGGCGAGGCTTGTTTGCTGCACCATGTCGTAGGTTACAATATTTATTACCACTTCGGGCACTTCTTCCACATTCTGTAAAGTATGCTTGGTGGTATTATCGCGTACCCTCCGGGCGGGACTGAATACCACCACCGGGGGATTACTGGAAAAAAGATTGAAGAAACTGAATGGGCTCAGGTTTACCTGTCCGCTTTTGCTAATGGTACTGGCAAAGCAGATGGGGCGGGGCGCAATGCAGTGTTGCAGGTAATGCTGAAGTTCCGCGGGCTTAAGTTGTTGGCTGTCCAGGATCGGCATGAGCAGTTTTTGAAATGATCAATTGAACGAGTCTGACGCACTGCATCAGGAAAAAAAGAACGATGGGCACCGCGATTGGCAAGAATGCCTGCTTTAATACTTCCTGTTGCTTCAACAGGATTTTCCGGGCTTCCTCATCATTTAAAGGCCAGTCGAATGCGCCGGGAAGCATGTAGGTATTGTAGAAATATTTATATGCCAAAACATTCACGATCATCGAAAGGATGATCATGGCGATCACGGCTTTTTTCCACCCGCTGCCCCATCCGGACATGGTTTGGAGCCCGAGGTGGAAAAAATACAATCCCCAAAGCAACAATAAAAACACCCATTTCCCCCCTTCTATTACAAAATATGTATCCATCATCTGGATATCAAGGGTGCCATCACCAGATAGGAAAAGCCTTCCCAGGATGAAAAGGATGGAAATGCCGCCCAGTGCGGTGATCCAGGTTTTTTCAGTTTTTGGTATGGATGGAGCGGCCAATGGTTATTGGTTTTTTTTCAGGGCCAGTATGGAAAAGTCAGTTTCTTCTTTTACAATGGTATTGGTCAGAATGCCCAGTCCATCAATTTCCATTTCCACCACGTCGCCCGGTTGCAGCCATTGTTCCTGGTAGTTGGGGTCGTTCAGCTTTCCAGTGCCGTTCAGTTCCAGGAAGCAACCGGTTCCAACGGTTCCACTTCCGATCACATCACCGGGGTAGATGTTCACGCCGTAGGCGCAGCGTTCAATGATTTCCGCGAAGGTCCAGTCCATATCGGCCATATTTCCTTCGCTTACCTGGATGCCGTTCACCCTGCATTTCATGGCCAGGTTGTAGCTGTTGCCCGTATGCCCTTCTTTAGCAGGCACTTTCAGGTGTTCCAGTTCATCGGGCGTAACCAGCATCGGCCCGATCACGGTGGTGAAATCCTTTCCTTTGGCGGGACCCAGGTTCAGGAGCATTTCTTCCATTTGCAGGCGCCTGGCGCTCATATCGTTCATAATCATATAGCCGCCGATGTAGTCATCCGCATCTTCCGCCCGGATGTTCTTCCCCTGCTTACATATTACGATGGCCACTTCCAGTTCAAAATCCAGCTTTTCGAAATGATCGGGCATACACTGAATGGGACCGGGTCCCTGAATTGCATTGTGGTTGGTAAAATAGAAAATCGGGTACTGGTCGAATTCGGGGATCATCTCCACTTTCCGGTTCCGCCTTGCGGCGGCCACGTGTTGCCGGAAAGCATAACCATCGCGGCAGGAAGTAGGGTGCGGCACGGGGGCCAGTAATTTTTCTTCGGAATAAGGAAAGCCCTTTTCAGGCGCGATCTTCCCTTCTTTCAGCATTTTATCGAAAGTGAGGACCATCGGGAAATAAGAATCCCAGAAACCGAGCAGCATGCTCATGGAATTGGGCAGGTCCGAATGGAGGGCCTCCAGGTCGAAAATAAGGTTGTTGTGTACGATGCCCAGTTGCTCGTGGCCGTCTTTCAGGAAAGTGACAAGTTTCATCAGTTCTTTGTTTTACCGGCAGGCGGGTTCCGGAACGAAGCCCATTGTATAAAACCGGTTTTTTATTGAGTAAAATTTCCGTTTGTAACTAATTACTATTCAAACAATCATTAAAACTATAAATTTGCAGCAGAATATTCAGCACGAATATACCAACCCCCCTTATAACCGCATCATTTGAGTAACTTTTTCCTGCGCGGAGGTTTCCGGCAGCTGGTCAAAGTTGTTAGACGAACCAGTAAATTTGTAAAAAACCTGTTCGATGAAGTTTGATAAGATTCATAATAAAGGTCAGGCAAGGTTGTTTGAAAGTGAGTACCTGGAAATGCTTACCAAAACGCACCCCCTGGTGATCTGGGGGATGTATATTCCCATCATAGGGTACATGCTGTACCATGCCAATACGCACCTGGGCTTCAGTGTACTGTTCATCGCGGGCATTTTCCTTGTTGGGGGATTCTCCTGGACGCTTTTCGAATACGTGGCGCATCGTTTTGTTTTCCACCTTGTGAGTGAGAACCCAAGAATGCAAAAGTTCGCCTACATTTTGCACGGCAACCACCACCATTTTCCCCGCGACCGGCAGCGCCTGTTCATGCCACCAATTCCAAGCCTGATCCTGGCATCAGCGATTTTCGGGCTGCAGTACCTGATGCTCCGCGAATACACCTATATCTTTTTCCCGGGCTTTATGCTGGGTTACCTGATGTATGGCACCATGCACTATGCCATTCACGCGTGGAACCCGCCTTTCAAATGGATGAAACCGTTGTGGAGGAACCACCACCTGCACCATTACAAGAACGAACACAACGGATTCGGGGTGAGCACCACGATCTGGGACCATGTTTTCGGCACCATGTTCGATCTGAAGAAAGAGAAGGAAGACAAAGAGAAGGTGAAAGAACTCATGTTCTGAGCCTTACCATTTTTCTTCTTCACTGTCTCCTGAGGATTTATACCGCTGGCGCGTTTCCACTTTTTTGATTTCCCTTTCCATCATCATTTCAGAAATGATGACCGAGGCATCTGCGTTGGGATGATCTGCGAGCAGGCTGCGGAGTTTGTTTTCGCTGATGTCCATCCGGTAGAGTATGCGTACCAGTTTCGTAAAATCTTCGTTTACGAGTTTGTTCACGTAGTGGCGGAGCGCTTCCATGAACTGATCGTAGTGCCTGTAGCTGGCGATCTCCAGTTCCAGGTGCAGCCTAACGCCGTTGGCGGCCTCCTGCCAGATGGTGGTTGTGATCATTGCTTCCATAACCGCGGTTTTTATGGTGAGGAATCAGAATTTTTCCAATACGCCAAGCCCGAACAGGGCAAAATCGAACCGCACCGGATCTTCCGGATCAATGGTGCGGAAATAGGCGGTCAGTTCTTCGGCGGCCTGCCAGTCGGGTAGCTTTCTTTCCATTAGTCCGAATCTTTTTGCAACCCTTGCTACATGAAGGTCGATGGGCATAATCAAGTCGGCTGGTGCGATGTTCTTCCAGAGTCCGAAATCAACCCCGCTATTATCGTGCCTTACCATCCACCTGAGGAACATATTTAATCTTTTGCAGCCTGAATTTCTTTCAGGGCTCGACAAATGTTTCCTCGTACGCATGGGCGCCCCGGGAGTACTGAAAAATGTTTGCTGCAAACGGATCAGGCCGTGTTTCACCGCATGCTCCTGTGCTTTCACGGGGGTGGGGAAAAAAGCTGTTTCCAGGGAATCGTATCGCTGGTAATGCTGTTGTAAAACCTGCACGAACCAAAGCAAATCCGTGGCTGTAAAGGTACGGTGTTTAAATCCAAGCAGCCTTTCCCTTTCCTTTTCTTTATGGTGGAGGATGAAGTTGTGCGGGCTGTTCCCCATCAAGGCCATCAACTCCTTTGTTTTCCCGATGATCGTGGTACGGTTTCCCCAGGCGAAGATAGCGGCGAAGAAGCCCGCGATTTCGATGTCCTGTTTTTTGGAGAAGCTGTGCGGCACACAGATCGGGTCAGCGGGTATAAACGAGGGCGCGTTGTATTCGTCTGCTTTCCGGAGCAAGAACGCAGGAAGATCATTCATGTGGCAAAGGTAGCTTGTTTGCCGTTTTCTTTCCGTTCAAAACGACAAGCTCAACTGCCCGCTCCCAGCCATGGACCGCAGGGTCTCCTGTTCATTCCGTCCCTCAAAGTTTGATACGGATATGCCCAGCAGGCGAATGCCTTTTTCTCCCGGTGTGATCGCTTGTAACAGACGGATCGCGGTTTCCCGGATGGTTTCCAGTTCTGTTAAAGCAAAAGGCAGAGAACGGCTCCTTGTGATTTGGGTGAAATCACCGTATTTAATTTTCAGCGTAAGTGTTCTTCCCTTTAATCCGTGTTTCATCAACCGGTCCTTTACGATTCGCGCGATTCTCCCCAGTTCATCATACATTTCTTCAGGCAAAGTAAGGTCATACGGAAAAGTATCTTCGGCCCCCACCGATTTGGTTTCCCGGTGTGGCTGAACGGGACGGTCATCAATCCCCCTTACGATGCGGTAATAAAAAGCGCCTGCTTTCCCAAAACTTTTCAGCAGCGCCTGTTCCTCCATTTTCTTCAGGTCGGCCCCCGTAAAAATCCCCATCTTGTTCATCCGGGCGGCGGTCACTTTTCCCACTCCGAAAAACTTCTCCACTTTCAATCCCTCCATAAACGCCTCTATCTTAGAGGGGCCAATAAAGGACATACCATTGGGTTTATTCAGGTCCGAAGCAACCTTCGCCACGAATTTGTTCACGGAAACCCCTGCCGAAGCCGTGAGCCCCAGTTCCTCCCAGATCGCCTTCCTGATGGCTTCTGCGATCGTAATGGCGGAGCCTACGCCTAATTTATCTTCCGTTACATCAAGGTAGGCCTCATCCAACGACAAGGGTTCCACCAGATCCGTGTACCGGTGAAAAATACTCCTGATGTGCTGCGATACTGATTTGTACACATCAAACCGCGGCTTCACAAAAACCAGTTGCGGACACAATTGAAGCGCCATCTTCGAGGGCATGGCCGATTTTACCCCGAATTTCCGCGCTTCATAACTCGCCGTTGCCACTACGCCGCCCCGACCGTCAGGTGATCCGCCCACCGCTATAGGCTTACCGCGGTATTCAGGAAAATCACGTTGCTCAATGGACGCGTAATAAGCATCCATATCAATATGAATGATTTTCCTGACTGTTGTATCGTGCCTGTTTTCCATGGTGGGGAATGGAACTCCTGTAAAATTACTAATTTTTTTAGCACACAAAAATTTCTTTGACCCGTATTTTCACGGATAGAAAAACGGGTATAAAATGTGCGTTTCATTCTAACAGGATTCCTTACTTTAGCCGCCGTAAAACAACACTTCTATGAACAAAGCAGAATTAATCGAAAAGCTTGCTGCCGACGCAGACCTTTCCAAAAAAGAAGCCGCCGCGGTACTGGATTCTTTTACCGATACAGTGACCAAAGCGCTGAAAAAAGGAGATAAAGTAACCCTGGTTGGCTTCGGTACTTTCTCTGTTTCAAAGAGAGCCGCCCGCACCGGCCGCAACCCGCAAACAGGTGAAACCCTGAAGATCAAAGCCAAAAAAGTTGCCCGCTTCAAACCCGGTAAAGAGCTTTCCGAAAAGATCTAACCGATTAACCATTGCCGGTTAACCGAATGATAAAAGCAGGGCGAAGGTCCTGCTTTTTGGTTTTCTTCCCTTTACTTTGCCGGGTGCCACTTTCTTTTGTCATAACTGATATTATTCCTGAAACGCCGGATGCAGCGAGTTTCCAGCTTTCCCCTGTAAACGGTGAACACATTCCTTATAAAGCGGGTCAGTTCCTCACGCTGTTGCTCACCGTGCATGGGAGAGCCGTGCGGCGGTCCTATTCTCTTTCCTCTTCTCCCGGTACCGATCATGCGCTCCGCATTACGGTAAAGCGCGTGGAAAATGGAGAAGTTTCCAGGTACCTGCTGGATCACCTGAAAAAGGGAGATATGGTAGAAGCCCTGCCACCTGCGGGCATGTTTGTATATGATGATGAAAACACCGCACGCAGAGACGTTTTTTTACTGGCGGCAGGAAGTGGGATCGTACCCCTCTTCTCCCTGTTAAAATACCTGCTTCACCTGGATAAGAAAATCCATATTGTACTGGTGTACCAGAACCACTCAGTAAGGGATACGATCTTTCGCAATGAATTGGAAATATTACAACAAAAGCACGGGGACCGATTTACATGGATAGATATTGTACGACCTGAACACCTGAACAATGAAGTCCTGGAAAAGTTGGTTGAACGGGAGTTGCGTTATAACAAGGCGGATGCCCGTTTCTACACCTGCGGCCCGCCGCTGTTCATGAATATGTGCCGCTTTTGTATCCTCACCATAGGCTTCAGTTCCGAACAGGTGAAACGGGAGTTTTTTACCACGGAAGCATTACCGCCACCGCCATTGGTAAAAGATACCACGCCCAAAAATGTGACCATCCTCACCAACGGCAACCGGTTCACCTTCCAGACCCAATACCCGTCTACCATATTGGAATCCGCGCTTCAACAGGGCATCTCCCTTCCCTACAGTTGCAGGAACGGAAGGTGTTCCTCCTGCGTGGCCAGGTGTATTGAAGGAACGCTCATCATGAACAACAATGAGGTACTAA
This sequence comes from Parasegetibacter sp. NRK P23, assembly GCF_023721715.1. Classification (NCBI taxonomy): domain Bacteria; kingdom Pseudomonadati; phylum Bacteroidota; class Chitinophagia; order Chitinophagales; family Chitinophagaceae; genus Parasegetibacter; species Parasegetibacter sp. NRK P23. The sequence goes on from NZ_JAMDLG010000001.1 coordinate 1,500,585, forward strand.
CGGACAAAGATATTCGAAACGGATTGCGGCTCACCTGCACCGGGTATGCCCTGACAAATATCACTTTGCAATACGAACACTGATCAATGGAAACATCCCCTCACAGGTATTTTGTGCTGCACAAGCCCTTTAATATGGTTTCGCAGTTTATCAGTCCGGACAATGTGCACCTGCTCGGGGAAATCGATTTCCCCTTTCCCGAAGGCACACATGCGATCGGAAGACTGGACAATCATTCGGAAGGCTTACTGCTCCTTACAACGAACAAACGGGTGACGCGTTTATTGTTCCAGGGGGAAAAACCACATGAACGGACATACCTTGTTAAGGTTAAAAATGTGATTACGGAGGAATCGCTGGAACAACTCCGGAATGGTGTGCTCATTTCCGCGAGTCACGGAACCTGGTACAAAACACTGCCCTGTAAGGTTATTTTAACGGAGAGGCCAGCGCATATTGCACCGAGGCCCCGTTACAATGAGTGGGAGGCGATGCCGCATTCCTGGATTGAAATGACGCTTACCGAAGGGAAGTTCCACCAGGTAAGAAAGATGGTAGACTGTTTGCGGCACCGTTGCCTGCGGCTGATCCGCACTTCTATTGAAGACCTTGAATTAGGAACCCTTCCTCCGGGGGGCGTAAAAGAATACGCAGAGGAGGAATTCTTTAGATTATTGAAGATTGACAATTGGCGGGAATAAAAAAAGGCCGCCCCTGAAGAGGCTGGCCGTTTTACCCTTAAACCCGTCCTTTTAATATGTTTAGTCTGTGTGTGCTTTTTTCTTGATGTCTTCCACCTGCTTGATGATCTTGCTGATGTTTTCATCAGCATACGCGCCATAAGCGTCTACAATAGTTCCTTTGGCGCCGTCGTCAGTTTCTATCACATACATGATGGCGTTGTCTTCAGGATCTGAATTTCCTTCAAACCTGAAGAAGTTCACCACGTGAATCTCTTCGGGGAAGTAATGCTTTGATGTATGAACGGAAGTTAATCCGCGATCAGTTGCTTTAAAATCTTCCACATATCCATCCTGCACCATTTTGTTCAGACATGCTGCAAGGCTTTTCATATACGGCGCTTCGTAAGCGGTGTTAATATTGCTTTCCATGACTGCTGATTTTACTTGATAGGGAGCGTTTTATACTTAGTGAAGTGTAAATTTCATGCCGGAATCTTTTAAGGCGGAACCGGATTCTTGTGTGGAAAGTTTTCCGCAACTTTCAGAAAAATGGGGCCGGGGTAGTGTGATGTACCCCGGAACACCCCTTATTTCAGCTTATCGTGCAAGGCTTTCGCCTTTTCATGATGCGCCTTTATTTTAGGAAGCGTGGTTTCGATCCATTGCTTTAATTCAGGATCGGTTGTTTGCTTCCATTCTTTTTCATACTTATCAATGGTGCTCTCGTGTTTATCCACCATTTCTTTTGCCCATTTCTTATCGAAGTTCTCGGGCTTGGTATCAGAAAGCGCTTTATAATCTTCTTTTGCATCTTCGGATAGCTCCACCGGCACTGTGATCGCTTTCGATTCCGCGAGTGTTTTCAACTCGTTGGTTAGTGTGGTGTGCTCCTTTTCCAACATAGCTGCGAACTCCTTTACTTCCGCGTTGCCACTGCGTTGTATGGCAAGTTGAGCGAGGTTTACTTCAGCGCTGTTGGAAGCCACCGCATCCACCACAAATTCAGCCTGGTTTTCCCCAGCCTTTGTATCGAATTTGGCCTCATTGCTGTCTTCCGCCAACTCCTTGCTATCTGTTTCCGTATTGTTGCAGGCCGCGAGTGAAAATACAATCGCCATTAAGAGCCCTGCTTTTATGAATATCTTTTTCATCTGGGAATCGTTTTAAAAATTAAGAACAGTTATGAATTCACTGCTTTGTGCATGTCTCTGTATTTTTTGATCATGTCATGTGAAGTACGGAGACTGCTTTTCTGATCAGTGATCAGTTGCCTTACTTCAGCGGTCATTTCAGCATCGGATGCCAAAGCTGACTCGTAAGCTTTCTGGGCGGCATCTTCTCCGAATTCGCAGGATTCAAGGAGTGAAGTGCGGTCTTTTCCTGTAAACACATTTTTCACATCCATCCATGTGCGGTAGATGGCGCCTGAAGCGGTAGTACCGGTGGCGGGTTCTCCGCCCTGGCGCATTACTTCCTGGGTAAGTTCGTTTACGTTGTTGCGACTTTGGTCGGCCATGCGGGAGAAGATCGCCTTCAGGTCCACGTCAATGTTTTCCGCGTTACTCATTGCTTTGTCGTAGCCTTCAATCCGGTCATTGTTGATGCGGATAAGGTCGTTCAGTACTTCGATCAGGTTATCGTTTTTCATTGTAACAAGTTTTTGTGGTTTTAAAATCTGTTTTCCTCATTCATAAAAAATCCGTTCCGCTGAAATCTGTGCGGTATCTGCAAAATGCTGTGTAGCATCGTGGATATGATGGGGAGTAATCTGCGCATTTCCCCATTGGCTGGCATCATTTTTTGAAAGTGTACCATGAACCAAAAAAGAATCAACATGAAAAAGATGATGATGATGGCGGGCCTGCTGATCGCGCTCGCCGCAACAGAAAAAGTAAATGCTCAGGCGATGGGTACAGATTACAAAACCGCGCTGGGTGTGAAAGTGTGGGACGGGGGCGGTATTTCCCTCAAACATTTCGTGAGTGAAAACGCGGTGGAGTTTATCGGTTATTTCTGGAACCGCGGCGCAAGGATCACCGGTTTGTATGAAATACATGGGGATATCTCAGGAGCGCCAGGATTGAAGTGGTACATCGGACCAGGTGCGCACATCGGATTTTACAACAATAAGTATGGCGGCGGTTCTTATGCGGGACTTGATGGCGTACTTGGTTTGGATTTCAAATTCAACAGGGCGCCCATCAACATGTCGATCGACTGGCAACCCTCTTTTGAGTTCGGCGACGGACGTGGCTTCGTAGGAAGCTGGGGTGGTCTTGGCGTACGTTATACTTTCTAAAGTATAACCTGTATCTTACCCTAATAATCTTAACCGATGAGTTACTTCGATACCGATAAGGTACGTCAATCAGCATTCATAGGTATTATCCTCGCATTGGGGTACATTCTTTTCCGGGAACTGCAGGTTTTTATCCCTGCGTTCCTGGGTGCTTTTACACTGTATGTACTGATGCAGAAGTACCAGGTAAGCCTGGTACAAAAACGAAAATGGAAGCCCGCGGCCGCCGCGGGCATTCTCATGCTGCTGTCTTTCCTGATCATTCTTATCCCGATTATGTTGGTGATTAACCTGCTTTCTTCGAAAGTTGGATTCGCGGTAGAACATTCCGGAGAAGTAATGGAGGCCGTGAAAGTATTCCTGAAAAAAATCGAGCAGCAGGTGGGCATGGACCTCGTGAGCGGGGACAACATCCAGAAAGTGGGCGGGCAGGTAGCCGGGATGTTGCCTTCTGTTGTTGGCGCCACGTTTAATACGCTGACCACGCTTATCATGATGTATTTCATGCTTTTTTTCATGCTTACAAGCGGAAAAAAAATGCAATCCATTGTATACCAGCTTACGCCCATAGAGGACGACGATATGGACCGGGTAAACAAGGAGATGAATAACATTGTGGTTTCCAATGCGGTGGGTATTCCGCTTATTGCTATCCTGCAAGGTATTGTTGGCCTGATCGGGTACCTGATCATCGGGGTAAAAGAACCCATGCTCTGGTTCACCATTACCTGTATAACCGCCATGCTGCCTGTGGTAGGCGCCGCGATCGCTTATGTTCCCCTCGCCATTATTTTCTTTGCGCAGGGTGAAACATGGAAAGGCGTTTTCATGGTAGCGTATGGATTTGGCGTAATAGGAACCGTGGACAATGTATTCAGATTTACCCTCGCCAAGAAGATAGGGGATATCCACCCGCTTATCACCATCTTTGGTGTGATCATAGGGATTGACCTGTTCGGCTTTATAGGGTTAATTTTCGGCCCCCTGCTCATATCACTCTTTATCCTGCTGGTCAGAATATATTTAAAAGAATTTCATGTGAAATGGAAATCAGGTCCGCAGAAAAACATCAGTGAAAACACTTAGTAGTGTTGAAAAGTCGTTAAAAAAAGGCTGGAATCCGATTTCGGCATACTATTTTCGGTAAGGTTGCCGTTTAGGAAAATGTGATGAAAATGAAAAACCGAAATTTGATGATCCGATCCTTTTTAAATCCAGCCCTTCTTACCGGAACCATTATGGTGGCAGGTATCTTCGGGCCTGTATTCTCCTCGGTTCACCGGTCTTTCTCTTCAGATAAAACTTCTTATACCGACAGTATCCGTCGGAATCCCGCTGAATTGATGATGCCCGCTGATGCCAATGTTTCAGCTGCGGCAGTCCTTTTTGACAGTCTTAAGCTGGAAGAAAGGGGGATGAATGAAGAGGTTTTTGAATATGCCTTTAACGGGCACAGAAAGTTAGTGGAGAAAGGGTTGGTGCGCAACGATGAAATACTTTCAATATGTGACTTCAGCCAGTCGTCCAGGAAAAAGCGGCTTTACGTGATCAACCTGGAAACCAAAGAAGTGCTGATCAATACTTATGTGGCGCACGGCAGGAATTCCGGTAGTGAATTCGCGAATTCCTTCTCTAACAAACCTGAGTCCCACAAAAGCAGCCTTGGTTTTTATGTTACCGACAGAACATACAGTGGTGAACATGGTCTTGCACTGAAAATACGCGGTTTGGAAAAAGGATTTAACGACAATGCCTGGAACCGGGCCATCGTGATCCATGGGTCTGATTATGTGAATGAACAATTCATCAGGGCCAACAAATTCATGGGGAGAAGTTTCGGATGCCCCGCCGTCTCTTTTAAGGACCACAAAAATGTGATCAATACCATAAAGGGTGGCAGCTGTCTTTTTATCTATCACCCCAGCAAGAACTATTTGCAGCAATCGAAGATTATCAATACCTGACTTGGACGTAGATCGATGGTTTGGACAAAAAGAAGCTCAATCGTACCCTATGATTGGGCTTTCTTCTTTTTATGAAACACGCTATCTGCCTGATTGACAAATCTGGAAATCAGGACCATCCTATAAAAATAGAGCCAGCGATTGAAATCGCCGGCCTGTGCTTACCTCTGAAACCACAAAAAGAAAGCAGTATGCTGTTTAACAGCAGATCATTAAAAATTCGGTTCTTTTGTGGTCATACTTTCATACCGGATGTGGCCTGCCAATAGGTAAGCTTTAAGAACCCCGGTAGGTCCTGTATATATTCACAGCAATGCTGCAGCAATAAAAATTCTAAAAAATAGTAGGATGGAATTGGAAATACGGGCGGAAATTGGATGGTTCGGTAAGCTGGAAATTGGATGGTTCTTAGGGATGATGGGTTCAGCTTACCTTTATGGGATGAATCAGTAAGCGGGTTTAAAGGTAGTAAGTGTTTCTGTGATCTGCAATAGGCGACCGCTATTTTTTTTGATTTTTTTTAACGGCTCAGCCCATTACCCTTGCGGCATTGTCCAGCAGGCGCCTTTCTTTTTGTTTGTACCACCAGACCGGGGCCGTCTTTTTCATAACGGTATCGATTGTACGCATTCCAAACAGGTTCCAGATGCCTTTCAGCTTTCCGGAGATGGATGGTTGCAGGGCGCGCAGGCTCATCGCGAAACCGCTCTCCAGGTACTCCATGTGGTGCCAGTATCCGGCAGGCATGAACAAAGTATCGCCATGATCCAGTATTACTTCGTACCCTTTCGCCAGTTTAAGGGCAGGAAATTTTTCATAATCGGGCGTGCCGTTTCCCTTGTAGTAGTTGGAGAAATCGGCAAGACTAAGCACTTCGAAAGGTTTTCTGTATAACTTATGTTGCTCTTCGAAGGGAAAAAGTAAAACACGTTTTTTACCCGCGAACTGCGTATGGAGGATATGAGAGAGGTCAATATCGAAGTGCATGTGGGTAATAGAGGATGCGCCACCCGTAAAAAGCATGGGGTATTTTTTCACGAATCCCTTCATGTACTCCTCTGGCCACGTGAAATCTTTTACCAGTTCCGGTGCGTGATCGAATATGTTGAAAAGGAAGATGCGCCAGCCCGCCGGACCTCTCCGGATCATATCAATGTATTCTCCGAATGTTTTATAGTCGTCCGCCGTATTAATCGGGGTATAGGCATCACTTTTGACGTTGTTGTAAAGGCCTACTCGTTTGTCGCCCACCATTTGCTTAAAATAGTCCCAGTTCCATTTATGGTAGGCGGGCCATTGCTGGGCAAGTTGTTTTATCACGACAGGTTTCCCTGGCAGGTAGTAGTTGTTCCGGAAGTCGGATGGGCTGATCTGATCAAACGTATCTACTGGCTTCAAATCCATGCAATGCAGTTTACACAAACTTAAAATTAGTACTTAAATGATTAACTTACATCAATATGTTGCTACACATACATCCCGATAACCCACCTGCCCGGCAGATAAAAACTGTGGTGGAATGTTTGCTGGACGGAGGCGTGATCGTTTACCCAACAGATACGATTTACGGTTTGGGTTGCGATATTTTCCAACAGAAAGCCATTGAAAAAGTGGCCCGGCTGAAACAGGTGGATCCCGCGAAGGCGCAACTTTCCTTTGTATGCTCCGACCTCAGCGATCTCAGTAAGTACACGAAAAGCATTTCCACCCCCTTGTACCGGATGTTGAAGCATTACCTTCCGGGTCCTTATACCTTCATCCTCCCCGCCAGCAAAGAGGTGCCGCGTATCCTTAAGAGCCGGAAAGACACGATCGGGTTACGGGTGCCTGACCATGAAATCGTCCGCACATTGCTGCGCGAATTACAGCATCCCATCCTCAGCGCCTCACTTCCCGGAGAGATGGTGGAAGATTATTGTGATCCGGAACTTATTTACCGAAACTTCAAGGACCGGGTAGACATTGTAATTGATGCTGGTCCCGGGGGAATGACGCCTTCTACAATTGTGGATTGCACAGGCCCTGAGCCCGTTGTAACCCGGCAGGGCCTCGGTCCGTGGGAAGAGGAGTAGGTTATTCGGTTTCTTCCGCGAAAAGCTCGGGTGTTTCCTGCAGCAAACGGAAACTGAGCCGGTGATAGGGGCTCAACCCCACCTCCGCAATCGCTTTCCTGTGTACCACCGTTCCATACCCCTTGTTCTGGTTCCAACCGTAGGAAGGGTATTCGAAGTGGGCTTTTTCCATCCACTCGTCACGATAAGTTTTGGCGAGAATACTTGCCGCTGCGATGGAAGTGAACTTACCATCTCCTTTTACATGACATACATGCGGAATACCGGTATAGGGCGTGAACCTGTTTCCGTCTATCAGCAATAACTCAGGGATGACGGCCAGTTTTGCGATGGCGTTGTGCATGGCCAGGAAAGACGCTTTCAGAATATTGATCCTGTCGATTTCCTCGTTGCTCACCATAGCCACGCCAAAGGAGATCGCCTCTTTTTCGATTACAGTCCTCAGCAGGTCACGTTGTGCGGCTTTCAGCTGTTTGGAGTCGTTCAATAAAGGGTGGTGGAAGTCTCGTGGCAGCACCACGGCAGCTGCGCACACCGGTCCGGCAAAGCAGCCTCTTCCCGCTTCGTCGCATCCGGCTTCCAGCAGCCGGTCCTGGTAATATGGGAGCAATGAAGGCATGTGGCAAACCTACATCAAAAAGAGTAATTGCCTATATTTACGGGGGCGTTTAATATTCACACTTTTACCTCATGAACAGTACCAGGAACGAAGCCTTGTTGCAGGCACTTGGCAGCCACCTCAAAAAAATCAGGGAAAGCCGGGAGATGAGTCTTCGGAAACTGGCCGATAAAGCTGATGTTGATTTCAGCCAGATCCACCGTATTGAGAAGGGAGAAAGCAATCCCAGCTTCACGATGTTGCTGGCGTTGGCAGGAGCGCTGGAGGTAGAGCCCGCCTTCCTGTTCTCTTTTGAACGCCCGGATGCCCGCTGACAGCGGTCTACTCCAGTTCCGTAACCCAATCGTATTGTTTCATCCGCTCAAAGTTCCTCGCAATGATGGCTTTCAATACCTCACCGTTAATGTCTTCCAGTTTCTTTATATAAATACAGGCCTTACCGGTTTTAACTTTCCCTAGTTGCTTCAAAAGGTCCTGGATATGCTCAAAGCCCATTGTCACATATAACGAGATGTTCTGTTTCCGTGGCGAAAAGCCGCACCTGAAACAATCACCTTCATGACCGCTGGCATATTTATAATGGTATTTTCCAAAACCCACCATGGCATCGCCCCACATCACCGGGGGTAAGCCTGTCCATTCTTCCATCCATGCACAAATCTTCAAACAGTCTTTTCTTTTGTCTTCCTCCTGGATCAGCGCAAGAAACTCTTTTGCTGACGCTTGTGTTGGTTTGGTTTTCGCTTCACTCATTTTTTATTTTGAAGTTACAGAAAACCTGCACCATTACCGGAAGCAAGGGCATCGATCGCTGCCCCTTTTCCGGCGTTGTTCAGGGATCATCCATTCATAAAAATTTCATTTCCCTGATCGCCACAGCTATACGCACACATGAGAACAACCTCTTAGAAAAAGGTCAATCCGCACTGGCGAGACACCAGCCACCACACATGCTGTCCACCGGCGGATTGACACCATAAAGATAGGAAGATTTTCAGATTGTATGCAATCAATCCTACAAATATTTTTTAACTACCGCTCACGGTTCCACGAAAACCGGATCAGTAAACAATCAGCTTCCCCTCCTGGTAGAGCGGGAGCACATTAGCACCATCCGCTTCCAGGCAATACCGTATATCTTTTTCCAGTCCAAAGCCCATCAGGCGATGGTAATGTGATGCTCCTTTTTGTTGCATGAATCCGAAGAGATCGTCTATGGCAGTCTGGTACATCGTTTCAGCAACCTGGGAAGAATCGCAGTTGATGGAGAAATTTTCCTTGATCCTGTTGATCACCGCGCCCGCGAACAGCATATCCTCCATGTTCACGCGGTCTTTCCAGGCGGCGCAACCCAATATTACCGGCAACTTTTTTTCCACCAGGTAATCGCATACGGCGGAGAGGTTAGGAAAGGATCCTGTTATGATTTCCTTCGCTCCCCTTTCGAGCGCCATGTGCAGGAGTTTTGTGCCGTTGGTGGTGGTAAGCACCAGCGTTTTTCCCTGCACGAATTCCCTTGGATATTCAAAGGGTGAATTTCCGTAAGATAGTCCTTCAGCAATCTTCCCATCTCTCTCCCCCGCGGTTATGCCATCAATCTGTTTGCCCAGTTCTATACAACGGGCCACACTGTCCACAGGAATAACGCACTTAGCCCCGTTGTAAAGCGCCGTGGTAATCGTGGACGTTGCCCGCAGCACATCAATAATCACGACCACCGCATCGTTTACGGTATACAGGTCCAGCAGTGCGGGTGAGAAGCAGGTATATAAAGTCGGTTTATTCAATTCCATTTTTTTCAAATCAGTTAGGCGAAAGGCATCTTGGTCACCTTAGCGGCCAGTTGTTTATCACGTACTTTAATAAAAACGGGGTTTTCTCCGGAAGCATGTGAGAGGGCTACATATCCTATCCCAATGGCTTTGCCCAGGCTTGGCGATTGGGTGCCGGAAGTAACCACACCAATATTATCACCCGCTTCGTCCACAATCTCATAACCATGGCGGGGAATGCCTTTGTCCACCATTTGAAAGCCCACCAGTTTTCGGGTAATCCCTTCAGCCTTTTGCTTTTCAAGTATTGGTCGGGCGGTGAAATCTTTGGTGAACTTGGTGATCCATCCCAGGCCTGCTTCCAGCGGCGAGGTAGTATCGTCAATATCGTTGCCATAAAGGCAATAACCCATTTCGAGGCGAAGGGTATCACGGGCACCCAAACCAATGGGTTTCAGTCCCTGTGGTGTTCCGGCCGCAAATATGGCATCCCAGATCCTGGAGGCGTTGTCGCCTTCGTCTTCAAAATAAATCTCCACTCCCCCGGCGCCAGTATATCCTGTAGCGCTGACCAGGACATTTTTAACTCCGGCGAAGGTGCCTTTTACAAACGTGTAATACTTCAGGTTGAGAATATCCATTTCGGTGAGCGGCTGCAATATCTTGGTGGCGTTGGGTCCTTGGATGGCCAGCAGACAGGTCTTTTCTGAAACATTGTGCATCTCCACATTTTTCGTATTGTGTTGCACGAACCAGTTCCAGTCTTTTTCAATATTGGAGGCGTTCACCACGATCATATAAACCTTGTTCTCTTCTATACAATAGACAATCAGATCGTCGATGATGCCGCCGTTTTCGTTCGGAAGGCAGGAATACTGTGCTTTTCCGGCAGTTAGTTTGGAGGCGTCGTTGGTCGTGATGCGCTGGATAAGGTCGAGTGCATCGGGTCCTTTCAGGATGAACTCTCCCATGTGGCTCACATCGAATACACCGGCGTTGGTCCGTACGGTATGGTGCTCGTCGTTGATCCCTGAGTAGGAAATTGGCATGTTATAACCTGCGAAAGGGGCCATTTTCGCACCCAGCGCGATGTGTTTTTCTGTGAACGGTGTTGATTTCATGGTCAGTTCTTAAAGATTAGGGGGCAAATTTAGGGGGAATTCTTTCAAAAATCCGACAACTACGGAATAACACGGATCAATCGATTGTAAAAACACCGTAAGCCGGGAGATTTTGTAATTTCCCTTTTCAACGAATCAATCAGTTAAAATGCCACGTATCCGGTTTGTCCGCGTTTATAAGTACGATATCCCGATGGAGCCATTCACCATTTCTTTAGGCACCATTCATGCCGCACACAATATATTAATAGAGATCGGTCTTGATAACGGACTTTCCGGCTGGGGCGAAGGTTCTCCGTTCCCGATGCTGGTAGGCGAAACACAAAACACGGGGTATACACTTGCGCGCGATTTCGCCACGCTATGGCTGGGCAAAAATCCGCTGGAACATGAACGCAGAATGCAGGAACTGAACAGGTATATGGCTTTTCATCCTACCCTGAAAAGCGCTTTCGACATGGCTTTGTATGACCTGCGGGCCCAGATGGCGGGACTTCCGCTTTACCAGTACCTGGGCGGCACCGGAAGGGTGATGCTCACCGATGAAACGATCGGCCTTTCCACTCCTGAGAACATGGTGAAAAAAGCGTTGCAACTCCAAGGAAAAAACGCGCCGGCCATCAAGGTTAAACTGGGAACCAATGTTGCGGATGATACGAAACGCATCCGTATGATCCGGGAGGCGATCGGACCGGAAACCCCGCTCCGGGTAGACGCAAACCAGGGCTGGGATGTGGTTTCCGCGGTAGCGATCCTGCAAAACATTGCGCCTTATTACGTGGAATATTGCGAAGAACCTGTTCCGCGTTGGAACAATACAGGCTTAAAAGCCGTCTGCGACGCCTCCCCGATCCCGATTATGGCCGATGAATCCGTATTCGACCACCACGATGCGCAACGGATCACCGCAATGGGCGCCTGCGACTATATCAATATCAAATTGGCCAAAAGCGGCGGGCTATGGATTGCCGATAAGATCAACGGAATCGCGGAAGCGGCCGGCATCCGCTGTATGATGGGCAGTATGTGCGAGTCGAGGCTTGGCCTTACGGCCAGCGCCCATTTCGCGGCGGCCCGGACCAATATCTTTTATTGTGATCTCGACATGGTTTTTACCATGAAAGCGGATCCTGTGGAAGGAGGAATGGTATACAAAGGACATGAAATTCACCTGCCTGAAACACCGGGGCTCGGGGCAACCGTTGATCCACGTTTTCTGAAGGACCTCGAATTTTACGAAGTAGCCTGAGTTTCCAACTCTTTCAGCACGGCTTCCACCCTGGCGCTTAGGGTTTCATAATCCGTGAAACCACGGCTTACCAGGTAAAACTTTGATGGTGCCGTTTGAATAAGTACCGTTGGATACCCCGTCACCTGTAGTTGTTTTACCAGCGCGAATTCATAACGTGCTTTTTCTTCATATATGGGATCGTGGAGTTTTTTGTAAAAATCTTCCGCGTTGATCAAATATTTCTCTAATAAATGCCGGTAAGCCTCATCATCACAAAGGTCTCTTCCTTCAAAATGTAATGCATATTGAAGATCAGAAGCAAACACTATTTGCATGGAAGGAAAATACTCCTTGAAAATACAGAGCGCAATGGCCGGTTTAAGTGAATCCGGGAACCAGTCGCTCTGATCAGGATTGAGGATATGCCACAGGTAATCGTCTCCAAAACGGATGCCACTGTATTCTTCCACTGTTTTGTACGCGCCCTTGATGTATTCAGCCATTCCCCCGATATGCGCAGGTTTATCGGAAAGAATCATTCCTCCTGAAAGCACTTCGAAATCCAGTTGTGCGGCATGTTCGGCCGCGAGCTTTTTGATCACCGGACTGAATCCGTAACACCAGCCGCAATAGGCATCGTAACAATAATATAACCTCGGTTTCATGGCGCAAAGTTAGGGAGCCGCAAACGAAACAACCGTTAAAATTATTCCGCCCGTTCCTTGAAAAAAAGCGGGGATTGTGATAACTTTAAGTTGATTGCAAACTCTTCTACGCCGTTTTTCATTCCTTCATTTTCTAAACTGAATACACATGAAACGAATGTTATTGCCATTGTTCGTAGGTACGCTTTTCTGTACATCCGCCTTCTCACAGCAACAACCACGGGAACGCATCACCGAAGAATTCTTTTACCTCTATGAGCAATACCCCACAAAAGCTTACACGCAGCTTTTCCAGCATAACCGCTGGATGAAGGGGCACCAGGAAGTAATGAACCAGAATAAGATTCACCTGCGCGAACTCACGCAGGGCCTGGGAAAATACATGGGGTATGAATTACTTTCTGAAAAAAGTATCGGTACCAGTTATGTGATGAAAAGTTTCCTGGTGAAATATGAGCGCCAGCCGGTACGCTTCAATTTTGTGTTGTACAATCCAGGAACCAGGTGGCAGATCCAGAGCCTGAGCTGGGACAAGAACCTGAAGCAGGAACTGAAGCTGGCCATGAACGAAGAGGAAACGAAGAAAAAAGAACCATCTATGTAAAGAATGTTACTCCCAATCCCGCTCCGGCGGGATTTTTTATTTCCCCCTTTTCAGACTGCCATAGGGTTGACACTGCCGTGCTTTTATTTTGTTTTACCAACACCTTAAAAGCTATGACAACATTATCTCCCCGCAATCAGGAACAGGCCTATTATAAAGCATCCCGTCGTCCCGAAATTGTTTTCCAGGACGATGCGCAATACATTTCACTCCCGGGAGAAGGCGATCCTTCCGAGAATACATTTGCTGAAAAGATACAGGCCCTTCACAGCACCGCGTATGCCATCAAGTATATTTTCAAGGCGAGGGGCCGGGATTTTAAGGTTCCCAAACTTGAATGTCTCTGGTGGTTCGATCAAAAAAAGTTCAGGATCACTTCTATGGCTGAAGCACCCTTGCTCATACCACGCAGTGAGTGGGCATACCGCTTACTGCTGCGGATGCCTCCATTTGTTACCGAGGATGAAATGATGACTGCCATTGAAATCGTTCATTTCCGCAAGCAACTGCCAGAGGCACGCAACATCCGCTTCTTCGAGCAGGAAGGCGGCAGCTTTGTTCAAATCCTTCATACAGGCCCTTTTGAGGAGGAACATACAACACTCCGCACACTGGAAGCTTTCATACAAAGCAAACAACTTCAGTTGATTGGTACCCACCATGAAATATACCTTTCGGATTTCCGCCGGACCGCTCCGGAGAAACTCCGCACCATCCTGAGAGCGCGCATCGCCTGAAATTTACCGTCATGGAAAACCCTATCTTTGACAGACCACATCTTAACATGAACCGCATAGACAGGCTTTTCGGGATACTCACCTTCCTGCAGTCGAAGAAATTTGTACCTGCGGAAAAGATCGCCGAAAAATTCAACATCAGTATCCGTACCGTATACCGCGATATCAAGGCGCTTTGCGAACAGGGTATTCCCGTCAGCTTTGAACAGCACCGCGGCTACTTCGTGGTGCAGGGTTATTTCCTGCCGCCCATCTCCTTCAGCAATGAGGAAGCAAACGCGCTACTCCTGATGGAAGGACTTGTTAACGGTGTAGCCGATCGCTCCATTCAAAGAAATTATTCCAGCGCCCTGAGCAAAGTAAAGAACGTACTAAGGGGTAGCCAGAAGGAAAAACTCGAACTCCTTACCAACAATATTCGTCACCAGTTCCCGGACTCCGTCAGCAACAACTACGAGCACCTGTCAGTTATACAGAATGCTATTTCCAATTCCCATATCATCGAGATAGGGTACAGGAACAACAACCAGGAAACGAGTCTCCGTGAGGTGGAACCTATTGGCCTGATTTTTTACGCCTTCAGCTGGCACCTTATCGGCTGGTGCCATAAACGCGTTGAATACCGCGACTTTCGTGTTTCCAGAATACAGCACATCAGGTATACGGAGCTTCCGTTCCGTAAAAAGGACCATATAGAAGTAGGCGAATACATGAAGCAGTTGCCCGTAAAGTATTAGCTATACTAACACAATATTTCCACCATTCGCTTTCTGCACACATCTTCGAAATCCGGCTGATTGAATGTTGCCAGAAAATTGATCCGGAGCGAAACATCTTCCATCATTTTCCGGATAACTATATCGGCAAGACTCAGGGATTTTGTTTTGCCGAACTGATCAGAAAAGACCTCTTTCAATGCCCCTTCACGATAACCTGAATCATCAATCACCATTACTTCATTGATTCTCATCTGCTCTTTTAATAAGATCAACTGTCTTTTACGCCGCACTAATCTTGTCGACATGGTTTCATATACGCAAGGCCAGGGCATCACGATTTTTCCGGCGGAGATTAGTTCCATAATGGCAAGACTATGCTCATGGAACTAATCTCCCGGGTCTAATAATCCCAGCCAAAATCCTGTATCAGTCAGTATTACATTTCTCATGCTAAAAATCTTCTTCATTCAATCCTTCTTTCAGCGCATATCCTTCCCACAATGCACGCTTTCTTTTTCCAAAAAGAAATTTTCCTTTCAGCTTCCCGTTTTTCTCATCAAGAAAAACAATGTACACCCTGTCAGTGGCTGCGGCTTTCATATATTTATTCAATTCCTGTCGGATGGATTCTGCCATATCCTCCTCAGCTTTTCTTTTGAAGAAAGCGAGCCCTTCTCCACATTCACGGGCCTCCTGTGCATCAAGAAAAGCATATAGGCCTGGATAATCCCCTTTCAATCCAAGGTCATAGGATAACCAGATGGTTTGATCTTTTTTCATTCTTTTGTTTTTGAAATAAGAACGCCAGGTGGTGGAGGTGGGGCGTTCCGGAATAATGCAACACAAATTTATACTGATTTTCCGGCTATAAAAACCAATTGGTGTTTTTCTATCCTCATTCACCGTTTTTTCACCGATCAAATCTTTTTTCATTTTTCAAAACACCACTGCCATAGGGCTGTCAGTGGGTGTGGCTTTCTTTGTGTTATCAAACAATAAAAACCTACAACAATGTCAAAGACCATCAACACACTATTAAAAGAAATGCAGGACGAAGCGGTTACCACCAGGAAAATGCTGTCTATTGTTCCTGAAGATAAATACGATTGGAAGCCGCATCCCAAAAGCATGAGTATGCGACAACTCGCCACGCATATCGCGGAACTTCCTTCCTGGGTATCCATGGCCGTTACTACGGACGAGTTGGATTTCGCCACATCGCCTTACACCCCCGTGCAGATTCATAACAACGAGGAGTTGCTGGCCTATTTTGAGAAAAACCTGGAAAGCGGACTGGAACTTCTTTCCAAATCCAATGAAGAAAAACTGGACGAAAAATGGGTACTGCGCAGCGGTAATGATATTTACGTGAACACAACGAAGGCAGGCATGATGAGGGTCAGCCTGAGCCAGACCATACACCACCGTGCACAACTGGGTGTGTTCCTGCGTTTGCTGGACATTCCCATCCCCGGAAGTTATGGCCCGAGCGCGGATGATATGTCGTTCTGATCAATCGAATACGCATTACCTATCTCATCCACGATCATGCAACTTTCCTGGGAATTATTTTTACGGACCATCGCCGGCAAAACCTCTGCCTGGATAAACGAGCAGCATGCGTTTGTTTCCTATCTTTCCGAAATGATATCGTACAACGGAAAGAAATTCAGGCCTGTGTCCAATACGGAAAATGGAGAAACCTCGGCAGAGACGATTTTCCACTACAAACAGGATGGAGAAGTACTCAGCGCGGCGTACGCAGGGGGAAAAATCCGCAAGGGCCACCTTCTTGGGATTGTTGATGAAGAGGGCCGCATCGAAATGTGTTATCACCAGGTAAACGATGAAGGTAAACTGATGACAGGCAGGTGCAGTTCGACGCCGGAAATACTTCCCAATGGAAAGATACGCCTTCACGAAGTATGGGAATGGACCAGTGGTGATAAAACCAGGGGCGTATCCGTGATTGAGGAGCTATGATCACGGTGAAAAAACGGGGTTAGCGTAACAAAAACATCTTTTAAAGTCCGGACTTTGGTCCGGACTTTTTTCTTACCTTCCATAGCTCTCCGTAACCTTCATGAAAAAATATACCCTTGATTCATTTCAATCACCTTCATCTATAACTTAAAAAAGAATACCAATGATGAAAAGAAGAGCAACCGCAGTATGGAAAGGGAACGGTCCCGATGGTTCCGGCAGCCTGAATGCGCCAAGCGGTTTTTTCAACGACACACCTTATTCCGCGAAAACCCGTTTCCAGAACGAAGACGGCAAAGCCGGCACTAACCCGGAAGAACTGATCGCAGCCGCACACTCAGGTTGCTTTAACATGGCCCTGAGTTTCGCGCTTACACAAGCCGGTTTTGTGGCTGAGGAACTTACTACAGAAGCAACCGTTACACTCGACCAGGTGGATGGAGGATTCGCGATCACAGCAATTGCGCTGAAACTTACGGGTAAGGTGCCTGGTATAGACGCGGAGAAATTCACCGAATTCGCCAATGGTGCAAAAGCGGGTTGCCCGGTGTCTAAAGCACTGTCGGCTGTGCCTATTTCGCTCGATGTGAGTTTTATCGGATAGACAAGATTTGAGGAATATTTCACGCAACTGCTTCCTGCTTTATACCTCGCAGTTCGCAGCGCAAAGAAGCACTGCTTCGTGCCTCGCAGAGGCAAGGCGTTGTTTCTTTGCGTTTTCTTTAGGATGAACACAGGTGTTTTTTAGTAAGGATTTATGGCCAATTATTATCTTGATAGTAGAACGGGGATTTCCGGCGAAGCATTACGGGAGGTGTTCAGGAATTTCGGTCCTGTACAGCCCACAGTATCAGGGAAGGAGGAGCATGTATCCTACACAGAGTTGCGTCCCCATCCTGCGTTATCGGGATTTATACATTGTTATTGGGAACTGAAAACGGAAAGTCCACTGCAAAATCCCTTCAACTATAGGGTAGTGGCTGATGGTTGTGTGGATGTATTTGCTGATGTATTGCAACCGCAAGAAAATTTTGTGATGGGCTTTTGTTCGGGCTATACCGAGTTCCCATTGCCCCGTTTTTTTCACTATGCAGGCATACGTTTTTTACCGGGTGCATTCCCGCTTTTTTTCCCGGTGAACGCAGCCGACCTTGCCAACCGGTCCGTTCAGTTGGATATGGTCAATAAAGCATGTTGCATTTTCCTGGAAACGATGGCCGACGCGTTTCAGGATGCTGCAATATTCAAACAAAAAGCCGACGCGTTTTTCCTCCCCAAGGCGCATCACGCCTTACTCGCTGCCGATCCAAGGGTTTTGAATGCACTTGCGTTACTGATCGGAAACGCCGGCAATATTCCCCTGGAACACAACCGGGAAACAGGTATCAGCTCCAGACAGTTGCGCCGGTTGTTCGGACATTATATTGGCGAATCACCAAAAACTTTCGGGAAGGTGGTGAGGTTCCAGCAGTTACTTGCGGCGAAACCTTCCGTGATTAGTCTCAAAAAGGAAAAACTCTTTTTCGACCTGGGTTATTACGACCAGGCGCATTTCATCAAAGACTTCAAAACCATGTTCGGGACCACTCCTTCCCAAGCGTTCTGATTATGTCCGTTTTTTACTATGTTCCCGGTGTTTTGACGCGCAACTTTGTGTCATCAATTTAACGCAATGCGCATCAATTTTTTCACCGCAATGCTTGCCCTGGTTTGTTGGTTTACCCCGGCAGGGCATGCCAATATTAAAACGACCACCATGAAAATGAACGCCGGCATAGTTACCAGTAAACTCGAAGCAACGAAAGCTTTTTACCAGGAAGTATTGCATTTCGGGGTCACCTTTGAAAATGAATTCTACTTGTTGATGCACACGCCTGGAAAGCAGGCTGAACTTGCTTTTCTGCTGCCGGATCACCCCAGTCAGCAACCGATTTTTCAACCGGCTTTTCCGGGAAAAGGGATGTTCCTGACGATAGAAGTGGACAACGTGGATGAGGTGTACAAAGAGATTAGCGCAAAGCATATTCCCATAGCCATCTCTTTACGCGATGAACCCTGGGGCGACCGGCATTTCGCGATCCTGGACCCGAACGGTATCGGTATTGATATCGTGACTTACAAGCCGCAATAAGCTTATTCTTTCACGGCCACCACGCGCAAACGTTTATAATCGGCTGTCCATACACCGTCGATGAAGTTGGTGGGCTTGAGTTTTTCCTGAACCTGTTGCAGCACTTCAGTAATGTCATTTTCGGTCATTCCATGGAAGAATGCGGATCCAAACATGCGCAGCCAGTTCACGATACCTTCCTCCTTTAATGGGGTGGGACGGTCGAAATGCGTGGCGAACCGGACCCTGAACCCGGCATTCTCCAGTACGGTGGCGTATTCCGCCAGTGAGGGAAAATACCAGCATTGCGCGGTTGCATTCTTTTCAAATCCTTTGTCGCGCAATTCAGCGCGCAGGGTGGAAACGATGGAGCCTACGTTTCCTTTTCCGCCCATTTCCAGTACCAGCCTGCCGCCTTTGCGGAGCGCCCTGTACATACACTGCGCCGCGCCTTTGTAATCCAAAACCCAGTGAAGGGTTGCATTGGAGAACACAGCATCGAAGGTGCCCGGAAACTGGAAGTTACTGGCGGAAGCGACATGGAATTCGATATCGGGGAACTTGGTTTTTGCGGCATCGATCATGTCCGGGGAGAAGTCGAAGCCTGTTACCTGAGCACCGGAAGCAGCTATCTGCCCGGCAAGGTCGCCGGTGCCGCAGCCCACGTCCAGAATGGTTTCGCCGGGCCTGGCATCCAGGATATCGAGCAGGGCCTCCCCGTATTTAGAAACAAAATCATGCTTCGTATCATAGAGCGAGGCGTTCCAATTCAAAGAGGAAGTGTTCATGGTTGGTTTTTACTGCACCAAGATATTTATTTCCCTGCTATTATCGCCGGCGTTTTCTACAGTAAGCAATTGCTTTGTGGTATCATAACGCCATTCAGTATCTGTAAGTGCCTTGCCGTTGATCGTGATTTTCACCGGCTTTACCGTTGTATAAAAACGGAGTGCATATTGTGTTGGCGGCACTTCAAAATCCCCTGATGGTTTGTTCACCGTTATCTTTGTTGTGTTCTTTTCCTTCAGCAGTTGAACACTGGTAAAGGCGAATCCGCCTTTTTGGTAATCCAGGCTTTTCCCATCATCCTGGTACATTTTACAGGTACCGGAACTGCCATCATACACCTGCAATGTAAGCGTGTCCACGGCGCTTTCGCCGTGATAAAGCATAGCGGGCTGCATGGGGAGTATGGCGCCTGCTTTCACAAACATGGGCATTTCATCGATTGGTGTTACCACATGCAGGTATTGCTTTCCTTTGTGCCGGGAGCCTGTCCAGAAATTCACCCATTCCCCTTCCGGTAAATACACGGTACGTGTTTGCGCGCCTTTCACGGTAACAGGACATACCATCAGCGATGGCCCCAGCATATACTGGTCGGTGATGTTGTACACACGCTCGTCGTTCTGGTAGTGCAATACCAGGGCGCGCATCAGCGGCATCCCCGTATCATGCATTTCCCTGGAGGCGGCGTATAGATAGGGTGTGAGCCGATAGCGGAGGGCATCAAATTTTTTAAAAATATGCAGGATGGTATCGCCATAACGCCAGGGTTCTTTATAATCGGGGTGGTCCATGCCGAAGAGGTGCGCCACAGGGCTCATCAGCCCGAACTGGCACCACCGGATGTACAGTTCGGGATCGGCCTTGTGTTCAAAGCCGCCCATGCAATGCGCCCAGTTTCCCACACCGGAGACGCCGATATTAAGTCCAGCCTTGATCACAGGTTCAAAATACTGCCATTCACTGGGCCAGTCTCCGGCAAAAATATAAGGATACCGTTGGATGCCCGCGTATCCTTCCCGGGTGAGGTTCATGCCCCTGATCCCGTTAAAATCCCGGAACTTTTCGTAGGGCGCTTTCGCGTAGGCGATGGGAAAAACATTGTGGAGTTTCCGTGCTTTTTCGTCGGTGGGACCAGTTTTTTCACTTTCATTGGCCAGTCCGCCAAAGGCGCTTCCTTCATCCGTTTTCAGGAACATCGCACCTTGGGAGGCGATGCGCATTACGCCATGGTTCCACCACCAGTTCACGGAAGTGGAATCGAAGAAGTTCACGAACTCCCCCTTGTTGCCCGGTTCAGGGTAAACATATCCTTTTTCGCGGGCCGTATCCAGCAGTTGCAAAGTATTCCCGTTATCGAACCGGGGCCGGATGTGCATACCCACCATCTTATAGTTCATCTTGTACAAACTATCGAACATGAGCCGCGGATTTTTGAATGTTTCCCGCCATTCAAAAGAGGTGGCGCCTTTTCCACCGTTCTTTCCAAAAATCCGCCATACGGAATCGAGGTGAAGGATGTCCACGGGAATGCCCAGTTCCCTGAACTTTCTTGCAAGCGCCAACACATAAGTATCGGAGGTGAGCGCTTCGTGCCCCCAGGTTCCGCCGGCGTAAGTACCTACATGTAAACCCAACGCGAATTCGGGGAGCAATGGTGATTTTCCAGTGATATCGGTATAACGATCCAGTATAACCGGGAACGATGAGCCATACATAAAATAGTAATCCATTTCACCACCATCCGCGGAAAAACTGTACTGTCCGGGCGTGGAAAAACCCATGTCCCAGGTCGTGGCGAAGGAGTTGTGGAAGAAGATGCCATACCCTTTTGTACTCATAAAAAAGGGAACGGGCGAATAGTTGGCCTCGTTCACATTATAGGCGCCGATCACGTGCGGCAATCCCTTTCCCCTGCCCACGTTCAGCCGAAGTTTTTTACTGCGCTGGTCGAGGAAATCCATTCTTTCACCGAAGCCGAAAAAATGTTCGGAAGCATCCAATGATTTCGTGGTAGTGATGGTATCTTCTTGCTTTGAACTTCCGCCTTCGGCCACATTTTTCTCCGCGGAAAGCAGCTTGCCACCGGAAGTGTACACATCAATAGAAAATGGGGTTTTATTGATCCTCACGGAGAGTTTGGCGGTGCTCAGCTGAATAGCGGTACCTTTGTCGGCAGCGGTAACATTCACCGGTGCCCAGTTGTACTTCACCACCATCCATGGTTCGTTGGCTTCAAAACGTCCATCCCAACTGGTTCTTACCCGAAAAACATCGTCGGTACAGAATTCGATCCTGGTTTCTCCATTGGTGGTAAGAAATCTGAAAACATTGTTGCTGCGCTGGAAATTCCCTTTGAGATCGCCCATGCTTTTCTGGGCGTTGGCGTGCAGTAAAATTAGCATCAGAAAGCAAAGGGCGGCAATTCTTTTTACAATCGTCATGGCAAACCTTTTTCGGTAAGCACGCAATATAATTAACCGTATGGAGGCACCATCCTGTAGTGAGGGGCTGTGTTAGAGCCGGTTACTTTCCGCGGCAATAAATCTGCTGAGTTGCATGTTTGGATGGTTCCAATGGTAGCCCAACCTTACTATGATACTGTTGTTGGCGGGATTCACATAGATGTATTGCCCCAGGATGCCCAATGCGTAAAAGGCACTGCCAGTATAGGAGATAAAAAATCTTTTAGTGCCATTGGTGGTTCTGTACGATTGTACGCGCCCGTTATGAAAAGAAGTGTTTGTAAGCGCTTTTACAGCGGTGGAAGAATCTTCAAATTCAGTATATGCGCCACTTCCCCAGAACTGGTTCTTATACCCTTCCGCGGCGTGCATGGCTTCCATGGAAATAGTATTGTTTACCCAGCTTTCAGTGATCAGTTGCTTCCCGTTCCAGTTGCCTTTGTTGAGGTAAAGCCTTCCGAACTTCGCGAAGTCCCTGGCGGTGGCGTTGATGCCCGCGTAGGCCAGTTCGTGCTTGCGTTTATCGGTGGTCCAGGTGGCCGCGTATTCCATGCCGAGGGGGTCCCAGAGTTTCTGTTGAAGATAGGCCACGGGTTTCATGCCCGTTGCTTTTTCGAGCACCATGGCGAGCAGCAATGTATTGATGCTCTGGTAATCCATTTTGCCGGGCGCTTCTTTGATCTTCACTTTGTACACATGCGGAATCATATTGGGGCGGAAGGCCATTTTGATGGCATCGTCCTTCAGACCGTAACTGCCTTCGTTCCAAACCAGTCCGCTGCGCATGTCCAGTAAATGCTGGATGGTGATGCGGGCGAACCGTTCATCTTTTTTCAGAAAGCGTGGGAGGTAATTGGTGAAAGGCTCGTTGAGGGAACTTATTTTTCCTTCTTCCAAAGCCATTCCTATTAATGTGGCCACGAACGATTTGGCTACCGAGAACGAGGGCAGCAACGATTGCTGGTTGAAACCATTGAAATAATTTTCGTACAGGAGGGAATCGTTCCGGATCACCAGGAAAGCCGCGGTGCCGGTACCTTGTAAAGCTTTGTCCAGCCTGTTCTTCAATATGGTATCTGGTTGTGGCGCGGTTGTAAAAGAAAAACGTGCGCCGTTGTTGTTCATGGGAACGGAGGGCATGTCTTCGTGGGAACGGAGGTTCAGGTTCCTGAATTTGTATGCGCGGGCCATATAGCAAGAGGGCAGGAATGGCAGCGCCGCCAGGAGCAACAAGGGAAGTTTAGGCATAACGTTGATGGTTAATGCCGTTAAGATAAGGGATTGATGGCTGGAAGAAAAGTTAAAAACCCGCTGTTGGCGGGGGGCCTACAACAGCCTGTAACCTAAAACGAGCGAACTGGTCTTGTAAGAAGAATTCCACAACAAATAGGACCCAACAATATCCCTGGGCGTCTGGTACCGGAGTTCCGCACTGAACTTGTTTTTATACCGGAACCCCGCACCGATCCCCCAGTTCCGTCTTCCATCCACCTTCAATTCATTCCGGTTCTGCCCGTTGGATTGTTCTACCACGACCGAAGAAGCGAAGCTGATATCGAGGATATGAGCGGCATTCAGAAACAATGCAGCTTGTTCATTCAACATAAAATAATGTCTTAGTCCCACCTGCGCCTCTACCGATTTATAGTTTACGCTTGTAATGACATCGGTATTCAACACGGAGGAAGATTTCCTGGACGATTCACCACTGAAATACTGAAAAACAGGCTCTGCCAGCAAGGCCCATTTTCCTTTATTGTATGGCAATACAAATTCCGCCTGCAAGCCAAACCCGAAAGCGGGCTTGCTGCTCATTTGCGCGCCACGGTAGCTGCTTGAACTGTTCTCCAGTTCAAAGGAAGATATATTCAGGCGCGGGCGTACCAACAGGTGAACACTCATCTTCTTGTTGCTTTTTTCGAATACAACCGGTTCAAAGCCCTCGCAGGTATTGTATGCGCGAAAAACACGCATCAGTTCATTCCGGGCATAACTTAATTGCTGAAAATTTTCCTTTGAAAGATCTTTACAGGTAAGTTGCTCTTCCAATTGCTGCCTGAAAGCATTATTCTGGGCCGATGCAGTAGCCGAAACAAAATAACTTTTAAAAACGAGTTGTTGTATCGTGCCACCATCTTTGTTAAAGAAGAAGCGTAACAGGGAGCCGTCTTCATACTTGTAAAGATTGGCCTTTCCTTCCATCAGCATTTCCAGGAAGAGTGTTTCTTCTTTAAAATCAGGCGCGCTTTCTTCACTCAGCTGGTTCATGTCTTCGCTGGAGCGATCGATGAGTACCGTCTGGCTGATGAACCTGAACGTGTTGTAAACACTGAATTCGCGAACATCTTTTACAGAAGCCCATTTTGCTTCCCCTGTTTCAGAAAGTTTGTATTGAAATCGTGTAGGATTACTTTTCCACTCATTGTTCCGTATAAAGCATTCCGTTTTCACGCCAAGGGAATCAATGATGTATCCTTTTTCAAAAGTGATCTGGGCTTGAGCGGAAAGACAGGTAAGGGTAAGGAACAGGAGATACAGTTGCTTTTGCATGTAAGGTAAATGGTTATGGCTTAAGGGTTAAAATGCAATCGGTTACAAAATACATAAAAAATAGGATACGGGGTTACTTGGTGTGAGATTTTTTTGAATTATTACCTTCTTCTCTCTCAGCGTCTTTTATAAGTGACTATCTCCAGGTAACAGGAATGTCTTTAAATTCGAATCCGCCTTTGTTGCCCGTAAACTCTATTGCTATTAGTTTCAGCAGTTTGGTGGCGGGTAATATTTTCCTGAATTCAAACACAGCTTTTACGGGCGTATCGGTATATACTTTTCCCCGGAATCCGCCGCTTCCAATATTGATACCACTGCTTTCAAATTCGTTGCCTTGTATGTCTACCACATTCGATTTCCGGAAACTGATTTCAGTATTGGCCGCACGATTGGTAATAAGCAGGGTGAGCCTGATTGTCTGTTCCTTTATATTGCCTTCGCAGGTGAGGATGCTGAAATCTATATTTTCGAAGTTTGCCGATTTAACGGGAGCAAGTATTTTGAGCGTTTTCCTGAGGTACTCATTCTCTTGCAGAAGCTCCTTACAATCGGTTGGCTGGGCGAAAAGTGGCATGGTGCAAAAGAATAGGAAAAAGCCTGAAAGCAGGAGGGATGATTTCATAACAAAAGGTTTAACAGAGGGCTGAAATTACAGAAACCTGAAAAGTGGGTAGTGAAAAGTTTTGTGAAAATTGAGGGGCGTGCAACAACGTTCATGGAATCAACAGACCTTTCAATGTGGGTTTATACTTATGTGATTAAGTCCAAGCGTCTTTCAAAAAGGGCGCCATACTGCCCTTTTTGGCCCACTTTAATTATAATTGAAAACCATTTTAATTAAAAAGTGTTTTTTAATGCCCTTTATAATGAATTTTAATTCGGAATGTTTAAATTTACAATAAAAAAAGGCGTTATAATGCACTTCAATGAAGTTTTTAATATTGTTAAAGCCAGAAGGGAATCTTTAAATGTGACGCAGGAAACGCTCGCGCAACTTTCCGGCGTAGCATTGAGGACCTTGAAGCAATTTGAAAGCGGCAAAGGCAATCCTACCTTGCAAACACTCCAAAAAATCGGTGACGCACTGGGCCTTGAGGTAACGGTTGTCGTTAAAAACAGGGAATTAACGCATGAGAGCAGCAAAGATTCTTTTTAAAGGGCAGGAAGCCGGCATATTAACACAATATGATGACGGTACGTTCACGTTCCGGTATAACGCATCGTGGGTAGAAGACAGGGGTAAACCGGCGATCAGTCTTACATTGCCGAAAGTCGCCGCGCCATACACTTCTCCTTACCTATTCCCATTCTTCTACAACATGCTGCCGGAAGGATCAAACAAACAAGTCGTTTGCCAGCTTAACCACCTGGACCAGAACGATTATTTCGGGTTATTGCTGACGATTGCCCAAACAGACACCATTGGCGCGGTAACCGTGTCAAAAATTGATTAAACATGCCTTTACCAGATTTCCAACATTGCCCTGGTACGCTGGCCCCTGGCCACCACACCTATAGTCGGACAGCACTCGTAAGGGTCTTTAAAGGCCGCAAGGTAAGTCATCTTCTTCCCTATGATTCTCCCGCGTCCAATGCCGCAATGGACGAACTATTTGATGAAAACAGAAAAAACATATCTATCTCCGGCGTACAGGAAAAATTCTCTGTTTTGCTTGAGAAGAACAAACTTCGATTGATTAAAGAGGGGGAGCGAGGTAGTTACATTTTAAAACCAATTCCGGCAGCCGGCCGGCGACCGGACCAGATGCCCCCGAATGAACACCTTACCATGCAGATTGCGCGACAAGTGTACCATATTGAAACAGCAGAGAATGCGCTGATCTTCTTCCGGAATGGAGCACCAGCATATATCACGAAACGTTTTGATGTTGATGAAAATGATAGGAAACTGGCGCAGGAGGATTTCGCATCCCTTGCCGGGCGTACCCCTCAAACGCATGGTGAACATTATAAGTACCTCGGCAATTATTTGCAGCTATTTCAACTCATGCAAAAATGTGTACCGGCATATCCCGTAGAAGCGCCGAAATTACTGAAACTGCTCATGTTCAACTATCTCTTCTCAAATGGGGATGCGCATTTCAAGAATTTTTCTCTCCTTGAAACACCAATGGGGGACTATCGCCTTAGTCCGGCATATGACCTGCTTAACAGCAGGATTCACATTAACGATAAGGATTTCGCCTTAGATGAGGGCTTATTACCAAAAGAAATGGCACAAGGGAAAATGATGCAGCAGTTCTCCGTATTAGCCGATCAGGCAGGCGTTTCGCAGGCTTCCTTTGATGCAATCAGGCAACTAATGGTTTCCCAAGCGAATAAAGTGCAGGAATTAACGATGGCGTCTTATCTGGATGAAACCACCAAACGAAATTATTGGCAATCGTATATGGGTCGGTTACGGCAACTGGAAAAAGTGTGAAAGATCAATTTGAGATTTTGATTCACCTATGGAGCATTATATGTAGTATTGAAATACGCCGACACACCGCTCGTCGAAGAGGAGTTCATTAAAAAAGTGAGAACCTGCTCCACCGGTACCGGTAAAAGTTTTGTGGCTTCTGCTATTCTGTCAGCGGCCCCAATTCCGTCAGTTTTAGAGTAGAGTTATCTCTTTATCTTTAAACTGTTAACTACGATGAAAAAGACAAGATTTACCGAGAGCCAAATAGTGGCTGCGATCAAGCAACAGGAA